>JAKANY010000005.1 GCA_021823525.1 Actinomycetes bacterium
CTGGCCCTCGTCCACCGCGATCAGGCCCGAGCGGGCGATCTCGGACATGTAGGCGCCCTCGTTGAGCCCCAGGCCCACCAGGCCCGCGGTGAAGGGGGTGAACAAGGTGACCGCGTTGATGTGGAGAAAGGCCACGCTGGTGAAGGGGATCCCCAGCGTCAGGGTCGGGTAGATGGCCGAGATGTTGAACCAGAACAGCAGCTGGACGTAGACCGGGGTCCCCCGGAAGAACCAGGTGTAGCTCCAGGCCGGGGCCGACAGCAGCCGGTTGGGCGACAGGCGCATGACGGCGATCAGCACCCCGAGGATGATCCCCACCGCCATGGCCAGCACCGTCAGCTCGATGGTGAGCACCAGGCCGTGGAGGATCTCGGAGGTGGTGAAGTAGTGGAACACCACGTTCCAGCTGAAGCGCCAGTTGACCAGCCCGTGGCAGTGGCGGGCGGCGCCCGCGCCCGCGCAGGCCCGCTGGCCGGTGGGCACCTTGGACCACAGGGTGTGGACCAGCATGGCCACCAGCACCAGGATCACCGCACCGGCGATCCAGCGCCCGACATGGCGCACGGGGACAACCGGAACCGCGTTGTCCCCGTGCGACGTCTCCTCGCCCCCCATAGAACTCCTCGCCTCGGCAGTCGCCTCGTCGCGCCCGCTGACCCACCCGGGGCGCCGCGAAGCCATCCACGCCTCGTTGCGCCAGCACCGCATGGTAGACCCGCGCGGACCCTCCTCGCGCCGGGGCGCGTCAGGCCGGGACGTCGCGCGCGAGCAGGTCGGCGTAGGTCTCGCGGCGCACGACCGCGCGCGCGTCGCCGTCGCGCACGAAGACGACCGGGGGGCGCAGGGCGCCGTTGTAGTTGTTGGCCATGGTCAGGCAGTAGGCGCCGGTGACGGGCACCGCCAGCACGTCGCCGGGCGCCGGCGCGTCCAGCGCGACCGCGTCGATCAGCTGGTCGCCCGACTCGCAGTGGCGCCCCACCAGCGCGTAGGTGTCGCCGCCGCCCACGCGGTCGACCAGGGTTGCGGCGAAGCGCTGGCCGTAGAGGGAGACCTCGAGGTTGTCGGCCATGCCCCCGTCGACCGCGACGAACCGACGCGTCGCCTGGCGCTTGACGCCCACCACGCGGTAGAGCGTGCACGCCGCCTCGGCGACCATCGAGCGCCCCGGCTCGATGAGCATCGTCGCGCCCGCGGGCAGCAGCGTGCGCGCCGCGCCGGTGAGCGCGTCGAGGTACTCCTCGACGCTCGGCGGCTGGTCGGCGTCGGTGTAGCGCGCGCCGAGCCCCCCGCCCAGGTCGTAGACGGGGAAGTCGCCGAGCGGGGCGATCGCCTCCAGGGCGGCGACGAAGGGCGCGGTCGAGGTGATCTGGGAGCCCACGTGGACGTGCAGGCCCTCGAGGCGCAGGTGGCGATGGCCCGCGAGGCGCCGGCGCGCCTCGGCCAGGTCGCGCGGGCTGAGGCCGAACTTGGAGTCGACGTGACCCGTCGCGATGGCCTCGTGGGTCGCGGCCTCGACTCCCGGGGTCACGCGCAGCAGCACCGCCTGGGGCCCGCGGGCCAGGCGCTCGAGCCGGTCGAGCTCGTCGAGGTTGTCCACCACGATCAGGCCCACGCCCACGGCCAGCGCCCGCGTCAGCTCGGCGTCGGTCTTGGCGTTGCCGTGCAGCACGAGGTTCGCGGGGTCCATCGCGCCCGCGAGAGCCATCTCGAGCTCGCCCCCGCCCGCCACGTCGGCCCCGAGTCCCTCCTCGCCCATCAGCCGGTAGATCGCGGTCACGGGCAGCGACTTGGACGCCCACACGACGCGCGAGGCCGGCCAGCGTCGTGCGAGGCCGTCGACGTAGCGACGCGCCCGGGCGCGCAGCGCGGCCTCGTCGAGCACCAGCGTCGGGGTGCCGAAGCGCTCGGCCACGTCGCTCAGGGCGCACCCGCCCACCTCCAGGCGGCCCCCGACGACCGCGGCGCTCGGCGGGAAGAGCCCCGCCACGCCGGCGCGGTCACTCGTCGTCTCGCAGGTCACGTCCGCCGACCTTACCGACGTCGGCCGCCGCACCGCCACGGCCCGCGGCCGCCCCGGCCGGGGCCTCAGGTCCCCGCGAAGCGCACCACGCCGCGCACGTTGCGCCCGGCACGCAGGTCCGCGTAGCCCTGGTCGACCTCCTCGAGGTCGTACTCCCGGGTGATCAGGTCGTCGACGGGCAGGCGGCCCTCGTGGTGCCAGCGCGCCAGCATCGGGATCTGCAGGCGCGGGTTGCCCGCCCCGAACACCGTGCCGCGCAGGTCCTGGTTGTACATGGCGAACAGCGACGCGTTCAAGTCGACCTGGAGCACGTCGGCGGGCGCGAGCGAGGTCAGCACCACCGTGCCGCCCTTGGCCGTGATGGAGCGGGCCTGCTCGATCAGGTCGCCGTGGAGCTTATTCACCGTGAGGATCACGACGTCGCAGTTCTTGCCCCAGGTGAGCTCGGGCAGGATCGTGAAGGCCGCGTCGAGCGTCGTGGCGCAGCCGTGGGTCGCCCCGAGGGCGCGGGCCCGCTCCACCTTGGACGGGTCGGTGTCGATGGCGATCACCGCGCGCGCGCCCGCCTGCAGCGCCCCGAGGATGGCCCCCGAGCCCACGCCGCCGCAGCCCACCACGGCGACGACGTCGCCGGCGCGCACCTGGCCGCGGTTGACCGCCGAGCCCCAGCCCGTCGACACCCCGCAGCTGATGAGCGCGCTCGCGCGCAGGTCGAGCCAGCCGTCGAGCTTGACCAGAGACGCCTCGTGGACCACCACGCGCTCGGCGAAGGCCCCGACCTGGCACATGCGATTGAGCTCGACGCCCTCGAGCCGGTGCCGGTAGGTGCCATCGCTGATCTGGGGGCCCGCGACGATGGTCGCCATGAGGTCGCACAGGTAGGGACGGCCCGAGCGGCAGTAGTCACACGTGCCACACGACGGGACGAAGGAGATGGCCACGTGGTCGCCGGGGGCCAGCCCGTGGACCTCGGGTCCCACGGCCTCGACGATGCCCGACCCCTCGTGGCCCGCCACGATGGGAAAGACCGAGTCGCGCCCGCTCACCAGGCGCAGGAGGTCGATCGGCAGGGTGATGCCGCCCTGGCGCAGCGTCTCGTCGGACCAGCACAGGCCGGCGAAGGACATGCGCACCTGGACCTCGTGGGCGACGGGTGGGTCGACCTCGATGGTGACGGGCTCGAAGGGCCCCCCGGCCTCGGTGACCACGACCGCGCGAACTTGCATGGCTCCTCCTTACATGCGCTCGGGCGCCTCGATCCCCAGCGTGTCGAGTCCCTGGGCCAGCGTGCGCGCCGTGAGGTCGCACAGGGCCAGGCGCTGGGTGCGCACCGGCTCGGGGGCGCCCAGGACCGCGCAGGCCTCGTAGAAGGCGGTGAACGCCTGGGCCAGGGAGAACAGGTAGCCGCAGAGCCGGTGCGGCTGGGCGCTGGCGCGCGTGGCGGCCAGCGCGTCGGGCCAGTCGAGCAGCGCGCGCCCCAGGGCCCGCTCGGCGGGCTCGTCGAGGGCGAAGCGCGCTGGGGGCGCGACCGTCGTGGCGCCGGCGCGGCGCAGGATCGAGCGCACCCGCGTGTGCGCGTACTGGAGGTAGGGGCCGGTGTCGCCCTCGAAGGCGACCATGCGCTCGAGGTCGAAGACGTAGTCGCGCTGGCGCTCGGTGGACAGGTCCGCGTACTTGATGGCGGCGCGCGCGATCTGCTCGGCCAGCGCGCGCCGTGACGCCTCGTCGCCGGTGGCGCCGCGCTCGACCAGCGCCTGGTCGGCGCGGGCGATCGCCTCGTCGAGCAGGTCGATCAGCTTGACGGTGCCCCCGCTGCGGGTCTTGAGCATCTTGTGGTCGGCGCCCAGCACGTTGCCGAAGGCCACGTGCTCGCAGCGCACCGCGTCGGGCAGCCACCCGGCCAGGCGGGCCACGGCGAAGACCATGGAGAAGTGCTGGGCCTGGGGCGTGCCCACGACGTAGAGCATCGTGTCGGCCCCGAGGCGCGTCACGCGGTCGCGCACGGCGGCCAGGTCCGTCGCCGCGTAGCCGAAGCCCCCGTCGCGCTTCTGGACGATGAGGGGCAGCGGCTCGCCGTCGCGGTTGGCGAAGCCCGGCGGGAAGACGCAGCGCGCCCCGTCGCTGTCGACGAGCAGCCCGAGAGCGTCGAGGTCGGCGACCACGCCGGCCAGGTCGTCGTTGTAGGAGGACTCGCCGCGGATGTCCTCGGACCGCAGGGTCACACCCAGGCGCGCGTAGACCTCGCTGAAGTAGGCGACCGACTGGTCCACCAGCAGCCGCCACAGCCGTCGCGTCTCGGGGTCGCCGGCCTGGAGGGCCACGACGCGCGCCCGGCTGCGCTCGCGAAACGCCTCGTCCGCGTCGAAGGCGGCGCGCGCGTCCTGGTAGAAGGCGGTCAGGTCGCCCACGGCCAGCTCGGCGGACCCGGCGTCCTCGCCCTGGTCGATCAGGTGCTCGATGAGCATCCCGAAGGGCGTGCCCCAGTCGCCCACGTGGTTGCGCGCGATCACGCGGTTGCCCACCAGTCGCTCGACGCGCGCCAGCGCGTCGCCGATGACCGTCGAGCGCAGGTGCCCGACGTGCATCTCCTTGGCGACGTTGGGGGCCGAGTAGTCGATCACGACCGTGCGCACCGGGTCGGCCGGGCGCACGCCGAGGCGCGCGTCGCCCGCCAGGGCCCGCAACCGCTCGTCGAGGAAGCCGGCGCTCAGGGTGACGTTGAGGAAGCCCGCCCCGGCCAGCTCGACCTCGGCCACGCCGGCCAGGTCGAGGTGCGCGCAGATCTCCTGGGCGAGGTCGCGCGGGGCGCGACCGAGTGCGCGCGCCAGGGCCAGGGCGCCGTTGGCTTGGAAGTCGGCCCGCTCCGAGGGCCGCAGCACCGGGTCGGCGCCCGGCGCCACGCGATCGAAGGCCGTCTGGAGCCGCGCGGCCAGGATCTCGCTCACCGTCTCCATCGGACCAGTCTCGCACGCCGGGCCGTTCGCGGGGTCCGGAGGGACGGGGCAGAATGGTGCCATGACCTCACGCGACTCCTTTGCCTCGGCCGCCACGCTGCACGTCAACGGACGGGACCTCGCCTACCACTCGCTGCGCGCCCCGGCCCTCGAGGCCCTGGGCGTCGGGCGCCTCCCCTACGCGGTCAAGGTGCTGCTCGAGAACCTGCTGCGCCACGAGGACGGCGCCAAGGTCACCGCGGCGGACATCGAGGCGCTGGCGCGCTGGGGCGAGACGCCCACGCGCCACGGCGAGGCCGCCGGCGAGGACGCGCGCGAGATCGCCTTCACGCCCGAGCGGGTGCTGATGCAGGACTTCACCGGCGTGCCCGCCGTGGTGGACCTGGCCGCGATGCGCGACGCCATCATCGAGCTCGGCGGCGACCCGGCGCGCATCAACCCGCTGGTCCCCGTCGAGCTGGTCATCGACCACTCGGTCATCCTCGAGCGCACCGGCACGCCTGCCGCCTACGAGCAGAACGTGGACATCGAGTACGGCCGTAACGGCGAGCGCTACACCTTCCTCAAGTGGGCCCAGGGCTCCTTCGACCGCTTCCGCGTCGTGCCCCCCGGGATGGGCATCTGCCACCAGGTCAACCTCGAGCACCTGGCGCGCGTCGTCTTCGAGCACGAGGGCGTCGCCTACTTCGACACCGTGGTGGGCACCGACTCGCACACCACCATGGTCAACGGCCTGGGGGTGCTGGGCTGGGGCGTGGGCGGCATCGAGGCCGAGGCCGGGATGCTGGGCCAGCCGACCTCGATGCTCATCCCGCCAGTCGTGGGACTGCGCCTGACCGGCGCGACCCGCGAGGGCATCACCGCGACCGACGTCGTGCTCACCATCACCGAGCTGCTGCGCCGCCACGGCGTCGTGGGCAAGCTGGTCGAGGCCTACGGGCCGGGCGTGGCCGCCCTGTCGCTCGAGACGCGCGCCACCATCGGCAACATGTCCCCCGAGTACGGCGCCACCTGCACCATCTTCCCCATCGACCAGGTGACCATCGACTACCTGCGCTTCACGGGGCGCGACGCCGAGCACGTCGCCCTGGTCGAGGCCTACGCCCGGGCTCAGGGCGTGTGGGGCGAGCCCGCCGAGGACCCGGTCTACTCCGAGTACGTCGAGCTCGACCTGGGCACCGTCGAGCCCAGCCTGGCCGGGCCCAAGCGCCCCCAGGACCGCGTCACGCTGGCCAGCGCCCGTCAGGCCTTCCGCACGGCCCTGGCGCGCGAGCCCGAGACCGTCGCGGGCACCGACGCCGCGGCGCAGCTGCGCGACGGGGCGGTCGTGGTGGCCGCGATCACGTCGTGCACCAACACCTCGAACCCCGCGGTGCTGGTGGCCGCGGGCCTGCTCGCCCAGCGCGCCGTCGAGCGAGGCCTCGCGGTCGCGCCGTGGGTCAAGACCTCGCTGGCCCCGGGCAGCCGGGTCGTCATGGACTACCTCGAGCGCGCCGACCTCGTCGCCCCGCTCGAGAAGCTCGGCTTCTACCTGGCGGGGTTCGGCTGCACGACGTGCATCGGCAACACCGGCCCGCTGCTGGCCGGCGTGTCCGAGGCGGTGAGCGCCCACGACCTCTCGGTCGTGTCGGTGCTCTCGGGCAACCGCAACTTCGAGGGGCGCATCCACCCCGACGTCAAGCAGAACTACCTGGCCAGTCCCCCGCTGGTCGTCGCCTACGCGCTGGCGGGGACCATCGACATCGACCTGTCGGCCGAGCCCCTCGGCACCGACGCCTCCGGGACGCCCGTGATGCTGGCCGACCTGTGGCCCACCGACGCCGAGGTCGCCGCGGCGGTGCGCGCCTCGCTGACCCCGGCCATGTTCCAGGAGCGCTACGCGGCCGCCTTCAGCGGCGACGAGCGCTGGCGGGCCATCGCGGCGACCGCCGCGCCCACCTACGCCTGGGACGCGAACTCGACCTACGTCAAGCGCCCGCCGTTCTTCGAGAACCTGGGCGCCGAGCCCGGCCGCGTGGAGGACGTCCGCGGCGCGCGGGTCCTGGCCAAGCTCGGCGACTCGGTCACGACCGACCACATCTCGCCGGCCGGCTCGATCCGCACCAACGTCCCCGCCGGCCGCTACCTGACCGAGCTGGGCGTGGCGCCCGAGGACTTCAACAGCTACGGCACCCGCCGGGGCAACCACGAGGTCATGATGCGCGGCACCTTCGCCAACATCCGCCTGCGCAACCAGATGGCCCCGGGCACCGAGGGCGGCGTCACGGTCAAGCTGCCCGAGGGCACCGAGACCTCGATCTACGAGGCCGCCATGGCCTACGCCGCCGAGGGGACCCCCCTGGTGGTGCTAGGAGGCAAGGAGTACGGCAGCGGATCGAGCCGCGACTGGGCGGCCAAGGGCACGCGCCTGCTGGGCGTGCGCGCGGTGCTCGCCGAGAGCTTCGAGCGCATCCACCGCGCCAACCTGGTGGGCATGGGGGTCCTCCCCCTGCAGTACCGGGCCGGCGAGTCGGCCGCCACCCACGAGCTGGAGGGAACCGAGGTGTTCGACGTCGTCGGCCTCGAGCCGCTCAACCGCAGCGAGACCATCCCCGAGGTCACGGTGCGCGTGACGCGCACGAGCGGTGCGGTCACGGAGTTCCCGGTGCGCCTGCGCATCGACACCGCGACCGAGGCCGACTACTACCGCCATGGCGGAGTTCTCAACTACGTGCTGCGCCACCTGGCCCGCTGAGACGGGCCGCCACCAAACTCCAGGGGTACCCCGATCCGAGTACGTCCAGCCTCGACGCCAACCCACGGCATCGAGGCCTCGTCACCGGGGACGTGCTGGTTCCGGAAGTCAACACCGACGACGTGGCCCGCGCGGTCGGCGGTGATGTCGTCCTGGTGCGATGGACTCATGTCCGGCACCGACGCGAGGTCGACCGGGTCTCGATGAACCAGTCGGGGCAGACCCGTTCCTGCGCCCGGCATGGTGCGCGGGCCAATCCGGCGCGACGACCGGCTCGCGTCCCTCCCCGCTCTCGGTCGCGAAGATGAGCGGATTCTCAAGAGCGTCTCGATGAAGGCGACACCGACGCCAACGCGAACGAGGCGTTCGCCCACCCTAGGAATCCCGAAGACGCTATCGCCGGAGTCATGATTCGCCACTCTCCCGACATGCGCCGTACCGCCCTGCTCGAGCCATCGGAATGCGAACCGTCGAACCCGTTCGCGGTCGCGCTGACCACGGAGTGATCGGGCCGACGCTACGGCCGGATCACTCCTCCGGCTCTGGATTGGTGCACGCCACGCACGAGCACAACAGGACCCGGCAACGACCCAGCGAGAGAGGGCGGCCTCAAGGGGTCAGCGCGATACCCGGTGAGTCGTCCTTGGGCGGTTTCCACCGCTTGGGCTCAACTCGTCAGCGCAGCAACGGATCCAACGGGACTTCTCGTCCACGCGTCTCACGGCTTCCAGCCCGGCGGCGTCGTCCACGACGCGACGCCGCCGCCGGGGCGCACGATCGCACGGGCGGGCACGCTGGTGCTATCCATTCATCGGGGAGTCGGCGCGAGCGCCGATTGGAGGGGACCAGACACGGTGAGCGACCTTTCGTACGACCGGGGCATCGAACTCGGCGACCGCACGTGGTGGGTCGGCGCCGCGATGGCCGACGGGTCGTTTCCGAGCAACGTTTATCTCATCGAGCAGGGCGATCGCTCCGTCGTCATCGACCCCGGATCGTCACTCGGCGCCGAGGAGACGGCGGAACGGATCAACGCGGTGGTCGGTCTGCGTAACGTGCGCTGGATCGTGTCCAGCCAACCCGACGCCGACAAGGTCGCGGCCCTGCCCCACCTCCTCTCGCGCGGGCTGCACCCCGAGGTCGCAGTCGTCACCCACTGGCGGGCCCACGGGTCGCTGCGCCGCGCGGGCTTGGCCATCCCCCTGCACAGCATCGACGACGGGCGCCACCGCATCGAGCTGGACGACCGGACCTTGCACTTCCTGCCCACGCCGTACCTGCGCTCGGCCGGGGCCTTCGCGACCTTCGACGAGCGCTCGAGAGTCCTCTTCAGCTCGGACCTCTTCGGCAGCTTCGAGTCCGGGTCCACGCTCTTCGTGGACGCCCCTGAAAATATCGACGCGATCCAGCGCTTCCACGTCTATTCCGTGGCGAGTCGCGACGTGCTCGCACACGCGCTGCTCGCAGTGCGATCGGCGAACCCGCGGATGATCGCACCCCAGCACGGACGCATCATCACCGAGGACTTCACCGACTTGGCAATCAGCGCCCTCAGCGACCTCGACTGCGGGGCCCTCCTGCTCACGCCCGACGACCCCGGTCTCTCGTTCCTCTTCGCGGCGAACCGGACAATCCACGGCATCATCAACACCCTCGTGAAGGAGCACGACTTCTCGACAGTCGCCGCGCACCTCGCGGGCCTGGCCGAGAAGACGCTCGGCGCCGAGTACTTCGAGCTGTGGGCGGGCACCAACGGGGTGCTGTTTCGCTTCGAGCGCGAGGACGACTACGCCGGGCACCGCGACGTCCCGCCCGAGGACGTGGCCAGCGTGCTCGCCGGGCAGACCGTCGCGCCGGACCACCGGCTCGTCCTGGCGATGCGGTCGCCCTCGACGGGCACGATCGACGGAGTGATGCTCTGGGGCTTTCGCGAGCGGTGGGTGCCGAGCGACGCGACGCTCGTGGTGCTGAACCAGATCATCTCGCTGGTCGAGGTCGGCCTCGAGCGCGAGATCCTGCGGCGCACCGCCGACCTCGAACTCTCGGAGTGGCACACGCGCGCGATCTACGACCCGCTGACTGGACTGCGCAACCGTGCCTCGCTCGCCGACACTTACCACCAGCTCGCGGCCTTCGACGACCGCAACGCCGAGCCGCAGATGGCCGCGCTGATGGTCGACGTGGACCACTTCAAGGCCGTCAACGACACCTTCGGCCACGCCGTCGGCGACCTCGTGCTGCAGCGGATCGCGCACGCGATTCTCCAGAGCGTGCGCCCGAGCGACCCGTCCTTCCGCCTCGGCGGCGAGGAGTTCCTCGTGCTGCTCTCCAACGTCGACGGCACCGGTGCCGGCCTCGCCGCAGATCGGATCCGCGAGCGGGTCGCGCGCGCCACGCCCGACCTCCCGATCGTCACGGTCAGCGTCGGCCTGGCGATGCGTCGACTGAACGAGATCCAGGAGTTGCTGCTCTCGCGAGCCGACGCCGCCCTGTACCGCGCCAAGGAGAACGGCCGTGATCGCGTCGAGGTCGCCCCCTAGCCCCTCCTGCGACCTTCCGGGATGTTTCCCACGGTGTCGACGTCCTCCCAAATCAGGTGCTGTATCACGGCACGGGTCTCGTATGACCGAAGTCCGTTCAACTCCGCGGCGCGTAGGTGTCGAAGCCGAAGAACTTGTAGAGCTGGGACGGGGTGACGTCAGGACGGTCACCCGCGTCGGCGTGGCCGAGCAGTGGGATCGTGCCGGCGCGGGCCACGACGAAGCCCAAGCCGACGCGGCGCAGGTCGTGGTGCTTCTGCTCGGCGTGACCGCGCTGGCCGATCGAGGCGCGCGGGTTCGCCGAGCATGACGCGACGACAGATCGCTCGTGGCCCCGCCGCCTCCTCGCGCGCGACACCCGGTCCTGACTACGCAGCCCGAGCACCTCACGACGAGGAGGTCTTACCTCACGAGATTGACTTCGCTCGGGCGCCATGGACACGACCACGCACTATCGTGCTCACATCGGGCGCACGTCCCGACGACGGAGTTCGTATGGCGGTCGTCTTGGTGGTGTTGGTCTGCGCGGGGGCCTTTGTCGTGCCCCCCACGGCAATCGCCGTCCTGGGGATCGTCGGGCACTGGCAACCCGACATCCGCCGCAGCGGACGCCACCAGCTCAGCATCGGGTGGTGCCTGCCCATGCGGCCCATCCGGGGGGCATGCCGCGACGACTGTCCGGCGACTGCTCGGCCCAACTCCCCACCACCGGAGCCGTAGGACACGCGTCGGCGCGGGGCGGGGACCCTGGACCGCCGCACGTGCCCAGCCCGGGCACGGCGCCACGGTCCTCGGCGTGGATCCAGGCCGGACGAGGCCGCGCTGACCGCCTGCGCCGAGTGGCTTGAGGGCGGTTGCCAGGCCACCGGGCGCGGTCAGCGCGGTGCCGAGGATGATGTCGACCAATCACCGGCGGCGCAGTCGCGGTACGCCGTCGCTGGCCCCACTCACGCGCACGCGCGTTGGGCAACGCGACGTCTCGGGCAGGGGGCCGACAGTGCGGGAGCCCGCTCCTTCTCGTGCGTCACGCCGACCTCCACGTTCACGCAGCGATGCATGTCGTGATGCGCCGTGCACGGGAACTGTCGTGATCGATGGCGACGATCGCCTCGTCATCGCCGAGAGCTCCTCGAGACTCGTCCCCACCGTACGCAATGACCCCCCGCGGCGTGGCGTGCAGCGCACCACGCGGTGAATCCTGAGGCTGTCGACGAACCCGCGCGTGCGCAGGTAGCACCCGCACCCCATCGCGAATCGTGAATTCGAGGGTCGCTCTCAGCGACCGACGTCGTCGTTCAACGCGCTGAACTCACGAGAGCGTCGACGAGCACCGTTGCGTAGGAGGACCGCAGAGCGCTGCTGTGGGGACCGCGAACCTCCACCGCGGCGCGCTCGCGCCCGTGGTGAATCACGAGGATCGACCCGGCGTCGCGGGCTGGTCCGCTCACGCGCACAAAGCCGGCCGGCACGGTCAAACTCGCGCAGCCGCCGCGCACGAGGACCGTCGTTGGCCAGCGCGCCGCCGCACTCGCCGCGATCCTCACCTCCCAGGTCGTGCGCGCCCCACAGTGGCCGACCTCGACCAGGAGCGCCGAGCCCGACGTCATGCGTGCCGCGACGGGTGCCGGAACCGGGCGGTCGAGCGCCCGCGCCGCACCACCGGCGGCTTCGGCCAGCACCGGGCTCGCGGCCGGCGCGACGCTCGCAGCCAGCGCGGGCACCGAGCCCACGACGAGCACCCCCACGGCGACGAGCGACGCCGCCGAGGTGACCAGAGGCGCGAGACGCGGCACCCGGGCCGGGGCCTCGCTCGGAGCCGCGCGCAGCGCCAGGGCGCCCACGACCACGAGGATTGCCTGGGGCAGCATCGAGTTCGGGTCGGTCCCGACCCCTCCCCAGAAACCCATGTCCTGGACGATCACCCAGTCAACGAGCGTCAGCGCCACGAGCACGCCGACGCCCGCGCGCACGCTCGTGCGCCGACCCGTGAGCAGCAGCACACCGCTCGTCGTCATCAGCACCACGACGACGAGGTTCACCGCCCCGCCGTGCGCGCCCACGCCGCGAGCCGACGCCGCGATCAGCGACGCGAGCCAGTGGGGCTGGCTGTTGCCGGCCATGGTCTGGAGGGTCGCGGTGAGATTCCCGGTCGTGTGCCGGCCGGCGCCCTGCCAGGACCCGCGGCCCGGCCAGGCCTGCAGCAGCGCCATGGCCACCAGGAACGATCCGTAGATCGCCAGCAGGCGCCGTCCCAGGCGCGGCGTCCACGCGGTGAGGGGCAGGGCCACGAGCAGCCCGGCGACCGCGTAGAAGACCACGCCGCCCGGCGCGCCGGTGAGCCACGACAGGCCCGGGGCGAAGATGCCGCCGAAGGCCTCGCCGAGCGCCCACACGAGCACGCTCCAGGCCAGGCTGACCAGGCCCGCCGCCCGCGACCACCAGCCGCGCGGCGCGACCAGCAACCAGATCCCGATGCCCAGCTGGATCCACACCGCGGAGGCCGGGACACTGATCGGGTGCTGGTTCCACAGGTTCCCGCCCCAGTTGACCATCGCCTGAACCCAGCCCGGGGACGTGCTGGCCGCGGGCGCCACCACCTGGGGCACCATCGCGAGCGGCATCGAGGCCTGGGCCTGAAGGATCCCGTCGAAGACCCAGATCGCCCCGAAGGCGACGCGCACCACGCACCGCGCCACGGGCTCGGCGGCGACGGCCGCCCGCGGCGCTCCGCGCAGCCGCCGCCAGGCGACAGCGCCCACGACCACGGCCAGCGCCACCGCGGCGATGGCCACCAGCTCGACGATCAGCTCGTGGTAGAAGCCCGACACCACCACCGGGCTTCCCGCCGACAACCCTGTCGACAGGCCCGGCATGGCCTCAGCCCTCCGTCGTCCGCGGCGAGCCCTGCTGGACGCGCACCACGAGGGCGAGCAACGTGATCCACATCGCCAGCACCAGGGCCAGGAGCACGGCCACCGCCCAGCGGCCGATCAGGCCGTCGGTGCGCGTCGCGTTGATCGGCCCCGCGAAGGGGTCGGTGCGCGCGACCGACGCGGTCAGCGTGCCCTGGGCGATCGTCGAGCCGCCGAGGGCGGCGGTCGCCACGAAGCTCGTCGGACCGGCCCAGGTGGGCTGGTAGGTGAACGCGGCGACGCCTGACGCGTCGGTCGTGGCCCGGCCAATGGTCAGCAGGGGCGAGCCGGCGAACTCCGGGACGTGGACCTCGAAGGTCACGACCGCACCGGTGACCGGCGCACCCGCCGGCGAGTCGACGACGGCCGTGAGCGCGGTGCCCACGCCCGTGACCGGGGCGCCCGCGCGCAGCTGGAGGCTCGTGGCGCCCGACGCGCCCGCGACCCCGCCCAGGGCCAGCGCCAGGACGGCGACCCCGCCGACCAGCAGTCCCCCGAGCACTCTCGTTGGCGTCCTCACGACCGACCTCCTTGCGTCCGCGTCTCGTGGGCCAGCTCCTCCATCTCGGTGACCGACAGGGCCGGCACGAAGCGGAAGACGATCAGGAGCAGCAGGAAGATGGCGGCGGTCGCGGCCACCGTGATCGAGATGGAGATCCAGGTGAAGTGGTAGGTCCCCCACCCCGTCGACACCCCGCCCGACGCCTTGGTCGCCGCGCGCACCAGGGGCTCGGTGGCGGCCGGGATCACGATGACGAGGCGCTTGACCCACAAGGAGAGCACCACGAAGACCGAGGCGATGGTCACGCCGGTCTTGGTACGCAGGGGCTTGATCGCCATGATCAGCAGCGGCACGAGGCCGCCGGCCACGAAGTAGAACCAGAAGGGCACCCAGTAGCGGCCCGCGACGACCTGGTGGACCCAGGCCGCCGGTCCCGCGGTGTTGGAGTAGCCATCGATGAGGTACTCGGTGAAGGTCAGGTAGAGGTAGGCCGCACCGAAGGCGATCATCAAGAAGCCCAGGCGCACGAAGTGCCGCGACGCGATGTAGCTCTCCAGGTGGAACAGCTTGCGCACCGCGGCCACCGATATCACGACGAGGGCGACGCCCGAGTACAGGGCGGCCACGACGAAGTACACCGGGAGGATCGTCTCCATGTAGCCCGCCCGCGAGGAGGACGCGAAGGCAAAGCTGAGCACCGAGTGCACCGAGACGGCCATGGGGATGATCATGATCGCGAGCAGCCCGATGGACCCGTTGAGGCGCCGGCGCTCGGTCGGCGTCCCGCCGTAGCGGCCCACGAGGGTCCGGTAGAGCGTCTGGCGGACCTTCACCCGCGTCGAGGGGGCCTCGGCGTCGAGCTGCTCCAGGGCCACCTTGGCGTCGGGCACCAGGGGCAGGTAGAAGAAGACGATGGTCGCCATCAGGTAGGTCGACACCGCGAAGAAGTCCCAGAGGATCGGTGAGGACAGGTTCCAGTAGGGCGGCCAGACCAGCTCCCAGATCTTGCCCGGGTTCCCGAGGTGGGGGATGATGAAGATCATCCCGATGGGCAAGGTCACCAGCGCGGTCGCCTCGGCGATGCGCGTCAGGGGAGCGCGCCAACTCTGGTGGGTCAGGCGCAGGATCGCCGAGACGACGGCGCCTCCGTAACTCACGCCGATGAAGGTCACCAAGTTGGACTCGTAGATGCCCCAGAAGGCGTCGTCGTTGTAGCCCGCCGAGCCGAGCCCGTGGGCCAGCTGGAAGATCCACGCGACGATACCCAGCGCCACGACGGCCCCCAGAACCAGGACGCTCGGCCACCACCACCGTGGGGTCTCGAGCACCGGTCGCAGGACCGCGTGACGCAACTCGTGGTCGACCGGGTGCGCCTCGGAGGGCACCGGCTCGACGATCACATCAGTCATCACATTCCTCTCGTGGGGCTAGTCGCCCGAGTCGTTGTCGTTGACGAGGTCCTGGCCGTGGCCCGGGATGTAGAAGACGCGCGGGTGCGTCCCGTACTCCTCCTTGAAGACCATCCCGTTGTTCTCGGCCAGGAAGGTCGAGATCTTGATCGTCTGGCCCATCCCGTTCACCGCCGTGTCCGAGGTCAGGTCGCCGAAGTAGATGACGCCCATCGCGCAGTGCGTCGCGCACTCGGGGATCTGCCCGGTCGGCAGCATGGCCGCGCAGTCGATGCACTTGCCCACGGTCCCCTGCACCTGGGGCACCGGCCACTCGGGGCTCTGGGCGTAGGGCTGCTTCGGCGCGGGCTCGGGAGCTCCCCAATTGAAGTAGCGCGCGTCGTAGGGGCAGGCGTTCATGCAGATGCGCGTGCCGATGCACTTGGACTGGTCCACCAGCACCAGGCCCTCGGGCGTGCGGAAGTTGGCGCCCACCGGGCACACCGGCACGCACGCCGGGTCCTCGCACTGCATGCACGGCCGCGGCATCGGGTACTCCTCGCCCGCGGCGTTGGTCATGGTGTAGACCTTCATCCACGTCTGGTCCTCGTGGAGGAAGTGCGCCGTCTGGCACGCGGTCGTGCACAGCTGACAGCCGTTGCACATGCGCAGGTCGATGATCATGCACCACTGCTTGGTCGGGCCGCTCGTCGTCGTCGTCGTTGACGCCGGCTCGGCGGCCAGAGCCACCGTCCCACCGACCGCGCCGAGCACGCCGAGCCCGATCCCGCCGATCGCCGCCGCACGCAGGACGCTGCGGCGCTGGATGGTGACGGCGGTTGCCGTCGCCCCCGCCGTCGTCGTGTCGATCATTGCCTCACTCATCAGTCCACCACCTTGATGTCGCCTTCCATCCAGTTCGTCGTCGACATGGCGCCACTGCCGCCGTTGGCGCCCGCACCGCACGGCGCGTAGCACTGCCACACGAAGGTTCCCGTCTTGGTCGGGATGAACGTCGCTTCAACGGTGACGTGGCCGTTGCCCGTGGCCGCGGGGATCGGCATGTTGAAGTTGAACGCGTCGATCGTGAAGGTGTGGGCGACCGTCACGTCCGAGATCGACGACACGGTCTTGCCGCCGATCGTCTCGGTGCCGGTCGTGGACCCCATGACGTGGTCGAACATCATCTGGGCGCCCTGGAGGGGTGCCGTTCCGTTGTCGTAGCTGGTGATGATCACCGTGACCTTCTCGTCCTTCTTCACCGTCCAGGACGCGTTGGTGTACTTGGGCTGGCCGCCGAGCGCGCCCGTGGTGTTGGTGATGATCGACATGCGCTCAGTGACGGCGCCGTGGGCCACGACCGCCGGCACGGCCGTCGAGGGCTTGGTCGCGTCGCGGATGGCGGCCGCCACTCCGCTCACGATCGCGACGGTCACGCCCAGGCCCACGAGGATCACGGCCAGCGAGCCGATCACGATCGTGCCGCCGGCGGCCGCCCGCTTGGGGCGTCGCCAGCTCAGGCGACCGAGACGGGCCAGCGGATCGCTGGCCCCGAGACGGGCGAGCGGATCCCGGGCGCTGTCGCGCCCGGGATCCGTCGTGCGGGAAGAGCGGTCGTCGCTCACGCCACGACCCGGATCTTGCCGGTCATCCACGTCATGGTCGACATGGCGCCGCTCATGCCGTTCGCGCCACTGCCGCAGGGGGCGTAGCAGTGCCACACGAACGTCCCGGTCTTCTCGGGCACGAAGGTCGCGCTGACCACGATGTGACCGCTCGTGGGCGCGACGGGGATCGGCATGTTGAAGTCGAGGCCCGGCACGGTGAAGGTGTGGGCGATGTTGATGTCCGACACCGTCGAGACGACCTTGCCGCCCGCCAGCTCCTTGCCGTTGGTGGTGCCCAAGACCTTGTCGTACTTCACGTAGCTGCCGACCAGGGGCGCGGTGCCGTCGTCGAAGCTGATGATGCGCACGGTGACCGTCTCACCCTTCTTCACGGTCCAACTGGAGTTGAGGATCTTGGGCCAGCCGGAGCGGCCGTCCATGTGACCCGTCACGAGACGCATGGTCTCGGTCACGTGCGTCGAGGCGGCGCTGGCCGACGTGGTCGCCAGGGCGCCGGTGGCCAGCGGGGCGAGGGCGAGAACCAGGGAGGCCGCCTTGGCCATCGGGTGCTTCATCGTGGAATTCCTCCTATGTGTGCTAAATGTCATGGCTGGGGGGATTGGCGTCTCGCCTCGCGCCGCCCCTCGGGGGCGGCGCGAGGCGAAGGCGAACTGCTAGGCGAGGACCTTGATCTGGCCCTCCATCCACGTCATGGTCGCCATGGAGCCCTTCATGCCGTCCGAGCCGCTGCCGCACGGGGCGTAGCAGTGCCAGATGAAGGTGCCGGACTTCTTGGCGACGAAGGTCGCGACGATGACGTTGGTCTTGCCCGTGGGCGCAGCGGGAATCGGCATGTTGAACCCGAGGCCCGGGATGGTGAAGGTGTGGGCGATGTTGATGTCCGACACCAGCGTGGTGGCCTTGCCGCTCACCAGCTCCTTGCCGGTGGTGGTGCCCATGACCTTGTCGTACTTCATGTAGTTGCCCGTCAGCGGGGCCGTGCCGTCATCGTGGTTGATGATGCGCACGGTGACCGTCTCGCCCTTCTTCACGGTCCAGCTGGAGTTCAGGATCCTGGGCTGTCCGCCGAGCGGGCCGGTCGTGTTGGTGACCAGCGTCATGGTCTCGGTGACGTGCGTCGAGGCGGCGCCCGCCATCCCGGCGACCAGGGCGCCGCTCGCCAGCGGGGCCAGTGCCAGGACCAGGGATGCCGCCTTGGCCATCGGGTGCTTCATTCTGGGATTCCTCCTGTTTGGTGGTGGTACTGCCTCGCCACCCGCCGCCGCCCCTTTTCCTGGCGGCGGGAGACGACCTCTACGCCGTGACCTTCAGGAAGCCGCGCATGTACCCGTTGGTGGCCATCGACCACTTGTCGCAGGGCAGCGCGCAGAACCACTGGAACGTGCCGGTGGACTTGGGCGTGAAGGTGAAGTGGGTGACCGAGGGCGACGAGGCGCTCCCCGCAGGGGTGCTGGCGTTGATGTTGAAGTTGGGCAGCGTCCAGGTGTGGGCGTGCGCGTCGTAGTTGTAGATCACGACGTCGTAGGTGGTGCCCTTGGTCATGGTGAGCAGTCCGGGCACGAACGCGTCCTGGACGACGCCGTTGACCTTGACGCCACCGACCGGCGGCGGGTTGATCGAGAGCTTCACCGTCACGGCCTTCGGCGCACTGGCGACGGCGGGCGCGCTCGCGGTGACCGTCGTGGCCGCGCTCGGTCCCGTGACGCGGTGCCACACCCAGCCCACGCCCGCGGTCAGGGCGAAGAGCACTGCGGCGACGTAGACGGTCGCCAGCAGCAGGGTGACCAGGCCGCGCACGCGGCGGGGCTGCTCGCTCGTGGAAGGACGCAGGACGCTGGACTCGCTACTCATGGACTCTCCTCGGCCGGGCTGATGTCGTGCCCACGTCCAGCCAGTTTGGTGAGCGCCGCGCTTGAGGTGTAGTGGGCAACCGCGGGTCAACTCTCCCGTGTTTCCACGGTAGAAAGACGACGTTCGACCTGGTGGCCTATCCTCAATGGCGTGTCAGAGGGGCCAGCGGCGTCGGCGTCGCCGATCACGGTGGTCGTGGTCGACGACCACACGGTCGTGCGCCGGGGCACCCGCGAGATGCTCGAGCGCGAGCCCGACATCACCGTCGTCGACGACGTGGGGACCATTGAGGAGGCCCTGGCCGCCGTGCGACGCCACCAGCCCACGCTGCTGGTCGTCGACGTCGAGCTGCCTGACGGCTCCGGGGTCGACATCGTTCGGCACCTCGTGGAGGAGAACTCGCCGGTGCGCTGCCTCATGCTCTCGGCTCACGACGACTACGTCTACTTCTCCGAGTCCCTGGCGGCCGGAGCCGCCGGGTACCTGCTCAAGACCGTCTCGACCGAGAAGTTCATCGCCGCGGTGCGCACCGTCGCCCTGGGGGGGACCGTGATCGACGGCGTCCTCTCCCACCGTCTGGCCGGGCGCCGCCAGCAGCCCGAGGAGCGCCTGGCGGCCTCGCTGACCGCGCGCGAGTTCGACGTGATCCGGGGCCTCGTGCGAGGGCGCTCCAACAAGGAGATCGCCAAGGAGCTCGGGGTGGGCCTGCGCACCGTCGAGAGCTACGTCTCGACGATCCTGTCCAAGCTCGGGGTGCGCTCGCGCGCCGAGGCCATCGTCTACGTCCTCGAGCACCACCTCGTGACGCCCGGGTCGGCCCGATGAGCCCCGAGCCGCCCAGGGTCGCCCTGCGCGAGGTGCTCGCGCGCGCCCTCCACCCCCCGGTGCGCGAGCGGGCTTTCTGGTTCGTCCAACTCATGGTCGCCGTGTGGGCCGTCGTCCACCTGCTGATCGACGCGCACGGGTTCCTCAGTCCCTCGTGGTTCCCCTACGGGACACCCATCGACCTGCTCCTGATCCCGGTGGGCTACGCGGCCCTCCACTACGGGCTCTCGGGCTCGGCCGCCACCACCCTGTGGTCGATCCTGCTGTGGATGCCCGATCTGCTCATGCCCGACGATCGGGGCCACTACCACCACGACCTGGTCCAGCTGGCCGTCGTGGCCGTGGTCGCGCTCTTCGTGGGGCTCGAGATCGAGCGCTCCCATCTGCAGCGCAACCGCGCCGAGGCCGCCGAAGCCGAGCGACGCGCGGCCGAGGCCCACTACCACCAGCTCTTCGCCGCCAACATCGCGCCGATCCTGCTCGTCAACAGCGCGGGGCACGTCGTCGAGCACAACGAGGCCACGCGAACGCTCTGGGAGGACCCCCTGGGCCAGACCCTCGAGGAGTTGCTCGGCGTGGACCCGCGCGACTGGCCCGACTCGCTGACGGTGGCCCTCGAGACCCCGAGCGGCGAGCGGACCTACCGCGTCTCGACGACGGTCCTCGCCGGCACCGCGCCTCCGCTCTCCCAGGTCATCCTCGAGGACATCACGGCCGAGCGCCGCAGCGAGGCCGAGGCGCGCGCCTGGGCCATCGAGGTGCTGCGAGCCCAGGAGCAGGAGCGCCGCCGGATCGCCCGCGAGATCCACGACGACCCGCTCCAGGAACTGCTCCAGCTGGCGCGCGAGTTCGAGGTGCTCGAGCGCGGCACCTCCGAGACGGGCGTCACGACCGCGCGCGAGCACCTGCTCGACACCGTCGCGCACCTGCGCGAGGTGACTCGCGGGCTGCACCCGGCCGGGCTCGACCAGCACGGCCTGGTCGCCGCCCTGCGGGGCCTGCTCGTCGACGTCGAGATCGAGACGGGTGTGCTCACGAGCTTCGCGCTCGCGGGCGAGCCCCTGGACGAGCGACCCGAGGTCGAGGTGGCGCTCTTTCGCATCGTCCAGGAGGCGGTGCGCAACGCCGTGCGCCACGCCCGGGCCGATCACCTGCGCGTCGAGCTCGACATCGACGACGCGGCGGCGACCGTCACCATCACCGACGACGGCGTGGGCTTCGACCCGGACACCAACCCCGCGAGCGGGCACCTCGGGCTCCAGAGCATGACCGAGCGTGCCGTGCTGCTCGGGGGCACCTGCGAGGTGGTGAGCGCCCCGGGGGCCGGGACGCGCGTGCGCGCGACCCTGCCGCTCGTGGCGACATCGGGTCTCCCCCTCGTCCGCCATCACGTCTGAGCCCACCTACAATCGGTGGCGATGCGCACCGTCGGTCCGTCACGCCCACGCGCACCCCGCGCGCGGGTGCGGCGTGCGCTGACGCACCTGGTCGCGGCGCCGCGCGCCGCCGCGTCGCGCTGGCTCGCCACCACCACCTACGGGCGCAAGTGGCTGGTGCTGGGCTCGCTGATCGGGCTCGTGGCGGGACTCGGCGCCGTCGTGTTCTACGAGGCGCTGGTGGGCGTCACGCACCTCCTGCTGGGCACGCTCGGCCAATACCGCCCACCCACGCCCGCGGGCGAGGGCGGGCTCGCGGGCAGCGGATCGTTCGCGCGTCCCTGGGCCATTCCCCTGATCGTCGCGGGCGGCGCGCTGCTCGCGAGCCTGCTCGTCGTCTACGTCGCCCCCGAGGCCGAGGGCCACGGGACCGACGCGGCCATCGCGGCGGTGCATCACAACCCGCGCGGCATCCGCCTGCGCGCCGTCGCGGTCAAGATCGTCGCCTCGGCCCTGACCATCGGAGCGGGAGGCTCGGGCGGGCGCGAGGGGCCCACCGGCCAGATCAGCGCCGGCTTCGGCTCGGCCCTGGCGCGCCTGTTCGACCTCGGGCCCCGTGACGCGCGCATCGCCGTCTCGGCGGGGATCGGGTCGGGCATCGGGGCGATCTTCGGCGCCCCTCTCGGCGGAGCGGTGCTGGCCTCCGAGGTCCTCTACCGCGACGACTTCGAGGTCGACTCCCTGCTCCCCGCCTTCATCGCCTCGATCGTCGCGTACGCGCTGTTCGGCTCGATCCTGGGCTTCACGCCGCTGTTCGGCTACGTGGGCACCTATCACCTTCTGAGCGCGGGACCGCTCGCCTGGTTCGCCGTCATCGGGGTCGTCAGCGGCCTGGTCGGCCTGGCCTACGCCACCGTCTTCTACCGCTTGGCCGACGCCTTCGCCCGCTCGCGCGTGCCGCGCTGGCTGCGCCCCGCCCTGGGCGGCCTGGTCGTGGGCCTGGTGGGCCTGGCTGTCCCCCAGGTCCTGGGAACCGGCTACGGCTGGGTCCAGCACGCCTTCGACCAGCGCCTGCTCGCGATGCCCCTGTGGCTGGTGCTGGTGATCCCGCTCGCGCGGATCGTGGCGACGGGTCTGTCGATCGGCTCGGGGGGATCGGGCGGGATCTTCGGGCCCGGCATGGTCATCGGGGCGTTCGTGGGCGCGGCGGTGTGGCGCGTCTTCGCGCCCCTCACCCCGGGCCTCGGCCACGACCCAGCGCCCTTCGCCATCGTGGGCATGATGGCGTGCTTCGGCTCGATCGCCCGGGCGCCACTCGCGGTGATGCTCATGGTTGCCGAGATGACCGGGACGCTGTCCCTGCTCATCCCGGCGATGGTGGCCGTGGGCATCGCCACGCTCATCGTCTCGCGCACCGACGCCACCATCTACCGCAGCCAGCTGCGCAACCGAGCCGAGGCGCCCGCGCACCGGATCGTGACGGGCCTGCCGCTGCTCGCCACGGTGCGCGCCGAGGCCGCCGTCAGCCCGCCGCGCCTGGTCCTGGACGGCGCCACCCCCGTCGCCGCGGCAGCGGCGCTCGTGGACGAGCTGGGCGTCGCGGGCGCGCCGGTCGTCGACGACGACGGGCGCCTGCGCGGTGTGGTGCGCGTCACGGACCTCGCGGGCGCGAGCGCGACCCCCGAGCGACCGGTTGCCGACGTCGCCGACGGGGACGCCCTGCCCCTGCGCGGCTCGGACCACCTGGACCGGGTCGTCGAGGCGCTTCTCGCCACGCCCGACGCCTGGGCGCCGGTCGTGGACGACGCGCGCCACGTGGTGGGGGTGATCGGCCTCGCCGACGTGGTGCGCGCCTACCGCTCCAGCCTGCGCGAGCGCCTGGCCGCGCTCGCGCCCACGACGGACGTCGACGGCGTGCGCGCCCTGACCATCGCACCGGGCTCGGCGCTCGACGGCGCACCGGTGCGCTCGACGGTCGTCCACGGCGTGCTGCTCACGACGATTCAGCGCGGCGATGCGATCATCGAGCCTCGCGGCACGACGGTGCTGGCCGCGGGCGATCGGATCACCGCGCTGGGCTCGGCGGGGGCCCTCGAGCGCGTCGCGCGTGCGGCGAGCACGCCGGGCCCGGCGAGCTAGCGAGCCTCGGGGGCCGCGGCGCGCGCTCGCGCGTCCCCGGCCACGAGCGGCGTGAAGGCCGCTCCCACGAGCACGAACAGGGCGGCCAGGATCAGCCAGCCGACCCGTCCCAGGGTGATCGCGGTCGCGGTCACCAGGCTCGGACCCACGACGCCCGAGACGCCCCGGCCCAGGTTGAACGCTCCCTGGTACTGGCCCTGCAGCTCCTCTTGGGCCAGACCGTAGCCGATGCCCCACGAGGCCCCCGAGCTCGCGAGCTCGCCGAGAGTGTGCAGCACCATGCCCGCGAGCAGCACGGCCGCCGCCGGCACCACCGGGAGGCCCGCGGCGAGCGAGTACGTCACGCACGCCAGCCCGACCAGCACCCCGGAGCGGCGGAAGGTCCGCGCCGCGCGCACGACGTCGCCCGAGCCGCGGCTGATGCGCACCTGCAGGGCGATCACCATCGACGTGTTGACGATGAGCAGCACCGACACCCACCAGCGCGGCGCGCGCGTGTGGTCCACGATCCATAGCGGCAGCCCGACGCTCTGGATCACGAAGTGGATGGCGAACAGGCCGTTGAGCAGCGCGGCGGCGAGGTAGCGGCGGTCGCGCAGGACGACGGTCATCGGGGCGCGCCGCTCGCCGGGCGCCACGGGCCGCGGCGCCATCGCGGGCAGCCGCAGGACGAAGAGCGCCGCGACGAGGAAGGTCGCCGCGTTGCCCAGCACCATCGCCACGTAGGCGGTGCGCGTGTCGAGGGCCAGGCCCACCCCCGACAGGGCGATGCCGATCGACATGCCGAAGTTCGTCACGGCGCGCTGGTAGGCGCGCACGTGCACCCGCTCCTCGCCCTGGCCGAAGCGACCCATCATCACCGAGCGCGTCGAGCCCGACGCCCCGGCGCACAGCCCCTCGACGAGGCTCAGGGCGAGGAACGCCGAAAAGGAGTGCACGAGGGTGAAGCACGCCATGATCACGCCCTGGCCGAGCGTCGCCGCCGCGACGATCGCGCGTGGGTCGACGCGGTCGGCCTGGTGGCCGCTCGGCACCGAGACGAGCAGGCCGACCACCGCCGCGAGGCCGAGGCCCAGGGCCACGCGGTGCACCCCGAGGCCGACCGAGCGGGTGAAGAAGATGACCTCGACCGTGTAGTAGAGGCCGTTGCCGACGGTGTTGACCAGGGTCGCGGTCGTCAGGGTACGCAGCGGTCCCGCCGGGGGGATCACGCCGCGCGCGCGACGCGCCCCCTCCTCCCCCTCGTTCATGGCGCCAACCTACCCGTCGACCCTCCCGGGACCCGAGGGATCGCGAGGACCGCTCAGGTTGCGCTCCAGGCGAGCGCCGCCGCGTCCACGCTCTCGTAGAGGGTGAGGGCCGCGAGCGGGCCACCGGCGGCGCTCAGCTGGTGGCGCACGGCGTCGTTGGCCCGGGCGATCACCAGGCTGGTCCCCTCGGCCGTGAGGTCGCGCACGACGTCGGCCAGGGTCACCAGCGCCGTGTAGTCGATCTCGGACATCGCGACGGCGTCGAGCACGACGTGGTGGCTCTCGGGGTGCGCGGCCAGCAGCCGGTGCAGCTCGATACGGAAGACCCCGGCGTTGGCGAAGTAGAGCGTCTCGTCGAAGAGCGCCACCACCACGCCCGCCACAGCGGCGACGCCCTCGCGCCCGAGGGGCTCCCAGCTCGTCGTCCCCTCCCGTCGGCCGAGCTCGATCATGCGCGGGCGGGCGCTGCGCCAGGTGCGCAGCACGATCGCCAGGCCCACCGCGACCGCGAGGCCCAGCTCGACGCCGAGCAGCAGCACGCCCAGCGCCGAAGCGATCGCGACGGCGAGCTCGCCGCGGCCCGCGCGCGCGATGGCCCCGAGCTGGCGCACCTTGATGAGCCGTCCGGCGACGAAGAACAGCACGCCCGCGAGCACCGGCAGCGGGATGAGGTGGGCGTAGGAGGCAAAGGGAGTCAGGATGAGCATGCCCAGGCCCGCGACCAGCCCGACCATCCGGGTTCGCCCTCCCGCCAGGGCCACCACCATCGTGCGCGGCGGGCTGGCGTCCACGGGGAAGGACCCGAGGAGTCCCGCCAGCACGTTGGAGGCGCCCACGCCGACGAAGTCGCGGCTGAGGTCCTCGCCCGCCCCGATCTCGTCGGAGGACACGCGCGAGGTCATGGCGCTCTGGGAGATGACGACGACCGCGAGCGTCAGGGCGATCGTGACGACCGAGCCCCACTGGCTCAATGTCAGCCACCGCAGACGCCACACCGGCGTGCCCGCCACGACCGTGCCCAGCTCGGCCACGCCGTGATGGCTGAGCGACAGCGCCGCGGTCAGGACGATCGCGCCCACGACCGCGGCCAGGGCCCAGGGCAGGCGCGGGTTCACCCGCTCGCCGACGACCATCACGATGATGGTCCCCACGGCCAGCGCCAGGGGCCAGGCGTGCACCTGGGAGAGCTGGGTCGCGATCACGTGGAGCCGCCCGAACAGGCTCGCCCCCCCGCCGGGCACCCCCAGGGCGTCGGGGAGCTGGTGGACCATGATGATCAGGCCGATGCCGCCCATGAACCCGGTGATGATGGGCCGCGAGAGCAGGTCGGCCATCCAGCCCAGGCGCAGGAGGCCCACGACCCCCACCAGGATTCCCGTGAGGACGGCCGCAGTCGCCACGAGCTCGAGGTAGGCGGGCGACCCGGTCGCGGCCAGGTGGCCGAGGGCCACCGCGAACAGGGGCGCGATCGTCGAGTCCGCGCCCACGGACATGATGGGGTTCGACCCCAGGGCGACGAAGGCGAGGGTTCCCGCGATGAAGGCGATCATCGCGAGGAAGGCGGGCACGCCGGCCAGTCGCGAGGTCGCCAGCTGCTCGGGGATGGCGATCGCGAGCAGGGTGATTCCCGCCACCACCTCGCGGGGAAGGGTCGCGCGCGACACCCCGGAGAACAGGTCGCGCAGCCCACGCGCGGCGACACGCCGGCCGACCGGTGTGCGTGGGGTCGGCCGGCGCGTCAAGCTCACGCGCTCACCCTAGGTCCGGCGTCTGCAGTGCGCACTGACGCCGGCCTAGGAGAACTGTCAGTTGTCCACGCTGAGGCTGATCAAGGTTTCGACGCCGCCGACCCACTGGACAACAGCCTTGATCTGGACGCCGGTGGTGTATACCGTGCCCGTGCCGAACAGGCTGGCGGCCAGTGCAGCGGGAACGGTCAAGTTCACAGTTGCACCGCTCTCCCCGTGCTGGAGCACGAGCTCACCACTGGCGTAGGACACGATCGTACCGTCGACCGTGAAGAGACCCGGCACGTTGCCCTGGTTCCCCTGACTTCCCTGGTCGCCTGAGCCTTGTGCCCAGATCTGCGTCAACGTGAGCTGACCCGACGCGAGAGTCCCGCGCGCGTGGACCCGCAAGCCGCTCGTGATGCTCGCGGGTAGGGGGTAGATCGCGGGGTTGATGGTGAAGGTGATGGACGAGTTGCTGCCTTCGCCATCGTTGCGCTGGATCGAGATCGACGTCGCATTCGCCGCGGTCGACCCGGCAGGAAGGAGGGTCACGATGCCCTCAGCCTCGGTCGTCATGCTTCCCTCGCCGTGTTGAACCTCGAACGAGGTCAGCGTGTTCGTCGACGACGTGCCGGAGATCGCCACGGTGCCCTCGGCATCGACCCGCATGCCGACGCTCAGGCTGGAGACGTCCATGCCGGCCGGGACGACGAAGGTCACCGCGGAACCTTCGCCAGGCTGGATGGTGAGCGAGCCGGAAGCTGAGGCGGAGGAGTCCGTGACGGCGCTGACTAAGCCCTCGGCCTCGATCGTGTTGCTGTCACTGGTGCTCACCACGGCACCGCCTTGGGGCACCTCGCTCGTGATGGTCACGAGGGTGAAGGTCGACGACGTCGCGTCATAGCTCACCAGCATCTCGACTGCGGTGCCCGCCGTGAAGTTGGAGGGCAGCGCCAGCGAGCCCGGGATAGCAACGGTCGTCAGCGCGCCATTCTCGACGCTGATGACCAGCGACGTCGCGTTCACGGTAGTGAGGGTGCCGTTGAGCTCGATGAAGGCGCTCTGGCCCACGACTTGGACGTTGGTCGCGTCGAGACCCGTGGGCGTGAAGGTGATGCCTGCGCGCACCACCTGGCCCGGAGTGAAGCTCGCGTGGCTGGCGTGAGACTGGCGCGCCCCCAGACTGAGAGCAAACTGGCTGCCGCCACTCGACACCACGAGCTCCTTGGCCGTCGCGCTCACCACGGTGCCGCGCACCTCAGTGTGGTGGGCGCGTCCGTGCTCGCGCATGCTGGTCGCGCTGTAGGTGCCGTCGGCAAGCTTGGCTGCCACCGCGACGACTTGGCCACCGAGATAGACCTTGCTCAGGGCAGCAGCGTTCACGTGGACCGCGACCGCGCCACGCGGCGTATTGAGGGTGACGGTACCGAGCGTCGCGCTGTCAGCGACCACGATGCCGCGGATCGCACGGCCATGAGGCGCTGTGCCGCTCTTGCCGTGGCCGCTGTGATGGCCACTGGCTCCGGCCAGCGCTGGCAAGAACGGTGCCGCCAGCGCGAGGGCTGCGACGAGCGAACCCGCGCGCACTGCGTGCTTGGTGGAATGCATCTGGACTCCTTTCGGGACGCTGGAGCGTCACTGCCACCGTACGAGGGGAGTCTCAGGAGAGCCCGGGGGAAGTCTGTGAGAACGGTGAGAATCCAGGATCCCAGTCCACGCGTCGGAACGGGGAATCGACCAGGGATCGGTCAGATCTCGCTGCCGGCGACGAGCCCGTCGAGCACGGCCTCCTCGACGCTGCGCGGGGCCAGGCAGTCCCCGATCCCCACGGCGGGCACCCCACGCGCGAGCAGGTCGTCGAGCAGGTCGCTGACCGGCTCGTGGCCCGCCGCGAGCACGACGCCCGCCAGTCCCTCGAGGAGGACGGGCTCGTCGGTCAGCACGTGCTGGAGATACAGCGTGTCCTCGTCGGCCCCGAAGGCCCGCACCAGGGGGACGACGCGCACCTGGGCGCGCACCAGACCGACCATCTGCTGGTCCCGCACGTACTGGGGCAGCGTCTCGCCGGGCGCGTAGCCGGTCGTGGCCAGGCTGACGCGGTGACCGTGGGCGGCGAGCAGCCGAGCCACGCCCATCCCGACCCAGTCGCCGCGCGTGTCGATGACCGCCCACGCTCCCGCCGGCACGCGATCAGGACTCTCGACCACGTCCCAGGCGCTCAGCACGCGCGCGTCCCCGCGCAGCTCGAGATCCGGACGGTAGGGCCGCGCGCCGGTCGCGACGATGACCGCGTCGGCGCCCTCGCGCTCGACCACCTCGGCGTCGACGCGCTGACCGGTCTCGAGGGCGGCGCCCGCCCGCCGGGCCTCGCGCAGCAGGTTGTCGATCACCCCGGCGAACTCGTCGCGTCCGGGCAGTCGACCGGCGAGGCGCACCTGGCCCCCGGGTGCCGACGCGGCCTCGAGCACGCGCACGCGGTGACCCCGTGCCGCCGCGATCGCGGCCGCCTTGAGGCCCGCCGGCCCGGCGCCCACGACGAGGATCCGCCGGGCCGGCGAGGCCGGCACCAGGCGGCCGAAGCGACGCTCGCGTCCGGTCTCGGGGTGCTGGATGCACGAGATCGGGTAGCCCGCGTGGAAGTGGCCGATGCAGGCCTGGTTGCACGCGACGCACGCGCGGATCTCCTCGCCGCGGCCCTCGCGCACCTTGCGGGGCATCTCGGGGTCGCAGATCAGCGCGCGGGTCATGACGCACGCGTCGGCCTGGCCCGCAGCGAGCACCCTCTCGGCCTCCTGGGGCTGGTTGATCCGCCCCGCGACCAGGACCGGCACCGGCACCGCCGCGCGCAGGCGACCGGCCGCGCTCGCGAGGTAGGCGTTGGGAAAGGTCATGTCGGGCACGATGTGGCCCGCGCCGCGCCGCGTCGCCGACGTGCCCGTCGTGACGCTGAGGTAGTCGACCAGGCCCGCGTCGGCGATGGCGCGCGCGGCGGCGAGCGCGTCCTCCTCGGGCAGGCCACCGGGATCGTCCTCGCCGAGCGACAGGCGCAGGCCCACGACGGCACCCGGTCCCGCGCCCGCGCGCGCGGCAGCCAGCACCTGCGCGAGGAACCGCTGGCGACCCGCGGGACCGTCCCCGTAGGCGTCGGTGCGCACGTTGGCGTGGGGGTTGAGGAACTGGGCGGGCAGGTAGCCGTGGCTGGCGACGACCTCGACGCCGTCGAGTCCCGCCGCGATCAGGCGCGCGGCCGCCGCGCCGTAGGCGGCGACGATCTCGTCGATCTCCCGGGTGCGCAGGGCGCGGGGCATCACGCGGAAGCGCTCGGTCGGCACGGCCGAGGGCGCCAGCGCGACCGGCGCGGCGCCATCAGACGACTCGGCCACCTCGCGCCCGGGGTGGAAGAGCTGGCCCACCAGCACCGTGCCGTGGGGGCGGACGGCCTGCGCCAGGCGCGCGTAGCCCGGGATGCAGGCGTCGTCGTCGGCGAGCAGCACGTGGCTCGTGTAGCGGGCGCTCGGGTGCACCGCGCCCACCTGGACGACGATCATCCCGGCCCCGCCGCGCGCGCGCGCCTCGTGGTAGGCGACGAGCTGGTCGCCGACGCGCCCGGCGTCGACCATGACGGTGTCGTGGCCCGACGAGACGATCCGGTTGGGCAGGGTGACCGGGCCCAGCGCGAGAGGTGTGAGCAGCAGGGGCGTCTCTGCCATGGGCCGGCTCAGCCGGTGGTGACCACCCGGAAGGACTCGGCGCGGCGCTTCGGGCCCAGACCGGCGCGCTTGGCGGTCGCGCGCGCGCCCGCCTCGATCATCTTGCGCAGTCCCTTGCGCTCGCCGACCTGCGAGACGTGGCAGCGCAGGGCGCGCACCTTGTCCTCGAGGGTGGCGGTGATGTCCACGACCATCGTGGCCCCCACCGACGTGGCGAGCCACACCTGGCCCACCACGTGGGGCGCCAGGCCCTCGGCGGCGAGCTCGGGGAAGGCGTGGGGATTGCGCGCGTCGGGGTAGATCGCCCGGAGCGTCGCCTCGCCCACGGCCAGGTGGTCGGGGTGCGAGGCGTAGATGCGCTCGTAGTTGCGCTCGGGGCTCTGGCAGATCACCAGGTCGGGTCGCTTCGTGCGGATCACGCGCGCCAGCTGGGCGCGCAGCTCGAGGGTCACCTCGACGCGCCCGTCGGGCCAGCGCAGGAAGGTCAGGTCGCTCACGCCGAGCGCCGCTGCGGCGGCGCGCTGCTCGGCCTCGCGCGTGACGGCGCGCTCCTCGGGGGTCGCGCGCGAGCTGTCGCCTCCCGCGTCGCCCGAGGTCACCAGGCAGTACGAGACGCTCACGCCGTCGCGCACCAGGCGCGCGACGGTCCCGCCGGCGCCGAAGTCGACGTCGTCGGGGTGGGCCATGATCACCAGGGCCCGGGCGACCTTCGCGTCGCGGCGGTAGCGCGCGAGCTTCACGCGCTGGCCGCGGTCGCGGTCGGGTCCCACGTGTCCAGGTGCGCGAGCTGCGGGTTGTTGGAGAAGACCTCGACGACCGGCTGCTTGAGCGCGAGGCGCTTCATGAGGATCTCGGCGCCCAGCACCTGGTTCCACAGCAGCAGCGAGACCACCACGCCCGTCGACCCGGCGCGCGCGGTGCGCCCGGAGCGGTGCAGGTAGGCCTTCTCGTCCTCGGGCGGGTCGAAGTGGATCACGCAGTCCACCCCGTCGATGTCGAGGCCCCGCGCCGCGACGTCGGTCGCGACCAGCACCGCGAGCTGGTTGCTCGAGAAGTCCGCCAGGGTGCGCTCGCGCTGGGCCTGGCGCAGGTCGCCGTGGATCGCGCCCGCGATGACCCTCTCCTTGGCCAGCTGCTCGACCAGGCGGTCGGCGCCGCGCTTGGTGCGCACGAAGACGATGACCTTGTCGAGGGGCCGCACGATGGAGGCGACCACCTTGATGCGGTCGAGCTGGTGGACCTGGAGGAAGTGGTGGACCATCGCCGACACCGTGACGGTGTCGGAGGCCACCTCGTGGAAGACGGGCTCGTGGAGGTAGCGCTTGACCAGGCGGTCGACGGCGCCGTCGAGCGTCGCCGAGAACAGCAGCGTCTGGTGCGCGTGGCGGCCGATGTGGCGCAGCACCCACTCGACCTGGGGCATGAAGCCCATGTCGGCCATGCGGTCGGCCTCGTCGATGACGAGCTCGGCGATCTTGTCCAGGGCCACCTCGCCCCGGTCGCCCAGGTCGATCAGGCGCCCGGGCGTGGCGATGACCAGGTCGACGCCCCCGCGCAGCTTCTTGATCTGGCGCTCGATGTCCGCACCCCCGTAGAGGGCGCCGACGCTCACGCCGACGGCCTTGCCCAGGGGCGCGAGCACGTCGCGCACCTGGATGGCGAGCTCGCGGGTGGGCACGAGCACCAGGCCGCGCGGACGCGCCGGGCGCACCCCCTCGATCGCCGGGGTCGCCGCCAGGCGCTGGAGCACGGGCAGGCCGAACCCGAGCGTCTTGCCCGAGCCGGTCTTGGCCTTGCCGCACACGTCGCGACCCGCCAGGGCGTCGCCGATGGTCAGCGCCTGGATGGGGAAGGCCGTGGTGATCCCCTGGTCAGCCAGGGTGGCGATCAGCCGCTCGTCGACCCCGAGGTCGGAAAAGGTCTGGTCCGTGGCGTACGACTCGGTCGCCGCCACGCTGCTGGAAATGGTCACTGCAACGTCCGTCTTCTCGGTCGGGCCCGAGACCGGCATCGTGGCAGGGGGCCCCGGCCCACGTCTGGGGCCTGCCCCCTAGTCTAGGGGCGACCAGCACCCCGTGGACGGAGACGATATGCGACTCGCGGTGGGCGACGTGGCGCCCGACTTCACGCTCGAGGACACGACGGGTCGACGCGTGGCCCTGCGCGACTTCGCGGGCCAGCGCGTCGCGCTCTACGCCTACCCCGCCGACCTCACGCCCGGGTGCACCACCGAGGCCTGCGAGTTCAACGACGAGCTCGCGGCCTTCGCCGACCTGGGCGTCACGGTGCTGGGGATCTCGCCCGACCCGGTCGCCAAGCACCAGAGGTTCACCGCGCGCTACGGCCTGCGCTTCGCGCTGCTGAGCGACCCCGAGCGCACGGTGCTCGCCGCCTACGGCGCCTACGGCGAGAAGCGCCTCTACGGCAAGACGGTCGTCGGCGTGATCCGCTCGACCTTCGTCATCGGGCCCGACGGCCGCCTCGAGCACGTCTGGTACGGCGTGCGCGCCGGGGGCCACGCCGCGCGCGTGCGCGCGGCCCTCGAGCAGTCGGCGACCTAGCGGCGCGCGTGGCGCCCGCGGGCGGGCGTGCTCGCTGCGTGGCGGCGCACCGAGCGGATCCGCAGCGCGAAGCCCCACACCAGGGCGATCACGATCACGATGATGGTGGGCGTCTGGAACAGGTGCGCGTCGTGGCTGACGCGCGTCCAGCTGGCGCCCGCAGCGTGGCCGAGCCCCGTGAGCAGGCCGATCCAGACCGCCGAGCCGATCACCGTGAGCACGACGAAGCGCCCGCGCTTCATCTCGGCGACCCCCGCGGGCAGGGAGATCACCGTGCGCACGACGGGCAGCACCCGGCCGATCAGCACCGAGAGCGCGCCGTAGCGGTCGAACCAGCGCTCGGCCACGTCCAGGTCGTGGTGGGTCAGCAGGACCCACTTGCCCCAGCGATCCACGATCGCGCGCCCGAGGGACCGGCCCACCTCGTAGGCGATGACCGAGCCGATCAGCGAGCCGACGACCCCCACGACGAGCACCCCGAGGATCGAGAACTGTGCGTGACCGGTCACCGCCGCGGTCGTCAGGGCGCCGGCGAACCCGAAGGTCACCTCCGAGGGGACCGGCACCAGCGCTGACTCGCCGATGGCGAGCAGGAACAGCGCCAGGTACCCGTAGTTCTGGACGAACGAGGACATCGGACCATTCTCGCGCCTGCGGGCGCGATCCGTGCGCTTCGCGGGCGCGTTCTTGGCGAATTCTTACCCGGGGACGACCTGGTGGAGGGGGCACCAGTAGGTCGAGCGCCCCCCGACGACCCCGTGGGCCAGCGGCGTCCCGTCGCGCGGGCAGCGCCCCTCGCGGTGGCGCGCCTCCTGGTGGTCCCCGGTGTGGGACCCGCCGCGGCGCTCCAGGGTGCGCAAGGTCGCGCGCAGCGCCCGCAACAGGCGCGCGCGACTCGCGGCGTCGAGACGTCCCACCGGCGTGCGCGGGTCGAGCCCCGCGCGAAAGAGCGCCTCGTCGGCGAGCAGGTTGCCCACGCCCGCCAGGCGCGACTGGTCGAGCAGGCGTGCCTTGATCGCCGGACCCGGACCGCGGCTGGCCAGGGCCTGCGCGAACTGCGCCGCGCGCAGCGAGAGCACGTCGGGGCCGAGCGCGTCGAGGTCGGGGTCGAGCTCGACGCGCGCCAGGCGGCGGGGGTCGTGGAGCAGGAGGCGCCGCCCGTCGGCCAGCTCCAGGCCCGCGCGGATCCAGCGCTCCTGGTAGCCGTGGGGTCCGTAGAAGAGGCCCGTGATGCCCGCGGTGCCCTCGAGCAGCAGCACGCCGGTCATCCCGAAGCGCAGGCCGAGGTCCGGCCCGTCGGTCGTGAGCACGAGCAGCTTGCCGCGGCGCGCGGTGCCCGTCACCGTGCGCCCGCGCGTCGCCGCGGCCCACGCGCGCGTCGAGGGGAGCTTGGCGGCGGCGTAGGCGTCGGCGAAGCCGCGCGCCACCCGCGCCCCCACGACCCCCTCGGCCAGGCGCCGGTAGCTCTCGACCTCGAGCACTTCGGGCACCGGGGCAGCGTAGCGGGGTGCTCGGTACCATGGGGCGGTGACCCCCGACAAGCCCCAGTGGCTCGAGCTGTTCGCCGAGGTGGTGACGACGGGGCTGTGCACCGGGTGCGCCGCCTGCGTGGTCGCCTGCCCCCACGACGTGCTCGGCTACGACGACGCGCAGGGCCTCTACCGGCCCTTCCACGTGGAGGCCGACGGCGGGCCGACCGACTGCACCCACGGCCAGCGCGGCTGCACCATGTGCACGCGGGCCTGCCCGCGCTTTCGCACCTGGGAGCCCGAGATCGACGTGCACCGCGTGGGCCGCGAGCGGCGCGACGACGAGGTCGCGGGCGTGGGCGACGTCGTGCTGGCGCGCGCGCTCGATCCCGAGGTGGCCGCCACCGGCCAGGACGGCGGCTTCGTGTCGGCCCTGCTCATCCACGCGCTGGCCCACGACCTCATCGACGCGGCCCTGGTCTCCGGGCGCGAGGGCGACGGGACCTCGTGGCGCGCCGTGCCCGCGGTCGTGCGCACGCGCGACGAGGTGCTGGCGGCCGCCGGCTCGCGCTACACCTACAGTGCGAACCTGCTCGCCTACCCCGAGGCGGTCGCCGGGGGCGCCGAGCGCCTGGCCCTGGTCGGCATGGGCTGCGCGGCCTCGGCGCCGGGCGCCATGCAGGCGCGCAAGGCCGGCAAGATCGCGCGGCGCCTGGTGCTCAGCATCGGCCTGCTGTGCTCCAAGACCTTCGACGACGCCATCTTCCCCGAGCTCTTTGAGGCCCGCTACGGTCTGGCGCGCGCCGACATCGCCAAGATGAACATCAAGGGCGCCTTTCGCGTGACCACGCGCGACGGGCAGCGCCACGACATCCCCCTGCGCGAGGCCCACGACTTCACGCGCACGGGATGCGTGATGTGCCCGGACTTCGCGGCCGAGCACGCCGACCTGTCCGCGGGGGGCATCGGGGCCCTCGACGACTGGACGCTGGTCGTGGTGCGCACCGAGCTCGGGCGCAGCCTGCTCGACGCGCTGGTGGCCGCCGGCGCCGTGGAGACGCGGCCCGCCCACGAGGACCCCCGCGCGCTGGCGCTGCTCGCGCGCCTGGCGCGCGCGTCGCGCACGCGCTGGCCCGACTGGGCCGACGCCCACCCGGGACGCACGGGCGCGCCGGCCTCGTGACGGCGCCCACCACCCTCGTCCTGGTGCGCCACGGGCGCACGGCCACGACCGGTCGCGAGCTGCCCACCGCCGACGTCCCCCTCGACGAGCGCGGGCGCGCCCAGGCCGACGCCGTCGCCCGGGCCCTCGGCGCGCTGGACCCGGCGCCCACCGCCCTGTACACCTCGCCGATCCGGCGCTGCCGCGAGACCGCCGCGCCCCTCGCCCGAGCCCTCGGGCTGCGCGCCCGCACCGCGGCGGGACTGCGCGAGTGCGACTACGGCGAGTGGACCGGCCAGCGCCTCGCGCGGCTGCGCCGCCTCGCGGCCTGGCGCACGGTGATCACGACGCCCTCGCTCGTCACGTTCCCCGGCGGCGAGTCGCTCGCGGGCATGAGCCAGCGCGTGTGGGCGACGCTGCTGGCCCTCGCCGCAGCCCATCCCGGCGAGCGCGTCGTCGCCGTCTCCCACGCCGACCCGATCCGCGCGGCGGTCGCGGCGGCCGCGGGGATGCCGCTCGACCTGTTCGGGCGCCTCGTCGTGGCGCCGGCCTCGCTCAGCGTGCTGCGCCTCGGACCCGCCGTCGGCGTGCTCGGGGTCAACCTCACGGACCTGACCGCGGTGGTGGGCTGATGCGGTACCTCTTCGAGCACCCGGACCGGGTGGTCGTGGGCGCCCACGGTGAGGTCGGCCAGCGCCGGTTCCTGCTCCAGGTGCGCCAGGGGCCCCAGCTGGTCGTGGTCAAGGTCGAGAAGCAGCAGATGGTCGCGCTCGCCGAGTGGGTGGTGCGCGTGCTCGACGACCTGGGCCGTCCCGGACACCTGCCCGAGGACCTCTCTCTCGAGCCCGAGCTCGAGGCGGACCTCGAGGCCGGCTCGATCACCGTGGGCCTCGACGCCGAGGCCCAGCGCCTCACGGTCTCGATCGAGGCCCGCGAGGGCGAGGACCTCCTCGAGTTCACCCTCAGCGCCACCTGGGCCGCGGCCCTGGCCATCGAGGTGACCCGCCTGGTCGAGGCCGGGCGGCCCCCGTGCCCGCTGTGCGGGCTCCCCCTGGACCCGCGGGGCCACGACTGCCCCCGCACGAACGGCCACCGAGCCCCCCTCGCCTGAGTGGAGCGGGCCGACCAGCGCGAGCTGCTCGAGCGCGGTCGCCTGCGCGTGGAGGGCCGGGTGCTCGGCTCCTCGAACCAGGCCCTGCTCGTGCGCGTGACCGGCGCGGGCGCCGAGGCGCTCGCCTGCTACAAGGCCGAGCGGGCCGAGCGCGCCCTGGCCGACTTCCCCCCGGGGCTGTGGCGTCGCGAGGTGGCCGCCGAGCGCCTCGACGAGCTGCTCGGCCTCGACCTGGTGCCCGCGACGGTCGCCCGCCTCGACGGGCCGCTCGGGCCCGGGTCGCTCCAGTGGTGGGTCGAGGCCACCGCGGACACCTTCTTCGAGCTGCGCGAGGACCCCGCGCACCGGGCGTGGCTGGTCGACCTGGCCGCCTACGACGTGGTGGCCAACAACGCCGACCGCAAAGGCGGCCACGTGCTGGACGAGGACGGCCGCCTGTGGGCGATCGACCACGGGCTGTGCTTCCACGAGCGCGACAAGCTGCGCACGGTCGTGTGGGACTACGCGGGCGAGGAGATCGACCAGCGGTGGGATGAACGCCTGGCGCACCTGCCCGAGGGTCTCGACACGCTGCGCGCGTGGCTGAGCGACGCCGAGGTCGACGCGACGGCGGCGCGCGCGCGCGCCCTGGCGCTCACGGGGCGCCTGCCGTGGCCCGACACGCAGCGCGAGTGGCCCCCGCCCTATCCGTGGCCCCTGGTGTGACGCGCCTGCGCGACGGTGCGATACTGGGCGCAGAGAGGAGCCCTATGGATTCCCTGCGACCCCTGACCCTGGTTCTGGCCGTCGCGACGGTCGTGGGCGCGATCGCCGTGGGCGACGCGCTCGCCCGCCCGAGCGCGTCAGTGGCGCGCACCGTGAGCGTCACGGGCGTGGGCACCGTCACCGCGGCGCCCGACACCTTCACCTTCAGCGTCGACGTCGTCACCTCCGCGCCCACGACGGCGGCCGCGCTCGCGGCCAACGACGCGCGCGTCGTGGCGCTCGACCGCGCTCTCGCGACCCAGCGCGTCACCCGCCGCGAGCTGTCCACCACGTCGCTGTCGGTCAACCCCACCTACGACGGGCACGGACACGTCACCGGCTACCAGGTCGACGACCAGGTCACGGTGACCTCCCACCAGGTCACCCACGCGGGCGCGATCCTCGGGGCTGCGGTCGCCGCTGCGGGCAACCCCGGGCAGATCTCCGGACTCACCTTCTCGGTCTCGAGCCAGTCCGCCGCCCGCGCGCGCGCCCGGGCCGACGCGATCCTCGCGGCCGCGAGCGCCGCGAAGACGTTGGCCCGCGCCGCGGGGACGACGGTCGGTCGGGTCATCAGCATCGTCGACGAGGAGAACGCGTCACCGATCGTGATCCCCGAGCCGGTCTTCGCCGCGGCGAGTGCCCGCGCGCCGAACGTCCCGGTCTCCCCGGGCACCCAGACCATCTCGGTCACCGTGAAGGTCGTCGACCAGCTCGGCTAACCCGACCCGGCCGGCCCGTGCTACTGGGGACGGTCCTGGAGCAGCCCGAGCAGGTTGCCGTCGACGTCGCTCACCGTGGCGACGAGGCGCCCGCCGCCCACATCGCGCACCCCGTCGTGGACCGACGCTCCCGCGGCCATGACCTCGGCCAACTTGGCCTGGATGTCGGCCACGTGCCAGTAGGCGACGGGGGACGCCGCGGCGCTGGCGGCGCGCGGCACCAGACCGATGTGCTGGCCCTGCGCATCGAAGCCCACGTAGAAGTCGCTGGCGAACGTCGGCTCGACGCCCAGCAGCGCCGCGTAGAGCGGCGTCGCGGCCGCGAGGTCGGCGACCGGGTGCAAGACGGTCTTGATGCCCTGGGTGGGGGTGGGGGTCACGGGTCCTCCTGGTCGTCGCGATCGTACTGCGGGCTCAGGTCCCGGGATCGGGCGTGAGGTCCAGGGCCCCCGAGCGCAGCACCACCAGCGAGACGACGGCGCCGAAGAGGAAGAAGCCCGCGGCCCACCAGAACGCGATGACGTCGCCGTGCACCGTCGCGCTGGCCAGGCGCAGCGCTCCGGGCGCCGAAGAGTGCAGGTAGGCCCGCGTGCCCGCGCTCACCGCGATGGTGTTGAGCAGCGCGGTGCCCATGGAGCCGCCGACCTGCTGGACGGTGTTGACACTGGCCGAGGCCGCGCCGGCGTCGGCCGCGCGCACCCCGGCTGTGGCGCTGGCGATCGCCGGCGCGAAGACCAGCCCGAGCCCGAGGCCCGCGACGACCAGGCCCGGCAGCACCGACGACACGTACGAGGCGTGCAGGGGCAGCCGGGTGAAGAGGATCAGCCCGAGGGCCGCGAGGATCATCCCGGTGGGCACCAGCGGTCGGGGCCCGACCAGGCCCAGCAGCCGCGCGCTGGCGATGGCGGCCGTCACGACGAGCGCGCCGACCATGGGCAGGTAGGCGACGCCGGTGCGCAGGGGCGAGTACCCGTCGAAGTTCTCCAGGTAGTAGGTGAGGAAGAGCGAGACGCCAAAGAGCCCGGCGTTGGTCAGGAAGAGCGCCACCAGGGATCCCCCGCGCGTGCGCTCGACCACGATGCGCAGGGGCAGCAGCGGGTGGCGGCTGCGCCGCTGCCAGGCGACGAAGGCGGTGAGCAGCGCCACGCCCCCGACCAGGCTGGCGATCGTCACGGCGTCGCCCCACGAGGCGGTCACGGCGTTGGCGAAGCCGTAGACGACGAGGAAGAGGCCCCCACCTCCCAGCAGCACCCCGGGCAGGTCGAGCGGGTCGTGGGAGGCCGGGCGGCCACCCGGCACCAGGAGCAGCACGCCGACCAGGGCCACCAGGCCGAGCAGGACGTTGACGTAGAGCGTCCAGCGCCACGACACCCACTGGGTGAGCGCACCGCCCACGATCAGGCCGATGGCCGCGCCCGACCCGGCGAGCGCCCCGTAGATGGCGAAGGCCCGGGCGCGCTCGTGGGCCTCGGTGAAGGTCGTGGTCAAGGCAGCCAGGGCCGCGGGCGCCAGCACCGCGGCGAACGCGCCTTGGACCGCCCGGGCCGACACCAGCATGGCGAAGGACGTCGCGGCCCCGCCCACGGCGCTCGCCAGGGCGAAGCCCACCAGGCCCACGACGAGGGCCGTGCGCCGGCCCCACCAGTCCCCGAGGCGCCCCCCGAGCAGCAGCAGCGCGCCGAAGGCCAGCGCGTAGCCCGTCAGCGGCCACTGGCGCAGCGCCGTGGCGAAGTGCAGGTCGGCCTGGGCCCGCGGCAGGGCGATGTTGATGATGGTGACGTCGAGGGCGACCATCAGCTGGACCAGCCCGAGGACGCTCAGCGTCCACCACCGTCGGCGGTGGTGGACGGTGGCGGTGCGGTCGACGGTCGCGGCGGGAGACCCGCCGGCGTCGGTCACGACGAGCGGGCCTTCAGCAGGTCGATCAGGGCCGGGAGGACCTTCTGGACCTCGCCGACGATCCCCAGGTCGGCGACCTGGAAGATGGGCGCGTCGGGGTCCTTGTTGACCGCCACGATCGCCTTGGAGCCCTTCATGCCCACCAGGTGCTGCGTGGCCCCCGAGATGCCGCAGGCCACGTAGACGGTGGGCTTGACGGTCTTGCCGGTCTGGCCGACCTGGCGCGCGTAGGGCACCCAGCCCGCGTCCACGATCGCCCGGCTCGCCCCGGCCGCGCCGTGGAGCAGGCGCGCGATCTCCTCGACCCAGGCGTAGTGCGCGGCCTCCCCGAGGCCCCGGCCCCCGGCGACCACGACGGCCGCGTCCTCGAGCTGCGGGCCCTCGCGGACCTCCTCGTGGCGCGCGACGATGCGTGCGGCACCCGCGGCGCCCACGTCACCGGCCGGTGCGGCCACGACGGTCGCGGGCGCGCCCCCGGCCGCCTCGGCGGCGAAGGACTTGGCGCGCACGACGAACAGGCCCGGGCCCGACCCGCGGAAGCGGGCGTGGACCAGCTGGGTCCCACCAAAGGCCGGGTGCTCGCTCACCAGCCCGCCGTCGTCGGCCAGTCCCGTCACGTTGGTCAGCACCGGCCGGTCGAGTCGCGCCGAGAGGCGTCCGGCGATGTCGCGGCCGTCGTAGCTGGCCGGGATCAGGATCGCGTCGGGCGCCTCGGCGCCCGCCAGCGCCGCCAGGGCCGCGGCGACGGGTGCGCCGGGCAGGGCGTCGCCCACGTCGGGCACCTGGTAGAGGGTGGTGGCGCCGTAGTCGCCCGCCTGGGCGGCGTGGTCGCCCGCGCCCCAGGTCACGGCCGCGACCGACGACGCCAGGCCGCGCGCGGCGCTGAGCAGCTCGAGAGAGGTAGTCGACAGCGCCGTGCCGGCGGGCTCGGCGACCACCCAGATCGTTCCCAGTGTCATCATCCCTCCTAGAGGACCTTGATCGACTCGAGGAAGGCCACGATGCGCTGGGCGCCGTCACCCTCGTCCACGTGCTTCTCGCCCGCCGCGCGGGCCTCGGCGGCCACCACGTCGACGATCTCCTGGCGGGCCCCCGCGGGGCCGACCTCGCCGGCGAGGCCCAGATCCGCGACGCTCAGCTGCTCGACCGGCTTGGACTTGGCCGCCATGATGCCCTTGAAGGAGGCGTAGCGCGGCTCGACGACGCCCGCGGTAACGGTCACGACCGCCGGCAGCGGCGCGACGACCTCGTCGTAGCCGGCCTCGGTCTGGCGCGCCACGCTGACCTGCCCACCCTCGGCGGTGACGGCCTTGGCGAAGGTGATCGAGGGCCATCCCAGGAGCTCGGCCAGCTGCACGGGCAAGGTGCCCGTGTAGCCGTCGGAGGACTCGGTCGCGGCCAGGACGAGGTCCGGGGCGGCGCGGCGCACCGCGGCGGCCAGCACCTTGGCGGTGCCCAGGGCGTCGGTGCCGCGCAGCGACTCGTCGCTGACGACGATCGCCTTGGCCGCGCCCATCGCCAGGGCGTTGCGGATGCCCGCCAGGTCGGCCGCCGAGCCCATCGACACGACGGTGACCTCCCCGCCGCCGGCCTTGTCGACCAGCTGCAGGGCCATCTCGACACCGTAGGTGTCGGCCTCGTCCAAGATGAGCTTGCCCGTCCGGTCCAGGTTGTGGTTGGCGTCCAGCGACTGGGGTGCGGTCGGGTCGGGAATCTGCTTGACACAGACGACGACGTTCATGTCCCTCAATCTACGCCAGGCGCGCGTACCCCTCAGTAGGTAGCGGCCCGGCGCAGGATCGCGCGCGCCGGGACGTCGGTGATGACGCCCGTCACACCCAGCGCCAGGCACCGGTCCAGGTCGGCGTCCTCGTTGACCGTCCACACGAAGAGCGCCAGGGCGCGCGCGCGCGCCTGGGCGACGAGCGGGGCGTCGAGCGACGCGAGGGGGGGGTTGACGCCCGACAGCCCGAGCTCCTCGGCGCGCGCCAGGGCCGCCAGGGCGTCCTCGCCGACGTCGAGCAGGCCGTCGACGGGGGCCGCGCCCACGAGCGCAGCGGCCGTCTCCCAGGCGAAGCTCGAGTAGCGCACGCGCGTGTGGGCCCCCCGTGACTCCACGCTCGCGCGCACCGCGGCCGCCAACTCGGCGGGGTCCTCGACGACGGGCTCGCCCGAGCCGGGGCCGTTCTTGACCTCGACGTTGACGAGGAGATCGCCGGTCGCCTCGAGGGCGGCCTCCAGGGTCGGCACCCACGCGGGCAGGTCCGCCGCGGGGGTGCGGGCGATCGCGTGGCCCGCGACCTCGGGGTCGTGGTGGACGACCAGGACCCCGTCGGCGCTGCGGCGCACGTCGAGCTCGACGCCGTCCACGCCGAGGGCCCGGGCGGCTGCGAAGGCCGCCAGGGTGTTCTCGCGGTGGCGGTCGTGGAGGCCCCGATGGGCCAGGATGAGGGTCACGGAGCCATTTTTGCAGGCAAAACCCCTTGTGAAGTGATGCACCACCCTCTACACTGGTGGGGCCGAATGGCCCTCCCCCCCAGTTCGCCGGCCGGCTGAAGGACCCAAGATGTCGCTGATGTGGAACCGCACCTACGCGTGGGACGACGCGGAGTGGCGTAGCCGGGCCGCCTGCCGAGACACCGAGCCGGACCTGTTCTTCCCGATCGGGTCGACCGGGCTCGCGACCGACCAGATCGAGTCGGCCAAGCGCGTGTGTGACAAGTGCGACGCCCAGAAGGCCTGCCTGGAGTTCGCTCTGGCGACGAACCAGGAGTCGGGCGTCTGGGGTGGCACGACCGAGGACGAGCGCCGCAAGCTGCGCAAGCAGTGGCTGGCGGCTCGCCGGCGCGCCAGCCAGCGCTAACGCCGCGCGTCGAGGGGCACCTCGACGCGCACCAGGGTCCCCCCGCCCGCCGCGGGCTCGACGGTCGTGATCTCGATCGTGCCGCGCATCTGGGTGCGCACGAGGTCGCGCACGATCGACAGCCCGAGGCTGGTCGGCGCGTCGAGGGAGAAGTCGGGGCCCACCCCCACGCCGTTGTCGCGGACCTCGGCGATCGCCTCGTCGCCGTGGCGCGCCAGGCGCAGCGTCACCACGCCCACCGGTGAGGGATCCGCGTCGGTGAAGTCGACGAAGGCGTGCTCGACGGCGTTGGTCAGCAGCTCGGCGAGAGCCACCGCGAGCGGCGTTGCGACGTCGGTCGAGAGCACCCCGAGCTCGCCGCTGACGACGATCTCGACGGGGTGCAGTGCGAGCACCGTGTCCTCGACCAGCAGGACCAGCGAGCGCACGATCTCGTCGAAGGAGACGTCCTCGCCCGGCTCGCGGCTCAGGACCTCGTGGACCACGGCGATCGAGCGCACCCGGCGCTCGGCCTCGAGCAGCGCGGTGCGCGTCTCGCGCTCGAGGCTGCGGCGGGCCTGGAGGCGCAGCAGCGAGGAGATCGTCTGCAGGTTGTTCTTGACGCGGTGGTGCACCTCGCGCACGGCCGCCTCCTTGGAGAGCACCACGCGGTTGAGGCGACGCAGGTCCGACACGTCGCGCACGAGCACCATGACCGCGCTCGTGCGGTCGTCCTCGAGCAGCGGGACGCAGTGGAAGACGATGGCCACGTCGCTGCCCCGGTCGACCTCCTCGAGGGTCGGCATCGCGAAGGCCCGGGCCCGCTCCAGGGCGCGCAGGCGCAGCCCCAGCTCGGGCAGCGTGCGCCCCTCGACCGACAGCGCGACGCCCACGCGGTGCAGCGCGTTCACGGCGTTCGGGGTGGCGAAGTCGACGCGCCCCTCGGCGTCGAGCAGGATGATGCCGTCGCCCACGCGCGGCAGGCCCGGCCCGGCGACGTCGTCCTCGCGGAAGGGGAAGCTCGAGGCCGCCACCATGTCGCACAGGCGCACGAAGATCGACAGGTAGGCCTGCTCGTAGAGGGAGGAGGGCCCCCGCATCGGGCCCTGGAGGCGCACCAGCGCGGCCACCACCGCCCCGTTGGCGCGCACCGGGATCGCCCACACGAGGGTGGGCTCGCCCACGACCTCGGGCGAGGCGTAGCCCGTGACGCGCTCGCCCTCGGCCAGCGAGCGGTGCACCAGGGGCCAGTCGGCGGCCCGGTGGGAGGTCCCCACCAGGTCCGGGGTGACCACCGTGGCGCGGTTGTTGGGCCGCACCTGGCCCAGTACGACGAGCGCCTCGGGGTCGTCGGCGTCGGGGGCCATGAGCACCATGTCGGAGAACGCCAGGTCTGCGAGCAGCGACCAGGACGCCGTCAGGCGCAGCAGGTGGTCGATGGCCGGCTCTCCGAGGCCCGCCCGGGCCGCGGCCAGCTCGGCCAGGGTGGCCACTAGTGACTGCGCAGCGGCACGAGGCGGCGCTGGCGCCCGCTGTAGGAGGCGAGCTGGGTCACCCCGCGAGCCTCGAGCAGCGCGGCCAGGTCGCCGACGCGCTCGGCGACGCGACCCAGGCGGTGCGCGTCGCTCGCGGTGGTGAAGGTCGCCCCGCGGGCCGCCAGCCGGTCGAGGAACCCCTCGGCCGGGTACTGCTCGGCGGCCGGCTTGGACCACCCGGCCGAGCTGCACTCGACCGACACGTCGGCCGCGGCCGCCGCCTCGGCCATGGCGTCCCAGTAGCCGGTGGGGTCCCCGGGCCGGTAGCCGGCCACCTTGATCAGGTCCGGGTGGGCCAACACGTCCACGGCCCGGCAGCTGATGAGCTCCTCGAGGGCCCGCGTGTACTCGGCCCAGCTGCGGTCGACGTCGCGCACCGTCCACTGCGCCATGGGGATCGGGTTGTCCACGTCGTCGAAGCCCCAGCTGCCCAGCCAGTGCACCGAGCCGATGAGCACGTCGAAGGGGTACTGGGCCAGCAGCTCACTGACCACGTCCATCTGGTCGCGGTAGTAGTCGACCTCGAGGCCGATCTTGACGGGCAGCCCCTCGTCCTTGGCGCGCTGGGCGAGCGTCACGTAGTCGTCGAGCCGGTTGCGCGCCGTGAAGGCCATGTACTGGCCCATCACCGGGCTGGTCACCTCGTCGGGGAAGCGCTCCCAGAACGGCCCGACCCGGTCCAGCACGTCGACGAAGCGGTGGGCGTGCTCGGTGAGGGCCAGCTCCTCGACACCGGCCTCCGCGGCGCGCTCGCAGTAGTGCGCGATCTGGTCGAGGCGGTACCAGACCGAGGAGTCCTCGTGGGGCCAGAGGTGGAGGTGGTAGTCGAGCACGTCAGGCGGCGCCGAAGCCGACCGTGCGGCCCGACGCCGCGCCGACCTCGACGAAGGCGATCCGCGAGGCCGGGATGCCGACCTGGCGCCCCTTGCGGTCCACCAGCCACAGGACGCCGTCACCGCCCAGGGCCGCCTCCACGCGCGCGACCAGCTCGTCGCGGTCCGTGTCGTCGGCCAGCTCGATGTCGAGCTCTCGCATCGACTGCACGATCCCGATCCGGATGTCCATGGGTCTCCTCGCTGCACCGCTCTTGGCCTCATGTTACGGCGACCGGGCACAATGGGGACATGGCAACCCCCGCGCGACACGAGCGATGGGCCGCCACCATGGGGGGCCACTCGGGCCCCGACGCGGTGGCGCGCGCCCACGCCGACTCCTCGGCACGGCTCGAGCGGGTCGCCCTGGTCACGCGGGAGTCCTGGGAGAGCGACGACGCGCGCCTGAGCACGGGCGCCACCCCAGCGCACGGCGCCGGCACCCGAGCGCGACCCGAGGAGCCCGACGCCTATCGCACGTGCTTCGAGCGCGACCGCGACCGGATCCTCCACGCCAACGCCTTTCGCCGCCTGGCGGGCAAGACCCAGGTCTTCGTCTTCCCCGAGGACCACATGCGCACGCGGCTGACCCACGCCCTCGAGGTGGCCCAGGTCGCGGTGGGTGTGGCCCGACCCCTCGGGCTCAACGTCGCGCTGACCGAGGCCATCGCGCTCGGGCACGACTGCGGCCACGGTCCGGGAGGGCACGCCAGCGAGGAGGCCCTCGACCTCTACCTTCCCGGAGGCTTCGACCACGCCACCTGGGGCGCCGACGTCGCTCTCGCCCCCCTCAACCTGTGCGCCGAGACCCTCGACGGCATCCGCAACCACTCCTGGAGCCGCCCGGCCCCGACAACCCCCGAGGGGGAGGTCGTCAGCTGGGCCGACCGCGTCGCATACGTATGCCACGATCTGGAGGACGCGGTCTCGGCGGGGATCGTCGAGGCCACGGCGCTGCCCGCCGAGGTCGCGACCCTGGTGGGCACGCGCCGCGGTGAGCAGCTGGGCCACTTCATCCAGGCGATGATCGCCACCACCGTCTCCACGGGCTGGATCGGGCTCGACGAGCGCCACGCCCAGGCCCTGGCCGCGTTCCGCGCGTTCAACTACGAGCGCATCTACCTGCGCCCGGCCTCGCGCGAGCAGGCCGAGCGCGTGGTCGCGATGCTGCGCGCCCTCGTCGAGCACTACGCCGCCCACCCCGAGGACCTCGAGGAGGCCGACGGCGACCCGCTGACGCGCGCGGTGGCCTACGTCGCGGGCATGACGGACCGCTACGCCTGCCGCCAGGCAGTCGCGCTGCTCGACTGGCCCGAGTCGCGTCTCCCCACGGGCATCGACCGCTAGCTGCAGCGGTCCCCGCTCGTTGGGTTCGCGACCACTGGCGCGCTGGCGGCGCGCACGGCGCCCCCATTCCCGATTCCACCTCCACGGCGCGTTCCCCCCGCGGAGCTCGAGGGAACGCGCCTCGCGTACCGAAGTCACGGCCCCGCTGGGCCCCGTGGGTTCCGAGCCGGACGCGCACGGCGAGTCGTGACCCGTATGCCGTTTAACCGTCATCCCATGATGACGGCATCCTGGGGGCATGCCCAAGAGGAAGACGACCATCTACCTCGACGCGGACGTCCTGACCGCGACGAAGGCCGCGGCACTCGTGTCGACCCGCTCCGAGAGCGCCATCATCGAGGAGGCCCTGCGGGCGTACTTGCGCAGCCGCCCCGGCGCGGCGGCCCACGACGAGCTACGCGCGTTGCTCGATCGTGTGGCGTCGGCCAGCGATCTCGACGAGGAGGCGGCGCTGGAGCAGGCCGTGCACGAGGTGCACAGCGTGCGCCACGAGCGTCGATCGTCTTCGACGCGTCGTGGCTGATCGGCATGGGGTCGTCTTCGACACCAACGTCTTCGTGGCTGCGGTCACGTCGCGAGAAGGGGTATCGGCCCGACTCCTCCTCGCTGCACGGGACCAGCGGTACCAGCTCGTGGTCTCGCCGAGGCTGCTCGACGAGTTGTCCGCAGTGCTCGCCCGGTCGAAGTTTCGACGGTATCTGAGCCTCGAGGATGCCGACGCCTTCGTGAGTGCGATCCAAGGGTTGGCAGAGGTCGTCGATGATCCCCCCGGAGCAACAGGGGTCGATCACCGACGATCCGAACGAGGACTATCTGGTTGTCCTAGCCGAGGCCGTCGGCGCGGAGGCGCTCGTGTCCGGCGATCCCCATCACACGACTCCCCGGCGCACGGGGCTCCGCGTAGTGACACCTCGGGGTCTCCTCGACGACCTCCACGCCAGGTGACGCCCCCCCATCGTGTCGGCTCCGGACCGGCGAAGCGCAGTCCCGCTCCTCCCCCTTGGGTGTCGGCCGCTCGCCCGTAGACTCGGGGCATGTCGCGTCGGGTCTACCTCGCCCTCGTGCTCGCCCTGGCGGTGACCATCGTCATCGCGGGCACCGCGCTCGTGCTCGTGCTGCGTCACCGCTCGAGCGCGAACTCCTCGACCCTGCTGCGCCCGACCGGGATCCCGGCAGCCGTCACGACCTACCAGGCAGACCTGATGGCCCTGTCGCCGGTCCCCCGCAAGGCGGCCACGCCCTTCACCCTGACCGACCAGAACGGGCGCACCGTGACGCTCGCCCAGTTCCGCGGCCACCCGATCGTGCTCAACTTCATGGACCCGCACTGCACGGACATCTGCCCGCTGGTCTCCGAGGAGCTGCGCGACGCCGAGGCCGACCTGCCCGCCTTCGCCCGCGGGACGGTGTTCCTGGCCATCGACGTCAACCCCTACGTGCGCACCCCCGCCGGGCTGATGACCTTCAGCCGCGCCCACGGCCTCACCACGATCCCGACGTGGCACTTCCTGGCCGGACCGGTCCCGGCGCTGCGCGCCCTCTGGCACGCCTACGGGATCCAGGTCATCTCCCGGGGGCCGACCGCCGACGTGGTGCACTCCTCGCTCACCTACTTCATCGACGGGCACGGCCGCCTGCGCTACGTCGCGGCCCCGCAGGTCGACCACACGGCAGCGGGCGCGGCGTTCCTCCCGGCCAACCAGCTGCGCGCCTGGGGTCACGGGATCGCGGAGGTCGCGACCTCGCTCGTCGGGTGAGCTAGGCGCGCGCCGCGCGCTGCAGGTCGATGCCGGGCATCGGTCCCCCGCGCATCCAGTCGAGGCGCTGCTCGGTCGTGCGCAGGGCCACCCGCTCGTGGGTGAGGATCCAGAACTGCCCGGTGCGCACGGCCTCGACGACGCGCTGGGCAACGGTGGTCGGATCGATGCCCGCCGCGACCGCGGCGGCCGCGGCGGCCTGGAGGGTTTCGTCGGTCGGGGCGAGCGCGCGCAGGTCCTCGGGCATGGCGCGGTCCGACTCGGCGATGCGCGTGCGCACGAAGCCGGGGCACAGCACCGAGACCCCGACGCGGCTCCCGCGAGCGGTCAGCTCCTGGGCCAGCGACTCGGCGATGCCCACGACGGCGAACTTGCTCGCGACGTAGGGACCCATGCCGGGCACGCCCCCGAGCCCGGCCAGCGACGCGGTGAGCACGAGGTGCCCCTCGTCGCGCGCGAGCATCTCGGGCGCCAGGGCGTTGAGGACGTTCACGACGCCCCCGACGTTGATCCCGAGCACCCAGTCCCAGGCGGCCTTGGGCGTGAAGAGCGTTGCCCCGCTGCCCACCCCCGCGTTGGCGAATCCGACGTGCACGTCACCGAAGGCCTCGTGCGCCGCCTCGAGCGCGCGCACGACGTCGCCCTCGACGCTGACGTCACCGGCGACCCCGCGCGCCGCGTCACCGAGCTCCGTCACGACTGCGGCGAGGGCCTCCTCGTCGCGGTCGAGCAGGGTGACGCGCACGCCTTCGGCGACCAGGCGGCGCGCGGTCGCCAGCCCGATCCCGCTGGCCCCACCCGTGATGAGCGCGGAACGCCCGTCGAGGTCCACGGGCTCAGACCAGCTTGAGCTCGCGGCGGTAGACGCGCGCCGGGCCCTGCTTCTCGATGGCGTCGGCCAGCGCGACGAAGGCCTGGGCGGCCTCGCGCTCGGGCTCGAACACGACGATGGGATCGCCGAGGTCCCCGCCCTGGCGCAGGACCGGGTCGAGCGGGATCTGGCCCATGAGGGGCACGCCGAGCTCGGCCGCCAGCTGGGCGCCGCCGCCGGAGCCGAAGAGCTCGTAGCGCACGCCGTCGTCGCCGGTGAACCAGCTCATGTTCTCGATGACCCCGCGCAGGGCCAGCTTGAGGGCGCGCGCCGCGTAGGCCGAGCGCTGGGCGACGCGCTGGGCGGCCGGCTGGGGCGTCGTCACCACGTACATCTCGATCCGGGGGATCACCTCGGAGACCGTGAGGGCCACGTCGCCCGTCCCGGGGGGCATGTCGATGAGCAGGAAGTCGGGCTCGTCCCACCAGGCCTCCGAGACCAGCTGCTCGATCGCCTTGTGGAGCATCGGGCCGCGCCAGATCACCGGCTGGGAGTCGGGGACGAAGTAGCCCATCGAGACGCAGCGCACGCCGTGGGCCAGGGTGGGGATCACCGTGTCGCCCAGCACGATGGGGTCGTGGTCGGACCCGAGCATCTTGGGCAGCGAGAAGCCGTAGACGTCGGCGTCGAGCACGCCGACCTGGTGGCCGCGCTGGGCGAGCGTGATCGCCAGGTTCACCGTGACCGAGGACTTGCCCACCCCGCCCTTGCCCGAGGAGATCCCGAGCACGCGCGTCTTGGCCAGCTTGTCGAGGAAGGACGGCGTCGCGGTCCCGTGGTCGTGGCCGTGGTCGTCCGAGGGGGTGCTCATCTGCCCGCGCAGGAAGTTGCGCAGGCCCAGGCGCTCGTCCTCGCTCATCGCGCGCACGCGCACGCTCGCGCCGGGCGCGGTCTCGAGGACCTCCTCCTCGAGCCAGGCGCGGTTGGGCCACTCGAGCACGGGCAGCACCAGCTCGACGACGGGGCTCGCGCCGGACTCGTCCACCTCGCCGAGGAAGCCCAGCTCGGCCAGGGTGCGCACCAGCTGGGGCTCGGCGATCGCCCCCAGGGCGCTGCGCAGGTCACTCACGAGTGGTCTCCTTCTCCCCCGCGCCAGGTTACCGTCGCGGGGCGCGAGCCCCCCTCGTAGACTGCCGGTGTGAGCCAGACGGACCTCGATCCCGGCCTGTTCGACGCCACGGTCTCGAGCCTCACCCACTCCTTCGGCGACCGGACGCGACGCGCCATCTACCTGTACGTGCGCGAGCACCCCGGCGCCACGGCGACCGCGCTGGCCGAGCACTGCGGCGTGCACCCCAACGTCGTGCGCCACCACCTCGAGCGCCTGGTCGAGGGCGGCTACGTGGTCGCCGAGGCCGTGCATCGCGCGACCGTGGGCCGCCCCGCCAAGGGCTACCGGGCCCTCGAGACCGCCGGAACCATGGAGGCCCTGGTACGACGCGACGCGCTGCTGGTCTCGCTGCTCGAGCGGGCCCTCGCGCGCCTCGACGCCGAGACGGCCGAGTCGATCGCTCGCGAGGTCGGCGTCGAGTACGCGCGGGGCCTGTCGGGCGACGTCACCCTCGAGGCGACGCGCCCCATCAAGGCGGCGCTGGCCTCGATCTCGGGCCTGCTCAGCGCCCACGGGTACGCCGCGCGGGCCGAGCACGATGGCGAGGAGATCGTCGTCGTCGCCGAGACCTGCCCCTTCGGGGTCGCCGCCCAGAGCCACCCGATGCTGTGCGCGGTCGACCGCGGGCTGCTCGCGGGCATGCTCGAGGGCGTCGGGCGCACGCGCAGCGCCGTCACCTTGACCTCGCGCGCCGAGGGCGCCGACGCCTGCCGCCACCGCCTGGGCTGACGCCGCCGCTCACCTCCCCGAGGGAGCGCTTCGTCCTGAGTGGTATCATTATGGTATGTCCTTCACCCTGCGCACCGATGGGGAGTTGGAGCACGCCCTCGACGCGCTGAGCGCGCGCGAGAACTCGTCGCGCCAGGCCGTCGTGCGACGCGCCATCCTCGCGTACTACGCCGCCCACGAGCACGACGCGGCGGTCCACGACGCCGCCGAAGCGATGCTGGAGCGCTGGCACGACGTCCTCGACCGCCTGGCCGACGCGTAGGTGGCGACGACCCTCTCGCTTCGCGACGCCCTCTCCCTGATCGAGCTCCTCGGCGTCGGACCGGTGCGCGACGCGGGGCTCCTCGACTCGGCCCTGGCGCGGCCGCGCGCGCACTTCGCCGGCCACGATCTGTATCCCACGCTCCACGAGAAGGCGGCAGCCCTGCTGCACTCGCTGGTCGCCAACCGCGCTCTCGTCGATGGCAATAAGCGTCTGGCGTGGCTGGCGACCACCGTCTTCCTGGCGCTCAATGGGGCCCCCTGCGCGCTGAGCGATCGGGACGCGTTCTCGCTGGTTCTCGACGTCGCCACGGGCCACGGCGAGATCGGGGACATCGCGGCGCGCCTCGCCGGCACTGAGGCACCCGATGGGCGCCCGTGACGCTCGGGCGTGACGCCGCGGCGAGGGGGTCACGACACCGGCATGCGCGACGACGTCCTAGCGGGTGCGACGCACGCGCCCGCGGCCCGACTGCCCCCACGGGATCGCGGGGAGAACGGCCAGCACCACGAGCAGGACGACCTGCAGGGCGATCCACCACGGCTCGCCCCAGACGTTGGCGAGGGCCGAGCGCACCTGGGACTCGATGACGATGGTCGTCGAGACGTAGAGCGTGTAGGTGACCAGTCGACCGGCGAGGAAGCCCAGGCAGAGGAGTCCGAGCGGCAGGTCGAGCATCCCCGCCGCACCGAAGAGCTGGGCCGAGGGCAGCGGCGAGATGACGAACAGCGTCACGAGGGTGGCCACGACGCTGCGCCGCCCCACGAGGCGCGCTTCCAGGGCCGCGAGGTTGGCGCGTGAGGACGCGGGAAAGACGCCACGCACGCGGCGGGCGCCCGTGGCCAGCACGAAGCGCCCCGCCGTCGCCGCCAGCGCGCCCAGCCCGACCAGAGCGACCGGATCGAGGTGCCAGCGAAGGCGCGCGTAGACCAGCACGGACCAGGTGGGCGGACCAAAGGCCGGCAGGAGGTTCACCCCGAAGACGACGCCGACCAGTGCGAGGTAGCGCACCATCTCAGTAGAGCACGCGGCGCGAGAGACGGCCGCGTGCCGGAGTCCGAGTCACGCCGGTCACGACACCCGACTGGCGCACCGGACCCATCGACGCGCCGAGGGAGGTCACCACGAAGCGCCCGCCGTCCGAGCTCTCGCGGAGTCCTCAGCGGTCCACGTCGCGTCGATGGCCCAATGTGACGACGACGATCAGCAGGACGTCGTCAGTGACCGTGTAGATCACGCGATAGTCGCCGATGCGAACGCGGTAGCCCGGTCGACCCGTGAGAGGTCGCGACGCCGGCGGTCGAGGGTCCTGGGCCAGGAGGGCGATGGCGCCCGCGATGCGAGGACGGACGTTGGGGTCGAGCTTGCGCAGCGCGCGAAGTGCGGCGGGGCGAAGCTCGACCCGGTAGCGACTCACCGCCAGCCGAGATCGGACCGAACCTGCTCCCAGGGGATGTTGGGGCCCTCTTCGGCCAGGGCGGCGTCGAAGGCGGCGATGTCCTGGGCCTCTTCGAAGCCATCGAGGAGCTGCTCGTAGCGCTCGACGCTCACGACCACGGCCGCTGGCCGACCGTAGCGCTCCAGGACGACAGCCTCGGACTGGGCCTCGTCAAGCACGCGGGCCAGATTCTCACGCGCCTCACTGACATTGATCGTGCCCACGCCGGTATTGTACAATATACCTGAAAGTTCTGTACAAGATGGCGGGTCACGAACCGTCGCGTCGCCCGCGGCGTGGTGGCGCTCGACCCTCCCTGCGAGCACGGCCCCCATCGCGCGGGCCTCCCGCGACGATCACACTCCCAGGGCCGCCCCGAAGACGGACGTGGCTCAGCGCGCGGCGCCGCGTGCCCGCAGGTGGGGAAGCGGCCACGCGCCGCGCGAAGGTCCGCGCGTGACGCCGAGTCATCGCGAAGGAGCGCGCCCTCAGGAGAGCACGCAGCGAGCCGCGGTCGCCCCGCGAGGACACCGTGGCGACGATGCCCAGCCCTCGATGCAGTGTTCCCCGCCGCACGAGATACCGCGCGAGAGCATTCGTCGTCGCTCAGCGCAGGGATGCCGTTGCCAGGGCGACGCGGAAGCTGCGACGCTCGGTCACCGTCGCGGATTGCAGTGCGATCCAGCCCACGATCGCTCGGCGAGCAAAGGAGGGGACACGCCAGGTGCACGTGAGGGCACCGCGCGCATCGTGCGCGCGCGCGCGTGGGGGGATCGCGTGTCCGGCACTGCCCGCCGCGCACGACCCCAGAAGGTCAGCGAGGCCGGCGGGCCGCGGCACGAGGGTGACCACGAGCAGGTCTCCCGGGACTGGACGGGCGACCGGGCGCCCGGCGGCGCTGCGCGCTCGCACCTGCAGCACTGCGCCGGTGAGCGACATCGGCGAGGTGGGCGTCGTCACCGCCGCCACGATCGACGACAAGGGTGCGCGCACGACACCCTGTCCGTAGGTGGCGAGGTAGAGGTCGCCGCCACTGACCACCGCCTGATGGACGAAGCGCGCACGCAGGTCGCCCGAGACATCGACCCAGGGCGTCTGTCCCGGAATCTGGGCGAAGACCCCGTCGGTCGTGGACGCGATCAGCACCGTCGTCGCACCCGACGTCGCCGTCGTCAGCGACTCGACCGCCGGCCAGAGCTCCGATGCGAGCACCGTGGGAAGGACGGGCAGGCCCTCGCTGTCGGACTGGAAGGTCACGCCGCCGTCGTGGCTCACGACGACGCCGGCGTTCGTCCCCACGAAGACGTCGCCAGCGAGAAACGCCACGCTGGACGGGAACGACCCGATGTCGACGGTCTGCCACGTCGACCCACCGTCGCTCGTGACGTGGAGCTCGCCCGAGGTCGGGTACGCGTTGGCGTCGTGGGTGCCCACGAGGATGTGGGACGCATTGGCCGGATCGATGGCGACCAGATCAGCGTTCGTCATTGGCCATCCGGTCAACGCCCACGTCGCCCCGCCGTCGTGGGTCGCGACGACACCGGCGTTCGTCGCCACGTCGACCGTCGAGGGATCGAGCGGGCTGATGGCGACCGTCTGGTCGCCCGGGGCGAACGTGTCCACGTTGGCGACCGAGGTCCAGGTGTGCCCCCCGTCACTCGACCAGGTGAGGCCGTCGGCCGTCCCGATGCCGTAGACGTTGCTCGGCTGACTGGGACTGAAGACGAGGTCGCCGTTCTCACCTCCGGCGGCCGTCAGCATCTGCCACGTCGCCCCACCGTCGAAGCTGGCGATGATCGAGAAGTCCTGCTCGCGCGCCAGGATCGTCGAGCCACTGACGGCGACGGCGTAGGTGAGCCCGGTCGTGAGGTCCCCGTTGAGGCTCGCCCACGCGGCGCCCTGTTCGGTCATGCGGTAGAGGCCCTGGTCGGTCACGACGAGCATGGCGCCCGCGACTCCCGGGTCGGGCACGAGTCCCCAGATGTCCAGGCCCACACCCGTGCCCGTGAAGGTCTGGCCCCCATCGGTGGAGACGGTGAGCACCTCGTCGCCACCGATGTAGACCGTCGAGGCGTTCGCGGGGTCCAGGGCGATGGTGCGGACCGTGAAGTGGGCGTTGATGGGGTTGACCGCGAAGGTGAGGGGCGTCCACGTCACGCCCCCGTCGCTCGTGCGAAACGCCTGGCTGGTGCCGGCCGCCGCGCCGTAGGCGACGGCCGGGTCCGTCGGGTCGATGGCCAGGGCGGACCAGCCGATGGGCGGTGACGTCGGGGCGGCCACTACGCGAAAATCGCGTCCCGTCCCCACGAGCACGGCGCCACTGAACTCCCCGGCCATCACCTCGCCGCCACCGGCAGCCACGGCGGTGACCTCGGACGTCCCGGGCACGAGTTGCCAGGTGACACCCCCGTCGCTCGAGGTCAGCAGCCCACCGTCGCCGCCCACGTAGATCGTGTCACCGAGCGCGACGATCGCGCGCTGGGCCCCGCTCGCGACGCGCGTCCACGCGCCACCGCTCGTGGTGGTGCGAAACAGACCATCGGTCGTCGCGCACAGCAGGATCGTGGGGTCCTGGGGATCGATCCACAGGCTCGCAATCGACGTCGACGTGAGACCCGCGTCGAGAGGAGTCCAGGTCGTGCCCCCGTCGGTGGTGCCAAAGACACCCGCACCGCTGGGACCCCCGCCCCACCACATCCCCCCACCCGCGCCGACGTACATCACCGACGGGTTCGACGGGTCCACCGCGACCGTCGTGACCTCTCCGGCGGCCGGCAGTCCGAGGGTCGCCGGCGACGCGTTGACGCCCTGGGGTCCGAATCCGATGAGGAGGTTCGGCACCGCGCGGGGGCCGAGCTCCTGCCAGGTGACGCGGGCACTGGCGTGCGTCGACGCCGTGGCGTCGCCCGGGGACCAGCCCGCGACCCCGCCCGCCGTCAACAGCATCACGACGAGCAGACCAGTGCGCCAGCAGTGCGTCCGCCCGCTCACGCGGACCGGACGCCTCTTGTCACCACCAGGAAACACCGCTCCCGACGCTAGCGACGCGCACCTGCGCCAGCAAGGAGTCCTAGTGCGCGATCCCCAGCGCGCGCAGGTAGGGAGCGGCGATCGCGCGCTGCGCGCGCGAGGGGGCGAGCGTGAGGAACATGCGCAGCTGGGCGCGAGCCGTCGCCGCATTGCCCGGCGTCGAGGATGCCGCGATCCCCAGATACAGGTGGGGCGCGGGATCCTGCGGCGCCACCTCGACGGCCCGGCGCAAGGTGGCCAGGCCCGCGCGCACCGCGGCCACGTCGTGGGCCGCGCTGCCCGCCGAGAAATCCAGCCAGCCGCTCTGCGTGAGGGCGACCACGTCGTCGGGCGCGATCGCGAGGACCTGGGCGTAGGCGGCGAGGGCGGTGACCTCGTGGCCACCCGCGGCGTCGGCCTGGGCCGCCGCGAGCAGCTGGGCGACACGCTGGGCGCGCGAGAGGCTGAGCCCTCCGGTGATCGAGCTGCCCGGCTGGCGCAGGGCGAGCGCGCCCACCAGCGTCAGCGCGACCGCCCCCGCGACCGCCACCCCGGCGACGACCAGCCACACCCGCCGGCGGCGGCGCGCCGCGCGCGGCGTGCGCGATGCCGCGGGAGGCGCGGCGACGGGCAGGCGTGCGCGCAGCTCGGCCAGCGCGGCCAGCTCGCGCCCCTCGATGCGCGCGAGACCCGCGTCGTCGAGGTCGCCCGCCGCGTGCTCGGCGCGCGCGTCGGCGAGCGACGCCTCGCGCAGGGCGATCTCGTCGGCCAGCCGGTCGCTCATCGCCGTCGCCGCCAGCGCCAGGCGAAGGCACCGAGGGCCGCGAGGACGAGGGCGAGCGGCCCGGCCCACAGCAGCGCTCCCAGTCCCCGAGTCGGGGGGCTCAGCAGGATGCTCGGGCCGTAGGCGGTCTCGAGCGAGGTGAGGATCGACGCGTCGGACTGGCCGCGCGCGACGTCGCGGGCGATCGCGCGGCGCACGGCGAGCGCCGTGGGCGCGCTCGACTGGGCGACCGAGAGGTCCTCGCAGCTCGGGCAGCGCACCAGCGTCTCGAGGTGGGCGACGCGCGCGGCGCGCGAGGGCGTGCGCGGGCTGAGCACCAGGGTCACGGCGGCCAGGACCACGACGGCGACCCCGAACAGCCAGGGCGAGCGCAGCGCCCTCACGCGCGCACCCGGGCGACCGCGCGGCGCAGCTGGGCCGCGCTCACCGGGCCGAGCAGCTCGGCGGCGACGGTGCCGCGCGGGCCGATGACGTAGGTCGTGGGCGGCGAGGTCACCCCGTAGCGGTTGGCGATCGCCCCGCCCGGGTCGATGACCGAGGGGTAGAGCGAGCCGTAGTGACGGCTGAAGGCGCGCGCGGCGCCCACCGTGTCGTCAAAGACCACCCCCACCACCTCGACCCCCCGGTGGCGCATCGACCACGCGAAGGTGGACAGCTCGGGCGCCTCGGCGACGCACGGCCCGCACCACGAGGCCCAGAAGCTCACCACCACCACGCGGCCACGCTGAGCGGCGAGGTCGAAGCGGCCCCCCGAGAGCTCGGCACCCACCAGGGCGGGCGCCGGGCGCCCGAGCAGGGGGCTCGGGGCGCTCGTCGCCTCGCTCACCGGGTGGCGGGTGGCGAGCAGCACCGACAGCCCCACGACCAGGACCAGCGCCACCGCGGCCGCGACCCGCACCGCGCGCCTCACGCGGCCTCCCCGTGATGCCGGCGCACCAGGGCGACCGCGCTACCCAGGCCGATCAGCAGCCCGCCGATCCACAGCCAGCTGAGGAGGGGCTCGACGGTCACCCCGAGCGCGACCGCCCCGGGGGGCAGGGTGCCCGCGACCTGGGCGCCCGAGGTCGCACCCGAGCCCCCGATGGCGTCGAAGGTCACGTAGACGTCGCGCAGCAAGTTCGAGTCGATCGCCGGGGTGCCCACGGGCTGGGAGGCGCGCCCGACGTACGTGGTGACCGCCGGATGCAGCGTCGCGCCATCGACGCTCACCACGAGCTGGGTCGCGCTGGCCAGCGCCGTGCGCACCTGGCGCAGGCCGTGGTAGCCGACGAGCTGGCCGTCGACGAGCGTGCGCTGGCCCGGGCGCAAGGCGACCTCGGTGCGCTGGGCGTAGCTGGTCGAGGTCACGATCCCCACCGCGAGCACCACGACACCGAGATGCGTCACCATGCCCCCCGTCGAGGGTGCCCGCAGCATGCGCCACGCCGCGCCGCGGCGCCGCGCCGCGCTCCACGCCCCGCGCAGGCCGCGCAGGGCCGCCCCGGCGGCCACGACCGCGAGCAGGTAGGCGAGCAGGTCGCGCCAGCGCCGTACGCCAAGGCCGACCAGCACCGCGTCGAGGGCCAGGCCCGTCCAGGCTGCCAGGCGCACCCGTTCCCAGAGCACGCGCGGCGCGTGCTGGCGCCACGGCACGAGCGGCGCGATCGCCATCAGGGCGAGCGTCGCGATCGCGGCGGGCGCGACGACCGCCGCGAAGTACGGGGTGCCCACGGTGACCGCGACGCCGTTGACCGCCTGGTAGAGGAGGGGGAAGACCGTCCCGAGCAGCACCACGAGGGCCACGCCCACGAAGAGCACGTTGTTCAGGAGGAAGAGGCCCTCGCGCGAGAGCGGGTGGTCGACCCCGACCGGGCTGCGCAGGCGGTCCCCGCGCGCCACCAGCAGCGCCGCGCCGCCCCCCGCGGCCAGCGCGAACAGCCCGATGAGGAGGGGACCGAGGGTGGACGAGCTGAAGGCGTGCACGCTCTGGAGGACCCCCGAGCGGGTGAAGAAGGTGGCCAGCACCGTCAGGGCGAAGGTCGCGATCGCCAGGGCCAGGTTCCACACCCGCAGCAGGCCACGCCGGTCCTGGACGATCGTCGAGTGCAGGTAGGCCGTCCCGGTCAGCCACGGCAGCAGGGCGGCGTTCTCGACCGGGTCCCAGCCCCAGAACCCGCCCCAGCCCAGCACCTGGTAGCTCCACCACGCCCCGAGCACGATGCCCACGCTGAGGCTCCCCCAGGCCAGCACCGCGAAGCGGCGCTGGCGGCGCAGCCAGTCCTCGCCGACGCGCCCGGTCGCGAGCTGGCCGATGGCGAAGGCGAAGGGCACCGCGAAGCCCACGAAGCCCAGGTAGAGCAGGGGCGGGTGGATGGCGACGAGCGGGTTGTCCTGGAGCAGGGCGTTGGGCCCGGCCCCCTGGCGCAGGGCGACGGGGCTCGTGAGGAACGGATCGGCCGGCAGCACGAGCAGGTAGGTGAAGAAGGCACTCACCAGGCCCAGGACGCCCGTCGCGACGCGTACCACGTCGTCACGGGCCCGCGACGCGTTGGCCAGCACCACGGCCACCACCAGCGCGTCGAGCAGCAGCACCCACAGCAGCAGCGAACCCTCGAGAGCCGACCACAGGCCCGTCACCGAGTAGAGCAGCGGCGTGACCGTGGCGTTGTTGGCCGCCACGTAGGCCAGGGAGAAGTCGTGGGTGATCAGGGCAGTCTCCAGGGCCCCGACCGCGAGCGCGACGCCCCCGAGGGCCAAGAGCGCGAGCCCCCGGGCGTGGCCGCGCCGGTCGCGCCGCCAGGCGACGGCCTGGTCGAGGGCGAGGGCCAGCGAGGCCGCGAGGGCGAGGCCGGTCCCGAGGCGGCCGAGCAGCGCGATCATCGCACCGAGCCGTTGGGCGCGCGCACCCGCGACGGGTGCGCCGCGATGTACTGCGCGGTGTGCTTGACCAGGATCTGGGTCCCGGTGAAGACCCGCGCGGTGGCGCTGGCGAAGTGGCCCACCACGACGACGGGGATGTTGGGCCCGAACAGCTCGGGCGGCGCGCCCGACTCGTGGACCGGGATGGACCCGCGCGAGCCGGTCACGACGAAGTTCGCGCCCAGCGCCGTGCGCTCGATGGAGTGGGGCGCGACGAGCCCCTCGAGGCGCACCTCGTGGCTGCCGAGACTCGCCCGGCTGGCCAGCACCTGGTCGACGGTCTCGAAGTAGTTGAGGTTGCTCAGCAGCCCCTGGCTGAGCAGCAGCACGATCAGGCCCGCCAGCACCACCAGGACGACCAGCGTGCGCCGGCGCGAGCGGTCGGGCGCCGGCGGCGGCGCGACCGGCGCGAGCGGGTCAGCGACGCTCACGGCGGCCCCGCCAGACCAGCGAGAGCGCGTAGAGCCCGATGCCCCCCAGGGCGGCCGCGTAGCCGGCCAGGACGTAGCTCACGGACGCCCCTCGAGCACGCGGGCGGCCAGCGCCGCGGTGAGGTCGTCGGACTCCCGGCGCGCGCGGGCCACCTCGAGGCGGTAGCGGGCGCGCAGCAGCCAGAGGTAGGCGAGCGAGAAGGCGACGAAGCTGAGCAGCAGCGTCCAGGCCATCAGCCCGTGGATCTTCAAGGTGTGGTTCGCGGTGAAGACCGTCGCGCCCTGGTGGAGCGTCTTCCACCACAGCACCGAGAAGTGGATGATGGGCACGTTGATCGCGGCCACCAGCGCGAAGACGGCGCTGCGCGTGGCGCGGCGCTGCGGGTCGTCGTTGGCGCGCCGCAGCGCGAGGTAGCCCGCGGCCAGCACCCCGAGGATGGCCGTCGAGGTCAGCCGGGCGTCCCAGGCCCACCACACCCCCCAGGTCGGGCGGCCCCAGATCGAGCCGGTCACCAGGGTGAGCACGATGAACACCAGGCTCACCTCCATGGCGCTCACCGCCACCCGGTCCAGGGTCACCGAGCGCGTGCGCCGCCACAGGTAGAGCGCCGAGGCGATGGTCGCGGTGCCAAAGGAGAGGTACAGCGCGACCCAGGCGACGGCCGGGTGGACGTAGACCAGGCGCGCGAGGTTCCCCTGGACCCGGTCGGGCGGCGTCACCACCAGGCCCAGCCACACCGTCAGGGCGAGCAGCGCGAGGGTCGCGGGTCCGAGCAGTCGCGCCAGCGTCCGGTGCATCACGAGTCCTCGAGGACACCGTAGGCGAGCACGCCAACCGCCAGGTACGCAGCCAAGGCCACCAGCGTAATGACCCACCAGCGGGCCTCCGCCTGGCGGCTGAGAGCCGCTGAGAAGGCCCGCTCGCCGGCGATCAGCAGGGGCGCGAAGGCCGGCAGGGCGAGCACCGGCAGCAGGGTGGAGGCGACCGGCCCCTCGCCGACGATCGCCCCGTAGAGGGTGCCCGCCGCGGCCAGCGTCGCCAGCGTCACGACGACGCTCGGCAGGGCGACCAGGGCGCCCGCGAGGGCCACGTGGAGCATCACGACCGCGAGCGCCTCGAGCACCAGGCCCATCGTGACCAGCTCGAGCGCCAGGGCCGCCGACTTGCCGAGGAACACCCCGGCCGGGTCCAGCCCGAGCGTGGCGACCGAGGCCCGGGTGCCCGCGGCGCGCTCGAGGGACTGGCTGCGCCCGACGGCGAGCAGGGTCACGAGCAGGAGCACCAGGTAGAAGAGCCCCGGGGCGGCACCCGAGTGGCCCGCGCGCGCCGGGCCGAGCGCCAGGCCCGCGAGCACCAGGGCCATCACCCCGAAGGGCAGCACCTGGGAGGCGAGCACCCGGCTGCGCGCCTCGATGCGCAGGTCCTTACCCGCGACCAGCAGCGCGACGCGGATCACCCGACCACCCGCCCGCCAGCGAGACGCACCTCGCGGTCCCCGTCGAAGGCGAGCGCCTCGTGGGCACTCGCCACGATCGTGACCCCGGCCGCGCGCGCCTCGACCAGGAGCTCTCCCACGAGCTCGCGGCCCTCGTCGTCGAGGGCCGCGTAGGGCTCGTCGAGCAGCCACAGCTCGGCCCGGCGCACCAGCAGCCAGGCGACCCCGAGGCGCCGACGCTGGCCGGCCGAGAGGCGGCGCGCCGCGGTGGCGGCGCGCGCCGTCAGCCCCACGCGCGCCAGGGCCGGGCCGACCGCCGCGCCGGGGCGGCCCAGGGCCCGCGCGGCGAAGCGCAGGTTCTCCTCGGCGGTCAGGTCGTCGTAGAAGGAGCCCTCGTGGCCGACCCAGCCCACCTTCCGGCGCAGGAGCCGCCGGTCCCCGTGGGCCAGGTCGACGCCCGCGACGACCCCCCGACCGCCGCTCAGCGGCTCGAGCCCGCCGAGCAGGCGCAGCAGGCTGGTCTTGCCCGCGCCGTTGGGCCCGCGCAGGATGGTGAGGGTCCCGGGAGCGAGCTCCAGGGTCACGCCCGCGAGCAGGGGGAACCCGCCGTGCGCCACGACCGCGCCCTCGAGCGCGACGACGGGTCCCGTCGGCGCCGGTCCGGCGAGGCTCACCCGACGAGGGCCGCCCGGTCGGCCGCGACCATCATCTCGATGAGCCCGTAGAAGTCGACCTGGGCGCGCCAGGAGAGTTCGCGCGCGGCGCGGCTGGCGTCGCCCACCAGCAGGTCCACCTCGGCGGGGCGCAGCAGGGCCGGGTCCACCACGACGTGGTCCTCCCAGTTGAGGCCCAGGGTCCCGAAGGCCACCTCGCACAGCTCGCGCACGCTGTGGGTCTGTCCCGTGGCGATGACGTAGTCGGTGGGCTCGTCGCGCGCCAGCATCGCGACCATGGCCTCGACGTAGTCACCCGCGTAGCCCCAGTCGCGCCGGGCCTCCAGGTTGCCCAGGCGCAGCTCGCGCTGGAGGCCCGCGGCGATTCGCGCGGCCCCGTGGGTGACCTTGCGCGTGACGAACTCGAGGCCCCGGCGCGGCGACTCGTGGTTGAAGAGGATCCCGCTGGTGGCGAAGAGCCCGTAGCTCTCGCGGTAGTTGACGGTGATCCAGTGGCCGTAGACCTTGGCCACGCCGTAGGGGCTGCGCGGGTAGAAGGGCGTCGTCTCGTCCTGGGGCACCTGGCGCACCCGCCCGAACATCTCCGAGGAGCTGGCCTGGTAGAAGCGGATCTCGGGGTCGACGATGCGGATCGCGTCGAGCAGGCGCGTCACCCCGAGCGCCGTCGTCTCGCCCGTCAGGACCGGCTGGGACCACGAGACCTGGACGAAGCTCTGGGCGGCCAGGTTGTAGACCTCGGCGGGGCGGAACTCGCGCAGCAGGTTGATCAGGGACACCTCGTCGGTCAGGTCGCCCGAGACCAGCGTGAGCCGGTCCTGGATGTGGCCGATGCGCTCGATCGACGTCGTCGAGGTGCGCCGCAGCAGGCCGATGACCCGGTAGCCGCGGCTGAGGAGCAGCTCGGCGAGGTAGGAGCCGTCCTGCCCGGTGATCCCCGTGATGAGCGCCGTGGGACCCATACCCCTCCGCTGACTGGCTGACGGGCCAGTCTACCGACGGTCCGTCGCGGCGGCCGCCCTAGTCTCGGGACGATGCGCGCGGCCCTGGTGAGCTTTCGCCTCGGGGGGACCGACGGCGTCTCGGTGGAGGCGGCCAAGTGGGCGGGCGCCCTCGCGCGCCTCGGTCACGACGTGCGCACCCTCGCGGGCGAAGGAGACGCCGACGTCGTGCTCGCGGGCCTGGCCGCGAACGCGCCGCGCGGCCCCGACCGCGAGGCCCTCGCCGGGGCGCTCGCCGACTGCGCGCTCGTCGTCGTGGAGAACCTGGCCTCCCTGCCGCTCAACCCGGCCGCGCGCGACGCGCTCGAGGAGGTCCTCGCGGGGCGCCCGGCGATCTTCCACCACCACGACCTGCCCTGGCAGCGCGCGGCCCTGGCCCACCTACGGGGCCCGCGGACCGGACCGGGCTGGGTGCACGTGACCATCAACGAGCGCTCGGAGCGCGAGCTGGCCGCGCGCGGGGTGGCGGCCACCACGCTCTACAACCACTTCGACTGCGACCCGCCGCGCGGGCAGCGCTCCGCCACGCGCGCGGCCCTCGAGGTCGGCGACGAGCCCCTGGTGCTCTTCCCCTCGCGGGTGGTTCCACGCAAGAACGTGGCGGCGGCCCTGGCCCTGGCCGAGGACCTGGCCGCGACGCTCTGGCTGCTCGGGCCCGCCGAGGACGGCTACGGCGACGAGCTGGCACGCCTGGTCGCGGCGAGCCCCGCGCGCGTCGAGCGCGGGCCGGTGGGATCGATCGCCGACGCCTACGCGGCCTGCGACCTCGTGGTCGTCCCCTCGACTTGGGAGGGCTTCGGCAACCCGGTCGTCGAGTCGATCACCCACGGGCGCCCGCTCGCCGTGGCGCCCTACCCGGTGCTGGCCGAGCTCCGGGCCCTGGGCCTCGACCTGATCGACCTCGAGGACCGCGCCGCGATCCGGAGCGCCCTGCGCGAGGGCGACGAGGAGCGCCTGGCTGCGAACCTGGCCGTCGTGCGGCGCACGCTGAACCTCGCCGACCTGCCCGCACGGCTCGCGCCACTGGTAGCCGCCACCGGTGCTCGGTAGGCTGGGAGGATGCTCGCCGATCGCGACCGCTCCAAGGTCGCCGGACGGCGCGCGCACCTGCTCGGGGTGGCCCGCACCATCTTCGCCGAGCGCGGGTACCAGGCCACGACCATGGACGACGTGGCGCGCGCCGCCGGCTTCACCAAGCCGATCCTCTACCAGTACTTCGACTCCAAGGCCGCCCTCTACCGCGAGATCGTCGCCGACGTGGCCGAGCGCCTGCTCGCGCGCATGGCCGAGGCCGTCGCGACCTCCGAGAGCCCCCGCGAGCGCCTGGAGCTGGCCTTGCGGGCCTACTTCGTGACCGTCGTCGAGGAGACCGACGCCTTCCGGATCCTCTTCATCCACCACCACGACGGCGACACGGTGCGCGTGCTGCGCCGCCTCGAGAGGGGCCTCGTCTCCTTCCTCGAGCCCTACATCAACGCCGAGATCAGCGACGAGCACCGCCGCCAGGTGGCCGGCGGGGTCGTGGGCATGGCCGAAGGCGTGGCGACAACCTGGCTCGTCGAGCAGGAGGGCCGCGGCCGCCCGGCGCCCGCCCCAGGCGAGGCCGACCGCCTGGCCGCCCGCGCGGCGACGCTCGCCTGGAGCGGCCTGCGCGCCGTTCACGAGGAGTAGCTCAGCGACCCCAGAGCTCGACGAGCTCGTGGGCGATGCCCCAGAGCTGCTGAGCCACCGTGCGATAGGTTTCGGCATCGCCGCCCGCCGGGTCGAGGATGTCGTAGGCCTCCAGGGGCTCGAGCGTGTCGAGGCCGGTAGTGACCTCCTCCCAGGTCCCGGGTCGCGCGAGCAACTGGGCCAGCGAGACCGTCCGGGGAGCCGCCGAGGGAAACCGTTGGCGCATGACGCGAACCTGGGAGGCTTCGACGGCGAGGACGAGGTCGGCTCCCGCGACGAGCGCCGCATCGAGGGAGCGACTGCGATGCCCGCTCAAGTCCCGTGGCGGGCGCCCCGTTACGGCGACGTAGGCATCGAGGGTCCGACCACTGACCGTCGCCCCGGGTGACGCGTGCGTTCCCGCGCTTGCGACGTCCAGGTCACCGTCGAGGAGTTGGACCATGGCAGCGAGCATCGGCGAACGGGCCACGTTGCCGGTGCACACGACCAGCCATCGCACGCGAGACGTCCCGACTACGGCGCTGCGTGCCACCCCCGCGGGCAGCGCGACCCTGGCGTACCGTAGTGACGACGGTGCGCGCCGCGCAGGCACGTCAGCCCGGGGGCCGGAGCGAACGCCTCCGCCGAGGCCGGAGCGTTCGACCCGTACTGCGAGATCACCTCGACGCCGTAGGGGACGAAGAGCGAGAGGCCGCTGAACGTGCACGACGAGGTAGCGGTGTTCTGGGTAAAGCCCGTCGGGTCGTGAAACCCCAGGAGAAGCACGCAGCGATACGGAGCGCCCCCTCCGGTCCACGACAGCGTGAGCGTCGACCCGATGCGTTGCGCGGTCACGTTCTCGGGCCGGCGCACCCCAAAGCTGCTGAGCGGCACCGCGACGATGTTTTCCCCGTCGTAGTTGCCCACGTAGAGCGTGTCGCCGACGACGGCCAGCGGCTGGGGGCCTTCGACCGCGGGCGTCGTCGCATCGGCCACGTCGAGGAGTTCACCGTTGGCGAATGTCGCGGGAATCCCGGACTGCTCGATCTGCGCGAGCTGGGCGGCCGTCACCATGACGATTGACGGGTAGCCCGTCGCCACGCCATAGGTGCCGCTGTAGAGGTTGCCCGCGGCGTCGAAGGCGAGGCCTGTCAACGAGGTATCCGATGCAGCCCCCCAGTCGATCACGACCTGTGCACCATCGCCCACCGTCGCGGGCGTCACCTGTGACGCGAGGGTCGCTGCCGGGACCTCGATGACCTGGTTGTCAGCCTTGTCGGCAACGAAGAGGTTGCCCGACGCGTCGAAGGCGAGCTGCTGGAGGTCAGTGCCCGTCGTCGTCAGGACAGTCGTAATCGCGTTCGTCGCCAGGTCGACGCGGTAGATGTCACCGCTGGACTGATCCGAGACGTAGAGGTCCTGCCCGTTCGGGCTGAGGACTAGCCCCGTCAGATCGGACCACGGCGGAGACTCGATGGTCAGCGCCGCCGTGGCCCGCGTAGACGGTGTGTAGGTCCAGATGGTGCTGTTCGAGCTCACGGTGAAGTAGATCGTGCCGCTGGCCGCGACCGCGATCCCGGCATCCCACTGACCAGAAATCGTGGGCCCCGTCGTCAGGGGCGAAGGAAGCGGGTTGACGGGACTGCCCAGTGCCGCCTGGGTGAGCGCCGGCGCACCGAAGTCGACGAGCGGGCTCGCGGAGTCCGACGTGTACGAGAAACTGAGCAGGCCGCCCGACCCGTCGGGCGCCAGACCGTAGGACTCGCCGATGTTGTTGGCCACCGTATACCACTGACTGGGGGTCGTGAGTGGGGTGAGTGCCGGGCCGCCAGACGCCGAGGCGATCGCCGGGACCGCCAGTGCCAGCAATCCGGCCACAGCCGTCGGGACAAGGACCCCGCGGGTCTTCCCCATACGCCCTCCTCACACCCAGCACCTGCAACGAGGACGCACGCTCACGCGTGCGCCGCCGCACTCGATGCTACACCTGATGACCAGGCAACTCGACGAACGTCGGCTCGGCGACCTGGGAACTGCCCTCGACGCGAGCGGGCCCGAAGCGAGTCGTCAGGGGCGCTGGCGCCAGCCCGGTGGGCACACCGGGTCCGTCCCGGTGCGCCGCACGACGCGCCCGTGGCCCACGCACGTCACGGTGTATCGCGCGGGTGGGGCGAAGGCGACCACCGGTGGCGAGGTGGACGAGCCGCTCATGCCCACGATCTGGACGCCCCAGGCCGTCTTAAGCGCCAGGCCGCCGAAGCTGCAGGTCGTCTGGCTCGTTCGCACCGTGAAGGTCGAGGGGTCGTTGAAGCCGTAGAGCAGCGTGCACACGTAGGACGGGTAGCGCGCGCCCGTCCAGGTGGCGGTGACCGTCTGGGTCTCGTGACCCTCGACCAGAGCGGCGGTGGCGTCCGCGCTCGCGAGCAGCCGCGGCGCGCTCGTCGCGTAGGCGTAGAGCGTGTTGGTCGCCCCCGCGGCGTCCCAGAGGTACACGACGCCGTCGCCGGAGAAGATCTGGGTGGGCTGCGACGTCCCAGCGACCGGGACGGGAACCGTGGGCAGGTCGAGCTGCTGGCCGGCGCTCGTGAGCTCGGTCACCCTCCCGTTGCCTGGATCGGCCACGTAGACGTTGCCCTGGGCATCGACGGCGACGGTGCTCGGATCACTCCAGCCCGTGCCGACGCTGACCGGGGTCCCACCGCCCGCCGGAATCCTGTAGACGAGGAAATTATCGTAGGCGACGGTGTACAGGGTGCCGTCGGGGGCCACGGCGATCGAGACGAACGCGTGGCTGGCACTCGACGCCAGCGTGATGGGCGTCGCACCCGGAGCTGCGACTTCTTGAACCGACGAGGACTCAGGGTTGGTGGTGTAGTTGACGACGGTGACGAAGACGTGGTCCTGGGCGTCGACGGCTAGTCCGACCGCGATGCTGCTTCCCCCGGCGAACGTGTAGGCGCTTGAGAACGTCGACTCGACGCCGCTGGACGAGATCTCGTAGATCGTTCTCGAGCCACCCAGCACGAAGACGTTGCCCGCCGGGTCGACCACGAGGTCCGCTGCACCCGAGAAGTTGTGCCCGCCATCGAGCTGGCTGAGCGCACCGGTCGCCGGGTCGTAGCGGATCACGCCACAACCGCTCGCGTATCCGCCCATCGAGTATCGCGAGGTCGCCAGGTGCGCGCGCGGCCCCGCTGACCGCGCCATGAGTTGCTGGCAGTAGGCGCCCGCGGGCAGGTAGTAAATATTGCCTGCGCCGTCAGCGCCAAAGGCGATGATGTTGGTGGGCACGAGGAACGGCGGATTGGTCGGCATGACGACGGGCGTCCACCCACTCGCCGTGCGAGCGCGCACGCTGGCCTGTGCGCTCACCGGAGCCAGAGCGATCGATGCCGCCAATGCGACAGTGGCACTAAGCGTCACAAACCGAGCACCGACACGGTGGGAGGGGGACAGTCGCATCATGACTCCTCGCTCACGGGACTCGATAGCTCACAGTCCCCTATCACCCTACCCCACGCCACCAGGTGCAACGGCGAGGTCTCTGCCCGGCGAGCTCGTCCCCCACCTGTTGCCTCATGTCAAGTCCTCCGCGAAGACTGATTCATTGCCTCATCGAGAACCTCCGGATGGAGGGGGCGGTTGAAGGCCGTGTGGACCCGACGGATGGGGGCCAGCCCCTTGGTCAGCGCCACGTGCTCGAGTTGTGCCACGAGGCTCTGGATCTGGTCGTAGAGGGCGGCCACGTGCAGTGTCGCGAAGGTGGTCTCCAGGGCCGCTCGCGCCTCGTCGCTGACCCCCTCGTGAGCGCGCGCGCTGGTGGGGGGTCTGGGCGCGGTCGTAGCGCTCCATCCACACGAGCCCGGTGACCGTGGCCTCAGCCGCCCGATCCAACGACGCGCCATCCCGTGGGGCACACGGGACGCGGTCCCGTGCGATGCAGATGGCGCTGGCCCCGCACGCAGGTGATCGTGACCGGTGCGGGTGGAGCGAAGGCCACGCTCGGTGCCGATGGCGTCGAGTCGACGAAGCCCACCACCTGCACACCCCACGAGACGCCGAGCTCCAGGTTCGTGAAGGTGCAGGACGTCGACGTAGAGCGCTCGCTAAAGGCGGTCGGATCGTTGAAACCGTAGAGCAGCGTGCACTCGTAGGACTGGTACCCGGACCCGGTCCAGGTGGCCGTCACGGACTGGGTCTCGTGGTGGCCCTCCGCGACCGCGGACGCGACCGCGCTCACCAGGAGCCGCGCGGCTCCCCCCGTCGGGTACTCGTAGAGCGTGTTGGGCGCGCCACCGCTGTCCCAGACGTAGAGCATGCCGTCACCCCAGAAAGTCTGTGTCGGATACGAGTTGGCGACCCCCCCCGGGACCGGGATCCCAGGCAGATTCGCCTGCTGCCCCGTCGTCGTCAGCTCGGTCACCACCTGGCTCACATCGTCGGCGACGTAGGCGTTGCCTTGGGCGTCGACGGCCACGGTCGCGGGGTTGGTCCACCCGCTGCCGATGGACACGGGCGTGCCACCGCCCGCCGGGATCCGGTAGACCAGGTTCGCCCCCTGAGAGCTCGTGGCGTACAGGGTCCCGTCAGGCGCCACCGCGATCGAGCCCAGCAGGTCGCCGACCGACGCGATGGTCACGGGCGTGGCTCCGGCCGTGGCCACCTCTTGAACCAGCGTCGAGGTACGGGAGGCGTAGTTGCCGAAGGTCACGAAGACCTGGTCTTGCGCATTCACGGCAATCCCCCCGGCCAAGCTCGAACCACCGACGTTCTCGTACGCGCTGGAGAACGTTGTCTGCACGCCACTGGGCGAGATCTCGTAGATCGTGCCGGATGAGCCCAGGACGAACACGTTGCCCACCGGGTCCACGGCCACGTCCTGCGCATACGAGAAATTGTGGCCGCCGTCAAGCTGGGTCAGTGAGCCGGTGGTGGGGTTGTAGCGCATGATTCCGCAGCCCGAGACGTAGCCGCCCAGGGAGACCGCGCGGGCGTGCGGTCCCGCCGTGAAGCCACCCGTCTGACACGAACCTACCGGCAGGTAGTAGATGTTCCCGAGACTGTCAGCCGCGAATGCGATCGTGTTCGAGGGATTCCAGTACGCGGGCGACGCTGGCATGACCAAGGGTTCCCACGTGCTCGTGACGCCGTGGGCACGCAGGGCCGCCTGGGCACCGGCGGGCCCGATGAGGATCGTCGCACCGAGCGCCATCACCGCGCTCGCCCAGCGGAAGGTCGCGCGAACGCGGCGTGCAACTCGGGCATCTTCACGCATCAGAAGACTCCTCACGTTCTGCTGCGAAGCCCGCAGCAATCGTCTTACGCTACCCCATCGCACCAGGTCACCGGCCATAAGACGCCTGGCCTGGTACCCTCTCGGCGTGACAGGGCAAGACGAATGGCCCGATCCGGTGTCCTTGCGCCTGCTCGTGGCGGTGGGCCAGGTCGGGTCGCTGCGCACCGCGGCCAGCCACGTGGGCGTGAGCGAGCCGTCGGCGAGCCGTCGCCTCGCGCGCCTGGAGAAGGTTCTCGGCCTGATCCTCCTCGAGCGCTCGCCCTCGGGAAGCCGGCTCACCGCCCACGGGATCACCGTCGTGGGTTGGGCCGAGAGGGTCCTCGCGGCGAACCGCGACCTCGCCGGGGGCGCGCACGCCCTGCGCCTCGACCAGACGTCGCAGCTGCGCGTGGCGGCCAGCCTCACCGTCGCCGAGTATCTACTGCCTGGCTGGCTCGCGCCACTGCAGCGCTCTGGCGTGGCGGTGTCCCTGCGCATGGCCAACTCAGCCGAGATCCCCGGCTTGTTGCTCGACGCGCAGGTCGACGTGGGATTCGTGGAGGGCGCCCTCGCCCCTCCGGGCCTGCAGGGGCGCACCGTCTGGCGCGACCGCCTGACGCTGGTCGTGGCCCCGACGCACCCCTGGGCTCACCGTCGCAGCCCCCTCGCCCCCCGACACCTAGGCGAGGTGGCCCTCATCAGCCGCGAGCCCGGCTCGGGCACGCGCCAGGTCCTCGACCGCGCGCTCGCGGCGTACGGCGTCCACGCCCGAGTTGCGCCCGAGCTCGCCTCGACCACCGCGATCAAGGCGGCAGCCATCGCAGGGCTCGGCCCCGCGGTCCTGAGCCGGCTGACCGTCCAAGACGAGCTGGCCGCGGGCCGCCTGGTCGAGGTGCCCGTCGAGGGCGTGGACTGGCACCGATCGCTGCGCGCCCTGTGGCGCCGCGGCGGCAAACTGACCGACGCCGCCCGCCGGCTGCTAGCCGCGATCCCCGCCCGGCGGCCGGGCTGAGGCCGCGCGCGCCGGGCGCTGGCGCCGGCGCCGGTCGAGCCAGTCGACGAAGAGCGCCGCGAGGCCCGAGAACACGAAGGAGCCCACGATGTCGATGGGCGAGTGGACGTGGGCGGCCACGCGCGCCCAGCTCACCAGCACGGCGTTGACCGTCAGGGCCGCCGCCACGGACTTCGCGTAACGGAACGTCACGAAGGCCAGGAACGAGGTCAGCAGCGCGTGGTCCGAGGGGAAGCCGTTGTCGGGCGCGTGGGCGAACAGGGGCGCGATGTGCTCGCGCACGAAGGGGCGCGTGTCGTAGTAGAGGTGGCCCCCGATGCGCGCCAGCGCCAGGGCGATCAGGCCGCCGAGGACCAGCTGCCAGGTGTAGACGGCCTTGGCGTGGTTGTCGAGGCGCCACCAGACGACTGCCACGGCCATCGGGCTGAGGATGAAGAAGTACTTGGCGACAAAGACGATGATCGAGTCGATGGCGGCCAGTCTACGAGACCGCTCTCCGCGCCGCTGGCTCAGCCGCGCTGGTGCCAGCGCGGCGGGCAGGTCGGGTCGACGCCGGTGCGATGCAGCACGCGCCCGCGCTTCGCGCAGGAGATCGTGAAGCTCGCCGGTGCGGCGAAGGCCTCCGCTCCCTGCCCCGTCGCGAGCGCGCGCACCTCGATACCAAAGACGCGGCCCAGCGCCAGGCTGTCGAACGCGCATGTCGTGTCGCTTGTCGTGACGTGGAAGGTCGTCGGGTCTCCGAACCCGTAGAGGAGCGTGCACGACCACGGACCCGGGCCGCCGCCAGTCCACGTCGCCGCGACCTCCTGAGCGGCACCGGGACCCTGGCCCACGACATGCGCGCTCACGCTGAGACGCAGCGGCAGGCTGGAGGAGCTCGCCGCGGTGCCCGCGGGGCTGGTGAGGATCTCTCCCGTGGCCAAGACTTGCGCACCCGTCGTGAGGAGCACCGCGCCATTGGCCTCGACCGCGACGCCGTTCAGCTGGTCTCCGCTCCCTATCGGGAGCAATGAGCCCAGGACCACCAGGCTCGACGCCGCCACCGCACCCGATCCGCCGCGGACGGCGGCGACCTGGGCTGCGGGCACCTCGAGGACGCTCCCGGTCCCCGCGTCGACGACGATCAGGTCGCCCGCACCGTCGAAGGTGACCCCGACGGGCGAGACGACTCCCGACGACGCGGGCGTGGCCACAGCGAGGACGCCGTTCGAGGGCACGGGGGCTCCCCCAAGGGCGCTCACGACCGAGCCCGCGGCGACCAGGTCGACGGTTCCAGACGGGCTCTGGTCACCATTGGCGATCGCGAGGTCCCCGCTCGGTGAGATGGCCACGTCGGCCACTCTCGACAGTCCGTCCGCGGCGGGAACGATCGTGGTGGCCGTGACTGGCCACGTGCCAGGGTCGGCGAGCGTCGCGGCGGGCACGGCGAGCACCGCGTCGAGTGCGGCGACGAACACGTTGCCCGAGCTGTCCAGGGCGATACCCCCGGCCCCTCCCGACGTCCAGTAGGCGATCTCGGTCAGGCCGGCGGCAGGAGTCGCGACGCCCCCCGCGGCGAGCGTCGCCGCGCTCTCCTCGTACAGGGCATTCGGTGATCCCTGCACCGTGATGTACAGGTTGCCCCGGGCGTCGAGGGCCACACCCTTGGCCGTGTCGTGACCCACCTGCGCGATCGTCACGAGTGCTCCGGTCGCCGGCGAGTACTCCTGGACCGTGCCGGAGAAGTAGTTAGCGCTGAAGACGGTGCCGTTCGCGGCCACCGCGAGTCCCTCGTTCCACCCCAGCTGGTTGCTCGAGACGAGTGTCGCGAAGGTCGACGAGCTGGCGGCTCCCGCCGCCGGAAGTCCCACAACTCCCGCCAGCAGAATCGCTGCCGAGGTCGCACCGTACCCGCGAAATCGCACACGCATGCCACGCCCCTCTGAGCTCATGAGGTCTTCGTTAGCCCTGGTCATCAATTGTACTGATGCCACTGGCGCCCAAAAAGGGGCGCGCGGGCTCGCAGGCTGTAATGCCTTTCAGATAAGCACCGTGGCGAGCCCGATCCGCTCAGCGCCGCTCGAGGGCGACCACCAGGCCCAAGGCGATGAGCACGACCCCCGACACCCGCTCGAGGTGGTGACGGAACCGCGAGGTGCGCCACACCCGATGCGAGCGGTGGAGCGGGCCCACGAGCACCACGTACTACGCGGCGTCTACCAGCACCCAGACGGCGCCCAGCACCAGCGTCGTGGACAGGACCGGTGCGCCGGCGGGTACGAACTGGGGCAGGAAGGCGAGCGCGAAGACGGCGATCTTCGGGTTCGCGAGGTCGGTGGCGATGCCGGTGGCGAAGCCCCGCCACGGCGACGCCGGGGGACGCGCGCCACTCACCAGTGCCTCGAGGGCCCCGTCGCGCCCCGCGCGGCGCAGCGAGGCGATCCCCAGGGCCAGGAGCACCGCTGCGCCCACGAGGCGCAGGGCACACTGTCGGTTCTTGACAGCCTGTCCGTCATCGTGTAGAGCATCGTCGGAGGCAATGCCGTTGGTCTTCAGAGCCGATGCGCTGCGAACTCGCTGCGAAGCGTCGTCGGGACGCGGGGCAGCCAACGCATTGTGATCGTCGAGGGGGTTCTCGCGTGAACAACTGGGACCGGACCGCTGCGACCCTACTGATTGCCCTCGTAGGCCTTCCCGTCCTTTCGCAGCCCGCCTCCACTCTGAGAAGTGCCTCGGAACAGCATCCCCCAGCCACAACTCTCACGCCGCGCGACGCCACCGCTCGATGGTTCGGTCCCACTGTCACCCCGACCGAGAGAGGAAACACCCGACTGAGCTGCGTCTCTCGGCACTTCTGCTTGGCGTTAACAGGTGGACCCGGCATCGACGCAGTGACCTCGGAGCCTCTCGCATACACCATCTGGAACGGGTCGCGTTGGGCAACGCCGATCCCCACGGGGCTCACACCGCCCGCCGGAGGGTTCACCGCGCTGTCGTGCGCCACGGCCACGTTCTGCGCGGCGACAAGTGCTTCCGAGACAACCTTCTATCGTGGACACCGCTGGTCGCCGACGGCCACCTTGCCGCTCCCCTCCTCCGATGCCGTGTACGCGCTGTCCTGCCCCGTTATTGGGTTCTGTGCCGCCATCGACCAGGAGGGCAATGCCATCGTCTTCCGTCACGGGACCTGGAGCCTTGACTCCCTCGGGGTCATGGCGACGTCGATCTCCTGTACGTCGAGCCACTTCTGCGTCGCGGCGACTCCTCGGTCCAACAGTGCGAATGCTTTCGTGGCCTCCTTCTCGCGTTTCAACGGCTCGGAATGGACCCCCGTTCGGCCCCTTCGACCCGGCATCGGCGACCCAGCGGGAGGCAGCATGAGCGTGTCGTGCGCCGCAGCGAACTTCTGTGAGGCGGGCGGTGCTTTGGATCAAGTGTGGTCGTTCAACGGAAAGCGATGGTCAGCGCCGCTCCAAGTCGGACCGAAGAACCCCAGCGTGGGCACCCAGAACATGTGGTGTTCGCATGGGTCGCGATGCCTGGGCTGGTTCAACCAAGACCTCGACGTCGTGTCCCGCTCCCGTTGGACCCCCTTGCCCTGGCCGCACGGCCCGACGGGCAACCAATCGCTCTTTCCCCTTTCATGCTCACTCGATGGGTGGTGCGTGGGTCTGGGAGCTGCCGGCTCGTACACGATCCATGTCGGGTAGCGGGTGGACTCCCATGTTTCGACGACAACAGAAATCTCCGATCGCCGAAGTTCCCGCCCTGGGCCCCCATGGTCTTGCGCGGGGACCATCGCGCAGTGTGCTCACACGATCGTCGGGGGCCGTCGTTGCGACACTGTGCCTGACGGCTCTCATCACGTCCGACGTGGCCGTAGGACTTGGAACTCCCCGCGATGAAGAGGACGGGAGTCAGCGCCATCAAGGCGGCGCGATCGCGCTCGGGCACCCGCTCGGCGCCAGTGGCGCCCGGCCGGTGGGAACGCTAGCGCTGGAGATGCAGCGCCGCGAGGTGCGCTTCGGTCTGGCCACGATGTGCATCGGCGTGGGCCAAGGGATCTCCCCGCTGTGGGAGTTCGGCACCTGATCGTCGATCGCTAGCGTCGCTCGAGCGCGACGAAGAGTCCGAGGGCGACGAGCACGACGCCCGACACCCGCTCGAGGTGGCGCCGGGTCCGCGACGCGCGCAGCAGCCGGTGCGAGCGGCTGAGCAGACCGACGAGCACCACGTACCACGCGGCGTCCACCAGCACCCACTCGGCGCCCAGGACGAGCGTCGTCGGGAGCACGGGTGCGCCCGCGGGCACGAACTGGGGCAGGAAGGCCAGCGCGAACACGGCGATCTTCGGATTGGCGAGGTCGGTGAGGATGCCCGTGGCGAATCCGCGCCAAGGCGAGGCGGGTGGCCGTGCCCGACTCGCGAGCACGTCGAGAGCGCCCTGCCGTCCCGAGCGGCGCAGCGAGAGGATCCCGAGCACGATGAGCACCCCGGCCCCCACGAGGCGCAGGGCGTCGTAGGCGACCTGGGACGCGGCCACCAGGGCCGCGAAGCCGAGGGCCGTCGCGACCGCCCAGAAGAGGATCGCCACCTGGGCGCCCGCGACCGTGGCGAGCGCGGTGCGCGGTCCGCTGCGCACCACCTGGCGCAGCATGACGGCCGTCGTGGGACCGGGGATCATTGCGAGCACCAGCACCAGGCCCGCCTCGGCGATCACCGCGTGCAGCATCCCGGCACCGTACCAGAGGCCCAAGAGGCCGCCGCTCTAGGGACGCCAGCCCGGCGGGCAGGAGGGGAAGAGGCCGGTCACGCGCCGCGTGAGCTTCCCGCGCGCGCAGCGCAACGTGTGGCGATGCCCGTGCACCACGGCCACGGCCGCACTCGACGCCTCGCCACTGGTGAGCGCCTCGACCGCGACTCCCGCGACCTGGTCGATACCGAGTCCCGCGAAGCGGCACGCCGGGGCGCCCACGACCTCACTGCGACCGCTCGGCGCACCACTCGCGCCCGTGAGCGCGCAGCGATAGGAGGTCGCCCCCGCGACGGGGCTCCAGTGCGCGAGCAGTACCGGGCCCACACGCCCCGCGCGCAGGCCCGCCGGGGTCGGCGGGGCCAGCACGGGTGCGCTGATCATCGTCGTCGCTCCGAAGAGCTCCTGGCCGTAGGCACCGCCCGCACCCACCGCGACGCAGGTGGCGGCGCTCAGGCACGAGATGCCCGCGAGCGCGTCGGATCCCGTCGGGTCGGGCGCGACGTCGCTCACCGGCGACCAGGTCACGCCCGCCGTGCTGAGCGTGGCTGTCGCCACCTCCGCGGTGTAGACGCCGTTGGTGCTTGTGCTCACGACGTCGCCGTTGGCAATCGTGGATCCCACCGCCACGCAAACCGCGCTGCTCGGGCATGCCACGGCGCTCAGTTCGCCCCCACCGGAGGCGTCGGGCGTGACGATCTGCTCGGGCAGCCACGTCCACCCGCTCGCAGCGCGCGTGCCCGAGGTCACCACAGCATCGGTGTTGTCCCAGCCCACCGCGACGCAGGTCGTCGCGCTCGGGCAGGCGACCCCGTTCAGCCCGCCCAGCCCCGGACTCGCCGCGCCGAGCTCGACCGCGCTCTCGGAGCCCCACGTCCACGTCGCGCCCGTGCCCGTCGCGCTCGCCGCCACCCCCAGGGACCCGTCCGAGCCGACCGCGACGCAGGTCGTCGCGCTCGGGCACGCGATCGCGTTGAGCCCGCCCTGGCCGGAGGCATCCGCGAGAAGGGTGGTCTCGGGCGACCACGTCCAGCCACTCGCCGTCGCCGTTGCGACCGTCGCGATCCCCACGCCTTCGCCGTCAGACCCCACGGCCAGGCAGGTCGTCGTGCTCGGGCAGGCGATCGCGTCCAGGCTGCCCGCCCCCGTCGCGTCGTTGGGCAGCTCGGTGGTCGGCGTCCAGGACCAGGTCCCGGCGCTGAGCGTCGCGATGGTCACCACGGCGTTCAAGTTGTCGGCACCGACGGCCAGGCACGCCGTCGCGCTCGGGCAGGCGATCGCGTTCCACGCGTAGAAGTTCCCCGTGTCCCCGCTCGAGGGTGTGAGCGCCCCCCAGGTCGCGGAACTCCCGGTCACGCTGGCCACGGCGTCCGCGCCCTGGGACGGCCCCGAGCCCACGGCGAGGCACGCCGTCGCGCTCGGGCAGGCGACGCCGCTCAGCGTCCCGGTCGTCATGGCCGGATCGGAGAGGTCGGCGATGGTCGCGGCGGTCGCGGGCGGAGCGGCGGCTCCCGCCGCGGGCGCGAGCGCGGCTCCGCCCATGAGCACCATGACGACCACCCCTCGAGCGACCCGATGGCGCACACCGCCCTCCCCACCGACGCTGCTCGCACCCTAGCCCTCGGGAAGGTCCCGCGGAAAGGGGCGTGACGCTCTCCCACGCCTCGCCGCGGCGGTGGCGCGTCGGATCGCTGGTGTCGCGGTCCGTGCTCAGCGCTCGGACACCAGGACCGGCTGGCCGGAACCCAGAGCGTCGAGGTCCGACATGCTGACGAAGTGCGATCACCCGCGCGCCGGCCGACCGGCGACTAGGACTTCCACGCGATCGTCCCGAAGCTGAGGGAGAGTGCCTCGATCGGCGGGTCGTTGGCCGCGGCGCTCCACGTGATCGACACGATGCGCACCGAGGTCAACGTCATCGTGAAGCGTGCGACGCCTCTCGCGAGTCGCGAGTTCGTCACCGTCGCCGTTGCGAACGTCTGTCCGGTCTGGAGCGCTTGGTAGATGGCATTTGACGCGTGGTCCACCGTCTTGCTGATCACGATCTCGTTCGAGCTCGTGGTCGAGCCCCCGCCGGCCGATCCCGTGGGCGAGCCGGCCGCCGACACGCCAACGCTGAAGCCCGTCGCCGTGAAGGAGAGAGGGGGACTCTGGGGCGCGTCGCGGTACTGCAAGGTCACGATGTAGGCGCCGCTGCGCAGCGCCGCGTGGGCCCGGAGCCTCGGGGTCGAGCCTCCCGCGACGACCGCCACGGCGACGCCCGCGGCGAGGACCACGCTCCCCAGCGCGTACGCGATGCCGCGAACGCGCCGACGCCGGCCCGGTGATGTGTCCATGATGCCCCCCTCCGCCTGGCCCTCCGTGGGCCGTCGTGCGGTCACGTCGGTCGACGGGTGCAGCGATGTCGGGGCACCCCTCGATCTGGGGCCATCATCACACGCGATCACGAGTCCGGCAAGCACCAGCAACGCCAGCTGGGCTCCGTCCTGCGGGTCTCCCAGATGACTGGTGCGACGATGAGGCGCTCGTCGAGGGCGACGTCGTCGCCTGCTGGCTCCGACAGTCGTTGTTTGGAGGTTCTCGGCTTCGTATCGGGTGGTTGGAGGGAGTGAGCGCCGTTCCCGCGTATCACCCTCGGCGGGCGGACCGTTGGATCGGCGGCGCGCTCGGCCCGATCGGCGGGGTGCTGCTCGAGGACCCGCGAGCGTGCGGGAAGACAGGGTCCGCCCGCCGCCACGCCCGCAGCGAGGTCCTCCTGGACGCGGATGCCCCGGCGCGAAGGCGCGCTCATCGACCCGCGCCCCGTCATCGAGGGCGCGACACCACGCCTCCGGGACGAGTGGCAGCTGGCACCGGGCATCTGGACTGCGGTGCGACGGGCGGTCGACGATCGCCGCGAGCCGGGGCAGTTCGTGCTCACCGGCTCGGCCACGCCGCGTGACGACGTCAGAGGTCGACCTCGTCGGGAAGAGCCGACGGCGCGTGAGCGGCGTTCGAGGTCACGCGGGGGGGCCCGCGCATCGACGACGCGGGTGTCGGTCGTCTCGCGCGAACTACCGCGGGGGCGCGCCCGGACCGCGACCCCCGTCGGCGCAAACGCGCTACTTGATGCGCACCCCCGAGATGGCGCGCGCGATCACCAGGCGCTGGATCTCGCTCGTGCCCTCGAAGATCGTGTAGATCTTGGCGTCGCGGTGCCAGCGCTCGACCGGGTACTCGCGCACGTAGCCGTAGCCGCCGAGGATCTGGATGGCCTCCTCGGTGATGGCGACGGCCGCCTCACCCGCGAAGAGCTTGGACATCGAGCCCTCGCCCGCGGTGAAGGGGACGCCGGTCGCCGCCATCCAGGCCGCGCGCCACACCAGCAGGCGTGACGCGTCCAGGCGCGTCTTCATGTCGGCCAGCTTGAAGGCGATGGCCTGGTTCTCGATGATGGCCCGGCCGAACTGCTTGCGCTCCTTGGCGTAGTCGAGCGCGTACTCGTAGGCCGCCCGCGCGATGCCCACGGCCTGGGCGCCCACGCCCGGGCGGGTCGACTCGAAGGTCGCCATGGCTGCCTGGGACGAGGAGCGCTTGCCGCTGCGCGCACGGGCCAGTCGCTCGTCGAGGGCCTCCTTGCCCCCGAGCAGGCAGCGTCCCGGCACCCGGCAGTCCTCGAGGACCACCTCGGCCGTGTGGCTGGCGCGGATGCCCATCTTGGAGAACTTCTGGCCCTGGGCGATCCCCTTGGTGCCCTCGGGCACGACGAAGGAGGCCTGTCCGCGCGCCCCGAGCGCCGGGTCGACCGAGGCCACCACCACGTGCAGGTCGGCGATGCCCCCGTTGGTGATCCAGGTCTTGGTGCCGTTGAGCACCCACTCGTCGGTCGCCTCGTCGTAGACCGCGCGCGTGCGCAGGCTCGACACGTCGCTACCCGCGTCGGGCTCGCTGACCGCGAAGGCGGCCAGCTTGAGGTCGCCGGGCGACCCGTAGCACTGGGGGATCCACTCCATCTGCTGGTCGCGGGTCCCGTTGGCCATGATGCCCGCGACCGCGAGCGACGAGCCCATGATCGACATGCACAGTCCCGCGTCGCCCCAGGCCAGCTCCTCGAGCGCCAGCGGGAAGGACAGGCCCGTCGGGTCGCTCACCGCGTTGAGCAGGAAGTCGACCGAGTAGACCCCGAGCTTGGCCGCCTCCTCGATGATGGGCCAGGGCGTCTCCTCGCGCTCGTCCCACTCGTGGGCCGCGGGGCGCAGCACGTCGGCCGCGAACCCGTGGACCCAGTCGCGCAGCGTCACCTGGTCCGTGTTGAGCGCCATCGAAAAGTCGGTCACGACATCCCCCTTGCAAGTTACTCGTCGGTAACTATCGTACCGCACGGGGCCCGCCGCCGCCAGTCGGAGACGGTCACCCCCCCCTGCCCGCGCCGGGGACGAAGACGCAGACACGCCGGGACCCGAGGTCCCGGCGTGTCTGGGACGTGGCGCGTGTCGTGGTTCCGCCGTGGCGGACCCGCGCCACGTGGAGCAACTAGTTGATCTGGACGCGCTTGGCGAGCGGCCCGCGGTCGCCGGCCTCGATGTCGAAGCTCACCGTCTGGCCCTCGACGAGCGAGCGCCGCCCCTCGGACTGAATCTCCGAGTAGTGCACGAAGACGTCGGGCTGACCCTCGACGGCGATGAACCCCCACCCCTTCTCGTCGTTGAACCACTTCACGGTTCCTTGTGCCACGATGGGCCTCCTACTGTTACGGCGTACTCTCCGGAGGGAACCACCACGGCAACCTCGCTCCGTACCCTAACCCACCGCGCGGGGGTCTCGCGACGATTGGCGCCCGCCCCCCGTGACGCCCCTCAGGCGCGGTGCAGCCGCGTGCCCGTGGGCCCGTCCTCGACGACCCAGCCGCGCGCCACGAGCTCGTCGCGGTAGTGGTCGGCCGCGGCCCAGTCGCGCCGGGTGCGCGCCGCGTCGCGGGCGGCCACCAGGCGCGCGGACTCCTGGTCGACCTCGGCCGCGCCCGCGCGCAGCGAGAGCCCGAGCGCCCCGAGCAGCACCCCGATCGCGTTCGCGAGATCGCCCGCGCGGTCGTCCTCGGCGTCGGCCAGGGCGTGGGCCCGCCCGAGGGCCTCGAAGAGCGCCGCGACCGCCCCGGGGGTGTCGAGGTCGTCGTCGAGGAGCGCGGCGACGCGCGCGCGCAGCTCCTCGCCCTCCTCGCTCCAGGAGATGGCGTCGGCCCGGGTGAAGCGGCTCGGACCCGCGAAGGCGGGCAGGGAGAAGCGCCGTGACAGGCCATCGAGGCGCGCCAGCGCCCGCTCGGCGTCGGCCAGCGTCGCTGGCGAGACCTCGATGGGCTGGCGGTAGTGGCTGCGCAGCACCAGCAGGCGGTAGGCGCGCGGGTCGTGGGAGGCCAGCAGGTCGCTGAGCGTGGTGTAGTTGCCCAGCGACTTGCTCATCTTGTCCTCACCCACCATGACCCAGCCGCTGTGGGCCCAGTGGCGCGCGAAGGGCAGCCCGAGGGCCGCCGCCTGGGCGCGCTCGTTCTCGTGGTGGGGGAAGCGCAGGTCCTGGCCGCCACAGTGCAGGTCGAACCCCTCGCCGAGCAGCCCCAGGCTCATCACCACGCACTCGGTGTGCCAGCCCGGGCGCCCGGGCCCGAAGGGAGCCGCCCAGCTGGGCTCGCCGAAGATCGCGGCCTTCCACAGGGCGAAGTCGAGCGGCGAGCGCTTGTCGGCGACGACCTCGACGCGCGCGCCCGCGCGCAGGTTCTCGAGGGGCTGGCCCGCGAGAAGCCCGTAGTCGGGGACCTTGGCGACGTCGAAGTAGACCCCGTCGTCGGTGCTGTAGGCGACGTCGCGCTCCAGGAGCTCCTCGATCAGGTCGATCATCTCGCGCACGTAGGCCGTCGCGTGGGGCGTGGCGTCCGGTCGCGCCACGCCGAGCAGGTCGAGGGCCGCCCACCAGGCGGTCTCGTAGGTGGCGGCGATGTCGCCCTCGGTCGCCTTCTCCCGGTCGGCCCGCTCGATGATCTTGTCGTCGAGGTCCGTCACGTTGGACACGAAGCGCACGTCGTAGCCGGCAAAGGTCCACCACCGGCGCGCCACGTCCCACACCAGGGCGAGGCGCCCGTGGCCCAGATGCGGCAGGTCGTAGACGGTCGGACCGCACACGTAGACGCCGAGGCGCCCCTCGTCGCGCGGCACGATGTCCACCACCGCACCCGCGCTCGCGTCGAAGAGCCGGATCACCGAACTAAACTACGCCAACCATGACGACGCGTCGCACGCCCGAGGTCCCCGAGCACCCCGGCGTCGACGGGCTGGAGGCCGCCTGGATCGACCGCTGGGAGGCCGAGGCCCTCTACCGGTTCGACCGGGAGGCCCCGCGCGAGCGGGTGTACTCGATCGACACCCCGCCCCCGACGGTCTCGGGCTCCCTGCACCTGGGCCACGTCTTCAGCTACACCCACACCGACGTGCTGGCGCGCTTCTGGCGCATGCGCGGGCGCGAGGTCTTCTACCCCATGGGCTGGGACGACAACGGCCTGCCGACCGAGCGGCGCGTCGAGAACTACTACGGGGTGCGCTGCGACCCCTCGCTCCCCTGGGACCCGGACTTCGCGGTCCCGGCCCCCGCGGACGGCAAAGCGGCCAAGACGCCGATCGCCCGCAAGAACTTCGTCGAGCTCTGCCAGCGCCTCACGGCCGCCGACGAGCAGGCCTTCAAGGACCTGTGGCGGCACCTGGGGATCTCGATCGACTGGTCCCTGGAGTACGCGACGATCGGCCCGGAGGCCCAGGCGATCAGCCAGCGGGCGTTCCTCGCGATGCTCGCGCGCGGCGAGGTCTACGCCGCGGTCGCCCCGACGCTCTGGGACGTCGACTTTCGCACCGCCGTCTCCCAGGCCGAGCTCGAGGACCGCGAGCGCCCGGGCTTCGCCCACCGGGTCGCCTTCGCGCGCGAGCACGGGGGAACCATCGAGATCGAGACGACGCGCCCCGAGCTGCTGGCCAGCTGCGTCGCGCTCGTCGTCCACCCCGAGGACCCGCGCTACCGCGACCTGGTGGGCACGAGCGTGCTCACCCCCCTGTTCGCCGTGCCCGTCCCCGTCGTCGCCCACGACCTCGCCGAGCCCGACAAGGGCACCGGGGCCGCCATGGTGTGCACCTTCGGGGACTTGACCGACGTCACCTGGTGGCGCGAGCTGCACCTGGCGACGCGCGCGCTCATCGGGCGCGACGGGCGCTTCGCCCCGGCCGACTTCTCCTCGCCGGAGTTCCCGAGCCGCGACCCGGACGCCGCCCAGGCCGCCTACGCCGCCCTCGAGGGCGCCACCGTCGCGGCCGCGCGCGCGGCCGTCGTCGACCAGCTGCGCGCGAGCGGTGCGCTGCTCGCCGAGCCGACCGCCCTCACGCACCCGGTCAAGTTCTACGAGAAGGGCGAGCGGCCCCTCGAGATCGTGACCTCGCGCCAGTGGTTCGTCGCGACCCTCGCGCACCGTGCGCAGCTGCTCGCGCGCGGCGAGCAGCTCGCCTGGCACCCCGACTACATGCGCCACCGCTACGCCAGCTGGGTCCAGGGCCTCAACATCGACTGGAACATCTCGCGCCAGCGCTTCTTCGGGGTCCCCTTCCCCGTGTGGTACCCGCTCGACGAGCAGGGCGAGCCTCGCTACGACGCGCCGCTGCTCCCGGATCTCGCCGACCTGCCCATCGACCCGTCCTCGGACGTGCCCGCGGGATATCGCGCCGACCAGCGCGGGGTGCCCGGGGGCTTCGTGGGCGACCCCGACGTCATGGACACCTGGGCGACCAGCTCGCTCACCCCCGAGATCGCCGGGCGCTGGGGCACCGAACTGTTCGACCACGTCTACCCCATGGACCTGCGGCCCCAGGCCCACGAGATCATCCGCACGTGGCTGTTCTCCAGCGTGGTGCGCGCCCACTTCGCCCACGACGGCCTGCCCTGGGCCCACGCGGCCATCTCGGGCTGGGTCCTTGACCCGGACCGCAAGAAGATGAGCAAGTCGGTGGGCAACGTGGTGACCCCGCTGCCCCTGCTCGAGCGCCACGGCGCCGACGCCGTGCGCTACTGGGCCGCCTCGGGTCGTCCCGGCACCGACACCGCCATCGACGAGGCCCAGATGAGGAACGGGCGGCGCCTCGCGATCAAGGTCCTCAACGTGACCAAGTTCGTCCTCGGGCGTCTCGCGGGCCCGACCGACCCGTCCGAGGTCACCGCCCCGCTCGACCGGGACCTGCTCAGCCTGCTCGCCGACCTCGTCGCCGAGGCCACGGCCGCCCTCGCCGCCTACGACTACGCGCGGGCCCTCGAGCGCGTCGAGGCCTTCTTCTGGGGATTCTGCGACGACTACGTCGAGCTGGTCAAGCTCCGCGCCTACGGCGAGGACGCCGACCCGGCAACCCGCTCGGCGCGTGCGACTCTCGAGCTCGCGACCTCGGTCCTGGTGCGCCTGCTCGCCCCGTTCCTGCCCTTCGCGACCGAGGAGGCCTGGCGCTGGTGGCACGAGGGCTCGGTCCACCGGGCCCCCTGGCCGAGCGCCACCGAGTTCGCCTTCGAGCGCACCGACGACCCCGGCGAGGTCTACCACCCCGTCGCCGAGGTCCTCGAGGCGCTGCGGCGCGCCAAGTCGACGGCCAAGGTCTCCCAGCGCGCGGCCGTCGTCCGCCTCGGAGTGGTGGCCCCGCGCGGCACCCTCCACGCCCTGACGCTGGCTGCGGGCGACCTTGAGGCTGCCGGCACGGTCACCGGGCTCGAGCTGGCCGAAGGTGCGGCCCTCGAGGTCGACGTGGTGCTCGCCGAGGCCGCGAACTGACCGCAGCGAGGCCGACCTGCCGGCAATCCCCGACCGCCCGCAGGCCGTAAGCCGCAGGTCGCCTCGGACCTGGAGTGGGCTTCACGAGATCGCGACAGGTCGGGCCTATCGTGACGTCGTGGCCGACGATCTCTCGCGTCTGGTGGCGCTTTACAGCGCTCGTGGGCTCCTCGAGCGTGTCGAGGGCGACGCCCACCGGGCGGCATCGCAGTGGCTCGCCCGCGCACGTGACGATCTCGACGGCGTGGTGTCCCTGATCGCCGGGGCGTCGTACCGCCTGGCGTACAACGCCGCGTACGACACGATGCGCCACGCCGCCGAGGCGGTCGACCGCGCCGCTGGTGCGCGCGTGACGTCGAGCCCCGGTGCCCATGAGGCCGTCTTCGCCTTGGCCAACGCACTCGCCCACGAGCACGCCCCCGGTGCCTTCTCGGGAACTCGCGCCGGCACGAGGCGTCCAGCGCCACAGCCTCGAGTACGTCAGGGACAGTCCCGTCACTGTCGATGAGGCCGATGCGCGCGAGGCGCTTCAGTGGGCGACGGATGCTGTGGCCGGTGCCGAGTCCTTCGTGACCGCGTGGTCGAGTGCGACGATCTGGATCAACGGCTGACGAACGATGGTGTCGTGAAAGCTGTCGCCTCCTTCGGCGAGCCAACGGCCCGATCGCAGCGTCACGTGAACGGGGTACCCCAGCGAGGGCTCGACCGCGAGGACGCTCCGGTAGACCTCCTCGCGATCGGGTGACCCGAGGACGAGAAGGTCGATGTCGCCGACGGGACGACGACCGGTGACCCCCTCGTAGCGAGCCGCCCACGAGCCGAACAGGTACGCCGACTCCACGCCGTCCACGGACGCGAGGACGCCGGCCAGACGTGCCGGGACTCCGAAGGTCATGATGAGGAGCTGGCGCAGCGGCGCGACGAATCGGCTTTCTCGGTTCACGCGAACCAGACGGACGTTTCCCACGCGACGTGACAGGATCAGTCCCGCGGCCTGCGCGCGCTCGACCTCACGGTGAACCGAGGCTCCCGGGACGCCCAGCGACCGCGCGATATCTCGAAGTGATGCCTCACGGTCCTCGTCGTCGAGCAACCACGCCAGGATCTCCCCCTGCTGGCGTGAGCGAAAGATCGGCGCGAGCGCCGGGGCCGCAGGACGTTCCACAAACTGAAATCTATCATCCACTTCGAGAACTCTCCAGCCGCAACATCGAGGGGGCACGAGCGTCGCAGGTGGCACGACGCACGTCGCGCACGTGCTCTGGCCCCCGTCCTGTCGACCTATCACGACGAGGCGCGCACGGCCCCCGTATCGGCGTCAATCACCCGGATCGCGTTCGCCGTCACCTCGTAGATCGCGTGCTGGTCGTAGCGGCGCGCCAAGGCCAGGGCCAGCGCGCGCGAGGAGAGCGCCACGCCGCACTCATCGGGGAAGCGCCCCTTCGCGTCGCGCGCGCGGGTCGCAGCGAGCGGGGCGACCCCGAGGCGCGCCAGCGTCGCAACGAGATCGGCGCGCGCCGCGGCGTTCTCCTCGTCGGTCACGACCCGCGAGCGCGCGTTGTCGCTCGTGAGGGCGTAGAGGGTGCCCGCGCGCCCGGCGTACTCCCGTGCCTCAATGGCCGTGCCGTCGACCTCGACCAGCAGTTGGGCCGGGGGCACGACGTAGCGCGCGAGCATCGCGGGCTCGAGGGGCGGGCGGGGCGCCACCATCGCGCTGGCCGCCGCGACGGCCGCGCGCACGACGGCCGAGGTGCGCGGGCTCGCGGTCAGGTCGAAGGCGTGCTGGGTGCCCGCCAGCTCCACGTACCACACGGGGGCGGGCGCGACCTCGCGGAAGCGCGCGACGAAGGTGCGCGCGACGTTGACCTCGACCAGGGTGTCGGTGCGCCCCTGGACGACGAGGAAGGGCGGAGCGCCCGCGTGCAGCCGGTGCAGGGGCGAGGCCTCCTCGAAGAGAGCGCGCGCGTCGGCGACGCGCACCTGGAAGACGCGGTGCTCGAGCAGGCGCCGCAGCCCGCGACCGAGGCCCCGCCAGAGCTCCTCGTCCCCGGTCATCTCGAGGACCCCGTAGAAGGAGAGGCACCCCCGCAGCGAGAGCTCTCCGGGCGCCACCTCCTCGTCGGTCAGCGCGACCAGGGCCGCGAGCTGGCCCCCGGCCGAGCCCCCCGCGACCACGATGCGCCCCGGGTCGGCCCCCAGCGCGGCCGCGTGGCTGCGCGTCCAGGCCAGGGCCGCCCGGGCGTCCTCGATCTGGGAGGGCCAAGGATGCGTGGGCGCGAAGCGGTAGTTCGGGGTCACCACGACCCAGCCGCGCGCGGCCAGCTCGTGGAGCAGGGGACGACCTTGCTGGGACTTGTGGCCGAAGGTCCAGGCGCCGCCGTGGTAGTAGAGGACGACGGGGGCGCCCGGCCCCGCGTCGCGGCGGCGCCACACGTCGAGGCGCTGGCGCGCGTCGGGCCCGTAGGGCTGGTCGGCAGTGACCTCCAGCCAGCGCGGGTGCGCCGAGACCTTGATGACCGTGCGCCACCAGCGCCCGAAGGCGTCCTGGCCCGGGCGCCCGACCCGTAGGGGCCGGTCGGGGGCGCCAGCCAGCTGTTGCGCGACGCTGTGCTGGGCCGACAGGCTGACCGCGAGCAGGGCCAGGTTGGCCGCGACGACGGCCACCGCGAGTGTCAGGACGATGCCCGAGAGGTCGTCGTGGGGCCAGCCCCACCAGGCGAGCAGCCCGAGCAGGACCCCCTCGGTGAGGATCGCCTGGACCGGCAGCTCGCCGGCCACCCAGCCCACGGGGTAGGCCAGCGCGGCGAGGATGCCCGAGCGCTGCGGCCACAGGGCCGTCAGGGCGACGACAGCGAGCCACGCGCTCACCCCGATGACGATCCAGACCACGCTCCATTGTTCCCGACCCGCCCCTCGCCCCTCAACTCCGCGCGCCCTACCATGAGCCCATGGACACCCTCGAGCGACTGCGCGGTACCACCGGACTGTGGACGATGACCCTGGAGACCCAGCCCATCGCGCGCACCCGCGAGCTCGTCGCCGAGTTCGACCGGCTGGGGGTGCGGGCCCTGTGGCTGCCCGAGGCCTGGGGCCGCGAGGCCATGACCCAGGCGGCCCTGGCGCTCGTGGCGAGCGAGCAGATGGTCATCGCCACGGGGATCGCCTCGATCTGGGCGCGCGACGCGGTCACGACCCGCAACGCGGCGCGCACGCTGGCGGCGAGCTCGCAGGGACGCTTCGTGCTCGGTCTCGGGGTCTCCCACGCGCCCCTCGTCGAGCGCCTCCGGGGTCACCACTACGACCAGCCGGTGCGCGCCATGGCCGAGTACCTGGCGGCCATGGACGCGGCCCCCATGCACGCCCCCGAGGAGTCCGAGCGCCCCCCGCGCCTGCTCGCCGCGCTCGGACCGCGCATGCTCGAACTGGCCGCGACGGCGGCCGATGGCGCCCACACCTACCTCGTGACCCCCGAGCAGACCGCCGCCGCCCGCGCGGCCCTGGGAAGCGCGTTCCTCGCCGTTGAGCAGGCCGTGGTGCTCGACGCGCCCTCGCGCGAGGACGTCCTCGCCCGGGCCCACGCCCACCTGGAGTTCTACACCGGCCTGCCCAACTACCGGGCGAGTTGGGCTCGCCAGGGATTCACCGGGGAGGACTGGGTCCGTGGGGGCTCGACGCGCCTGAAGGACGCGATGGTGGTCGCGGGCGACGTCGAGGCCATCGCCGCGCGCGTCGCCGAGCACCGCGCTGCGGGTGCCGACCACGTGTGCCTCCAGGTCCTCGGGCCGGTCCCGGGCGAGCCGCCTCTCGAGGCGTGGCGCGCCCTCGCGGGCGCGGGACTCCTTGCGGGCTAGACCAGTCCTCCCTGGTAGGCGGTGACGACCAGCTGAGTGCGGTCGCGGGCGCCGAGCTTGGCCAGCAGCCGGCTCACGTGGGACTTGACGGTCGCGACGCTCAGGTGCAGCCCCTCGGCGATCTCGGCGTTGGTCGCCCCGCGCGCCACCGCGACCAGCACCTCGCGCTCGCGCTCGGTCAGGGCGGCGAAGGGGTCCTCACCCGCCGGGCTCGGCGCGAGGCGGTTGAAGTGGGCGATCACCCGGCGGGTGACGCTGGGGGCGAGCAGCGCGTCGCCGCGCGCGACGACGCGGATCGCGGCCAGGAGATCCTCGGGCGGGGTGTCCTTGAGCAGGAACCCGCTCGCCCCGAGGCGCAGGGCCTCGTAGACGTACTCGTCGAGGTCGAAGGTCGTCAGGATCAGCACCCGCGTCGCGCTGAGAGCGGGATCGGCCGCGAGGAGCTTGGTCGCCTCGAGTCCGTCCATCTGGGGCATGCGGATGTCCATCACCACGACGTTGGGACGGGTCTGGCTGGCCAGGCGCAGCGCCTCGGCGCCGTTGGCCGCCTCGCCCACGACCACGCAGTCGGGCGACGAGCCGATCAGGACCGCGAGTCCCGCCCGGATGAGGGCCTGATCGTCGGCGACGAGGACCCGGATGCTCACGTCGCTCCCCGGTGGGGCAGGACGGCGCGCACCGAGAAGCCCCCGGTCGTGCGCGGACCCGCTCGCAGCGTCCCCCCGTAGAGGGAGGCGCGCTCGCGCATCCCGATCAACCCGTGGCCCACGGGACCCGGCGGGCGGGTGCGCGCGCTCGGGGTGTTGAGGACCTCGAGGTCCACCACCTCGGGCCCGACGCGCAGGCGCACCGTGGCGCGCGCGCCCGGGGCGTGGCGCACCACGTTGGTCAGGGCCTCCTGGACGATGCGGTAGAGCGAGAGCTGGAGACCCGGGGCGAGCGTGGTCCCGTCACCCTCGAGCTCGAGGGTGACCGGCGTGCCGGCGCCCTCGACCCGGGCGGCCAGCGCGTCGAGATCACCCAGTCCCGGCGCGGGACCGCGGTCCTCCTCGTCGGCCCGCAGGGCGCCGAGGACCCGGCGCAGCTCGTCGAGCGCCCCGCGGCTGGTGCTCTCGACGGCCGCCAGCGCCTCGCGCGCCTGGTCGGGGTGGTCGTCGATCACGTGGCGCCCCACACCCGACTGGAGGGCGATCACCGCGAGGCTGTGGGCCAGCACGTCGTGGAGCTCGCGCGCGATGGTCAGGCGCTCCTCGACCAGGGCACGCGCCGCCTCGTCGAGGGCGCGCTCGCGGCCGAGTCGCTCCTGCTCGGCGAGATAGCCCCGTCGGGCGCGCACCGCGTCGCCGATGACCCAGGTCGCCGCGCCGAGCACCAGGCTGAAGGTGACGTCGCCCTCGGCGTGCTGCGCGAGGGCCGCGACGCCGAGCCCCGCGAGCAGGGCGGCCTCGACGGCGACCAGCACCGCGAGCGAGCGCCGACGCGAGGTCGCGAGCGTCAGCGAGTAGAGGGGGAAGGCGATCGCCGGGTCCGGCGCGAGCGAGTGGCCCACGGCCGTCGCGACGGTCATGGCCAGGGTCACGACGACGAGCGTCGCCCCCGGCCAGCGCCGCCGCACGGCGACCGGAAGCGTGGCGGCGAGCACCAGGGGGCCCAGCTCGGCGCGCGCGACGGCCGACGGGAAGGCGAAGAGGTGGGCGAGCGTCCCGGCCGCGAGCACCAGGGCCAGCACGACGTCCAGGATCACCCAGGTGCGCGCCGTGAGGCGCTCGACCCAGGGAGCCGCGAGATCCGCGTCGACGTCACTCACGCTCGCACGCTACCCAGCCGGGGACCCGCGTATCTCGCCCCGGGGACCGAGGGGCATCCGCCGCGCGACGGAGGCGACCACCGCCAGCGGTCATCCTCGCGGCCACGAGAAGTGGCCGCGCGACCGAGCCCGCGGGCCGGGCGTCCCGCCACACTGGAGTCCCCCGCCCTTGGAGGTGCCCGTGATCGAGGTTCACCAGCTCGAGAAGCGCTACCGCGACACCGTCGCGGTGCGCGACCTCTCCTTCTCGGTCCCGCCCGGAGTGGTCACGGGGTTCCTCGGGCCCAACGGCTCGGGCAAGTCGACGACCATGCGCGTGATCATGGGCCTGGACCGCCCCGACACCGGCACCGCCACCATCAACGGACGCCCCTACGCCGAGCTGCGCCACCCCCTGCGCGAGGTGGGCGCGCTGCTCGAGGCGAGGGCCATCCACCCGGGGCGCAGCGCGGCGAACCACCTGCGCTTCCTCGCCCAGACCAACGGGATCCCCCTCGCGCGCGTCGACGAGGTCCTCGACCGGGTCGGGCTGAGCGAGGTGGCCCGCCGGCGCGTGGGCAAGTTCTCGCTCGGCATGGGCCAGCGCCTAGGCATCGCGGCCGCCCTGCTCGGCGACCCGGGCGTGCTGCTCTTCGACGAGCCCGTCAACGGCCTGGACCCCGAGGGCATCCTGTGGGTGCGCAACCTCCTGAAGGGCCTGGCCGCCGAAGGACGCAGTGTCTTCGTCTCGAGCCACCTCATGAGCGAGATGGCCCTGACCGCCGATCGCCTGGTCGTGATCGGGCGCGGAGCCCTCATCTCCGAGGGCACGGTCGAGGACTTCATCGCCACGACGGCGGGCACCTCGGTGCGCGTGCGCTCCCCGCGCACCGCCCAGCTGCGCCAGCTCCTCGAGGCGCAGGGGGCGAGCGTCACCGACGACGTCGAGGCCCTCGACGTCCGGGGCCTGGACGCGGCCCAGGTCGGCGAGATCGCCTGTGCGGCGGGCATCGCGCTCCACGAGCTCTCCGCGCAGACGGCCTCCCTCGAGGAGGCCTTCATGTCGCTCACCAGCGACAGCGTCGAGTACCACGGCCGGGCGAGCGCGTCCCCGGTCCCCACCGGAAGGCAGGCCCGATGACGACCCTCACCCTCGGCTCCACGACGCCCGCGGACCTCCCCGTCGGCCGCTCCCGCCTGATCGCCTCGGAGTGGACCAAGCTGCGCACGGTGCGCTCGACGTGGTGGACGCTGCTCGCCATGGCGGTCGTGACCCTCGGGGTCGCGGCCATCGCCGGGAGCGCCGTGACCCACAACTGGCACACCTTCTCGCCCGTCCAGCGCCTCACCTTCGATCCCACGGGCATCACCCTCAAGGGCCTGCTCTTCAGCCAGCTGATCGTGGGCGTGCTCGGCGTGCTCGTCATGAGTGCCGAGTACGGGACGGGTACGATCCGCGCGACGCTGGCCGCGACACCGCGGCGCGGTCGTGTGCTCGCGGCCAAGGCCGTCGTCGTGGGCGCGCTGGCCCTCGTCGCGGGCGAGGTCCTCTCCTTTGGCGCCTTCCTCCTGGGTCAGAGCCTGCTGCGCGCCCCGGCGGCTCACGCGACGCTCTCCCAGCCCGGAGTCCTGCGCGCCGTCGTCGACGGTGGGGTCGCCGTGGCGCTGCTCGGGCTCTTCGCCCTGGGACTGGCCGCGATCGTGCGCCACTCGGCGGGGGCCATCACGACCTACGTCGGGGTGCTCCTGGTGCTGCCCCTCATCCTCCAGACCCTGCCCACGTCCTTCAGCCAGCCGATCCTCAAATTCATGCCCCTGCACATCACCAACACCGTGACGTCAGTCGTGGCCGTGGGGATCCAGGGTCCCTCGCTGAGCCCGTGGGCGGGGATCGGGGTCCTGGCCCTCGACGCGGCGATCGCGATAGGGATCGGGGGGACCCTGCTGGTGCGACGCGACGCCTGAACGACAGCGCGGCGCCACGCGATCCGTGGCCAATTGCCCGAGTGCCCGTCGAGTGCTAGAGAGATGCCGGGGGGGCATAGCGGAATGCTGCGCGTACGGACACGAGCTCGGTCCTCAGGACGAGACCCGAGGACTCTAGCGCTCGCTGCCGTCCTGATCCTGGCGCCGATCGCTGCGGGCCCGGTGGGCCCGCTCCGCGGGCCAGCGGGAGCCGCTCCACGCTCCACCGGAGTGCCGCCGACCCTCAACCTGAACTGGCAGACGAAGGGGCCAGCGGCCATCGGACCAGGATTGCCTGGCGCGGGAAAGATCTCCGCTCTGGCGATCGATCCCACAGATCCGCAAATCATCTACGCGGGCTCGGGAGTGGGCTCCGGGTTCCAGGGCCCCTTCGGCGAGGGCGGGATCTTCGCATCGACGACAGGCGGTTCGACGTGGACGCGGGCCGACACCGGACTGAGCGATCCCATGGTCGGCGCACTCTGGCTCGACCCGACGAACCCACAGGTCGTCCTCGCCGGAACCTGGACCACGGGTATCTTCCGCTCCGCCGACGGCGGGGCGCACTGGGGTCTCGCGGCCCACGCGAGCCAGGTGAGCTCCTTCGTCGCGGTGGGCACCTCTCTCTACGCCGCGACGGCGGCGGGGGTCATGGTCTCGCGCGACGACGGGGCGACGTGGGCGACGGCCGTCACCACGTCAAGTGCGGTCGGGGCGATGGCCGACGGTGGCGACGTGCTGTACCTCGGGCTCGACAACGGGTCCATCCTGCTCCTGAACCTCACGACCGGCGCCACCACCACCTCCTACACACCTACGGGAAACGCGGTCGTGTGGTCGATGGCCGCCGACCCGACCAACGGTGCCGTCGCCTACGCGGTGGAGTGGCCCCAGTCGAGCACGACCACCCTGCTCGCCACGACCGACGGTGGCTCCCAGTGGACACCCCTCACGCTCGGACCGGGATGCGGCTTCCGGGCCCAGGCGGTCGGCACGGGACCCGGGGTCCTGGCCGTTGCCGGTGAGGGGGGCAGCTGCATCACCACTGATGGCGGGACGACGTGGGACCCCCTCAACGGCGGATGGGACAACCGGATCGTCGACGTCCTGCCCGGGGGCACCACGTACGCCCTGGGCAGCGACCAGGGCCTCTATCTCACCCACGACACCGGGTCGACGTGGGTGAGCCTCAATGTCGGCATCGACAGCTCGCTCGACACGTCCGTCGCGGTGAGCGGGACGACGATCCTGGCGGCCGTCCAGGACTACTCCTACCTGTCGAGCTTCGACGGCGGTGCGACCTGGTCCGTGCCGAGCGCGGGGAGCCCGGGAGGTGAGGACGGTGTCGTGGCCTTCAATCCGGGGAACCCGTCCCTCGCCTACGCGTGCACGGTCGGGGGGCTCGCCATCTCGACCGACGGCGGTCACGACTTCTCACTGGCTAGCGGGCTGCCGCCAGGGCCCTGCGACACCGCGATCACCGGGGCAGCTGGTCAGCTCGCGTTCGACCCCGCGAACGCACAGCACCTCTTCCTGGGCAGCAGCAACGGCGTCTACGAGAGCACCGATGGGGGATTCACGTGGTCCAACACCGGCTGGCCGCTCGAAGCCCAGGCCATCGCCATCGACCCCGCGAACCCCGAGCACATCCTGGTGAGCTCGTGCTGCAGCGGAACCAACGCCATCTCCTCGAGCACTGATGGGGGCACCACGTGGAGCTCGGCCTCGGTGCCCGCGGTGGGTGGCGTGATCGAGTCACTCGCCTTCGATCCCGTCGATCCCTCCGTGGTGCTGGCGGCGAGCAGCACGCCCCCCAACGCGGGCGGTGGGATCTGGCGCAGCGCCGACGGCGGGCGCACCTTCAGCTCGGACAACGCGGGGATCCTCGAGGGTCCCAACACCCTGTACGGGTTCTCCTCGCAACTGGCCTTCGCCCCGAACTCCGGGGTCGTGGCGGCCGCCACGAGCGCCGGCCTCTTCCTCAGCCAGGGTGGCGCGCAGTGGGTCTCGGCACAGTCAGGCATGACGCCGTCGCTCGTGACGGCCGTCGACTGGGTCCCTGGAGGACTCTACGTCGCCACCTTCGGTGAGGGCATCTTGTACGCGCCGTTGTCGCTGGCCAGCCTCGCGGCTCCCACCGCGCCCACGGACGTGCACGCCACGGTCTCCTCGAGGGGCGTCGTGACGCTGACGTGGCAGGCGACCGCGGAGGCGGGTGTCTCGACGAACTTCTCCGTCGAGTCCTCGACCAACGGGGGTTCCACGTGGCAGTCGGTGGCGACGGGTATCTCGGGGGCCACCCTTCGCCTGGCCAGCCTCGCGGGAGGTCGCACCTACGAGTTCGCCGTCGCGGCCGTGTCGCCCTGGGGCGCCAGCACGCCCGCGACGTCGTCACCCGTGATGGTGCCTCGCCGCCACCTCGCCCCGCTCACGATCACGTTCGCGACACGCCAACCCACGCTCCCGGCCACGGCGCCGTCGCGCGTCGCGGCGTTCCTCGCGCAACTGTCCCCCGGGTCCTCCGTCCTGCTCCTCGGCTACGCCACCACCCAGACCCTCGCCAAGCGTCTCATCCAACTCGTCGTGTCCCTGCTCGCGCACGGGCCGCACCCTCCGATCAGCATTCGCACGCACCTCGGACGAGGTGCCGGACGTGTCGTGATCGTCGACCGACCAGCGCACTAGCGGGAGTTTCCTGGCTATCCCTTGAAGGCTGACGTCGGGGCTTCGGATGGAAGTCTCTTATCGCCTGCGTGACCAGCGCGTTTGTTCGGTTCAGGTGCTTGCTATCTGTCGCGGTGTGGGGTATTACCTATATATGGCCTCCATCGTCGGCAAGAAGCAGGGCACGAGGACCTACTACTACCTCGTCGAGTCGGCCCGCGTGGGGGGCAAGCCGCGCATCGTCTCGCAGCGCTACCTCGGTTCGGCCGAGGAGATCGCGGCTCGGCTGTCCCAGTCCGGCCCGGGCGAGCCCACGCGGACCCAGCACCGGGGGTTCGGGGACCTCGCCGCGGTCTGGGGCGTGCTCGAACGACTCGGCGTGGCCCGGATCATCGACGATGTCGTCGGGCAGCGCAGGTCCGACGCGGGCGCGTCGGTGGGAACCTATCTGGCGCTGGCGTGCGCCAACCGGGTGGTCGCCCCGTGCTCGAAGCTCGCCTTCGTCGAGTGGTGGTCGACGACGGCGGGCGACCGGTTGGTGAAGCTCCCCGCTTCGGCCCTCGACCACCGCCGCTTCTGGGACGCGATGGACGCGATCAGCGCCGCCCAGCTCACCGAGATCGAGCGACGGGTGGCGGCGGTGATGGTGGAGCGCTTCGGCCTGGACTGCTCGGGGCTCGTCCTCGACATGACGAACTTCGCCACCTTCATCGACTCGGGCAACGACCGTGCCCCGATCGCCCAGCGCGGCCACGCCAAGCAGAAGCGCACCGATCTGCGCCTCGTGGGCCTGAGTCTCGTCGTCACGAGGGACGCCGGCATCCCGATCATCTCGCACGCCTACCCCGGCAACCGGCCCGACGTCACCCAGTTCGTGAGCGTCGTCGCCGAGCTCGCGTCGCGCTACGACTCGATCAGCTCCGGTGACGAGCTCACCGTGGTCTACGACGCCGGCCAGGACTCGGCCGCGAACCAGCTCTTCATCGAGAGCACCCCCCTGCACTTCGTCGGCTCGCTTCGCCCGAGCGATCACCTCGATCTTCTCGCCGAGCCCGCGTCACGCTACCTCGTCGTCGACCCTGAGGCCTTCCCCGGGCTCAGCGCGTTCGAGTCCAGGACGAGCGCCCTCGGAGCGACGCGCCGGGTCGTGGTCACCCACTCTGAAGAGCTGCACGACAAGCAGCGCCGCGGCTTCACCCAGACGCTGGCCAAGGCGACCCGACGTCTCTCTGAGCTGCGCTCGCGCCTCGAGCGGGGCCAGACCAGGCGCGAGAAGTCCGCGGTGCAGCGAGAGATCGACGAGATCTGCTCGGCGCGATGGGTGGCGCGGTGTGTCACGACGACGCTGCGCGGAACCACGCCGAGGTCGCTGCGACTCGAGTACTCGATCGACGAGGACGCGGTGCGGGCCCTCGAGGACGAGCTGTTCGGCAAGCGCATCTTGTTCAGCGACCACGAGGACTGGACGATCCCCGAGATCGTGGCGGCCTATCGCTCGCAGTTCCAGGTGGAGGCCGACTTTCGCCAGATGAAGGATCGCTCGGTCGTCTCGTTCTCGCCCATGTATCACTGGACCGACGCCAAGATCCGCGTCCACGCCTTCTACTGCGTGCTCGCGCTCGCCGTCGCCCGTCTCCTGGCGCTCGAGGCGGCGAGAGCGGGCCTGGCGATGAGCGTGCGCGAGCTGCTCGGCACCCTGAGCGGGATCGAGGAGACCGTGCTCCTCTATCCGGGCCCGCGCGGGCGACCCCGGGTCCGCCACATGCTCACCGACCTCGATCCCACCCAGCAGCGTCTCTACGACCTCTTCGGGCTCGCGGCTTACGCCCCGAAGCGCTGAGTTAGGTAATACAGCGGGACCGAACCGACCTCCCGATCTACCAGGGAAGACGCTGGTTCACCCCGCGATAGCCAGGAAACTCCCGCTAG
>JAKANY010000040.1 GCA_021823525.1 Actinomycetes bacterium
CTGGTCACGGGGCCGAGGCTAGCGAGCGACGGCGCGCCCGGGCGCTGGCGGTCGACCCGACGGCGGGGCCGCGCAGCCCCCACATTTCGAGCGACGTTCGCCTGCCGGTGCGCGCGGCGCGCGCTACCGTGCCCCTCGTGCCACCGCTCCGGACCTGTCTCCAGCGCCCCATCCGGCGAGGGGAGCGTCGCGGCCAAAAGACGTGGCATCCCCTCCCCGCCGCGCCCCGGAGCCGTCAGGTGCTCGGCGCGCTGGTGACCGGCGCCACGCTCGCGGTAGCCCTCTCGGGTCCCGTGGGGGCCTCCGGCACCACCGACACCACCACCACGACGACGACGGCCACGACGACGATCCCCGGGACCACCACCACGACGACCGTGACCACCTCGCGCCCGATCGTTCGCAGGCGCCGACCTGCTCGGCCGAGGGCGTGTGGGCGCGACCCCTTCGCGGCCCCGGTGGTCCGCAGGTTCCTGGCCTCGCGCGCTGGCTCCCTAACGGCGGGCCTCTACTGCCCCGCCACCGGGGCCACCTACCTGTACCGGCCCGGCGTCCTCGAGATCACCGCCTCGATGGTCAAGATCGACATCTTGGCCACGCTGCTGCACGAGGACCAGGTCGACCACGCGAGCCTGAGCCCGGCGGTGCGCGACGCGGCCACGACCATGATCGAGCAGTCCGACAACCAGACCGCCCAGATGCTCTGGAACCAGATCGGCGGCTTCGGGCTGTCGACCAACTGGCGGGGCACCGGCGGCTACTACGCCATCAGCGCCTTCAACGCGCTGGTCGGCATGCGCCAGAGCGTGACGTCCTGGGGGTGGGGAACGATGCAGACCACGCCCGCCGACTACCTCCGGCTCCTGCGGGCGATCTGGCTGCCCGGGAACCTGCTGGACCCCGCGAGCGCGCAGATCGAGCGCCAGCTGATGCGGGACGTGATCCCCGAGCAGCGCTTCGGCGTGCCCTCGGGCGTGCCCGCGTCGGCCGTCGTCGGCGTCAAGGACGGCTGGCTTCCCGACGGGAGCGCCGGCTGGCAGGTCAACAGCGCCGGCTACGTGCACCGCGGGTCAACGACGTACCTCGCGGTGCTCATGAGCGCGAGAGATCCGAGCGAGACCTACGGGATCGCCACGCTGAACGGCCTGGGAAACCTGCTGTGGCGATTCGAGAGCGCTTCGTGACGCCGCTGGGGCCGGGCGACCGCGACCCCGCCACCGCGCCAGCGGGCCGAGTACCGCGTCGGCACCCGCCACGAGACGCGCGGGCCCGCGCCGAGGCAGACCGAGTCGCCTAGTCGGTGGGGTGCCATCCTCGCGGGCAGCGCGACCCGGGCGAGGTGTAGTGGCGCGTGGCCGAGCCGCGCGCGCACGTGAGCCCCGGGGCGGGCGCGAAGGCCTCCGCCGTCAGCGGTGTCGCGGTGCCGTAGCCCGAGATGACCTCGATGCCGAAGGCGGCGTAGAGCGACAGGCCGCTAAAGGAGCACGACGTCGTGCCCGTCCCCACCGCGAATCCCGTAGGGTCGTGGAACCCCTGGAGCAGCACGCAGCGGTAGGGCGCCGTTCCCCCGCGCCAGGTGGCGCTCAGCGTGCCCCCGCTGCGCAGAACCGACAGGTCCTGGGCCCGTGCCGTGGGGGCCGCCAGCGCCAGCGCCACGATGTTCTCCGCGTTGAAGTTGCCGACGTAGAGCACGTTGTTGACGACCGCCAGAGGCTGGGGTCCGTCGACCGCCGGCGTCGTGGCGTCGGCCACGTCGACCAGCTCGCCGTTGGCGAATGTCGCGGGCGTGCCGGTCGCTGCGACCTGGGCCAGCTGGGCGGCACTCACCTCGACGATCGCCACCCCGTCATTGCTGGAGTAGTCACCGCTGTAGAGGTTCCCGGCCGCGTCAAAGGCCAGTCCGGTGAGGTCACCGGAACCATCGGACCCCCAGTCGGCGACCACCAGGGCACCGTGGCCAGGCGTCACCGGGCTGGTCTGGGCCAGCAGGGTCGCCGCGGGGATCTCGAGGACCTGATTGTCTCCCTGGTCAGCGACGTACAGGTTCCCGCTGGCGTCAAAGGCGATCTGTTGGAGGTCGTTGCCGCTCGTCGTCAAGATGGACGTCACCGCATCGGTGGTCAGATCCACGCGATAGAGGTCGCCGTTGTCCTGATCGGAGACGTAGAGGTCCTGGCCGTTGGGGCTCAGGACGAGGCCCGCGAGGTTGCTCCAGGGAGGACTCGCCACGGCCAGCGCCGTGGCCGTGGCGCTGCCGGGCGCGAGCTCCCAGATCGTCGCGTTGGAGCTGGCGGTGAAGTAGATGGTGCCGTTGCTCGCAACAGCGATGCCCGCGTCCCACTGGCCGGAGGTCGCCGCAGTCGTCGTCAGCGGCACGGGCAGCGGCGCGACCGGCACGCCGGCGGCCGCCTGGGCGAGCTGGGCGGCGCTGAAGTCGAGAAGAGACCCGCTGTAGCTGCTGCCGACGTAGGCGTAGCTGAGCAGGCCCCCCTGGCCGTCGGGCGCCAGGCCGTAGGACTCTCCGATGCCGTTGGCCACCGTGTACCACTGGCTGGGCTGGGTCGATGCCGCCGCCCCGGCACTCGCCGGCACGCCGAGGGCCATGACCGCCACACCCGCGAACAGGGTCATCACCCACCGCAAACGCATCATCGGCGCATCTCCTTATGTCAACCCGTTGTCCTTCTGCGTCATGCTAGAACAGATCGCCGCGGTGTTTCATCCTTGCTCTCTTCTCGCCCGTCGCCGGCTTGAGTCCTCGCCGCCGCGTTCGCAGACGGGAGGACCGACGACCACAAGCAGGGTCCATCTCGCCCGGACCTCCCCCGGGGCGAGCCGACCCACCCCTGCTACCGTCCTGACGTGGAGACCCGACGCGAGCCGCTCGAGGTCGGCTCGCTGCAGCTGCTGGTGGCGCTCGCCCAGGCGGGCTCGCTGCGCTCGGCGGCCGCCCAGCGCGGCCTCAGCGAGCCCGCGGCCAGCCGCCGTCTGCGCGACCTCGAGGCCCAGCTCGGGCTGCACCTCGTCGAGCGCTCCCCGCGTGGGAGCCACCTGACACCTGCGGGCACCGCCGTGGTGGGCTGGGCGGCGCGCGTGCTCGACGCCCTCGGGGACCTGGATCGCGGCGCCGCGGCGCTGCGGGCGGGACGCTCCTCCCAGCTGCGCATCGCGGCCAGCCTCACGGTGGCCGAGTACCTGCTGCCCGGATGGCTGGCCGCGCCGGCCCTGGAGGGCGTCGCGGTCGCCTTGCGCATGGCCAACTCGGCCGAGGTGCCCGCGCTCCTGCTCGCCTCGCGCGTCGAGCTCGGGTTCGTCGAGGGGGTCAGCGCCCCCGCTGGTCTCCAGGGACGCACCGTATGGCGCGACCGCCTGGCCGTCGTGGTGGCCCCGAGTCACCCGTGGGCCCGGCGGCGCACGCCGCTGGCCCCCGCGCACCTCGGCGAGGTCGCGCTGATCAGCCGGGAGCCGGGCTCGGGCACCCGTCAGGTGCTCGACCGGGCCCTGGCCCAGTGCGGGGTGGCCGCGCGCATCCAGCCCGAGCTGGCCTCCACGACGGCCATCAAGGCCTCGGCGATGGCCGGGCTCGGCCCCGCCGTGCTCAGCCATCTGGCCGTCGAGACCGAGCTGGCCGAGAGGCGCCTGGTCGAGGTCCCGGTCGCCGGGCTGCGCCTGGAGCGCGCCATCCGGGCCCTGTGGCGTCGCGAGGGCTCGCTCGCCGAGCCCGCCCGGCGGCTGCTGGCCGCGATCCCCGCCCTACGGGCGGGTTGAGCCGGGCTCGGCTGGCGGGCGCCGGCGGCGGCGGCGGCGGTCCAGCCAGTCGACGAAGAGCACGGCAATCAGGGAGAAGACGAAGGAGCCCACGATGTCGAGGGGCGAGTGAACCTTGGCCGCGACCCGAGCCCAGCTCACCAGCAGCGCGTTGGCCGTGAGGGCGACGGCGACCGGCTTGGCGTAGCGGAAGGTGGCAAAGGCCAGGAACGACGTGAGCAGCGCGTGGTCCGAGGGGAAGCCGTTGTCGGGCGCGTGGGCGAACAGGGGCGCCACGTGCTCGCGCACGAAGGGCCGCGTGTCGTAGTAGAAGTGGCCGCTGATGCGCGCCAGGGCCAGGGCGATCAGGCCCCCGAGGATCAGCTGCCAGGTGTAGACGGCCTTGGCGTGGTTGTCGAGGCGCCACCAGACGACCGCGACGGCCATCGGGCTCAAGATGAAAAAGTACTTGGCGACAAAGACGATGACCGAGTCGATGCGGCCAGTATACGGGGCGAGCTTGGCCCCCCCCAGGGCTAGCCGCGCTCGAGAGCGACCCAGATCCCGAGGGCGACCAGGACCGCGCCGGTGACCCGCTCGAGGTGGTGACGCGCGCGCAGGGCGCCCAGCAGCGCGCGCGAGCGGGTGAGCAGCCCGATCAGCACCGCGTACCACGCGGCGTCCACCGCGACCCACACCAGCCCGAGCAGGAGCGTCGTCGTGAGCACCGGCGCGCGCGCCGGGACGAACTGGGGCAGGAACGCCAGGGCGAACACCGCGATCTTCGGGTTGGCCAGGTCCGTCAGGATCCCGGTGCGAAAGCCCCGCCAGGGCGCGACCACGACCGGGGCGGGCGCCTCGCGGGACCCGCCCGGGCGCCGACCGCGCCGCAGGGAGGCAACGCCCAGGCTCACCAGGACCACCGCTCCGGCCAGGCGCAGGGCGTCGTAGGCGACCTGGGAGGCCGCCACCAGCGCCGAGAAGCCGAGGGCCGTCGCGAGCGACCAGAACAGCAGCGCCACCTGGGCGCCGGCCACGGTGGCCAGCGCGGTGCGCGGGCCCCCGCGCAGCATCTGGCGGACCATGACCGCGGTGGTGGGTCCCGGGATCATGGCCAGCACCAGGACCAGGCCGGCCTCGGCCACCATCGCGTGCGCCATCGGTTGACCGTACCAGGAGCCGGGGCGCTCAGCGCGCCCGCCAGCCCGGTGGGCAGGTCGGGAAGAGCGCCGTGACGCGGCGGGTGAGGTGCCCGCGCAGGCAGCCCAGCGCGTGGCGACGACCGTCGACGACGCGGCCCACGCTCGGCGAGGCGACGGACCCCGCCAGCGCCACGACCGTGACGCCCACGACCTCATTGGCCCCGAGGCCCCCGAAACGGCACGACGGCGCGCTGACCGTGCGCGGCGCGCCCAGGGGAGCCCCGGAGGCGCGCTCGAGCCCGCAGCGGTAGGCCGACGCCCCCGCGACCGCGTCCCAGGTGGCCACCAGCACCGGGCCCACGCGGCGGGCGCGCAGGCCGGCCGGCGCGGGCGGGGCGATCACGGGCGCACTGATCAAGGTGGTGGCCCCGAAGAGCTCCTGGCCGTAGGCGCCACCGGCGCCCACGGCCAGGCACGACGAGGCGCTGACGCACGTGACGGCGGCCAGGGCGTCCGAGCCCGTCGGGTCGGGCGCGACGTCACTGACCGGTGACCAGGTGACGGTGCCCGCAGCGACGCTCCCGGTCGCGATCTCGGCGCGGTAGACGCCCCCGGTCTGCTGGCTGACGACGTCCCCGTTGGCGATCGTCGAGCCGACCGCGACACAGATCCGGGCCGACGGGCAGGCGACGCCCGTGAGCTCGCCCCCACCCGACGCGTCCGGGGTCACGATCGTCTCGGGCGTCCAGGTCCAGCCGCTTGCGGCGGCGGTCCCCGTCGTCGTCACTGCGTCGCTGTTGTCGGACCCCACGGCCACGCACGTCGTGGGACTCGCGCAGGCCACGGCGTTCAGGCCGCCAAGGCCAGGTGAGGCCTGGCCGAGGGCGACGCGCACCTCGGGCGACCAGGTCCAGCCCGCCCCCGCGCGCGTGGCCACCGTCGCGACCCCCTGGGACCCGTCGGTGCCCACGGCCAGACACGTCGTGGCGCTCGGGCAGGTGATGGCCGAGAGGGTGCCCGCGCCCGAGGAGGGTGGCGTGAGCGGCGTGGGGGGCGACCAGGTCCAGCTCGCACCGGTCAAAGACGCCTGCTCGGCGATGCCGAGGCTGTCACCGTCAGAGCCCACGGCCAAGCAGGTCGTGGCGTTCGGGCAGGCGATGGCGGCGAGGTCTCCGGTGCCCGACGCGTCGTTGGGCACCTCGCTGGCCGGGCTCCACGTCCAGGTCGCCGCGCTCAGAGTCGCCGTCGTGACGACGCCATTGGTGTTGTCCGC
>JAKANY010000023.1 GCA_021823525.1 Actinomycetes bacterium
GGCGGCGTTGCTGGACTCCTCGATCATCGCGCGCGCCAGGCGCTGCTGGCGCGCGCTCAGCGCACGGCCCGCCTGCGCCGCCTCGTGCAGGAGGGTGGCCAGGATGTCGATCTTGACCAGCGACGCCGTGTACTCGCGCACGCCCGGCCGGTAGAGGTAGACGCGGTGGCTCACCAGGTCCTCGACGCCCGCGGTGAGGTTCCCGGAGACGCCCGCGAGGAAGGCCCGCGCGCCGGGCGTGGTGAAGGGATCGCGCGTGGGCACCAGCGTCGTCGGGGGCGCCGGCACGCTCGTCGTCGTCACCGCGGTCGTCGTCACCGCGGTGGTCGGGGTCGGGGTCGTCGTCGGGGCGGTCGCGCTGCCCCAGGCGAGGGGCGCCGCCAGGGCGAGCACCAGGGCCGCGGCCGGGGCGCGACGACGTGGCCGCCGCGGCACGCGGTGGCGCGCCCGATGGCGCGCGTGCGAGGGGGCTCTCAGGCGTTCCACGTCGCGGCTCCTCTCCCCGTCTAGCGCGCCGGGCGGGCGCGCGCGGGGATGGCTCAGGCGACCCGGGCGTCGGCGTGGGCGCCGCGCAGCTCGTCCAGGACGCTGTCGGGGACGTGCAGGTCGCCGGTGCGCCCCCGTCCCAGCGCGATGTCGGCCTTGTAGGTGCCGTGGTAGTCCGAGCCGCCCGTGGGCACCAGTCCCGCGTTGCGCGTCAGGCGGACCATCAGCTGGCGCACCGGCTCCTCCAGGCTGCCGTAGTAGGCCTCGACGCCCACGACCCCGCGCTCGCGCAGCGAGTCCAGGACCGCGGGGATCCGGCGCTCGGCCGCCGCCAGGGGCTGGTCGTCGAGGTAGTTGTCCAGCGGGTGGGCGATCGAGACCACGACGCCCGAGCCGGCGACCGACGCGAGGAAGGACTCCACGGTGATCGAGGCCTTGGGGATGTAGGCGCGCCCGCCCTGGCCGAGCCAGTCGCGGAACAGCTGGTTCCAGGTGGCCACGGTGCGCGGCCCCACGATCTCGGGGTGCAGCTCGAACATGGCGCGCGCGAAGTGGGGGCGGCCCACCGAGTGCACCGAGCCGGCCAGCCCCGCCAGGTAGTCGAGGCTGAGGCGCGTGAAGCCCTGGGCGCGCAGGACCTCGACGAGCTCGACGTTGCGCACGTCGCGGTCGACGCGCAGCTCGGCCAGGCGCTCCTGGACCGGGTGGGCCGGGTCACTGGGCACGAAGTAGGCCAGCACGTGCACGTTGCGCGCGATGGTGGTGCCGTCGGGCAGCCGCTTGGGGAAGGCGGTGTCGCGCAGCGACACCTCGAGGCCCGGCACGAACTCCACGCCCTCGCTGGCGCAGGCGGCCGCCATCTCCTCGTGGCCGATCGTGGTGTCGTGGTCGGTGAGGGCGATCGCGCGCAGGCCGGCCTCGCGCGCGCGCCGGGCCAGCGCCGCGGGCGTGTCCGAGCCGTCCGAGTAGGTCGAGTGCGTGTGCAGGTCGATCACCGCCACGAGCGTACTCAGAGCGGCCACCGGGCTCGCGCGCCGCGTGTGGGAGACTGCGTCGATGCACAGGTCGACGGCGGCGGGGCCCCGGGCGCGATGAGGGAGGCGTGCGGCGTCGTCGGGGTGGTCGCGCCGGGCCGCGCGGTGGCCCACGCCTGCTACGACGGCCTCTACGCGCTCCAGCACCGCGGCCAGGAGTCCGCGGGCATGGCCGCCTCCGACGGGCGCCAGATCACCGTCGTCAAGGACAACGGGCTGGTCAGCCACGTCTTCTCCGAGCCCACGCTCCAGGCGCTCGGCGGATCGCTGGTGATCGGCCACACGCGCTACTCGACCTCGGGATCGGCCAACTGGACCGCCGCCCAGCCGGCCTTCCGCCCCGCGGGGCCCGCGGGCTTCGCGCTGGCCCACAACGGCAACCTCACCAACACCTCGGACCTGGCGGCCAGCGCCGGCCTGGAGGCGCACGACGTCCTGTCGGACTCGGACCTGCTGGCCGAGCTGCTGGCGCGCGCCCTCGACGAGGGCGCGACGGTGCCCCAGGCCCTCTACGACGTGCTGTCGCGCGCCCAGGGCGCCTTCTCGCTGGTGGTGCTGGAGGCCGACGTCGTGCACGCCGTGCGCGACCCCTACGGCTTCCGGCCGCTGTGCCTGGGGCGGCTCGGCCCCCCCGAGGCGCCTACCGGCTGGGTGGTCGCCTCCGAGACGCCGGCCCTCGACGTCATGGGAGCCGCCTTCGTGCGCGAAGTGGAGCCCGGCGAGCTGGTGACCCTGAGCGCGGCGGGCGTGGTCTCGACGCGCCTGCTCGAGCCCGCGGCCGGCCCCCAGCGCCTGTGCATCTTCGAGTTCGTCTACTTCGCGCGCCCCGACGCGTACCTGCTGGGACACCAGGTGCACTCGGCGCGCCGGCGCATGGGCTCGCTGCTCGCCGGGAGCGAGCCGGTGGCCGCGGACCTGGTGATCGGGGTCCCCGACTCGGGGGTGCCGGCCGCCGAGGGCTACGCCCAGGCCTCGGGGATCCCCTTCGGCCAGGGGCTGGTCAAGAACCGCTACATCGGGCGCACGTTCATCACGCCCGACCAGGAGCAGCGCGCCGCGGGCGTGCGGCGCAAGCTCAACGCGCTGCGCGACACCATCGCCGGCCAGCGCCTGGTCGTGGTGGACGACTCGGTGGTGCGCGGCACCACCACGCGGGCCCTGGTGCGCATGCTGCGCGACGCCGGCGCGCGCGAGGTCCACCTGCGCATCTCGTCGCCCCCCTTCGCCTGGCCCTGCTACTACGGCATCGACACGCCCACCCGCGAGGAGCTGCTGGCCACGCGCTTCGACCGCGCGGGGATGCGCGACTTCGTGGGCGCCGACTCGCTGGCCTTCTTGACCCTGGAGGACCTGCGCGCGGCCGTCGGCGTGGCCGAGGGATGCTGCGACGCCTGCCTGACGGGTCGCTACCCCGCGCCGGTGCCCGTGACGGTGGGCGCGGACCGGGGGCGCTGGTGAGCCGGCTGCTCGAGGTCGCGGGGGGGCTCACCTACGAGGCCTCCGGGGTCTCCATCGCGGCGGGCGACGCCGCCGTCGCGCGCTTCGCGCCCCTGGCCGCGGCCGCGACGCGGCCCGAGGTCCTCGGGGGCATCGGCGGGTTCGCGGGCATGGTCGGGCTGCCGTCGGGCCTGCGCGAGCCGGTGCTGGTGGCGTCGGCCGACGGCGTGGGCACCAAGCTGGCCGTCGCCCAGGAGATGGGCCGCTGGGACACCGTGGGCGTGGACCTGGTCGCGATGCTCGTCGACGACCTCGTGTGCCTGGGCGCTGAGCCGCTCTTCGTGCTCGACTACCTCGCGGTCGGGCACCTCGAGCCCGCGCGCGAGGCGGCGATCGTCGCGGGCGTGGCGACGGGCTGCCGCGCGGCTGGCGCGGCGCTGCTGGGCGGCGAGACCGCCGAGCACGCCGGCGTGATGACCCCCGGCGAGGTGGACCTCGCCGGGTTCGCCGTCGGGGTCCTCGAGCGGGGCACCGAGCTCGGGTCCGCGCGGGTGCGCGCGGGCGACGTGCTGGTGGGCCTGGCCAGCCCCAACCTGCGCTCCAACGGCTTCTCGCTGGTGCGCCGGGCGCTGCTCGGCCCGGGGTCCGACCTCGCGGCACCGGCCTACCCGGGCGCGACGCGGTCCCTCGGCGACGAGCTGCTCGACCCCTCGGTCATCTACGCGCCCGCGGTGCTCGCGGTGCGCGCGGCCCTGGGGTCGCGCCTGCACGCCGCGGCCCACATCACCGGAGGGGGCATCGTGGGCAACGTGGCCCGCGTGCTGGCGCCGGGCCTGGACGCGACGATCGACCTGGCGAGCTTCCCCACGCCCGAGATCTTCTTCGAGATCCAGCGGCGCGGACCGGTCGATGCGCGAGAGATGGTGCGCGTCTTCAACTGCGGCCTCGGGATGGTGCTGGCCCTCGAGGAGACCGCGGCCGCCGAGGCCGTGGCGCTGCTCGCCTCGGCGGGCGTCGCGGCCGGCGTCGTGGGGCGCCTCGAGGTCGGCGCGGGCGACGTGAGGGTCGCGTGAGCGCGCGCGAGCGGGTGCGCGAGCACCTGGTGGCCCACGCGATCACGCACGGGAGCTTCACCCTCAAGTCGGGTCGCCCCTCGTCGTGGTTCATCGACGCCAAGCGCACGGTGTGCGACCCGAGCGTCATGGTCGACGTCGCCGAGCTGGTGCTGGCGCTGATCCCGCCCGAGGCGACGGCCCTCGGGGGTCTCACCATGGGGGCCGACGGGGTCACCTTCGTCACCGCCGCGGTCGCCGCCACGCGCGGGCGCGCGCTGCGCGCCTTCTCGGTGCGCAAGGAGGTCAAGGACCACGGCGGCGGCGGGCGCATCGCGGGCTGGCTCGAGCCCGGCGACCGGGTCGTGATCACCGAGGACGCCGTCACCCGCGGGACCAGCCTGCTCGAGGCGGCCCGCGTGGTGCGCGAGCTCGGGGCGCGTGTCGTGCGCCTGGTGGCGCTGGTCGACCGTGGCGGCACCGTCGCGGCCCTGGCCGCCGCCGAGGGCCTCGAGGCCACGGCGGTCTTCACGGCGCCGGATCTCGGCCTGCCCTACGAGGGCGGCTGACCTGCGGTGGTCGAGACCGGCGTCGATCCGGTGACCCCACGCTTTTCAGGCGTGTGCTCTACCAACTGAGCTACTCGACCAAACCTCGCCACCCGAGGGTGTCGAGCGGACCTGACGGGATTTGAACCCGCGACCTCCGCCTTGACAGGGCGGCGTGCACTCCGAGCTGCACCACAGGTCCACGGCGTCAGCGGTGACCCGACGACGCGGAGGGCCAGTCTAGTACGGCCCGTGGGGCGCCGTCGGCGGCGCCCTCAGTCGCCCGCGGCCCCGCGGCGCACCAGGCAGAAGGGGTGGCCCGCCGGGTCGAGGAAGACGCGGAAGGTGGTCCCGGGCTGGACCGCGGCGCGGCGCGCCCCGCGCGCGCACACGTCGGCCTCGCCCGCCTCCAGGTCGTCGACCAGCAAGTCGAGGTGGGCCTGCTGGGGCACCGGGCCCTCGGGCCAGGTCGGCGCGACGTGGTGCGCGACGCGCTGGAAGGCCAGCGCCCCGCCGGTGGGGGCGACGACCTCGGCCCAGCCCCCGTCGGCCTCGACGGCGATCTCGCCGCCGAGCAGCCCGTGGTAGAAGGCGGCCAGCACGGCGGGGTCCGGGCAGTCGAGCACCGTGAGGGAGAGTTCGTAGTCCACTCCGCGCAGCGTACCGGGTAAGAAGACGGGCGGCGGACTAACAGCGTGTGTCCTATTTCGGACCCACCGGCTCGCCTTGACTGACCGGGGTCAGTGCTGCTCGCCGTCCGGATGATCACCCAGGCGGGTGTCACGTGCCGGTTCCGTTCCAGCGCCCGGTCCCTGACCTCTTGCGAGACCCGGGGTTGTTCGGGTGGCGAACGGCTCTTCCCGCGTGCTGCGCGGTGCAGACCCGAAGGTCAGGTACTGCTTGTTGCTCGCAACACCGGGGTCCAGCGCGCCAGGTTGATCGCGGCGTTGAGGTCACGGTCGATCGACAGATCACAGCTCGCGCACACGTAGATCCGGGTTCCCAGGCTCAATACGGACTTGACCTCACCACAGCCCGAGCAGGTCTTGGAGGAGGCGAAGAACCGATCGGCGTAGGTGACTTCGACCCCGTACCACTTGGCCTTGTAGGCGATCTGGCGACTGAGCTCGCCCATCGCGGCGTCGTGGACCGACGTGGCGAGGCTTCGGTTCTTCACCATGCCGGCCACGTTGAGGTCCTCTAACACCAGACTCGTGCAATGGGTGACGAGCCAGCTCGACACCTGGTGCACCAGGTGTCGTCTGGTCAGGGCGACCTTGCGGTGACGGCGGTTGAGGCGGGACTTGGCCTTCGTGCGTCCCTTGGACCCCGGTGTGGTTCTGGCCAGGGCCTTCTGGGCGCAGGTGAGGCGCGCCTCGGCGTTGCGTAGTTCTCTCACCCCCTCGAACGCAGCTAGGAGGGTGCCCTCGGTGTCAGCGCAGACGGCGAGGGACGTGATACCCCGGTCGACGCCGACCCCGGCTGGGTGGCGGTCTCGCGTCGAGCGCCGGGCCGGGTGGAATTGGGCGGCGACCCCGGTGAGAGAGACCAGCCACCGTCCCCCGCGCTCGGTGAGCGTGGCCGAGTAGATGTGCAGGCGCCCGGCCTCGAGCATGCGGCGCACCTGGCGGGTCGGACCGAGGACCTTGACGGCGCCGACCACGGGCAGGCGCAGGTGAGTGGCGTCAGAGAACCGGACGGCCTGGGTCTCACCGAGGCCAGACCGGTTGCGCAGGCGAAAGCTCGGGACAACCTTGCCCTTGGCGGCAAAGCGCGGGAAGCCCACCGAAGCCCCTCGGCGCTTTCCCTTCTTCGAGTCCGACCAGTTCGCGAGGGCCTGAGCCGCGTCCACGCTCGCGCTCTCGAAGACGTCACCGGGGATCTCGTGGCGCCAGGACAACCCCCGGGCGCCGTCATCGGCTTCGGGGGAGTCATCGAGCTTGCCGTTCTTCCAGGCGTTGAACTCGTTGATGAAGGAGAACTTCGACCATGACAGGCTCGGGGTGACGGGCTCGCCCGTCTCCGCCCGCTCGATCGCACGTGTGTCGAGGTTCGCCTTCACCCGGGCGAGGTGGTGGTTGACGGCAAAGCGCCGTGCGCCGGCGCATCTGGCGAAGAGCCCGCGCTGCTCGGCGGTTGGGTCGAGCGCGAACTGAAAGGTGACCGGCCGACTGAGTACCTCACCGGTGCGCGAGACGAGGGGACTCGTGCGTCGCGGAGGTGTGGCGGACGTCTCCATGACCGAGACGGTAGTGATCAGGTGTTACACGGCAATGAACCACCGGGTAAATAGAACACAGCCCCTAAGAAGGTCCTAAGGCTCTGCGTGGCCGGGGATACCCTGCGAGAGACAAGGAGGTCACGATGGGGTTCGAGCGGTGGCAGTACGGTCCGGGTCCCGGCAACGGCTGGTGGATCGTGATGGTCATCTTCATGATCCTGTTCTGGTCGGTCATCGTGATCGGGGTGCTGATGTCGCTGCGCCACTTCCGCGGCGGGCACCACGACCACCACGACCACCACGCCCACCACGGGCCCGGCCCCTTCGCCGACTCGCCCGCTGTCGCGGCGCTGAAGCTGCGCTTCGCCAACGGCGAGATCGACGAGGCCGAGTTCACGAAGCGACGGGCGCTGCTGGAGCAGCCACCGACGCCCTAGCGGGCGGCAGGCGCACGACGAGCGCCAGGCCGCCCAGGTCGCTCGGCTCGGTCGTGAGGCTCCCGCCGAGGGCTCGCGCGACGTCGGCCATGATGCTCATGCCCAGGCCCGACCCGCCCGAGGCGCGCGAGCGCGACGGGTCGAAGCGCACGAAGCTCTCGGGCGCGCGCCCGTAGGACCCCGCGGGCAGGCCGGGCCCGGCGTCCTCGACACGCAGCTCCACCGACGCGCCGCCGGCCAGCGAGACGGCGACCGCGTCGTGGGGCCCGGTGTGGCGCGCCACGTTGGCCAGGGCGTTGGCCAGCAGCCGCTCGAGGTAGTCGGCCCGGCCCAGGATCTCGACGCCGGGGTCGACGCGCGCGGTCACGGTCCGCGTGGGGTGGTCGCGCGCGAAGGCCGCGGCCGCCTCGCCGACCAGCGCCGAGGCGTCCACCACCTCGGGGGCGCGCTCGCGCACCTCGCGCACCTCGGCCAGGAAGAGCAGGTCGTCGATCAGCGTGCTCATGCGCGCGGTCTCCTGGGCGATGCGCGCGGCCGCCCGCGCGCGGGCCGCGTCGTCGACCTGCGGGTGCGCCAGGAGCTGGGCCGACCCGCCGATCACGGTCAGGGGCGTGCGCAGCTCGTGGGAGGCGTCGCCGAGGAAGCGCTGCATCGTCTCGGCGGCGCGCTGCTCGGTGGCGATGGTCGCGCGCAGCGTGCCCACCATGTCGTCGAGGGCGCGCGCCAGCGCCCGGATGTCGGGGCTGCCCGAGGTCACCTCCGGCGTGGGCCGGTCCAGGTCGCCCGCGGCCACCTCGCTCGCGAACGCGGTCAGCGCGCTGAAGGTCCGCAGGTCGCGCCCGATCACCAGGCGCGTCGCCAGCGCCGCGATCACGACCGCCCCGAGCGCCACCAGGGTCGTGCGCAGCACCAGCGCGTCGTTGGCCGCGCTGATCGCCGCGGTGGACCCCGCGATCAGCAGGTAGTCGCCGCCACCGATGGGGATCGCCCGGTAGAGGAAGCCCGGCAGGTCGGCCGAGGCGTGCAGGCCGCCCACCGCGGCGCGCGCGTCGGCCAGGGTGGCCACCGCGCGCAGCGGCGTGCTGCCCTGGGTGACGATCGTCGCCTGGCCGTTCACGCTCACGACCACGAGCGTCAGGTTGAGGTTGTCCTGCTGGACCAGGTTGACCGCGTCCGACAGCGCGCTGACCGGGCGGCGCCCCCCGGCGGTGGCCACGGTGTTGATCGCGTCGTCGAGCGTCGCGTACTGGGCGTGGCGCGCCGTGGTGAGGGCGAAGCCCCCGACCACCAGCGCGAGCAGGGTCGTGACGCCCACGAGCAGGACGCTCAGGCGCGTGAAGAGTCTCACGCGCGCGGTTCGACGAGCTTGTAGCCCACGCCCCGCACGGTGGTGATGGGGGCGAACCCGTCGCGGTGGACCTTCTTGCGCAGGTAGGAGATGTAGGTGTCGAGCACCGAGGTCTCGGTCTCGAAGGTGATGTCCCACACGTCGCGCAGCAGCTGCTCGCGCGTGAGCACGCGATCCTTCTTGGCCAGGAGCGCCTCGAGCAGGCGGAACTCGGTCGCCGACATCTCCAGGGGCTCGTCGCCCACGGTGACCTCGTGGCGCTCGCCGTCCAGGGTCAGCGGCCCGCAGCGCAGCACGTGGTCCTCCTCGGGCGCCCCGGTGCGCCGCAGGATCGCCGCGACGCGCAAGAGGAGCTCCTCGAGGCTGAAGGGCTTGCGCACGTAGTCGTCGGCGCCTGCGCGCAGCCCGCGCGCCACGTCGGCGGGCGCGTCGCGCGCCGACAGCAGCAAGATGGGCGTCGCCGCGTCGCGGGCCCGGATCGTCTCGACGACGCGGAAGCCGTCCACGTCGGGCATGTTGATGTCCACGATGGCCAGGTCCACGTGCTCGGACCGCCAGGCCGACAGCGCCGCGGTCCCGCCGTCGGCCAGCAGCGTGGTGTAGCCGGCGATCCGCAGGGCGTCGCCCAGCAGCTCGCGCACGCCGGCCTCGTCGTCGACCACGAGGATCGTCGCGGTTTCGCCCACGTGGGCAGCGTACCCACACCGGTCCATCTCCCAGGAGACCGCCACGCCTTTCACAGATCCCTCTCAACTCCGGGGGGTACGCTGCGCGCGGAGGTCGAGATGTCCCGAGGGCGGCGGTGGGTGGTGGCGGCGGCGATGGTGGCCACGCTCGGCCTGTCGGCGCCGGCCAGCGCCGGCGGCCCCCCGGCCCACCTCACCTACCAGCAGCGCCTGGCGCACATCGACCTGCTCTTCGCCCGGGCGATCGCGCGCGCCGACCACCGCTACCGCGTCGACCTGGCGCACGCGCGCAGCGCCTCGGATCGCATCGTCGCGCGCAACCGGCTGCGCAGCGCGCTCACCGAGGCCACCCGCGAGCGTGAGCACGAGGTCGAGGCGCTCGATCGCGCCTCGTCGGGCCAGGACCACGCCGCGCACCCCGACACCACGGCGCGGGGCGCCAGCGACAGCTAGCGCGGGCGCTCCAGCTCGGCGATCGTCACGTAGCTCCACGGGCTCGGGCCCACGGCGTAGCCCGCCCGGGACCAGCGGCCCGCGAGGCCCGCGCGCTCCAGCGCGCCGACGGGCTCGCGCGTCAGGTGGCAGCCGCCCGCCAGGCGCTGCTCGATGCCGTCGAGGCGCCACTGCCAGCGGGCCATGCGGGGGCTGGGCGCCAGGCCGTGCTCGACCAGGCGCACCGTGCCCCCGGGGCGCAGCACCCGGGCGATCTCGCGCGCGGCCCGCCCCAGGTCGCCCACCGAGCACAGCGTGAAGGTGCTGACCACGTGGTCGCACGACGCGTCGGCCAGCTCCAGGCGCGCGGCGTCGTCCCCTACGAGCTCGACGGTTCCCGGGAACTGCGCCACCCGCTCGCGCGCGGCCGCCCAGGCGACCGGCGAGGGCTCGACGGCGAGCACCCGCTCGACCGCGGGGGGGTAGAAGCCGAGGTTCTGCCCGTTGCCGAAGCCGATCTCGAGCACCGTGCCGGCCAGCCCGGCCGTCGCCTCGCGACGCCAGCGGTCGAAGCGCCCCCACGAGCACACCGCCCCGATGAGGCGCGGTGCGACGTTCTCGTCGTACCAGTTCACGGGGCGAGCGCGCCCAGCACTCGCGCCAGTCGCTCGCGCGCCTCGGCCACCAGGTCGCCGAGGCGCGGGTCGCTCATCATGAGGGCCGGGTCGGCGATGCTCACGCGCGTGGTCGTGGCGCCGACCTCCTCGAGCGCGACGTTGCACGGCAGCGCCAGGGCGACGCGCGGGTCGCGCGTGAGGGCCTGGTCGACCAGCGTGGGGTTGCAGGCCCCCAGGACCTTCAGCGCGGGCCGCTCGACCCCGAGCTTGGCCCGCAGCGTCGCGGCGACATCGATCTCGGACAGGACGCCGAAGCCCTCGGTCGCGAGCGCCACGCGCACGCGGGCCTCGACGTCGGGCAGGGACTCGGGGATCTCGGTCGTGAGCTCGCTCATGGGGGCAGGCTAGCGACGCGAGGCGCCCGGAGGTGTCGCAGGCGCCGGCGGCGCGTCGCGCCGCCGCGGGGCGCGACCGCCCGCCTTGCTAGATTCCCGGCGGCGGCCCCGCGCGGGCCCAGGAGGATCCCATGGACATCGGTCGGCTGCTCGGCGAGGTGCGCACCCGGCGCCCGCTCGTCCACCAGATCACCAACTTCGTCGTCATGAACGAGACGGCCAACGCCACCCTGGCGCTCGGGGCGCTGCCGGTCATGGCCCACGCCCCCGAGGAGGTGGCCGACATGGCCGCGGCCGCGGGCGCGCTCGTGCTCAACATCGGCACGCTCAGCGCTGCGTGGGTCGACGCGATGGTCCTCGCGGGTCGGGCGGCCAACGAGCATGGCGTGCCGGTGGTGCTCGACCCGGTCGGCGCGGGCGCGACGGCCTTTCGCACGGCGAGCGCCCGGCGGATCCTCGAGGAGGTCGCCGTCGCCGTGGTGCGGGCCAACGCCGGGGAGATGGCGGCCCTGGTGGACGTGCGCGCCCAGATGCGCGGCGTCGAGTCCGTCGACCAGCTCGACGCAGCGGGCCTGGCCGCCGCGGTCGCCGAGCGCTACGGCCTGGTCGCCGCGGTCACCGGCCCGGTCGACCACGTCGCCGGGCCCGCGGGCGTGGTCGCGGTGGCCAACGGCGACCCCCAGCTGGCCACCATCACCGGCACCGGGTGCGTGGCCAGCGCGCTGACGGGGTGCTTCGTCGCGGTGGCCCCGACCCCCCTCGAGGGGGCGGTCGCGGCCCTGGTCGCGCTGGGGGTGGCCGGCGAGGACGCCGCGGCGGGCTCGCGCGGGCCGGGCACCTTCCAGGTCCGGCTCCTCGACGCCCTGGCCGCGCTCGACCCCGCCACCCTGGACGCGCGGGCGCGCCTGGCGTGAGGGTCCACGCGCTCGTCGCCGACCTCGAGAGCGCCTGGCGCGCGGTCGCGGCCGGCGCGACCGTGGTCCAGCTGCGCGCGAAGGTCCCCACCGACGAGCTCGTCGCGCGAGGACGGGGCTTTCGCGACCTGCCGGTGACCTTCGTCGTCAACGACGACGTCGAGGCGGCCCTCGAGCTTCGCGCCGACGGCGTGCACCTGGGCCAGGGCGACCCCGGCGCGCCGGTGGCGCGGGCCCACGGGCTGTGGCTCGGCCGGTCGGCCTCGACCTACGAGGAGGCGCTGGAGGCCGACGCGGACTACCTGGGCGTGGGGCCGATCTGGGCCACGCCCTCGAAGCTCGACGCCGCGCCACCGCTCGGCCTCGACGAGCTCGCGCGGATCTGCGCGGCGGTGCGCGTGCCGGTGGTCGCCATCGGGGGCGTCGACGCGCTCAGTGCGGGAGCGTGCATCCGCGCGGGGGCCTCGGGGGTCGCGACCATCCGGGCGGCGATGGATCCCGCGCTGCGCGCGGCCGTCGACGAGGCGCTCGGCCCCTGAGGCCGGCTGGTCAGCGCTTCGCGGGGACCTGGCAGGTGTTGATGCCCACCAGCCGGTAGAGGGCGCAGAAGCCCGTCACCGCGGTGACTGCCGCGACCGCTGCCACCACCCACAGCACGATGCCCCACGCACTGCCCGGTCCGACCACCAGCGCCAACACCACCGCGACCACGGCCAGGACCAGGCGGATGACCCGGTCCAGGGTGCTCTCGTTCTTCGTCACGTCGACCTCCTTCTCGCTGCCAGGATACCCGGTGGGGTATCAAGTCGTGCAGGCCGAAGGTCCCGACTCAGCCGCGCAAGCGCGCGATGACGTCGTCGACGACCTCGCTGGTCGAGGCGTCGCCGCCCAGGTCGAAGGTGCGCACGCCCTCGGACGCGCCCTCGAGGGTGGCGGTGCGCAGGCGCTGCGCCGCGGCGCGGAACGCCGGGTCGTCGAGCAGCATGGCCGCCTGGTCCAGCAGGGCCGCCTCGGCCAGCAGCATCGCCATGGGGTTGGCCACGTTCTTGCCCTCGAGGGCCGGGGCGGTCCCGTGGGGCGCCTCGGCCATCGCGACCGTCGGGTGGAGGTGGTCGTCGAGGGCCAGCAGCACCGACTCGGCGCCCGCGATCGAGCCGAACATGGCGAGCACCAGGTCGCTCAGGCAGTCGCCGTCGCGGTTGAGCGAGGGGATGACCAGGGCCCGCTCGTGCACGTCGGTGAGCAGGCCGGCGTAGGCGGCGTCGATGAGCGTGGGCCGGTAGGTGACGTGGGGGTGGCGGGCCGAGGCCGCGTCCATCTCCTCTTTGAGCATGCCCTCGTAGACGGGCGAGACCGTCCACTTGGGGCCGCCGTAGACGATGCCCTCGAGCTGCTCGGCGGCCTGGAACGCGTACTCGGCCACGTGGCGGCACACGGAGCGCTCGATGCGCTCGGTGCGCCAGGCCACCTCGGCGTACTCACCGGCCGGACCGTCACGGCCCTCCTCGGCGCCGTAGGCGTCGCCCACGGCCATGCGGATGACCACGATGGGGCGGTTGGTCGCCACGACCGGCGAGACGCCCGGGATGCGCCGCCCGGTGCGCTCGATCACCGAGCCCCCGATGCCCTCGCGCAGGATGCGGTTGGGCGAGCCGACGCCGCCGATCTCCGGCGGGGTGATGGTGGCCGCCTTGAGCCCGAGGCCGTGGGCGACCATGGCCGCCGCGGCCTCGTGGACGATCTCGTTATGGGTCGCGCGCCGGCGGGCCAGCGAGAGGTCGTAGTGGACGAGGTCGACGTCGACGCCCAGCAACTCGGGGCGCAGCACGCGCAGCGCCTCGACGAGGAGCTCCTGGCCGGTCTGGTCGCCGTCGCAGACGACGATGGTGGGTCGTGAGGTCATGGGACAGTCTCCCACGCCCGGCGGGTCACCCCGCCCCGGCGGCCATCACCGTCCACGCCGCGTGGATGACCGGGTCGGCGACAACGCAGATCGTCGTGCCGGGCACCGGCATCTCGGGGACCACGACGGTGCCTCCCGCCGCGACGGTGGCCCTGCGCGCGGCGGCCAGGTCGGGGTGGACGACCACGGGCATCCACTGGGCCTCGACGTCGTCGCGCTGGGTCAGGCTGGCGAACCACGCGTCGCCGTGGGCGAGGATGGACATCGACGCGTCGGGCTGCGTGAGCGTCGCGCCCGTGAGCGCGCTGTAGAAGGCGCCCGCGGCGTCCGCGTCGCGCGACACGTGGTCGAACCAGCCCGGTGCGCCCGGCTCGTTGATGGCCCCGAAGCCGGCGAACGTCCCGGCCTGCCACAGGCCGACCGTCGCGCCCGCGGGATCGCGCACGATGACGGTCGTGCCCAGGTCGAGGACCGCCTGGGGCCCGAAGAGGACCGTCGCGCCCAGCTCGCGCGCGCGTGCGGCGGCCGCGGCGGCGTCGTCGACGGCGAAGTGGATCGTGGGCACGGGGCGTGCCTCGGGGCTCACGCCGAGGCCCATCACCGGGCGGCCCTGCGCGGTCGCCTGCGCGTACCAGCCCGTCGACGCGTCACCGAGTTGCCAGGACCAGCCGTGCAGGTCGCTCAAGAACGCGCGCAGCGCCTCGTGCGCGTCGAGGCGGGGGACCATGAGGTCCAGCCAGCACGGATGGCCGGGCCGCGGGGTGGTGTCCACGGCCTCGGTCTAGCAGCTCAGCGGGCGCGCGGCTCTGGGGGCAGGCCGAGGATCCGCTCGGCGATGATGTTGCGCTGGACGGCGAAGGTCCCCCCGCCGATGGTCAGCGCCGGCGCGTAGAGGAAGCCGAAGCTCCACTCGTCGCCCAGGTCGCCGTCGACGCCGCCGGGCCCGCGCCCGTCGAGCACCCCGGCCGTGCCGGCGAGGTCCTCGGACAGGTTCATCACCTCCTGGCCGTGGTCGTCGGCGAGTGCCTTGCGCAGGCTCGCCTCGGGCCCCGGGGGCCGTCCCGCCACGGCCGCCTGGAGCTGGCCCAGGCGCAGCAGGCGCAGCACCTCGCCGTGGATCCAGGCCTGGACCAGGCGGTCGCGCAGCACCGGCGCCACCGGCGCGTCGAGGCGCCGCACCAGCGCGACGAGGTCGGCCGCCGTGGGCCCGCGTCCCCAGAGCACGCCCTCGCCCGAGAGCGCGGTGCGCTCGTTGGACAGGGTCACCTTGGCCAGTCGCCAGCCGTCGCCCTCGTCGCCCAGCAGGTGGTCGGCCGGCAGGCGCACCTCGTGGAGGAAGACCTCGTTGAAGGCGTGCAGACCGGTCATGTCGGGCAGCGCGCGGATCTCGACGCCGGGAGCGTCCATCGGGCACACGAAGTAGCTGATGCGCCCGGGGGGCTCGCCGGTGCGCGCGAGCAGGATGCCCCAGCGCGCCAGGTGCGCGTACGTGGTCCAGACCTTCTGGCCGGTCACGACCCACTCGTCCCCGTCGCGGCGCGCCGTCGTGCGCAGCGCGGCCAGGTCGCTGCCCGCGTCGGGCTCGCTGAAGAGCTGGCACCACAGCTCGGTGCCGCGCAGCAGCCCGGGGAGCCACCGCTCCTGCTGCGCGGGGGTCCCGGCGAACAGGATGGTCGGGCCGGCCCAGCCCAGGCCGATGGGGTTCGACGGCCGGCGCACGCCAGCACGCTCGAGCTCGTCGTCGATGAGCAGCTGCTCGAGCGCGTCGGCGTCCCGGCCCCACGGCGCGGGCCAGGCGGGGGCCGTGAGCCCGGCCTCGGCCAGGTCGTCCGGGGAGGGGTCGGGATGGTCCGCGAGCCACGCGCGCAGCTCGCCGCGCCGCGGGTCGTCCTCGGGCACCAGGCCCGGTGGCACGGCCACCGTGACGGGCGCGAGCAGTCCTCGTGGTGGTCGTGTCCGGTCGCCCATGTCCCCTCCTGGCCGGGTCCGAGCGTAGTCCGCATGGCCGCGCCGGCCCCGGCGCCGCTACGCTGCGCGCGATGAGCACCGCGGCGCCCGCGCCCGACCCGCACCCGTCGTCGGCGCCGCTCGCCTGGCGCTCCGCGCCCGACCTGGTCGCGGCGCTCGCCGCGGGCGAGGTCCTCGCGACGGATCTCGTGAGCGCGCTGCTCGAGCGGGCCGCCGTGATCGACGAGCCCGCCGGGGCGCTCGCGTTGAACTCCCTGGCTGCGGTGGACCCCGCGGCGATGGCCGTGGCCGCCGAGCGCGACGCCGAGGCCCGCGCGGGACGTGTGCGCGGTCCCCTCCACGGCCTGCCGGTGGTCATCAAGGACAACATCGAGGCGGTCGGCCTGCCGGGCTGGGCGGGATCGAGCGCGCTCGTGGGACGGCCCGGCCGCGACGCCCCGCTGGTGGCGCGCCTGCGCGAGGCGGGGGCGATCGTGCTGGCCAGCACCAACCTGAGCCAGTGGGCCAACATCCGCTCGTCGTCCTCGACGAGCGGCTACTCGACGACCGGCGGGCTCGTCGCCAACCCCTACGCGCGGGACCGCTCGGCCGGCGGCTCGTCGTCGGGCTCGGGCGCCGCGGTGGCGGCCGGGCTCGCGCCGCTCGCCGTGGGCACCGAGACCGACGGCTCGATCGTGTGTCCCGCGGCCCTGTGCGGGCTGGTGGGCATCAAGCCGACCGTCGGCAGCGTGCCGACCGCGCGCGTCGTGCCCATCAGCGCTAGCCAGGACAGCCCCGGTCCGATGGGGCGCAGCGTCGCCGACGTGCGCCTCGGCCTCGCGGTCCTGACGGGGGTCGCGGCCGTGGCCTCGCCCGCTCCCCGCGTCGCCGTGGCCGCCACGTGGCGCACGGGTCACGGGGCGACCGACGCGCTCTTCGACGAGGTCGTCGCCGAGCTCGGCCGCGAGCGCCCGCTCGCGCGACGCGACGTGGCGCTGCCCGGCGACGCCGAGGGCGACGACGAGCTGACGGTGCTGCTGAGCGAGCTCGTCGACGATCTGGGCGCCTACCTCGCCGAGCGGCCCGGCGAGGGCGTGCGCTCGCTGGCCGAGGTCGTGGCCTGGGAGGACGCCCACCCGGTCGAGCTCGCCCACTTCGGCCACGACCTGTTCGAGCGGGCGCTCGCGACCGGCGGGCGCGCGGGGTCCGCCTACGCGCCGGCGCGCCGGCGCAACCTCGACTGGGCGGTCGCCACATGCCTCGAGCCGGCCCTGGCCGACGCCGAGGTCCTCCTCGCCCCCGCCTACGGGCCAGCCTGGAAGAGCGACCTCGTACTGGGCGACCGGGTCCTGGCGAGCCCCGCCACCATGCCCGCGGCTATCGCGGGCTGGCCCATCGCGACGGTCCCGCTGGGTCTGGTCGCCGGGCTGCCCGTCGGCGCCGCGCTGCTCGGGCGCCCGGGGTCCGAGTGGCTGCTCCTCGAGGCCGCCGCGTGGATCGAGCGGATCGTCGGCGAGGCCGCGCCGCGCCGGCCGACCTTCGCGGGGCCGCAGCGGGGCTAGGGCGCCGGGAGCGGGGCGCCGCAGGTCGCGCAGTAGCGCTCACCGGCCCGCGACGGCCTCCCGCAGCGCGGGCAGTCGGGGGATCGCGTGCTCCCCGGCGCCGCCGGGCCCGCCGGGGGCGCCGCCGCCCGCGGCCCCAGGTAGGGGGCCGATCCGTAGCCGAGGATCGGGAGGAAGACGATGGGCAGCAGCCACAGCCCCACGCCAAAGCCCGTCGACTTGCCGAAGGACCGCGCCAGGTCGATCGCGAAGATCAGCCAGAAGACGACGTTGACGTAGGGGATGAACAGCCAGATGAGCCACCAGACCGGGCGCCCGACCACCTCGCACAGCGTGTACTGGCTGAAGATGGGCACGATCGCGGCCCAGCCCGGGCGGCCGGCGCGCTGGTAGAGACGCCACAGGGGCACGACCGTGAGCAGCGCCGCGACGGCGAGGACCGCCACGACGAGCACCACGAGGCCCCCGGCCACGATCGCGCCAACCATCTGAGACCTCCCCTGGGCCGCCCGCTGCGGTGAGCCTAGGGCGCGCCCGTCACGCGCCCGGTCTCAGCGCGGCGGCGGGAGGAGGGGTGTGCCGCACGAGGTGCAGTAGCGCTCGCCGGGCAGCGGCTGACGCCCGCAGGTCGGGCACGACGGCGTCGTGGCGCCCGGGGTGTCCAGGAGCGTGGCGCCGCCCTCGCGGTCGTAGCGGTTGGCGACCCTCTTGGTCGGGTAGGCGAGCAGCACCCAGCCCCAGATGGGCACGAGGGAGGTCAGGATCCACCAGCCCGAGCGCCCGGCGTCGTGGTGGCGTCGCACGCCGCACGACAGCAGCGGGACGAGCATCCCGAGGGACCACAGGACCGACAGGACGGCGATGCGGCTGACGTCGGTGGCCAGAGCACCCAGGGCGTCGAGCAGGAAGAACCACCAGTAGGCGGAACGCGAGGCGGTGCCCCGGAAGTCGAAGGCCCGTCGAAAGCCCTCGACGACGGCGTCGGTGAAGCGCATGGTTCCTCCTTGCGGCGCGGCGCTCACCACGCCGTCGCGATCCGGTTGCGCCCCTGCTCCTTGGCCGTGAGCAGCACGTGGTCGGCGCGGGTGATGGCCTCCACCAGGGGCTCGTGGCTGCGGTGCAGGGCGGCGCCGATGCTGACCGAGAGGTGCTCGACGCCCGAGCCGCGGACCTCGAGCAGGGGCAGCCGCTCGATCTGCTGGCGGATGCGCTCGGCGATCTGGACGGCCAGCGTCTCGTCGGCCTCGCGCAGCACGGCCAGGAACTCGTCGCCGCCGTAGCGGATGCCCAGGTCCGAGCGGCTGCGGATGTTGGCCTGGATGACGCCCGCGACCGCGCGCAGCGCCGCGTCGCCCGCGTCGTGGCCCTGGAGGTCGTTGATCACCTTGAAGCGGTCGATGTCGATCATCAAGACGGCGCCCGGGTCGTCGGCCGCGTAGAGCCCGTCGAGGACCCGCCGGTTGTGCAGTCCCGTCAGGTGGTCGGTCATCGTCTCGGTCAGCATGCGCGCGTGGACCTGGGCCGCGCGGCGCTGCTGGAGGTGCTCGATGAAGGCGACGCGGATCGGCTCGGCCAGGCGCACGAGCGACGCGGCGAACTGGCGGGGCAGCTCGGCGTCCTCGTCGAGCAGCAGGTAGACGCGCGTGGGCGGCAGCGTCCCGTCGCCGCCCAGCGACAGGAACGCCTCGCCCACGCGGTGGGGGTTCACGCTGACGGGGGTGCCCGCGAAGCCGTCGTCGTCGGCCAGGCGCACGAGGCCCTCGTCGTCGGTCGCCACGTAGGCCTCGAGGCCGCGCACGGGGAGGTGCTCGCGCAGCACGCGAAGCGCGCGCTCGGCCAGCACCGGCAGCGAGGCGCTGGCCAGCAGGGCCTGCTCGAGCTTGCGCTCCATGTCCGAGGCGTGCAGCAGGGTCGAGAGGCTCAGGTCGTCGCGCGCCTGGAGGAAGATGCCGCACTCGAGCTCGCTCAGGCGCTCGAAGAGCGGGTCGATCAGGCGCGTGGGCAGGATCTGACCGTGCTGGGGCGCGACGACGACCGGGTGGGGCCAGCGCTGGCGCAACTTGGCCAGTCCCGCGCGCAGGATGTCGCCGCTGGGCATGTAGTGCTCGTGGAAGCTGCGCGCCGCCTCGAAGTAGGACTCGTCGGCCGCCCACAGGTGCTGGCCGTTCGTGAACCCGCCGAAGAGGTCGCAGGTGAACATGACGTCGCTGCCCGTGTCGTAGGAGCTCAGCGCGCCGGGGAAGTGCAGGTAGGGCGTCAGGGCGAACTCGTGGCGCCGGCCCCCGCCCAGGTCGAGGGCCCACTCGTGCTCCTCGATGAGGTGCAGCGGCAGGCGCGACCCGTAGTGGCGCAGCAGGGCAGCCGCTCGCCACTCGGTGACGACGGCCGCGTGCGGGCTCACGACGTCATCGAGCTCGGGGAGCCCGGCGCACACGTCAGGATCGGCGTGGTGGCACACCACCCAGCGGATCGTGCGGGGGTCGAGGACCTCGCGGACCTTGGCGAGGGTGGCGCCGATCGTCAGGCGCGAGCCCGGATCGATCAGGACCGACTGGTCCCCGGCCTCGAGCAGGTACGCGTGGGTCTGGAACCGGTCGTCGGGACGCAGCGTCCCGACCCAGTGGACGCGTGGGGCGATCTCCACGGGCCCGCGCGTGTCGATGGTGACGAGATCTGGGTCGTGTGCCATGGCCCCTCCGGGGACCCTACCCTAGGGGATCGCGCCGGCGCCGCACCGGTCACGCGTCGCGCTCGGCGAGCAGCGCCCCGGGGTTCATCACGTCGTGGGGGTCGAGCGTCGCCTTGGCCGCCGCGAGCAGGGCGAGGCCGAGCGGTCCGCTGGTGGCGGCGAAGTGCGCTCGGTGGTCGCGGCCCACGGCGTGATGGTGCGTCACCGGGGCACCCGCGTCGACCATCGCGTCGAGCGCGTGCGCGGCGACCTCGTCCCACTGGCCGACCCGATCCGCCGCGCGCGCGGGCGCGAGCACCGTCGCGTAGAGCGCGGCCCCGTCGGGGTAGAGGTGCGTGAGGCGCCAGCTGACCAGGGAGCCGGGCGAGCCGGTCGCGGCCAGGGCCGCGCGCACGACCGCGTCGAGGCGCGCGCGCAGCGTGGCGAGCCGGTCCCAGGTCGTGGCCGTCTCGAAGGTCTCGACGAGCAGGCCCGCGCGCACCAGCACGTCGCGCGCGTAGGGGGCGCGCACGAACGCGTCGCGCCAGCGCCGGGCGGGGTCGGCCGGGGCGCCGGCCTCGACGTCGGCCCCGTGATCCTGGACCAGCGCGACCAGGCGGGCGAGCTCGCTGTCGACGGGGTGGTCGGCCGACTCGCAGGCGAGCAGCATCAGGCTCGCCGTGCCGTCGCCCGCACCCGCGACGAGGGCCTCGAGCGGGTCGAGGACCCGGGCGTTGGCCGGGCGGATCCCGCTCTGAGCAACCGCGCGCGCGGCCGCGAGCGCCGCGTCGAGGTCGGCGAAGCGGGCCACCGCGCTGGCCCGGAAGGTGGGGCGCGCACTCACGTGCAGCCACGCCTCGGTGATGACGCCGAGCGCCCCCTCGGACCCGAGCAGCGTCGCGCGCAGGTCGGGCCCCGCGCCCCAGCTGGGCCACCGGCCGGTCTCGAGCACGCCGACCGGCGTGAGGGCGCGCAGCGACTCGACGGCGTCGTCGATGCGCGTCGGTCCGGTCGCGAAGTGGCCGGCGGCGTGCGTCGCCAGCCACCCACCGAGCGTCGAGAACTCGAAGGACTGGGGGTAGTGGCGCAGGGTCAGCCCCGCCGCCTCCAGCGCGGCCTCCAGCGCTGGGCCGCGCGTGCCCGCACGGCACCGCACGGCTCGCGAGAGCGCGTCGATCTCCACGACCCCGCGCAGGCGAGCGAGGTCGAGGCACACGACGGGCCGGTCGTCGTCGCGCGGCGCCTCGACGCCGCCCACGACCGAGGTCCCGCCGCCGTAGGGGACGACGACGGCACCGTGCGCGTCGGCCCACTCCAGCGACGCGGCCACCTCGGCCTCGTCGCGGGGCAGCGCCACGACGTCGGGCGCTCGCTCGAAGCGTCGCTCCAGGCGGCGCACGAGGTCCCGGTAGGCCTGCCCGTACGTGTGCTGGGCCCGAGCGAGCGCGTCGGTGCGCGACCACGAGGCGACGGGGCCCGCGGGCGCCAGGCGCGGCGCGGCGAGGTCGATTTCCTCGATCGTGGGCACGGCGACGGGCGCGCCCAGCGGCACCACCGCCCCGACGTGCGCGAGCAGGGCCCGCTCCTCGTCGGCCGACAGGGCTCCCGCGGCGGTGCCCCACCCCCAGATGCGGTCGCCCGCCATCGCTGCTGACGCTACCGCCGCCCCAGGGCGTACGCTGAACTCGCGGGCCCGCGAGGGCCCGCTTCTGGGGGTTGAGATGAGGACGATCGCACACTGGATCGGCGGACGCGAGGTCACCGAGCCGGGGCGGACCGGCCCGGTCGCCAACCCGGCGACGGGCGCCGTCACCGCTGAGGTGACGCTCGCCGACGCCGAGCTCGTCGACCGCGCGGTGCGCGTCGCGGCCGCTGCGGCCGACGCCTGGGCGGGATCCTCCCTCAGCCAGCGCACGCGAGTGCTGTTCGCGTTCCGCGAGCTCGTGGTCGCCCACCTCGACGAGCTCGCGGGCGCCGTCGCCGACGAGCACGGCAAGGTTCTCAGCGACGCGCGCGGCGAGGTCCAGCGCGGCCTCGAGGTCGTCGAGTACGCCTGCGGCGTCCCGACCCTCCTCCAGGGTCGCTACTCCGACCAGGTCTCCAGCGACGTCGACCTCTTCTCCTACCGCCAGCCCCTCGGGGTCGTCGCCGGGATCACGCCCTTCAACTTCCCGGCCATGGTGCCCCTGTGGATGTTCCCCCTGGCGATCGCGACGGGCAACGCCTTCGTGCTCAAGCCCTCCGAGCGGGACCCCTCGGCGTCGCTGGTCCTGGCACGCCTGTGGCAGGAGGCGGACCTGCCCGACGGGGTCTTCAACGTGGTCCAGGGCGACGCCGAAGCCGTCGAGGCGCTGCTCGACCACCCGCAGGTGGCGGCGATCTCCTTCGTCGGCTCGACGGCCATCGCACGCCACATCCACCAGCGCGCCACCGCGGCGGGCAAGCGCGTCCAGGCCCTCGGCGGGGCGAAGAACCACGCGGTCGTCCTCCCCGACGCCGACCCGGCCTTCGCCGCGAGCCATCTCGTCGCCTCGGCGTTCGGGTCGGCGGGCGAGCGCTGCATGGCCGTGTCGGTCGCGGTCGTGGTGGGCGGGGGCGTCGACGAGGTGCTCACGGCGGTCGACGAGCAGGCCCGCGCGGTGCGCGTGGGCCCCGCCCGCGACCCGGCGAGCGAGATGGGCCCGGTGATCACCCGCGCCGCGAAGGATCGCATCGTCGGGCTCATCGGGTCCGGGGAGGCCCAGGGCGCGCAGGTGCGCCTGGACGGCCGCGACCTCGTGGTCCCGGGCTACGAGGAGGGCTTCTTCCTCGGGCCCACCGTGCTCGACCGCGTGACGACCGCGATGGACGTCTACCGCCAGGAGATCTTCGGGCCGGTCCTGAGCGTCGTGCGCGTCGACGACGTCGACGAGGCCATCGCGCTCATCAACGCCAATCCCTACGGGAACGGGACGGCCCTGTTCACCGGCAGCGGCGAGGCCGCCCGACGCTTCCACCGCGGCGTGCGCGTGGGGATGATCGGGATCAACGTGCCGATCCCCGTACCCCTCGCCTACTACTCCTTCGGCGGATGGAAGGACTCGCTGTTCGGCGACCGCCACATCTACGGACCCGAGGGCGTCGACTTCTACACCCGCGCCAAGGCGGTCACGGTGCGCTGGCCCGAGCAGCGCGCCAGCACCGAGGCGAGCCTCGCCTTCCCCACGGCGCGCTGACGCGCCGGCGTCAGCCGACGTTCGCGCCCAGGCTGGCGAAGAACGCCGCGTACCAGCGGCCCGCGACGCGCTCGAGGGTCAGCGTCTCGGAGGTCGTCCCGCTCGACGAGCCCTGCCGCTCGAAGATGACGATGTGCCACTCCTGGAAGGCGCCGTGGGTGGCGAGGAGTCGGTGGGCGCGGATCGTGGCGTTGGGCGGTGGGCCCTGTCCCTCGTCCATGCGCTTCTCCAGCGCGCGGCGCTGGGTGGGCGTCATCTTGTCCCACATCGCGCGCAGGTGCGCCTGCGTGCCCGGCCCCCCGAACACGAGGAGCAGGTCGAGCGCCTGGGCCGCGTAGGAGACGGTGATGATCGGGCACGCGGGGACCAGGCCCGAGACGCGGGCGATCTGGGCCAGCGCCACCAGCGCCGTGGGTGCGCCGCCGCCCGCCTCGAGCGGGTGGGAGTCGCGCAGCGCAGTCCTCCAGCTCGATCCGCCGCGCAGCAGCGCGAGGAAGACCGACTGCACCGCCGCGGCGCAGCGAGCCGTCGAGGGCGTCGAGGCGCCCGCGGCGCTCGGGGAGGCGAGCCCGGACGCGGTGGGGATCGTGACCGCCACGCTGCAGGCGATCGCCGCCAGCGCGCGGCGCAACGGGCGCGCGCGCGTCACGCGGGCCACCCGCGCGCCGCGGGGCACCGCGGCTCGGCGAAGGACGGACCGGTGACGCCCGGGATCGCGCACGGTCCGAGGGAGACGAGCGGCCCGAGACGTCCCGCGGGCGTCAGGGCGACCGCGAAGCGCGCCCGCGACGAGATGACGCACGTCGCGCAGCCGTTGACGAGCGTGTACTGGAGGACGAGGCGCGGTCCGGTTGCGGGATCCGACTCGACGAGAGCGGGGAGCGCGGCCAGGGCCAGGCCCGTCCCACCGCCGGGCAGCGGGTAGTCGCTCTCCAGTCGCACCCAGATCGCGCCGATCAGGTGCGGCGTGGGGACCACGACACCTCCCGCCCGGGGCAGCAGCACGAGCTGGCGGCAACCGCAGTCCGCGGGCTCGAGCGTCAGCTCCACGCCGACGGGGACCGCGCCGCCTCGCCATCCGATCAGGTAGGCGCCGTGCGCCGCCACGAACGCGCGAGCGGCGAGCGAGGCGCCGTGGGCGGCCATGACGGCGAGCACGCAGGAGGTTGACGACGATCCGGGCGTGTGGCCGAACAGGCACCGGCTCGCGACCGCCGCCTGCTGGCGTATCGCGGCGCTCCAGATGGCGCTCGCCCCGATCGGTCCCGCCGGGGGCGGGGGGAGGAGCGTGAGGGGCGTCCAGCGCGCCCCGCGGTCGCGCGAGATCAGGACGCGATCCGGACCGAAGAGTCCAGGACCACCTTGGACGGCGACGGCCGTGGTCGGGGTCACCCACGCGAGGCTCGACAGGCCCACACCGCCGTCGGAGAGCGCGAACGTCTCCCAGGTCTGGCCCCCGTCACTCGAGGCGTCGAGGACGTCCGCGCCCCCGCGCGCGCTGAGCAGGATCGCGTAGGGTCCGTCGGCAGCCATCTGCGTGAGCATGCCCTCGAGAGGTGCGGTGCCCACGGCGTGGAAGGATCGCGCGCCGTCCCGTGAGGCGAAGAGGGTCTTGGCCTGCTGGCCGGCGCCGGCGCTCCCGGTGCACGCGACGAGCAGCTCGCCACTGCCCGTCGCGGCCGTCGCCACGGGATCCATCGCGCAGGGCGGAGTCCCGGCGACCCACGTCGCGCCGCCGTCGTCGGTGCGCCAGAGACGGCTCGCGCCCGTGCCGGGAGCGTTGGCCAGAGTGATCACGCCCCGGTCGCCGCTCAGCGCCGCGCTCCACTCACCGGTTCCCGGCCCCGGCAGGTGGGCGGCGAGTGTCAGCGCGTCCTGGCCTGGAGGCGCGCGCCACACGTCGAGCCCCGTCGTGGTGCACGCGGGACCCCCGGGCGAGCACGCGAGGGTCAGCACGTCGACGGCGGTTCCCACGATCACGGTCATCACGTTGGTGGGGGCGAGGAGGTGCCAGTGCTGCGCGCCGTCGGTCGTCATCCACAGGCCGGGCCCGTAGGCGTAGCCGACCTCGGGATCGACGAACAGCAGCTGGCTGACGGCGAGCGTGGCGCTGGGATCCCGGGTCGCGAGGGGCACCGGAGGGCCGGGGAGGCGGGTGAAGGTGCGTCCCCCGTCGCGGGTGCGCAGCACCGACGTGCACCCGGGGGCGGGCAGCGGGCAGTCGCCCTCGCCCAGCACGAAGCCGTCAGAGGCGTTCAACCAGCTGACGGCGGACGGGAGGAAGTGCGGTGCGGCCGACGCGCCAGCCGACGGCCCAGCGGAGCCCGAGACGGCCACGGCGAACGGGATCGCCAGTGCGAGCAGAGCTCGCCCGAGGCGACGGCGAGCCCCTGGGTCCTCTCCGCCGCTGCGAGGAGCGTGCGGCGCTGAGTCATCCCCCAGAGCGCGGTCCCGTCGTTGGCTCGAACTCGCTCCCGTGCGCACGACCTCCCCCTGATGCCAACCGGCAGGGGGAGCCGGCACCGCCCTCACCCGGGGACGCGCGCACGTCCGTGCGTGCCGCGAGCACCAGGGCTGCGGGCTGCTGGCGCGAATGGTAGTGCGGCGGCCCCGGGGCGGCAAGGGCAACGGTGCCGTGCGGTCAGGGTCGCGGACGCGCCGCCCTGCGGTGGCCGCGCCGAGGCGAGCCGGGCCGTCCGCGCGGCGCGCCGACGCGCCAGCGCTATCCGAAGCTCGCGCCCAGACTCGCGAGCGACGTCGCGTACCAGCGGCCCGCGATCCGCGTGACCGTCAGGGTCTCGGAGGTTGTCCCGCTCGTCGAGCCCTGGTGCTCGGAGATGACGACGTGCCACTCCTGACTCGCACCGTGTACCGCGACGAGGTGGTGCGAGACGATCGTGGCGTGCAGGGGCGCACCGATCCCGAAGTCCATCTGCTGGTCGACCTCCCGGCGCTTGGTCGGAGACATCGCGTCCCACAGGGTGCGGATGTGCGTCAGCGCGCCCGGTCCCCCGAACAGCGTGAGCACGTCGAGGGACTGCGCGGCGTACGAGACCGTGATCACGGGGCACGCGGGGACGAGGCCCTGCGACTGCACAACGCGGGCGAGGGCCGCCAGGGTCGTCGACGCACCGCCGGCTGGCACGAGAGGGTGCTCGTCGAGGAGCTCGGCGTGCCAGCTCGCCCCACCGCGCAGCATGGCCGCGAACACCTTCTGGACCGCCGTCGCGCACGCGGCCGTCGACGTGAGCCGCGGGCTCTGCTCTCGTGACGATCGTGCCGATGCGCGACTGGTCGCGCCCGCAGGGATTGCCGCGAGGCCCACGACCGCGATCGCGCCCGCAGCGAGGAGGCGCGCCCGCCGACTGGCGTGCGCGCGCCGATCAATGTCTTGTCTCATGAGGGCCACCTCCAAGCCGGGGAGCAGAGCGGTATTCCGGGCACGGGCAGGTCCGTCGCGCCCGGCACCCGGCACGGCCCGAGCCCGACGAGCGGCCCTGGTCGACCCGAGGCGGTCAGCGTCACGGAGAACCGCGCCCGGTAGCCGATGAGGCAGGCCGCGCACTGGTTGATGAGGGGATACTGGAGGACGACTCTCGAACCGGTCGGTGGATCGGACTCGACCAGGGCAGGGGTCGAGGCCACCGCGAGGCCGGTCCCGCCCCCGGGCAGCGGGTAGGCGCGCGCGAGTGCCGCCCACTGCGCCCCGCCGAGGTGCGGGGTGACCGCGACGACACCCCCGGCGCGGGGCA
>JAKANY010000024.1 GCA_021823525.1 Actinomycetes bacterium
CGCGTTGGGAGCCGGGGTCACGCTGTTCGCGAGCCTCGGCGACGACGCGGACGGGCGGTGGCTCGCCGAGCGTCTGGTGGCGCGCGGCGTGCGCCTGGGCGTGGGACGCGCGGCCCACGCGCCCACGGGCGTCGCCCTGATCACGGTCGAGGCGAGCGGGGAGAACACCATCGTGGTGGCGCCCGGGGCCAACGCGACGCTGGACCTGGCCGGTGCGGACCTCGGGGCCTTCGACGTCGTCGTAGCCCAGCTCGAGGTCGGCGACGGCGCGCTGCGCCAGGCCGCGCGGGCGCGGCGCCTGGTGCTCAACGTGGCGCCCGCGCGCCCGGTGCCGCCCGAGGTGCTGGCCGCGAGCGCGGTCGTGGTGGCCAACGAGACCGAGGCCGACGCGCTCGAGCTGCGCGCGCTCGACAGCGTCGTCGTCACCCGTGGGGCCGAGGGGGCCGTGCACTACCGGCGCGGCCGCGAGGTCGCGCGCGCCCGCCCGCCGCGGGTGACGCCCGTGGACACCGTGGGCGCGGGCGACGCGTTCTGTGCGGCCTACGCGGTGCGCCTGGCCGCGGGCGACGACGACGAGACGGCGCTGCGCTTCGCCGTGACCGCAGGGGCTCTGGCCACCCGCGCGCGCGGCGCCCAGGGGGCTCTCCCGACCGAGCAGGAGGTGACCACGTGGCTGCCACACGCATCGTGATCGACACGGATCCGGGCGTCGACGACGCTGTCGCGATCCTGCTGGCCCTGGCCAGCCCCGAGGTCGAGGTGCTGGCCCTGACCAGCGTCGCGGGCAACGTGGACGTCGACCAGACCACGCGCAACGCGCGGCGCCTGCTCGATCTCGCCGGGCGGCCCGACGTGCCCGTGGCGCGCGGCGCGGCCGGCCCGCTCGTCGTCGCGGCCACCTACGAGGACGGCCACGTGCACGGTCACGACGGCCTGGGCGATCTGACGTGGGAGGACCCGGCCACCCCCGAGAGCCCCGAGCACGCCGTCGACCTGATCGCGCGCCTGGCGCGCGAGGCGCCCCTGACGATCGTGGCGATCGCGCCGCTGACCAACGTGGCGCTGCTGCGCGCGCGCCACCCGGGCATCGAGTCGCGCATCGAGCGCCTGGTGATCATGGGGGGCGCCTCGTTCGCGGGCAACGTCACGGCGGCCGCCGAGTTCAACGTCTGGTTCGATCCCGAGGCCGCGGCCAGCGTGCTGTCGGGCCCCTGGCCCATCACACTGATGCCGCTCGACCTGACGCACCAGGCGTGGCTCACCGACGCGGACCTCGCGTACTTCGCGGGCCTGGGCACCGAGGTGGGCACGCGCGTGGCCGGCATGCTCGAGCCCTACGCCTCGTACCACGAGCGCTGGTACGGGAACCGCGACGTCATCATGCACGACGCGACCGCCGTCTACGAGCTGGTGGTTCCCGGGGCGATCGCGACGCGCGGGGCGCACCTGGCCGTCGAGACGGCCGGGACGCTCACGCGGGGCATGACGGTCATCGACCGGCGAGCGGCCCACGCCGAGCGCCCGACACGCGTCGGCGAGCACCTGGACCGGCTGGCCTTCGCCACCCTGGTGCGCGAGCGCCTGGCGCGCTACCCGCTCGCGGGCTAGGACTACGGTTGCCTGATGACAACGGCCCTGCTGCTCATCGACATCCAGAATGACTACTTTCCGGGTGGGCGGATGGCGCTGGTCGGGCCCGATGCGGCCGCTCACCAGGCCGCGGCGCTGCTGGCGCACTTTCGCGCGACTCGCCAGCCGGTCGTGCACGTTCGTCACGTGGCCGACCGACCCGGCGCGACGTTCTTCCTACCCGACACCGACGGTGCGCTGATCCATCGATCCGTCGAGCCGGCACCGGGCGAGGTCGTGATCGTGAAGCACCATCCCAACGCTTTCCTTCACACGACGCTTGACGCAATCCTCGCGTCGATGGGGGTGAACGCGGTCGTCGTCGCGGGGATGATGACTCACATGTGCGTCGACTCCACCACCCGGGCCGCGAGCGAGCACGGCCTCGACTGCGTGGTCGCGGCCGACGCCTGTGCGACCCGGGACCAGTCCTTCGATGGTGTGCGCGTCAGTGCGGACCTGGTTCACGCGGCCTTCCTCGCGGCGCTGCACGGCACCTTCGCCACGGTCGAGCCGACGAGCCACGTGCTCGAGCGATTGGGATAGCGAAGACTCCCACCCGACCACGAGGGCTAGTAGCGATAGGTGTCGGGCTTGTAGGGGCCCTCCAGGGGGACCCCGAGGTAGTCGGCCTGCTGCTTGGTCAGCGTCGTCAGGCGGATGCCGAGCGCGTCGAGGTGGAGGCGGGCGACCTGCTCGTCGAGGTGCTTGGGCAGGGTCGCCACGCCGATCTCGTAGGCCGCGGCGTTGGTGTAGAGCTCGATCTGGGCCATCACCTGGTTGGTGAAGGAGTTGCTCATCACGAAGCTCGGGTGGCCCGTCGCGTTGCCCAGGTTGAGCAGGCGCCCCTCGGAGAGCACGATCACCGCGTGGCCGTCGGGGAAGACCCACTTGTCGACCTGGGGCTTGATGCGCTCGCGGCGCACGCCGGGCACGGCGGCCAGTCCCGCCATGTCGATCTCGTTGTCGAAGTGGCCGATGTTGCCCACGATCGCCTGGTGCTTCATGGCGGCCAAGTGCTCGACGGTGACGACGTCGCGGTTGCCCGTCGCGGTGATGACGATGTCGGCGACGGGCAGGGCATCTTCCAGGGTCGTGACCTGGAAGCCGTCCATGGCGGCCTGCAGGGCGCAGATCGGGTCGATCTCGGTGACGATGACGCGCGCGCCCTGACCGCGCAGGGACTCGGCCGAGCCCTTACCCACGTCGCCGTAGCCGCACACGACGGCGACCTTGCCGCCGATGAGCGTGTCGGTCGCGCGGTTGATCCCGTCGATCAGTGAGTGCCGGCATCCGTACTTGTTGTCGAACTTGGACTTGGTCACCGCATCGTTGACGTTGATGGCGGGGAACAGCAGGTCGCCGCGTCGGGCCATCTCGTAGAGGCGGTGGACACCCGTGGTGGTCTCCTCGGACACCCCGCGCAGCTCGGCGACGAGCGGGGCGAACAGGGGCTCGCCCGGGGCCAGCATCGCGCGCAGTTGCTCAAGGATGACGCCGTACTCCTCGGAGTCCGCGGTCTCGGGCCCGGGCACGAAGCCGGCGCGCTCGAACTCGTAGCCCTTGTGGACGAGCAGAGTCGCGTCGCCCCCGTCGTCGAGGATCATCGTCGGTCCCGCGGCGCTCGGCCAGCGCAGCGCCTGCTCGGTGCACCACCAGTACTCGGCCAACGTCTCGCCCTTCCAGGCGAAGACCGGAACCCCGGCGGGCGCCTCGGGGGTGCCCGTGGGCCCGACGGCGACGGCCGCGGCGGCGTGGTCCTGGGTCGAGAAGATGTTGCAGCTGGCCCACCGGACCTGCGCACCCAGCGCGACGAGGGTCTCGATGAGGACCGCCGTCTGGATCGTCATGTGCAGCGAGCCTGTGATGCGCGCGCCGGCCAGCGGCTGGCTCGCCGCGTACTGGGCGCGCAGGGCCATCAGGCCGGGCATCTCGTGCTCGGCCAGCACGATCTCGGCGCGGCCGAAGTCGGCCAGGGACAGGTCGGCGACGCGGTAGTCCAGGGGTGCGGGGGTCACGAGTCTCCTCACGGTGATGGGCGCGCGGGGCGCGCCGGGTTCGCCGTCCATGGTAGTGACGCGCCGTGGCGCTGCGGCTAGACCCCCACGCGGAAGTCGACCACGTCGCCGTCGCGCATCAGGTAGTCGCGCCCCTCGATGCGGGCGCGACCGGCCGCGCGCACGGCGGCGACCGAGCCCAGCTCGATCAGGTCGTCGTAGGAGACGACCTCGGCGCGGATGAAGTGGGTGGCGAAGTCCGAGTGGATGACGCCGGCGGCCTCGGGCGCCGTCGCCCCCTGGTGGATCGTCCAGGCGCGGGCCTCCTTGGGGCCCGCGGTGAGGAACGTCTGGAGTCCGAGCGTCGCGAACCCGACGCGCGCGAGCTGAGCGAGGCCCGGCTCGCTCTGGCCGAAGGACGCGAGCAGCTCGGCCGCGTCGGCCTCGTCGAGATCGACGAGCTCGGCCTCGAGCTTGGCGCACAGCACGACCGAGGGCGCTGGCGCCACCGAGTTGCGCAGCGCGGCGCAGCGCTCGGGGTCGCTGAGCGTCGCCTCGTCGACGTTGAAGGCGTAGATGAAGGGCTTGGCCGTGAGCAGCTGGAGCTCAGCGAGGGCCGCGGGGTCGAGGTCGGGGGCGCTCGAGGCGACGCGGCCCGCGTCGAGCACGTCGCGTACGTGCTGGACGGCTGCCAGGCGCTCGCGGGCCCCGCCGCCGCGCTTGGCCTCGCGCTCGAGGCGGGCGAGCGCCCGCTCGACCGTCTGCAGGTCGGCCAGGATCAGCTCGGTCTCGATCGTCGCGATGTCGCTCGCGGGGTCGACGCGGCCCTCGACGTGCACGACGTCGTCGTCGTCGAAGACGCGCACCACCTCGCAGATGGCGTCGGCCTCCCGGATCGCGGCGAGGAACTGGTTCCCGAGGCCCTCGCCCTGCGAGGCGCCGCGCACGATCCCCGCGATGTCGACGAAGGTCACCGTCGCGGGCACGACGCGCGCGGCCTGGACCAGCGTCGCGAGCGTCCCGAGGCGCGCGTCGGGCACGGCGACCACGCCGACGTTGGGCTCGATGGTGGCGAAGGGGTAGTTCGCGGCCAGCACGCTGTTGCGGGTGAGGGCGTTGAAGAGCGTCGACTTGCCGACGTTGGGCAGTCCGACGATCCCGATCGAGAGGGCCATGGCCGCACCAGGCTAGCGGCCGCCGCGGCGTGCCCCGGGGGGTGCCTAGCGTGGTCCCGTGGACGTCGCCGCCTCACCCGAGCCACACACCGGCCCCGAGCCCTCGCCCTTCGACGTGCTGGCCGCGCGCTACGACGCCTGGTACGACACGCCGCTCGGGACCGAGATCCTGGCCGCGGAGGTGCGCTGTGTCGCGCCCCTGCTCGCCGGGGCGACTGAGCCGCGGGTCGAGGTGGGCGTGGGCACGGGGCGCTTCGCCGAGGCCCTCGGCGTGGGCGTCGGGGTGGATCCGGCTCCTGGTGCCCTGGCGCTGGCGGCGCGCCGGGGCGTGCGCGTCGCGGTGGCACGCGCCGAGGCCCTGGCGCTGGCCACGGCCTCGCTCGGGGCGGTCCTCGCGGTCGCGACGCTGTGCTTCGTCGACGACGCGCCGCGCGCTCTGGCCGAGATGCGCCGGGTCCTGTCTCCCCGGGGGCGCCTCGTCGTGGGCACGATCCCCGCGACCAGCCCGCTCGGCAAGCGCTACCAGCGCCTGGGTTCGCAGGGGAACCCCTTCTACGCGCGGGCCCGTCTCTGGAGCCTCGACGCGCTGTCGACGCTGCTCGACGCGGCCGGATTCTCCCTCGTCGCGGCGCGCTCGACCTTCGCGGCGGGTGACCTCGCCGATCGCGCCATCGTCGACGAGGCGCGCGCCGACGCCGGCTTCGTCGCGTTGCTGGCCCGGCCGCGCGAGGACGTCCGTCGCTCGCCTCAGCGGTTCTGAAGCTGACTCCCCGTCGCGGACCGTCGGCCGGCTCAGAGCGCCGCGCGGAGCCAGCGGTCGATCGCGCGCGTGACCTCGACGTGGATCTGCGCTGTGCGCACGGCGTCGTCGGCGAACATCGCGTGGTCGGCGCCGTCGATCTCGACGACGTCTCCTCCGACCGTGCGCGCGATGTCGCGGTCCCACGCCGGGTCCCGGGTGCCGCCCACGAGCAGCTGGCGGGCGGTGCTGCGGGTCATCGCCTCGACGACCTCGGGTCGGTGGAGCAGGGGCGTGAGCCAGATGGCGTCGTCGCCGCGGCGCGCGGCGGTGTCCGCCGCGCACGTGCCGAGCGACTTGGCGATGACCAGCACGCGTCCGCGAAACGCGCCGATCGCCTCGACCAGCTGGCTCCCCACCCACGCGACGATGTCTTCGGCCCCCAGGTGCGGCGCGGTCCAGGACACGGCGCGCACGCGCCACCCATGCTGGACCGCGGCGCGACCCGCGAAGGTGAGCAGCGGCATCGTCGCCGGGTAGTTCTGCCCGGGCAGCAGCACTGCGAGCCCGACGGGATCGCTGTTCTCGACGGGCCAGTCGACGGACGCACTCGGGGTCGAGGTCTCCACGGTGCTCGCCAGCCTACGAGCGATGACGTGACATCACCCGGCGGGTACCGGGACGTGCGCAGACGCACTTCTCGGGAAACTCCCAGGTAACACGCAGGCGTCGCGCAGCCCACCGCGCTAGACGTAGGTGATGAGGCTTCGGGCGCGGCTGGCGTCGCTGTGGACGTGGGCGCTCACGAGCGTCGTGACCGCGGTGGTCGCGCTGGTCATTGTGAGCGCGGCGGGTCCTTCGCACGCGACCCCGGCCACGACGGTGCCCTCGACGTCAGTCACCTCCACGACCGCGCCGATCACGCCCCCCGCGTCGGCGCCGCCCACGACCGTGGTGATCAGCCACGGCGGCGACGACGGGTCCTTCGCCGGCGGGGACAGCTAGCGCTCAGCCCGCAACGCGCAGCACGGCTGCGGCCGGACGGTTCGCCGTCAGCGCGTTCGTGCCGCTCGTGCCCACGGCCAGGCACGTGGCGGTGGGACAGGTGGCGGCCAGCAGTGAGAAGGTGATGCCTCCCGAGCCCGTGGCCGTGGTCCACGTCTGGCCGTTCCAGTGCTGCGCCCCGGCGTAGCCAACGGCCCAGCACGAGCCGCCCGAGGTGCAGGCGCCCGCGATGGGTCCGACGACCGAGGGCGGGTTCGGCGTCACGCGCCAGGTGTTCCCTACGACGTGGAGGAGCACCGAGGATCGCAGGCCCCCTCCCGTCACCCAGCAGCCCCCCGCGCGCTCGCACCACACGTCGTTGAGCTCGCCCGGCGTCAAGGGCCCGACTCGGACCCACGACGGGCCCGACGACCGCTGGGCGTAGAACCGCCCGACGCCGGGATAGGCGCCGGTGGCGCCCACGATCCAGCACGTCTGTGGCGCGCTGCAGGTGACGGCGTTGAAGAGCGTTCCGACCGGTGTCGGGTCGGCAACCACGCGCCAGGCGCGCCCGTTCCACTGCTCGAGCAGCCCGTGCATGGCCGTCGACGCACCGTCGAGAGTGCCGGCCGCGAGGCAGTCCTGGGGACTGAGGCACGTGATGGACCGCAGGAGGTCGCCGTTGGGAGACGGTGGGCTCGGGGTCGGCAGCACGCGCCACGCGCGCCCGACCAGCTGGGCGCTGTAGACGTCCGAGCCGTCACGCCCGACCGCCAGGCAGTCGGTCGCGGTCGGGCAGGCGATCGCGTACAGCGAGGCCCCCGGGCTCGTGGGCCCCGGGCTGACGACCCACGATGCGCCGGTCCAGCGCTCGACGAGGGGCCGGACGGCGCCCGCGACACCCTGGTACCCCACGGCCAGGCAGGACGGGCCGGCGCACGCCACGCCGCTCAGCCCGCCGTAGCCCCCCGCGGCTTGCGTCGAGACACGTTGCATGGTCACGCCGCCGCTCGTCGGCACGGTGGGTGGGGGAGCAGACGCCGGGGCGGCCGTCGTGAAGGTCAAGGGGGAGGAGTCCGTGCTGCCCGCGGCGTTGGTCGCCACGACGCGAGCGTGGTACGTCGTCTTGGGCCGCAGGTTGCTGATGGTGATGCTGAGCGATGACGGCGCCGCCGCGGACGTCCCCGGGCTGGTGGGTGGCGTGGCGGCGCCGTAGGCGCTGGTCGGTCCGTACTCGACGACGACGTTGGTCGCCAGACCGTCGGGGTTGACCGAGAGGAAGACCACCTCGTCGGTGGGTTGCGGCGGGCCGAGCTGGACGCTGACGATGATCGGGGGTCCACTGATGCGCGCGAACGCGGCGGCACCCGCGGGTCCGCCCGCCACCAGTGCCGACACCGCCAGGGTCAGTGCGGCCCCAGCCCGGCGGACGTCGCGACGCTGCCCCCCCATGACACCCCCTCGGGAACCCCGTGTGGCGTCAGCGTACCGGAGTGGGAGCGCTCGTCACGGTCGGGCTGGTCGTCCGTGCCCGTGCCGCCTCGACGATCTTGTGCGCCATGTCGCGGGCTGCGCGGACCAGGGAGCTGCCCGGGGTGAGGCGCTGGGCCGCCATCGCGCCCTGGTAGCACACCAGCAGCTGGGTGGCTCGCGCGCCGTCTCCGGCCAGGTCCTCGAGGAAGAAGCCGGCCAGGCGCGCGACGAACGCGTCGATGACGCGTCGGGCCGGCGCGTCGCCACCGAGCTCGACGGCGGCGTTGAGGAAGGGGCAGCCCACGAAGTCGGGGCGCTGCGCGGCGGCCGCGAGATCGTCGAAGAGGGCGAGCGTCGCCCCGCCGACGGTGTCGCGGGGCAGTGCCGCGAGGACCTGCTCGACGCGAGCCAGTTCGACCTCGAGGTAGGCCGTGACCAGGTCGTCCTTGCTGGCGAAGTTGTTGTAGAGGCTCGCCTTGGCCACCTGCGCCCGCGCGATCACCCGGTCGATGCCCGTCGTCGTGATGCCCTCGTGGTAGAAGAGGTCGCTGGCCGCCTCGAGCAGGCGCTCACGCGCGGAACCGCTCACGAGGCCAGAGTACCAGACAGACCGGTATACTCACCGAAGGTGAGTCGAGAGGAGTGACGTGGAGACGACCCCCCTGCTCGTGATCGGGGCGAGCTGGTGCCCCGACTGCCGACGGGCCAAGACCTTCCTCGGCGACCATCACGTCGCCTACGAGTGGATCGACCTCGACGTGCATCCCGAGCAGCGGGCCCGAGTCGAGGAGCTCAACGGCGGCGCGCGGGTGATCCCCACGATCATCTTCCCCGACGGGTCGCACCTGGCCGAGCCCTCCAACGACGAGCTGGCCGACAAGATCGGTCTCGTGCGCCGGGCCCGCCGGGCCTCCTACGACGTGATCGCGGTCGGCGGCGGGCCGGCCGGCCTGACCACAGCCCTCTACCTGGCGCGCGAGGGCGCCTCGGTGCTCGTCGTCGAGAAGTCCGCGGCGGGGGGCCAGGTGGGCGTGACCGAGCGGCTCGAGAACTACCCGGGATTCCCCGACGGTGTCGCGGGCCAGGAGCTCGCCGGGCGCATTCGCCGCCAGGTCGAGCGCTTCGGCGTCGAGATCCTCGAGGCCGTGGGGGTGACCGGCATCGACCGGCGCGAGGACGGCACCTTCGACGTCGTCACGCCCGCGGGCACCTACCGGGCGCGCGCGGTCGTCGTGGCCACCGGCTCGACCTACCGGCGCACCAGTGCCGAGGGCGAGGCCGAGCTCATCGGGGCGGGCGTGCACTTCTGTGCGACCTGCGATGGCCCCTTCTACCAGGACGCCGACGAGGTCGTCGTGGTGGGCGGCGGCAACAGCGGACTCGAGGAGGGTCTCTACCTGACCCAGTTCGCCCAGCACGTGACCGTCGTCGAGTACGCCGAGGCGCTGACCGCGAGCCGTCTCGCCCAGGACCAGGTCGCGGCGCACCCGCGCATGGACGCGCTGACCGCGACGGCGGTTGCGGCCTTCGAGGGCGACGCCAGCGGCAAGTTGACGGCTGTCGTCCTCGAGGACCGGGCGACGGGCGAGCGCCGGCGCCACCCGGCCGCGGCCGCCTTCGTCTTCATCGGGCTGGACCCCAACACGGGGTTCCTGCGCGGCGTCGTGGACCTCGACGAGGACGGCTTCGTCGTGAGCGACGACCAGCTGGCGACCTCGGTTCCCGGGCTCTTCGTCGCCGGCGACGTGCGACGCGGCTCGACCAAGCAGCTCGCGGCGGCGGCGGGCGAGGGGGCGACGGTGGCCCTCGCGGTGCGCCACCACCTCGAGCGCGCGACGGCGACGGCCGCGGTGGTGGCCTAGATTGGTGACAGAGCGTCGGCGAGGATCGCGCCGACCTGATCGGTCTCCAGCAGGAAGCCGTCGTGACCCGCCGGTGAGGTGATCATGCGCGCCGGGCCGCAGCGTGGGATGAGGCGCGCGAGTTCGTCCTGGAGTTCGCGCGGGTAGAGGCGGTCCGAGGCGACCCCCGCCACCGTGACCGGGACGCGCACCGACTTCAAGGCCGCGACGACGCCCCCGCGGCCGCGGCCGACGTCGTGGTGGTTCATGGCCTCGGACAGCACGATGTAGCTGTTGGGATCGAAGCGGGTGACGAGTTTGTCGCCCGCGTGGCGCAGGTAGGACTCGATGGCGTAGCGCCCACCGTCGAGGACCGCGCGGTCGTCTTGGGCCTCGCGACCGAAGCGATCCTCGAACTCGGTCCACGTGCGGTAGCTGAACTGGCCGATCCCCCGCGCGATCGCGAGCCCGGTGAGGGGAGCAGGACCGTCGTAGTAGTCGCCCCCGCGGAAGTTCTCGTCGGCCTGGATGGCCCGCACCTGGAGCGAGCACAGGGCGATCTGGTCGGCGGTCCCGGCTGCGCCCGCCGCGAGCACCACGGCGCGACCGACCCGCTCGGGCCAGCCGACCGCCCACTCGAGCGCCCGCATCGCGCCCATCGAGCCGCCCACCACCGCGGCGAAGCGCTCGACGCCCAGATGCTCGGCCAGCATGGCCTCGACCGCGACCTGGTCGCGGATGGTGACGACCGGGAAGCGCGAGCCGTAGGGGCGGCCGTCGGGGCCGAGGCTCGAGGGGCCCGTCGTGCCCTGGCAGCCACCGAGCACGTTGGGGCAGATCAGGAAGTAGCGGTCGGTGTCGAGCGGCCGTCCCGGGCCGGCCAGCGGGTCCCACCAGCCAGGCGTTGGATGCCCCGGCCCGGCCGGGCCGGCCAGGTGGGAGTCACCGGTCAGCGCGTGCAGGACCAGCACGGCGTTGGTGCGATGCGCGTTGAGCCGTCCCCACGTCTCGTAGGCGACGGTGACCTCGGGGAGGTGGCCTCCCCCCTCGAGGGCGATCCCGCGGCCCTCGCCGTCCAGGCACGCGAAGAGTCGCGCACCGGGGTCGTCGCCCGGCTGCCAGTGGGTCGCGGGGCTCACCGGCCCGCGGCGGCCTCGAACCCTCGCGACAGGTCGGCCAGAAGGTCGTCGAGTGACTCGAGGCCGATCGACAGACGGATCAGGTCGGGCGTCACCCCCGAGCTGGCCTGCTCCTCGGGCGTCAGCTGGGAGTGCGTCGTCGAGGCCGGGTGGATGGCGAGGCTCCGCACGTCCCCGACGTTAGCCAAGTGGCTGAATAGGCCGAGCCCCTCGATGAAGCGGCGCCCGGCCTCGAGGCCCCCCTCGATCCCGAAGGCGATGATCGCCCCGGCGCCCCGGGGCAGGAGCTCGAGCTGGCGCGCGTGCCAGGGGCTCGAAGCCAGGCCCGCGTAGGCCACCCAGGCGACGTCGCCGCGCGCCTCGAGCCAGGTGGCCACGGCCTGCGCGTTGGCGACGTGGCGCTCCATGCGCAGGCTGAGCGTCTCGACGCCCTGGAGGATGAGGAAGGCGTTGAAGGGCGAGATGGCCGCGCCCATGTCCCGCAGGTACTGCAGGCGCGCCTTGAGCACGAAGCGCGCGCTGCGCATCGGCTCGGGCAGGTCGGCCAGCACCAGGCCGTGGTAGCTCGCGTCGGGCTCGGTGAAGGCCGGGAACCGGCCGCTCGCCTCGTAGTCGAAGTGGCCGCCGTCGACGATGATCCCGCCGATCGAGGTGCCGTGTCCCCCGAGGAACTTGGTCGCCGAGTGCACCACGATGTCGGCGCCCCGGTCGAGCGGGCGCGCCAGGTAGGGCGTGGCCAGCGTGTTGTCGACGACGAGCGGGATGCCCGCCGCGTGGGCCACGCCCGCGACGGCGGCCACGTCGAGGACGTCGCCTTTGGGATTGCCCAGCATCTCGGCGTAGACGGCGCGCGTCGTGGGGCGCACGGCCCGCGCCCAGACCTCCGGGTCGTCGGGCTCGGTGACGAACGTGACGTCGATGCCGAACTTGGGCAACGTGTGGTGCAAGAGGGAGTAGGTGCCGCCGTAGAGCGAGCTCGAGGCGACGACGTGCCCGCCGCGCTCGGCCAGCGTCATCAGTGCGATGGTCTCCGCGGCCTGGCCCGACGCCACGGCGAGCGCGGCCACGCCGTGCTCGAGGGCCGCGAGTCGCTCCTCGAGGACTGCCTGGGTCGGGTTCATGATGCGGGTGTAGATGTTGCCCGCCTCGCGCAGGTCGAACAGGGCGGCCGCGTGCTCGACGTCGCGGAAGACGAAGCTGCTCGTCTGGTAGATGGGCACCGCGCGTGCGCCCGTCGCGGGGTCGGGGACCGCACCCGCGTGGATCTGCTGGGTCTCGAACCCCCACTCGCTCATCGTGCGCCTCCTTACGGGACCATCGTGGTCGGACAATCTACAGAAATCAGATTGATCTAGTCAAGTATGGTGTCTGGGTCCCACGACACCCGTCTACTCGAAGAAGGCCAGCCACGCGTCCTCGGCCGCGGCCAGCTCGGCGAGCACCTCGGCGAGCTCGCGAGCCCAGCGGGCGTGATCGGCGGGGTCGGCGGGCTCGCTGAGAAGGTCGCTGAGGCGCTGCTTGCGTCGCTCGAGGCTGGTCATGCGCCGCTCGGCCTCGCGCAGGGCGCGCCCGCGCGGCGGGAGAGCCGGGGGCGCAACCGCCGCGTGCGCGGCCCATCCGTCGATCCCCCCGGGGATCTCGCGGACCGTCCCGTCGTCGTGGATCCGGTAGACGGGCGAGGCGATCCGGCGCAGGAAGGAGCGGTCGTGGGAGGCGACCACCAGCGCCCCGGGCCAGGACTCCAGGTAGTCCTCGAGCGCCCGGATCGTCTCGAGGTCCAGGTCGTTCGTCGGCTCGTCGAGGGCCAGGAGGTTCGGGCGCTCGGCCAGGGCGAGGAGCAGCTGCAGCCGTCGTCTTTCGCCCCCCGACAGCAGGCGCACCGGCGTGCGGGCCAGCGCGCCGGCGAACCAGAAGCGTGCCAGGAGGTCGCGGTCGTGGTCCGACCCGGGCATTCCCGACGCCCCGGCGACGACCTGCTCGACGGTCTCGGTCTCGGGCAGGTCCCGGCTGTGCTGGGAGAAGAGGGTCGCGCGGGCCGTCGCTCCGTGGCGTACCCGTCCGCTGGTGGGCGCGCGCTGGCCCACGAGCAGCTCGAGGAGGATCGTCTTGCCCGCTCCGTTGGGCCCGACCACGCCGATGTGATCACCCGGGCCGAGCACCAGGTCGAGATCGCGCAGGATCACCTGGTCACCGATCGCCACCGTCGCGTCCTCGAGGGTGACCGCCTGGCGGCCGAGCCGTGGCGCCGGCGCGCGCAGATCGAGCGCGCCGGCTCGCGCGGGCTCGGCCGGCCGGCTCGTCACGAGGCGCGTCGCGGCCTCCACGCGCGCGCGCGGCTTGCGCGAGCGCGCGGGGGCCCCGCGACGCAGCCAGGCGAGCTCGCGGCGAGCGGCGTTGCGGCGGACCTGCTCGGCCTCGAGCTCGGTGCGGGTGCGCGCGGCCAGGTCCGAGACGTAGGCGGCGTAGCCGCCGCGATGCTCGTGGAGGGCGCCCCGGTCGACCTCGACCAGGCGCGTCGTCACCGCGTCCAGCAGCGTGCGGTCGTGGCTGACCAGGACCACCGCCGCGCGCGCCGTGCGCAGGTGCTCCTCGAGCCAGGTGACGTTCTCGAGGTCCAAGTGGTTCGTCGGCTCGTCGAGGACGAGCAGGTCGGCCTCGCGCGCGAGGGTGTGCACGAGCGCGAGGCGCTTGCGGAGCCCGCCCGAGAGGGACTCGACGCTGCGTTCACGCCACGGGGCGAGCCCGAGGCGATCGCCCAGCGCCACCGAGGCGAGATCGGCGGATAGCACCTCGCCGACAGTCGCGCCCTCGGGATCGGCGGGGTCCTGGGGCAGGTGGGCCACCCGCAGGTGGCGTCGATGGCGCACCGCGCCGCCGGTGGGCTCAAGGCTCCGGGTGATCAGGGACAGGAGGGCGGTCTTGCCGGCACCGTTGAGTCCGACGACGCCGACGCGGTCGCCCGCGCACACCGTGAGGCTGACCCCGTCGAGGATCGGACGGTCGGGACCCGCGAGCGTCACCCCGTCCAGGTCGACGAGGACCTCACTGCTTGGTGCCACCGGCCCGCTCCCGCGCTGTCGCGCGGGCATCTCCTGGAAGGAGCACGACGCGTGATGATCGCCCGCTCGCCCGCACGTCGACCACGGTACCGGGCGAGAGGACGGGGGGCTCGATGCCCCGTGACCAGGCGCGCTCCGAGACCGCTGCTAGGTTGTCGACAAGTTGTTCGAGAAGGGGCACCATGGTCAATCCCACTGCGATGTCTCGCGTCTGGACCTGGGCCCGCGGTGCGCGGCGCCTCGGCGTCCTCGTGGCCTCGGCGACGATGGCCCTGGCCCTCGTGCCGACCCTCGCCTCCGCGTCAGGGACCGGCCCCTACACGAGCACGACGAGTGGCTACGACGTGTCCTACCCGAACTGCTCGGACAAGACGCCGAGCGGCTCGACATTTGGGATCGTCGGGATGACCGGCGGGCGCCCCTTCTCCACGAATAGCTGTGTGGGAAGCGAGTGGAGCCAAGCCGCCACATTGACCACGACGCCATCGGCGTACTTCAACACGGGCTATGCCGGCGCCTACGCCAAGTCGATCACGTCGGCGTGCTCGAGCGAGTCAACGGCCGTCACGGGAAGCCTCTTCTCGGGCCTCAAGGGTCACTCACTGAGCCAGGCCGAGCAGGCCTGGGCGATCGGCTGCAGCGAGGTCGACTACGCCGCCGCAGTTCTGTCGAGTCAGACTTCGTCGACGGCTCCGCTGATGTGGTGGGCTGATATCGAGACAGGCAATAGCTGGTCGCTCAACACGACGCTCAACCAGTACACGATTGACGGGATCAGCTACGAGATGCAGAACACCGCGACGTCCTCGGCGAATACCGCGCCGTACCCCGGGGGCATCTACTCGTACGGCGCGGCCTGGAAGAAAATCACCGGAACCTACCGCTGGACGCCCACGCCCGCGCCCACCGCCAACTGGTACGTCAGTGGTCAGACGACGCTGACAGTGTGCGCCGCGGCCAGCTTCGATGTCGGCACGGCTAACAACCCCGTACCGAACTGGCTGGGCCAGACCGCGACCGTCAACAACGTGGACACCGACTACGCCTGCTGAGCATACGTCGGGTCACGCGGCACTGGCGCGCTCGAGCCTGCGCCGAGGGCTACCCTGAGGCCGTCAGCCACGTTGGCGGCTGCGGGGGAGGTGGTGTGCGATGAACGAGGACCGGGGCCCTGTCGAGCGCTTCTTGAGCCAGCCCGCCGAACCCGTTACGAGTCAGGACGACCGTCCCGTGCCTCGGCGTGCGCCGCGTCGCTCCGCGAGGGCGTGGCTGCGCCACCTGCTCTTTGAGGGGCGGCCCGGCGCGTACAGTTCCACCATGCCGCGGCGCGCCGACGGGAAGCGAGCGGGTCCCTTCTTCTTCAACGGCAATGGACGGGGGCGCTGACGATCTGCCAGAGGTCCCTCTCGTCGCTGCGCCGTGGGAACTGGTCGCGCCGAATGCTGGTCGCACTCGCGGTCGGCGCCACGCTGACGCTGCCGAGCAGCGCGCTCGCGGGCCGCGGGGTGGCGCGCGGGCAGTCGGCAGCTCGCAGGGACCACACGACTGCGCTGTGCGCGGTGGCGTCGTCGGTCACCGGATTGACAGCGATTCGTCCGGCTCCCCTGAATCCCGAGACCTTCGGGGTTGCCGCTTACGCGCGCGCTACCAGCATCGGTGCGGTACGCGCTCTCGCCGAGGTGCTGTGCCGACTGCCCGTGGCTCCCGTAGGCCCGCTCTGGTGCCCGAGTGACTTCGGCGTGCGCTACCTCCTGGAGTTCGTCGAGGCGCCGGTCGCGGGCCGGCCGACCCCGCAGGTGCGCACCGTCGTCGTCGGGGCGACGGGGTGTCGCTTCGTGGTTGGCCTGGGTGCGGTCCGATGGGCACTGCGCAACCCCGAACTTTTCTCGGCACTTGGGCTGGCGCTAGGCGTACCGGGAGCGACCGTTACCACCTTCGCGGGTCGACTGCTCGGTGGCTGAACCGCGACGCGCCACAGTGATCAACGCGACCTGAGCGAGCTGATGAAGGTTCCCAGGCGCGTGAGCCCCTCGTCGAGCTGGTCGCGCGACACCGCGTAGGACAGGCGAACGTGGGTGTGGGCCGTCGCAGTGCCAAAGTCGCGTCCGGGCGTCAGAGCCACGTGCGCCTCCTCGAGGGCCCGCTCGCAGAAGCGCCAGGCGTCCAGTCCCGTGCGCGACACGTCGAAGTAGGCGTAGAAGGCGCCGTCGGGGGCGACGGTGACGGGCAGCCCGAGGCGCGCCAGTCCCTCGAGGACGACCGCGCGCCGCGCGACGAGATCACGGCGACGCTCCTCGCTCAGGGCGAGAGCTTCAGGGGTGAAGCAGGCCAGCGCCGCCATCTGGGCGGGCGCCGAGGCGCACAGGAAGTAGTTCATGGCGAGACGCTCGACGGGAGCGACGAGCTCGGGGGGCAGCACGCACCAGCCCAAGCGCCAGCCGGTCATGCCGAAGTACTTGGAGAAGCTGTTGATGACGATGGCGTCGGGATCGGCCGCGAGGATCGTGGGGACCGCCGAGCCGTCGGGCTGCGGGTCGGCCAGGTTCAGGTAGATCTCGTCGACGATGCGCCACGCGTCGCGCGTGCGCGCGAGCTCGCAGATCGCAACGAGCTCGTCGACGGGGATGCGTGTGCCCGTCGGGTTCGCGGGACTGGCCATCATGACGGCGCGGGTACGCGCGCTCCAAGCGGCGTCGACGGCGGCTGCGCCGAGCTGGTAGCGCGAGGCGGGCGTGGTGGGCACGTCGACGACGCGACCGCCGAAGGTCTCGATCAGCTGGCGGTTGCACGGGTAGGCGGGATCGGCCAGCAGCACCTCGTCGCCAGACTCGACGGTCGCCGCGACCACGAGCAGGAGGGCGGCTGACGCTCCGGAGGTGATGGCGATGCGGGCCGGGTCCACCGCGACACCGTGGCGCTCGGCGTAGAAGCGGGCGATCGCCTCGCGGATGGCCGGCAGGCCCAGGGCCGGCGTGTAGGGCAGGGGGCGACCATCCATGACCTCGCGCATCGCCTCGCGCACGCTGGGCGGGGCGCCGTAGTCGGGCTCGCCCACACTGAGCTTGACGACCTGGTGTCCCGCCGCCTCGAGCTCGGCGGCCCGCTGGGTGAAGGCCATGGCGTAGAAGGGCTCGACGGACTGGGCACGGTGAGTGAGCTTCATGACTCCTCCTGGAGGCGGTGCCGATGGTTCACGGGCCGTGGCACCCTCACCATTGTGCGCCACCGCGGCGCTCGCCGTCGGCGCCTCGGTCGGGCGTCCCCGAGGAGGCACTCTAGGGTGGTCACCGCCACGAGGTCGCGAGAGGAGGGCCGTGTCCCAACGCATCGATGAGCGCGTCGCACGAGGCGACGCGGAGCGCCCCGCGTACTTCGTACGCGAGTCGGCGACGCGGTTCCACCCGTCCGAGCACGTCGGGGGTGGCTGGAACCCCGACGAGGCGCACATCGGCCCGGTCGTCGGGCTGCTCGCCCACGTGATCGAGGCCGACCGCACCGCGCGCCGGGGGGCCGACCTCCAGCTGGCGCGCCTGTCGGTGGACATCCTGGGCGTCCTGCCGATGGAGGCGTTCGACGTCACCGTGCGGATGGTGCGCCCCGGGCGCACGATCGAGCTGGTCGAGGCGCTCCTCGAGCACGGCGGGCGCCCGGCGGTCCTGGCCCGCGCGTGGCTCACGGCTCGCTACGACACGGCGCGACTCGCGGGAAGCCCGCTCGCGCACCTCGCGTCGCCCCACGACCTGCCGTCGGTGCGTCCCGGTGAGTGGTGGCCCGGTGGCTTCGTCCGGTCGGTCGAGGCGCGTGTCCTCCAGGCGCAGCCCGGCCGCGCCACCTACTGGATGCGCGCCCTGGTCGACGTGCTCGGAGACGAGGAGGTGAGCGCGACCGCCCGCGTGCTCGGGCTCGTCGACATCGCCAACGGCGCCACGCCCCGGGTGAGCGCCACCGAGGCGTTCTTCCCCAACGTCGACCTCACGGCGCACCTCTTCCGTGCGCCGCGAGGGGAGTGGACGGGATTCGACACCGCGGTCTCCTTCGGGGCCGAGGGCCTCGGCCTGACCCACAGCGTCATCTCCGACCTCGACGGGCCGTTCGGCACCGTGGAGCAGTCCCTGACGGTTCGTCCCCGCTGACGAGCTCGCTCGCGCCCGGGTCAACCCCTGCGGCGGATCGTGCGATGAGTCAGCAGTTCGGGCCGTCGTCCCGGCGCTCGTCCCCGCGTCGTCGCGAGACCGGTCGGGCGTCGGGCTCGCCCAGGGCCCGACGCACCTCGGCGAGGGCCTCGGGGACGACGCGCCAGTGGATCCAGCGGCCGCGCTTCTCGCCCACGAGCAGCCCGGCGTTGGCCAGCACCGTCGTGTGATGGCTGATCGTCGGCTGGCTCTTGGCCAGGGGCTCGATCAGCTCGCACGAGCAGACCTCGCCCCGACTGGCGACGATCGACAGGAGCTGGATGCGCACCGGGTCGGCCAGAGCACTCATGGTGCGGGCCAGGGCGTCGGCGCTGCGCGCGTCGATCGGCTGGGCGCCCGTGACCCGCGCACGCGCCGTATCGCGCTCCACGCTCGTCTCGGGACTCGTCTCGACCTTGCTCACCGAACTCTCATTCTGCCTCGTCGCGCGGGATCAGATCCGACGACTCCCATGTTATATTGAGCACCGTCAATCTAGGACCTTTCGAGGAGACCGTCGTGGGCGAGCCAGGGAGCACCGACCCGGACGGGTCGCGCGCCGCCACCTCGGTGGCGAGCGACGGTGCTCCGGCGGGGGGCGCGTCGGTGACGTCACCCCACGACGCGACGACCCCCGTCGTTGGCCAGCTCTCGGTCGTCAATCGCTTCTTGCCCCTGTGGATCGGCGTCGCGATGGCTGCGGGCATCGGGCTCGGGCGACTCGTGCCCCGTCTCAACGCGGCGCTTGATCACGTGCAGGTCGCGGGCACCAGTTTGCCCATCGCTCTCGGGCTCCTGGTCATGATGTACCCGGTGCTCGCCAAGGTCCGCTACGGCGAGATCGACCGCGTGACCGCCGACCGGCGCCTGCTGGTTCCGTCGCTGGTGCTGAACTGGGTCGTCGGCCCCGCGCTGATGTTCGCGCTGGCCTGGACGTTCCTCGCCGACCTGCCGGCCTACCGCACCGGTCTCATCCTGGTGGGGCTGGCCCGCTGCATCGCGATGGTGCTCATCTGGAACGACCTGGCCTGCGGGGACGACACGGCGGCCGCGGTGCTCGTCGCGATCAACTCGCTGTTCCAGATCGTCGCCTTCGCGGGTCTCGGCTACTTCTACCTCAAGGTGCTCCCCTCGTGGCTGGGCCTGTCGACGGCCGCGGTGCACGTGTCGATGTGGGGGATCGCTCGCAGCGTCCTGATCTTCCTCGGGGTGCCGCTCGCCGCCGGATACCTGACGCGCACCCTGGGTGAGCGCCGCCGCGGGCGTGTCTGGTACGAGAGGAAGTTCCTGCCGCGCATCGGTCCCTTCGCCCTCTACGGGCTGCTGTTCACCATCGTGATCCTCTTCGCCCTCCAGGGCAGCGCCATCACCCACCGGCCGGGCAGTGTGGCGCGCATCGCGCTGCCCCTGCTGTGCTATTTCGCCATCATGTGGGGTGTCGCCTTCGTCACCGGGCGGGCCCTGGGCCTGCCCTACGCGCGCACCGCGACGCTGGCCTTCACGGCGGCGGGCAACAACTTCGAGCTGGCCATCGCGGTGGCCATCGGCACCTTCGGGGTGACCTCGGGCCAGGCCCTCGCGGGCGTCGTCGGGCCGCTGATCGAGGTGCCCGCCCTGGTGGGCCTGGTCTACGTGTCGCTCTGGGCGCGCCGCCGCTTCTATCCCGCCGATCAGGAGGCCCCGTCATGAGCGCACCGACCACGCCCTCGGGCGCCGACCGCGTAGCCTCCTCGGGCATCGTCCCCGTCGTCCTCTACGCCTGCATCCATAACTCGGGACGCTCGGTCGCCGCGAAGGTCCTCACCGAGCACTACGCGAAGGGGCGCGTCGAGGTGCGCTCGGCCGGCTCGGAGCCGGGCGCGGGCGTGAACCCGCAGGTGACGGCGGTGCTGGCCGAGCGGGGGCTGCGCACCGACGACGAGGTGCCGACGCTGCTCACCGCGGACCTGGCCGAGGTGGCTGACGTCGTCGTCACGATGGGGTGCGGCGAGACGTGCCCGTTCTTTCCGGGCAAGCGCTACCTCGACTGGGAGGTGGAGGACCCAGCAGGCCAGGACCTCGAGGCGACGCGGCGCATCGTCGACGACATCGACGCGCGGGTGAGACGGCTTCTCACCGAGCTCGGGATCACACCACTCCAGGGCTGAGGCTCGCGGTCCCATCGCGACGCGCGGGCGACTTCCTCCGCTACCTCTCGTTGATCAGGTCGTAGACGGGCTCGGCGTCACCGACGACGCGCGTGGCCATGGCGAAGCGGGCGATGTGTAGCGCCTCGAGCAGCTTCTCGGAGGCGATCGACTGCACCCGCGCCTTGTTGACCATTGCGCGGGTGCAGGCTGCGTTGGACGTGGCCAAGGCGACGGCCAGGTAGATGAGGGTGCGTGTCTCGGTGCTGAGCGCACCCTCAGCGGGCGGCATCGCGAAGGCGCTGGAGCGGACCTGCTCGCTCACCATGCGGGCGTCGGCCGTGACCGCCTTCATGATGGCCGGCGGCACGTCGCTCATCGTCGCGCGCATGCCGTTGAGGGCCTGCTCGATCTCGGAGGTCAGCTCAATCGTCGTATCCATCGTTGACTCCTATCTCGCTGGCTGGGGGGTGGGAAGGGGCGAGCGCGTGGGCCGCCGTGACGCCAGCGTCACCACGGTGCCGACGACGACCACGAGCCAGAAGAGGCACAGCAGGATGAACAGGGCCGCGCCCACCCACTCCACGGCGCTGATGGTCCACGCACTGGCCAGAGCCAGCGTTGACACCGTGAAGGCTCCCAGAGGGAAGGTGAAGCCCCACCAGCCCACGCCGTAGGGGAGGGGCCCGGTGCGCAGGTAGTGCACGAGGAGGGCGATGGCGGCGAGCAGCCACCAGGCGCCGAAGCCCCAGAGCGTCGTGGCTGCGATCTTCGAGATGAGCGCGACGCTGGGCGCCGCGGGTCCGAACAGGGGAGCTCCGACCGCGGACATCTTGAGCAAGGCGAGCGCGCCCACGCCCACCGGTCCCAGGCCGATCCACAGCGACGGCGCCAGACCGGCGTGGGGCAGGGCGTGGAGCGTCAGGCGCTGGTAGAGCATCGTCAGGATCACGAGATACAAGATGAATCCCATCCCCCAGAACCCGTAGGAGAGGAAGACGAGCTCGCGCGCCGAGGTGGCGGACACGCCGGGCACCAGGGGTGACAGCACGAGGGGAACCACGATGTTCACGACCGGGGGAATGAACCAGCTGCCATTGACCGCCTCGGGGACGAGCTCGGAGCGCATGAACAGCAAGAACGCGAACAGGACGCTGGCGCCCAACGCGAGCGGGATCCCGAACCAGTCGAGCCACGCGACCACCGTGCGCACGGTGGAAGCCGTGAACCACGTCGGTCCTACAGCGGCGAACGTGGCGGCGAGCACCAGGATGCCACCGGGAAGGGTCGCGTAGAGAGCGCCAGTCGTCGGGTCATGCAGATCCGCGAGCGCGGCATCGCCATGCACGAGGAAGCGCCCCAGATACGGGATGACGAGGCCGATCGCCAGCACGAAGGCGACGATCGTCATCGTCTGGCCCACGGCGCGCGCCGTCGAGGCTAGCGACGCAGCGTTCCCCGGATTCAGTGACGCCGCGACCCCGATGATGGCCGTACCCATGACTGCGCCGAACCATCCGGGATGAAAACCGCGCAGGCCTGTGAGGGGACCACCGGCGGGTGGTGCATCGGCGTGACGACGCTCATTGGCGGCCCGGCGATCACCCGGCCCGGTCCTCACCTCCTCGACCACGCTGACATCGACGACTTCGTACTCGGTCATGGATTCGTGCTTGCCCATCGGCGACCTCCGCTCGTGGCGTGTGAAACCGGACTGGCTGGCCATCACTACGGCCAATACATTGACGAATCTAGATGTATCAATTGGCCGATACCAGGGTCCAAGGTCCCGACTCGGTGTCGCCGTGCGTCACGACGACGGGGGAGGACGGCGAAGGGGCGCCCGCTGAGACGTGCGGACGTGCTCGATGACCGCACGGTCGTGGAGGACGACTCGGACACTGACGGTGAGTGCCGCGGACAGAATGGCGCACCGATCTGGCTCTCCGGTCGTTCAGGTTCGGCGATCTGAGGACTTGACCAGGAGGACGCCGGTCCCCACGTAGGTTTTGAGGGGCCGGCATTCTGCAAGCCAGGACGGGATGGCGTGCCACCTGAGGACTCGTGATGCGAACGCCGGGCATCGGGGCCAAGAGCGTGCGCGTGGATTCCGTCAAGCGCGTCGGTGAGGAGGTGGAGGTGCGACTCCATCATCGTGTCGCGCGCCGCCGGTGCTGCCCGCACTGTCGCAACACCACCCGGGCGACGACCCCGGACGGGAACGTCTCGATCGCGGGGACGTCCTCACTAGTGTCAACGTGATGCCTCGTGATCGCTACGACGTCGTCATCGTGGGGGCGGGGCTGGCGGGCCTGCGGGCGGCCCAGGTGCTCGATCGCCACGGGCTCGCCGTGCTCGTGATCGACCAGTCCGCGCACATCGGTGGACGGGTTCACTCGTTCGATGTCGACGGCTTCGTGATCGACGAGGGTTTCCAGCTGGTGAATCCCTCGTACCCCGAACTCCGAGCGTCGGGAGTCCTCCCTGCTCTGGACCTACGATCCTTTCCCGGTGTGCTCACCTTCGTGGGGGCCAATGGCGACTGGACACTGGCCGACCCGCGCCGTTGGCCCGCGCGCGCCCTGGCCAACGCAGTGCGGGGGCGCCCTCGCCCCCGCGACGCGTTGGCGCTGGCACGTCTCGCGGCCGTGGCGCGCCTCTCGAGCGCAACGCGCCTGACGCAGGTGACCGACGGGACGACGCGAGAGGGTCTGCGAGATGCCGGGATTTCGGCCCGGGCGATCGACGAGGTGGTGGGGCCCTTTCTTCGCGGAGCCCTCCTCGACGACCAGCTCGAGACGTCGTGGCGTTACTCGCGACTGCTGATCAAGTCTTTCACCACCGGTCGACCTGCGACGCCAGCGAGCGGTGTGGGCCAGCTGCCACGCGCCTTGGCGGCGAGTGCGTCACGAGTCGAGTTCCGTCTCTCCGAGCGGGTGCAGCGGGTCGGTACCCAACGCGTGCTGAGCGATGAAGGCGAGTGGCGTGCGGACGCCATCTTGGTCGCGACGGACCAGGACGGAGCCGCGAGCCTGGTTGGCGGTCCGACCACAGGCTGGCGCGCGACCACAACCTGGTGGTTCTCCACTCCTCGGGTGGCACGCGGCGAGCGCCTACGACTCGACGGTGCCGGGCACGGATACGCGTCGATGCTCGACCTGGCCAGCGTGGCACCTCAGCGGGCTCCCGCCGGGAGGTCGCTGATCGCCGTCGCGATCAACGGCGTCGACGAGTCGCACGCGGACGTGCCCGCCCGCTACGTCGCGCGCGCCTACGGCGTGGCGCTTCGCGACGTGCAGCTCATCGTGCGCACCGTGGTTCCTCGTGCACTGCCGCGCGTCGTGGTCCCCCTGGACCTGACCCGATCGTCGCGCCGCGACGGCGTGTTCGTGGCGGGGGATTACTTGCAGACGCCATCGATCCAGGGGGCTCTCGTCAGCGGCCGCCGCGCCGCGAAGGTGATTCTGGCGGATCTGGGCGTGCGCGCGGACGCTCGCGCGTGAAACGAGGATGGGGCAGCGAACACTCGCGGACGGCATCGGTACCGCCCACGCGCTGGCCAGGGGGCGCACGCACGGACGCGACAGCCCATCCCGACAGCGGCGTGCCGACAGTGTTCCGGTCGCTGGTTACGAGCCGGGCGTTAGCCTGCCGATAGCGGGCCAGTCCCGCACCACTGAAGGAGGGACATGCCGGGTGACGGGTCACCAACAGTGCTCGTCACAGGCTCGACGGGGTACGTCGGTGGTCGACTCGTCCCGGCGCTGCTCGAAGACGCAGCCCGCGTCCGGGTGCTGGTCCGCTCCCCGGGGAAACTCGCCCGAGCCGAGTGGGCTGATCGCGTCGACGTCGTCTCCGGGGGCCTGGACGGCGACCTCGCCGGCGCGATGGATGGCGTGTCCGTAGCCGTCTACCTCGTCCACTCCATTGGTGAAGGGCGAGCCTGGGCGGACGTTGAGCGGCGTCACGCCGAGCGCTTCGCCGAAGCCGCGCGGGCGGCCCACGTCGCGCGGATCGTGTACTTGGGGGGTCTCGGTCGCGACGACGACCAACTGAGCGACCACCTGACCAGTCGTCACGAAGTCGGGAAGGTCTTGGCCGCCTCCGGCGTTCCCACCGTCGAGCTGCGCGCTGGCGTGGTGATCGGCTCGGGATCCGCCAGCTTCGAGATGCTCCGCTACCTCGTCGACGCATTGCCCGTCATGGTCACGCCCCGTTGGGTGAACACTCGCTGTCAGCCGATATCGATCGCCGATGTGCGCGACCTGCTCGTGCGAGCCTGCCGCGACGAGACGTTTCCCACGGGAGTGCACGAGATCGGCGGTGCCGACGTCCTCACCTACGCCGCGATGATGCAGCACTACGCCAGGCGGGCCGGCCTGCGACGCCGGCGACTCATCCCCGTGCCCCTGCTCACTCCTCGGCTCTCGAGCCACTGGGTGGGTCTTGTCACGCCGGTGCCCGCGCCTCTCGCGCGCGAGCTCGTGGAATCGCTCATCAACGAGGTCGTGGTCACGGGGGAGGACGTCACGTCCGCCCTCCTCGGCCGGGCACCCGTCGCGTTCGACGACGCCGTGGCCCGCGCCCTCGAGGTAACCCGCGGCGGACAGCCGCCTACCGCGTTCACCGACGCCGACTTCGCGGTCTTCTCGGCTCAGCGCACCGACCCTGACTGGGCGGGTGGGACGGTCCTGAGGGACGTGCGCACCATCACTGTGGACGCCTCGCCCGAGCGCGTCTTCGCGGCCGTCTGCGGCGTGGGCGGGTCCACCGGCTGGTACAGCGGCGAGTGGCTCTGGAGCCTGCGAGGACTTCTCGACTCGCTGCTCGGTGGCCCCGGTATGCGCCGGGGGCGGCCATCCCGGCTCCGGATTGGGGACCCCGTCGACTTCTGGCGCGTGGAAGTCCTCGATGAGCCCCGTCGACTCGTTCTACGCGCGGAGATGCGCCTCCCGGGGGTGGCCCACCTGACCTTTGAGGTCACCCCCGACGGTTCGGGCCGCACCGCCCTCACTCAGACCGCGACCCTGCGTCCCCGCGGCCTCGCGGGGCGGCTCTACTGGTACGCCGTGGCGCCCTTCCACCGCTTCGTCTTTCCGGGGCTCCTCACCGGGTTGGGTCGGGCAGCCGCGGGTCCCGATGACCGTTCGTGACCGACTGGTCCGTCACTCGGCGACGAAAGCCCGCCAGCCCCTCCAGTAGCCGATGAACCGTCGTCGAAGACCGTGTCGCGGTGCTCGCCCCGGGCGATGGCTCGTCGGCGGAATGCGGCTGGGTAGGCACGGGGCATGGGTTGGACCGTTCATCAATGCCCGAACTCAACAAGTGCAGTGGAAACGGCTCCCGAGGCAGGTCACGGTTTTCAGGATTCTCGGGGCGGACCAGCCACTCTGTCTTCAGATGCGCCGACAAGTTCTGCCGTGCCCGGCCCGTGCACAGTTGAGCCGTAGGCTGGGAGTCGATTTACGCGCGAAACGTTTCGTGGAGGTTCTCGCGGAAGTCCCGCCCCCGTAGCTCAGAGGATAGAGCATCGGTTTCCTAAACCGTGTGCGCAGGTTCGAGTCCTGCCGGGGGCACTCCTGTGATGTCTCAGAGTTCTTGGGACAGACGAACCCTCAGACCCTAACGCCGCGGGCCTGGTAGTCGCGCGAGGGGTCGAGGGTGAGGTGGCGGATCATCTCGCCGCTCTCGTCGATGACCCTCACGT
>JAKANY010000025.1 GCA_021823525.1 Actinomycetes bacterium
CGAGGAATCCATGACGCTGCTCAGCGGGATCGACTCAGCCAGCACACCCGAGCTCAGTCCCGCGTGACAGACTGACGGGGCGTCGAGGCTGCTTCACGAAGTGACACCACTCGGCGGGACGTGATCCCGCCGCGTGGTCGAGCATCGCTGTCACGCTCTCGCGCAGGCGCAGCCCGAGCACGGGGTCTGCGAGGTACGCGCGCGCCTCGGCGCCGTCTTCGATGCCAAAGCGCCACGAGTTCGCGCTCTGTCCCAATCCCCGCAGCTGAGGGAACACCCACCAGATCCAGTGCGACGTCTTGCGACCATGATGCAGTTCGTCGAGGGCCTCGATGAAACTTCCCCCAGCGTCCTGCGCTTCGTGGAACCGGCCCAACAGCGTCATGAGACCATCGTCCCACGCCTCACCCGATTAGGCGCGATCACTGCCCGGTTCGCGGTCGAGGCCGCGCGGCTCGCGCCTCCGAGACGCGCCGTAACTCATTCGTCCTCTTGGCAGCGCCACTGCGGTGGCGAACACCTCAGCAGATGGTGGGCAAACTGTGCAGCACCCTTTTGGGGATCGATGCGAGGGCTTTGGGGTAGAGACAGAAGCCGCTGCCTGGGCCGAGGACCAGGTGCCAGGCGCCACGCACCCAGTGGGCCACGCCCTGGGCCGAGTTCTCCTCGACCGAGCCATTCGGCTCCCGTAAGGGCGTTCCAACGATGAAGTACACCCAACGAGGATCGACTCGCGACGGATACGTCTGAAACTGATTGATATGTCCCCCGTGAGGAACCGCGTTGATGGTTCGCAGCAGCGCGGCACGGTGGACAGAGAACGAGAACTGCGACGCGGGGGCCGCCTCGGACGTCCCCATGCTCAAGCGAAGTGACAGCAAAGCAGCCGCCACCGTCACCAGTGCGACTTTGCGGACCCGAACACCAACGTTCTGCGCCATGACCAGACCCCAAGGCGTCTCGCCTTCGACGACGTTGGACAGCGCGCCGTCAATGCGGGCATGGTAGCGCCGCCGCCGCCACTCTCGCGAGAAACAAGGGGTATTGACGCCTACGCACCGTCGGTTTGGCATTATCGCTACTACCGGTGGGCCGTAGAGGACTTGAACCTCTGACCCCTTGCGTGTCATGCAAGTGCGCTACCAGACTGCGCCAACGGCCCGTGGCCCATCACACTACCATCGCGTCACCGGGCCCGAACCCCTAGCGGCAGCTCCTCCTGGCCGGCGTTGTTGGCCACCACCTGGGCAATCAGGACCTCGACGGCTGCTCGCGCATCGCCCAGCGCATCGTGGCCTCCCGGCGTGACGCCGTAGCGACGGCACAGCGAGGTCAGCGATCGGCGACGGGTCGTCGGCTCCGGGTGGCGCACGACGAGCTCGTGGTCGATGACGTCGATGGTGCGCAGCATTCGCGGGTTGAAGCCGTCGTCGTCCAGCACGTCGCGAGCGGTCCAGCGCAGCATCGCCAGATCGAAACCCGTCAGATTGGCCCCCACGATGAACGCGCCCGCCTCGTGGAAGTCTCGCAGTGTCGCCAGTGCGCGCCGCGCGCCCTCGGCGACATCCAGGACATCTTCACTCTGACGTCGCGCCTCGAGGCTCCTCACGTCCAGTCCGTGGATCCGTCGCGCCCCTTCGCTGATCGGGCAGTCCGGCACGACGAAGTACTGCTCTCCCCTCACGAACTGCGTGTAGCGATACGTGACGAATCCGTAGGCGATGGCGCGCTCCCGGCGCACGCTAAGCCCGGTCGTCTCGGTATCGAAGCCAACCAGCAGCTCGGGCAGCCGAGTGATCGCGCTCATCGCCACCGGCGATTCAGGGTCTCGGCCACGGGACCACGCTAGCCAGCACCCGTGTCGTCAGGCGGTCCCGTCCGCGGGCCGCCGTGACCGTTGTCGCGAGCTAGTCCCGACCCTCGAGCTCGTCCGCCAGCGTCGCCACCGATTCGACAACGCGCGACGGTCGGTACGGGAACCGGTCGGCCGCCGCCGCGTCCGAGACCCCTGACAGCACCAGCACTGTGTGGAGCCCCGCCTCGAGCCCGGCCACGACGTCGGTGTCCATGCGGTCACCGACCATGGCCGTCGTCTCGGAGTGCGCCTGGAGCTCGCGCAGCGCCGAGCGGATCATCAGCGGGTTGGGCTTGCCCACGAAGTACGGCGTGCGCCCGGTCGCCTTCGAGACCAGGGCGGCGATGGCCCCGGTCGCCGGCAGCGGACCGTCGACGCTCGGACCCGTCGCGTCCGGATTCGTCGCGATGAACCGCGCGCCGCCGGACACCAGGCGCACGGCGCGCGTCAGGCGCTCGAAGTTGTAGCTGCGCGTCTCGCCGATGACGACGTAGTCCGGGTCGCGATCCGTGAGGATGTACCCGATCTCGTGCAGCGCGGTCGTCAGCCCGACTTCGCCGATGACGAACGCCGAACCGCCGGGCCGCTGCGCGTGGAGGAAAGATGCCGTCGCCAGAGCCGAGGTCCAGATGCGCTCCTCGGGGACCTCCAGACCGCTCCATCGCAGCCGTGCAGCGAGGTCCCGGCGCGTATAGATCGAGTTGTTGGTCAGCACGAGGAACGGCGCCTCCCGGGCGACCAGCGCCCCGATGAAGCGCTCCGCCCCCTCCACGAGGTGCTCTTCGCGCACCAGGACGCCATCCATGTCGAGCAGCCACGATCCGACCTCGCGGGCGTGCGTGATCGCGGGGCGCGCGGGCGGATGCGGTGTCGAGCTCACACGCCGACCCTACCCGGCGGCCCCGGCGCCCGCGTGCTCGCGCTACGGCGTCAGGATCCGCGCCAGCCGTCGCGCTGCGATGGTCAGCCCCGCCAGGCCGAAGGCCACCAGGTAGGCGGCCCGGACCAGCATGATCGGCGCGAACGCGCCGAGGGCGAATCCGCGCATCAGGGCCGCCGACTGGTAGAGCGGCGAGAGCTGCACGATCGCCCCCAGCCACCGCGGATAGAGGGTGATGGGAAAGAACGTCGCCGAGAACAAGAAGATCGGCAGCTGGACCAGGGTGACGAGGTCGAAGTCCTGCCAGTTCCGGATGTACGTGCAGCTGGCCAGTCCGACGCCCGCGAAGGCGATGCCCGTGAGCAGCGCCGCGGGCCAGCACAGCACGACCCACCAGCTCGACGTATCGCCCAGCAGCACCATGCAGGCGATGAAGGAGGCCGCGTAGATCGCGGCGCGTCCGGTCGCCCACCCGATCTCGCCCAGGGCGACATCGGTCACCTCCAGGGGTGTGGCGAGCAACGATTCGTAGGAATGCGTGATCTTGAGGCGGAAGAACACGTTCATGATGGTGTCGATGACCGCGCCGTTCATCATCGAGGTGGCGAGCATCCCCGGGGCGACGAACGTGGCGTAGCTGATGACGTGACCGCCGACGTTCAGGTTCCCGACGAGGTGGTTCAGGCCGATGCCGATCGACAGGAGGTAGAACAGGGGCTCGAAGAAGCCCGAGATCAGCATCATCCACTGGCTCTTGTAGACCTCGAAGTTCCGCTCGACGACGTGCACGGCTCGCCGCGAGCCGAAGACGGGCAGGACGCGCGAGACCATCAGTCCACCAGCCTTCGGCGCATCCGCCGCCGCCCGACCGTGATCCCGACGAGCGCCAGGGCCGCGAGCACCGCACCGTGCGCGAGCAGCGCCGGCGTCGCGCCGTGGCCCGACGCCGCGGCACGCGCCAGGGCCACCCCGTGATACAGCGGCGCCAGCTGCACCACTGGCCGCAAGTACCCGGGGTAGGCGTCGAGCGGGTAGAAGGTGGCCGAGAACAGGAACATCGGCACGGTGCCGAACCGGTAGAAGACCACGAACGCCCCGTCGCTCTCGACGCCCGACGCCCAGGCCACCAGCGGCGCCGCGAAGGCCAGCGTCACCAGACCGCCGATGAGGGGAAGCGTCAGCGCCCACCACGAGTGCAGTGCCCCGAACAGACCGATGATGACGGTGTAGATGACGCCGGTCGCCACGCCCCGGGTCGTCACCCAGCTGAGCTTGCCCGCCAGCACGTCCTCGGGCTCGAGGGGCGTCGCCACGGCCGCGTGGTAGGTCCGCACCCACTTGAGTGCGCCCAGGACGGGCCAGAGCGACTCCCCCTCGCCCAGCTGCATGGCGGTGGTGGCGAGCAGCCCCGGAGCCAAGAAGTCGAGGTAACTCTCGCCATCGACCTGTCCCACGTGGGCCGTCACCAGGTGGCCGACGCCCACGCCCATCGCGAGCAGGAACAGGAACGGGAACAGGATCGCCCCCGCCACCGAGCCCCGCCACGTCTGGGCGTACACGGTCGCGTGGTACCACCAACTCCGCCGCCACCGTGCCCATCCGGCCCGCGGAGCCTGGTCGAGCAGGCCACTGGTCATTCGACGAGCGTTCGTCCGGTGAGGCGCAAGAAGACATCCTCGAGAGAGCTGCGCCGGACGAGCGCGCTGAGTGGCGTCAGGCCGTCGCCGTGTACGTCGCGCAGGGCCTCGTCGCCGTCGTCCACGTAGAGCAGCGTCCGGTCGGGCAGCACCTCCACGCGCTGGGCGAAGGACGCCAGTCGCGCGGGCGTCGGTTCCACCCCCTCCTCGCCGAAGCGCAGCTCGACGACTTCGCGCGTCGAGTGCTGGTCGATGAGCTCGCGTGGTGTGCCGTGCGCCACGATCGCCCCGTGATCCATGACGACCAGCCGGTCGCAGAGCTGCTCGGCCTCGTCCATGTAGTGCGTCGTGATGATGAGCGTGACGCCTTCGCGCTTCAGGCGGTACAGCCGGTCCCAGAGCAAGTGGCGCGCCTGCGGGTCCAGACCCGTCGTCGGCTCGTCCAGGATCAGCAACTGGGGCTGGTTGATCAGTGCGCGAGCGATGGTGAGCCGTCGACGCATTCCCCCCGAGAGGTCGTCGACCCGGCTATTGGCCCGGTCGCTCAACTGGACGAACTCGAGCAGTTCGGCCGTGCGCTGGCGGATCTCGGCCCTCGGGAGGTCGAAGTATCGCCCGAACATCTCGAGGTTCCAGCGCACCGAGAGCTCGAGTTCGAGCGTGTCCTCCTGGGGGACCACCCCCAAACCGGCACGGATGCGCGGACCCTCCGTGCGCGGATCGAGTCCGAAGATCGTCAGTTCGCCCGCCGTGGGTCGCGACACCGCCGAGATCATGCGCATCGTGCTCGTCTTGCCCGCGCCGTTGGGACCGAGGAACCCGAAGCTCTCGCCGCGGCGCACGGCCACGTCGATGCCGCGCACGGCCTCGAAGTCGCCGAAGCGCTTCGTCAGCCCCCTCGCCTCGACGATCAGCTCCGGTTCGGCGCCGGACCAACTCACCGCGTCCCCCCTGCTCTCCACCGCAGCGAGGCTACCGGCTCGCCCACGAGGTCCTCACCCGTCGCGCCCCTCACGCCCGCTCGTCGAGGGCTGCCACAGACGGCCCAGATCCACGATGACGGGACCCGTGAGGAGGGCCGGTGGCATCTCGCGCGCCGGAGCGACCTCGACGATCCGCAGCGCCGCGCGGAGTCGTTCGTCGACGAACCGGCTCACGGGTGCGTAGCTGTGGCGATCATCGCCCGCCCGCCGGTGGTGCGGCAGGCGCAACGGCGCGTAGAGGTGCAACTCATCGCGCGCGCGCGTCACCGCGACGTAGAACAGGCGCCGCTCCTCCGCGAGGCCCTCCTCGGACCCGAGCGCCATGTCCAGGGGCATGACGCCGTCGATGACGTGCGGCAGGTGCACCCGAGACCACTCGAGTCCCTTCGCCGAGTGGATGGTCGAGATCACGACGTAGTCCTCGTCGAGCAGAGGCGGGCCCGCGAGGTCGCTCGCCGAGTGCGGTGGGTCCAGGGTGACTTCGGTCAACCAGGCGGCGAGGTGCTCCTGGGAGCCCGCTGCGCTCACCAGGCGCTCCAGGTCGCCCAGGCGCACCGGCGCGTCCGGGTAGTGCGCCCGAACCAGCGGCTCGAGCGCGGCGAGCACCCCTAGGGCCCGTGCTCCCGCGCCGGCCCGGGCGCGCGCCTCCCGCAGGGCGTCGAGCGTCGTGGCCAGCGCCGTGCGGCACTGCGCGGGGGCGATGGCCACGACCTCGGGCCACGTCCCGATCCGGTCGTGCGCGCCCAAGTCGGCTCCCGCCAGGATCTGGCGCGCCCGCGCCGTCCCGATGTCGGGGTGGAGACGCAGCAGCCGATACCACGCGACCTCGTCATGGGGATTGTCCAGGAGCCGTGCCGCGGCGACGAAGTCGCGGACGTGGGCCGCCTCGAGGAACCGCAGGCCGCCGTACTTGCGGTAAGGCACGTGGCGCGCACTCAGCTCGAGTTCGATGAGGTCGCTGTGGTGCCCGGCGCGCACCAGCACGGCCTGGTCGCGAAGCGCGACCCCCTCCTCGTGCGCGCCGAGGATCGCCTCGGCGATCGCGCGCGCCTCGCCTGCGGCGTCGTGGCAGTGCACCAGTCGGGCCGGAGGGCCCTCCCCGCGCCGCGCGCGCAGGACCACCGCCGGTCCGTCATCGAGCGGGCGCACGACGTTGGCGACCTCGAGGATCGGGCGGCGCGACCGGAAGTTGTCCTCGAGGCGGATCACCCGCGCACCGCCCAGCGAGCCCACCATCTCGCGCAGATGACGAGAGTCCGAGCCCCGAAAGCCGTAGATGGCCTGCGCCTCGTCCCCCACGACCGTCAGCCCCCGGCCCTCGGGCGCGAGCCGGGCCACGATGTCGACCTGCAGCCGATTCACGTCCTGGTACTCGTCGACGAGGACGTGGTCGAACATCCGAGGTCCCTGACTCGCGTCCAGGACGGCGCGCCAGTACAGGAGCAAATCGTCGAAGTCCAGGACGTCGGTCGAGCGCTTGCGCTCGGTGTACGCACGAAAGAGCGCCGCCACGGCCTCGGCGTGCACTGCGACCCACGGGAACTCGCGGTGCAGGACCTCCTCGAGGGGCTGATCGCGATTCACGCAGCGCGAGTAGATCGACACCAGCGTCGCGGCGCGGGGAAATCGCGTTCCCGTGCCGGCGAGCCCGGCGTCCGCGCGCAGCAGGTCCATGAGATCCGCGGCGTCCGACGGATCCAGCACGCCGAACCCCGGCGCGAGTCCGATCTCGGACGCGCGACTCGCCAGGAGGCGGTACGCCACACTGTGGAACGTCCCGCCGAAGGGCACCGACGTGGGGCCCGCTTTGGCGACGACGGCGGCCCGCGCCAGCATGTCGTCTGCGGCACGACGCGTGAAGGTGAGCAGGACGATCCGCTCGGGTGCGACGCCACCCCCGAGCAGATGCGCGAGCCGCGCCACGAGCGTGCGGGTCTTGCCGGTTCCCGCGCCCGCGACCACCACCAGCGGGTCGTCGCCATGTTCGGCGACGGCGCGCTGGGCCTCGCTCAGGCCCTCCATCACCTCGGCGGAAGCGAACACCTGTTCGATTATACGGACCGGACCGCGCTCGCGAAAGCCTTCGCCGAGCCCTCCCGTGGGAGACTTCCCCCGTGTCCGTACCGGTCCGCCTTGGTCGACCTCCTCGCGCCGCGGTCGGCCCCACCACGACCATCCTCAAGCCGGTCGGCCCTCGCTGCAACTTGGCGTGTGACTACTGCTACTACCTGCCCACCGCCGATCAGTTTCCCGCGACCGAACGCTTCCTGATGACGCCCGCGGTGCTCGAGGCCACTATCCGCCAGGTCCTGGCCGCCGCTCCCGGGCCCGTCGTCCACTTCGTGTGGCACGGCGGCGAGCCACTCCTGGCCGGGCGGGCTTTCTACGAGCGGGCCTTCGCACTGCAGGCCTCACTGGTGCCCGAGGGGTGGTCCGTGACCAACTCGGTGCAGACCAACGGCACACTGCTCGACGACCGCTGGGCCGACTTCCTGGTCGCTCACCGCGTCGCGGTTGGGCTGAGCGTCGACGGCACAGCTCGCACCCACGACGCACTACGCCCCGACCGACGCGGCCGCCCCACGTACCAGCGAGCCCGCGACGCCTTCGAGCGCCTGAGCGCGCGGGGATCACCGCCCGACGTGCTGTGCACGGTGAACGCCGCTACGGCGCAGCACCCTCGCGAGGTGTACCACGCGCTCAAGGACCTGGGAGCGCGCTGGATCCAGTTCATCCCCGTCGTCATCGACGACGGGGGCGAGGCCAGCGCCGTCGCGGTCGCTCCCGACGCCTACGGCTCCTTCCTGACGGCCGTCTTCGACGAGTGGGTTCGCTACGACGTCGACCACGTCGTCGTCCAGACCTTCTTCGAGGGACTCCTCGCCGCCGCCGGACGCCCGGGATCGCTGTGCGTGCACGCCGAGACCTGCGGCCAGGTCCTGGCGATCGAGCACGATGGCGGCATCTACAGCTGCGACCACTTCGTGCGCCCCGACCACCGCCTGGGCTCGGTGCTCGATGACGATCTCTTCACGCTGGCCACCGGCACCCGGCAACGCGCCTTCGGAGACAACAAGCACGCCGGCCTCGGCGCCGACTGTGGCACCTGTGCCGTGCTCGCCTACTGCCGCGGCGGCTGCCCCAAGGATCGCGGTCTCTACGGGGAGCCCGTCGGTCGCAACGCGCTGTGCGACGGCTACCGCGCCTTCTACACCCACGCCGCCCCCGTGCTCACACGCATGGCCCATCTCGCCGCGACGGGGCGTCGCGCCTCGTCGATCATGACCGAGTTGGCACGCGAGGAGCAGGCCTCGCGCCAAGCCCTGCGCCAGGCCGGTCGCAACGACCCGTGCCCCTGCGGGAGCGGGCGCAAATTCAAGCAGTGTCACGGGTCCTCGCACGGGTAGACGGCGAACGGGTCCCCTGGGGCGTCACCGGGCGTCGCCCGGTCACGTCACGACACCCTGCTCGCTGGCGATCTCGCGTCTGGGCCGTCTCAGATTGCGCCGCCCTCCGGGAGCACGATACCCCCCGGGGTATCGCTATACTGACCGGACCCTCATCACCGCAAGGAGATCCCGTGTTCCAGGAAGTCGATCTGAGCCACTTCGTCGCCGCGCACGCTGACGGCGCCCTGGTCGTCGATGTGCGCGAGCCCCACGAATACGAGGCCGGCCACGTGCCGGGCGCCCACCTCCTGCCGCTCGGCACGCTGGGTCACCGCGCCAGAGAGCTGCCAGCGGGCCGTCCCATCTACGTGGTCTGCCAGAGCGGGAGTCGCAGCCGCGCCGCCGCGGCCCACCTGCACCAGCTCGGCCACGACGTACGCTCGCTGCTCGGGGGGATCGGGGGCTGGATCTCAGCCGGCCATCCCGTGATCCGCGGCGCGCGAGCCAACGCGGCCTAGCCGCCGTGACCCCAGGCGCCCGCACGCCGACGGTCCCGCAGGCCGGCGCCGCTCGATTGCGCCATGCTCCCCCCGACGATATGCCGCGATCAACGTCGGGACTTCTCGAGGCGGCGTCCGGATTCGAACCGGAGTACGGGGCTTTGCAGGCCCCTGCCTAACCACTCGGCCACGCCGCCAGAACGCCCATCCTACCGGAGGCACTGATCGCGGCTCCGGCTCACCGGTGCGCTGGCGCGCACCCCCGTCGCCCCGACCTGCGGGGGCATTGGTAGTGTCGCGACGTGGCGGGCGAGCCGTCGAGTTTCCGCGCGCGGGTGCGCGGCGTCTACGTGCTGGTGCTCTTCGGTGCCGCGTTCGGCTTCATCGAGTCCGCGATCGTCTTCGATCTGCGCCACGTCGCCCACTTGACGATCCCCCCAACCGCCTACCGCGTGCTCGTCAACCTCGGGTTCGTCACGTTCATCTCGCCGCGGGGGCCCATCATCGCGACCGGCCCGCTCGGCCGCGTGGAGACCATCCGTGAGGTCTGCACCCTCGTCATCCTGGGCGCGGTGGCCTGGCTGGCGGCGCGCCGGTGGCCACGACGACTCGGGGCCCTCCTCCTGGCGTTCGCGACCTGGGACCTCTCTTACTACCTGTGGCTGCGACTCCTCCTGGGATGGCCCTCCAGCCTGCTCACGCGCGACGTCTTCTTCCTGATCCCCGTGCCTTGGATCGGACCGGTCCTCACGCCGATCCTCGTCAGCGTGGGGATGTTCGTGGGGGGCGTGCGCCTGTTCCTGCTCCCGGAGATCGCCGCGACCCGTCGCGACGACCGCTGAGCGTCGCGCCCTACGACTTGGCCTTGGGACGCCGCATCCGCCAGTACAGCCAGATGAGCGCGACAACCACGACGAGGAAGCCCAGCTTGGCCAGCATCGCGACCGCCGAGGCGATGAGCGAGACCAGGGCCACGACAACCGCCACCGCAACGATGGCCAACACGACGTAGCGCGCCACTGCCCACCTCCTTGCCCGAAGTGTAGGTCAGCGGTCGGACGCCTCGACGTCGGGCCCGAAGGCGGCCCGCCCGCGCTGGCGAGGCACCTCGACTCCCCCCTGGCGCAGGTCCGCAGCCGTCGCGAGCGCAGTGCGACCGAAGCGCCGTCGGATCTCGTCGATCGCGTCGCGCAGAGCCGCACGCTCGCTCTGGTGCTCACGCGAGAGGTCGGCGGCCGCCCGGGCGGGCTCCGCTGCGCCGCCGACATCCAGACTGAGCTGGATGGTCGATCCCGCTCGCGCCCGCAGGCCGCCCGCGTAGAGGCCGAGCAGGCGCACCGCCTGCGCGAGGGGGATCGTGTCCAGCAGCGCCGTGCCCACCGCACGCAGCGCGGCGACGTCATCCACGCCGAAGTCCAGCGTCTCGGATCGCGACACCGACGTTCGATCGTCGAAGCGCACGACCACCGAGACCGTGCGCGCGACCACACCACGCTGTCGCAGCGCCGTCGCCACGACCGTCGCGTGCGTGCGCAGGTCCTCGCGTAACTCGGTGTGGGTCTGGCGCGACACGGCGAAGGTCTGGTCGTGCCCGACGGACTTGGCCGTGCGGTCGGCCACGACCTCACGGGGGTCCTCGCCGTGGGCGTAGGCGACGAGCTGGGCGGCCATCGCGGGTCCGACGTGCGCAGCCAGCACGTGACGATCCACGCCCGCCAGGTCTCGAACCGCGCGCAGGCCCAGCCGGGCGAGCTTCGCCGCGGTCGCGGGACCGACGCCGAACAGTGCCGACACGGGGAGCGTCTGGAGCCAGGACGCCTCCAGGGTGGGCGACACCCACAGCACCCCCACCCCGGGCTCCACGCCCCCCGCGCTCACGTGCGGCTTGGCCCGCTTGGAGGCGAGCTTGGCGAAGAGCTTGGTCCGCGCGAGCCCCACGGCGCACTCCAGGTGTAGTTCGTCGCGGATGCGCGCGCGCAGGTCCGCGGCCAGATCGAGGGGCCCGGGCTGGAGCCGGCGGCGTCCGCGCAGGTCGGCGAAGGCCTCGTCGAGGCCGAGCGGCTCGACGACCGGCGTCAGGTCGAGAACCAGGGACCGGAACCGCCGGGAGAACTCCTCGTAGCGGTCGAAGCGGCCCGCCAGCACCACGAGGTCGGGACAGGCGCGACGCGCGAGGGCCGTGGCCATCCCGCTGTGGACGCCGAAGCGACGGGCCTCGTAGGTGGCGCTGGCCACCACGCCTCGCGCCCCCGCTCCCCCGACCACGACGGCGCGACCGACCAGGCTCGGGTCATCGAGCAACTCGACCGAAGCGAAGAACGCGTCGAGGTCGACGTGCAGGACGGGCGCGTCCTGCACGCTCGGTGCGCTACCAGGCGAGCTCGACACTGCGGAACGCCTCCCCGTAGGCCACGCCGACGGGTCGCCCCGCCTGCTCGGCGCGCACCGAGACGATCTCGCGCACCTCGGCGTCGTCGGCGCCCAACTGGGAGGCGTGCGCCAGGACCGCCGCCATCTTGACCTCGATCGAGCGCGAGACATCGATGACCACGTCGGGCTCCAGGGTCCCCGACAGGAGGAGGTGCCCCACCTGGTGCGGCTCACCACCCTCGGGGAAGTACAGCGGCATGCCGGCGGCCGGCGCCACGGCGTCCAGCAGCGACCACCCGGTTTCACGGTGGTCGCGGTGATTGACGTAGACGCCACCAAAGAACGTCGCCGTCGGATCGGGACCGACCACGACCTCAGGACGGTGCTCGCGAATCAACGCCACCAGTCGGGATCGCAGCTGCTGATCGTTGGAGACCTCGCCGTCGGGAACGCCGAGAGCCGTGACGCTGGTCAAGCCCAAGATCTCCGCGGCCCGGTGCACCTCGCCCTGGCGAACGCTGGCCAGCGCCGGGCCATCCACCGAGTGCCCGTGCGAGCCCTTCGCGCCATCACACACCACGACCAGGCGGACCTCGGCCCCCTCGCGCGCCCACTGGGCGAGCACGCCACCGGCCGCGACGTCGGCGTCGTCGGGATGTGCGTAGACCGCGAGCACTCGATGAGGCTGGAGCCGGAGGGAGCGCACTAGTGGTGGATCTTGGGGGCGGTCGCCTTGACGAGCAGTCCGATCTCGCGCGCGAAGTCCTCCGTCCCCTCGAAGCCCTTGTAGACCGACGCGAAGCGGACGTAGGCGACGTCGTCGATGTCGCGCAGCGCGTCGAGTGCCGCCCGACCGATCTCCTCGGTGGACACCTCGCCCCCGCGCGTGCGCCACTCCTCTTCGATCTGCGCGGCGACGCTAACGAGAACGGCGTCGTCGACGGGACGGTTCTTCGCGGCGGCGGCCATCCCCGCGAGGACCTTGGCGCGGTCGAAGGGCTCCCGCAGCCCCGAGCGCTTCACGACGACCAGCGCGACCTCTTCGATCCGCTCGAAGGTGGTGAACCGCTGTCCGCACGCGGCGCACTCGCGGCGACGACGGATCGCCGAGCCGTCTTCGGCCAGCCGAGAGTCGACCACCCGATCCTCATCGGCCGCGCAGTGCGGACAGCGCATCACGACACGATACACGGCGTGCGCGGGCCGTCAGGGCACGAGGACGTGTTCGCCCGCCACAACGACGTCCGAGCCGAGCTCGGCGACGAGGGCCCGGCGGGCGGCCGGGGGATCCATCGGGTTGAGAGCCCGCGCCACGGCGCTCAGCGTCTGTCCGGGCGCCACCACGTACACGGTCCCAGCACTCGGGGCCGCTCCGGTCGCCAGGTCCGTCGGCATGCCGGCGGCGGTGACCCCGCCCCACGCGAGAGACCGGCTCCCGAGCACGCTGAGCGCGGACCCCACCACGAGCACACCTACGATGAGGGAGCGCCGCCGACGGCTCCGCGCCCGCCGGGCACGTCGCACGGCGAGTAGCGACGTTCGAGGCTCGACGAGGCGCAGCGTGACGCGAGGTTCCTCGACCTCCACCCACTCCAGCTGTGCGACCATATTCCCTCCAACGAACACCTGTTCGCAGCATAGCGAACGCGTGTTCGTTCAGGCAAGGGCTCGCTTCTCCCCTGGTCCGAAGCTCTTTGACGTCTGGAGGGCCCTCCCGACGCGCCCGAAGGTCTCGGCCGCACGTCGCGGCGGCCAGCCCCGAAGGATCCTCGTGGCGTCGTCCAGGTCGCGGGCCAGGCGGATGCGTCGGGTCCGGACGAGCCGGGCACACGCCATCGCGAGCTCGGTGCTGGCGCAGTCGTTCGAATCGGTCACCTGGCCGTCGGTCACCCACACCACCGGCTCGGCGCCGCGGCGATGGGCGAGGGCCCACTCCAGGGCTGGACCATCGACGCCATTGCCCACGTTGCCGCGTGGCGGGACGGCGACGCGCTGGCGAGGACTGGCGAGCACCCACGCGTTCGGCGTCGACCCGTCGTCACCGGGTCGGTGGCTGTAGCCCAGGACCCAGGAGCCCGGCGCCCGACTCACCAGCCTCTCCAGTGCGGCCACGTCGAGTTCCATCGACCCCGACTGGTCCACGACCACGACGCCTGACGCGTGGCGGGCGCGGCGCCCGAGCGCGCGCCGCTGGTCGTCGAGGAGCAGTCGATTGGGATACCGCAGCGAGACACCCTCGGCCGACGGGCGCCACCCACTCGCCCCGGGCGCCGCGCGGCGGCGTTGGCTCCGGCTAGGGCTCACGCGAAGGGGTGCGAATCGACCCGTCGGCCCGAGTCCGCGCGGTGCTCGTCGCAGTTGCTCCTTGAACCGCTGCAATCCCACGGGACCCTCGGCGGGTGGCCGGGACAGCAGCCCGCTGACCAGGCGCGCGATCGGGACGGTCACCTCGGCGTAGCCCACGGGCAGGCCGTCCGCGTTGAGGGACGTCACCCCGAGCCGCTCGATGCTGACGCCGCGGATCATCGTGCCCACGCGGCTGCGCACCGCGCGCAGCGCCGGAGCCCACGCCGGGACCTGCGAGCGCACCCCCGCCAGGAACGGGCGCTCGGCACCTGTGCCCAGGACAGCCAGCCAGAAGCAGAGCACCTCGTCCCAGTCCCCTTCCCGCGCGAGACGCTCGCCGCCGCGCCGCTCGGAGCCATCGCTCAGCTCGGCCACCGCGAAGCCCAGCCGTGTGAGGATCGTGTTCACGCGGTACTCCTCGGCACACTCGAGCGCGCGCACCGAGACGCCCGCGGGAACTCGCGCCACGCCGCCGGGGCTGACGCGAGCGTGCACCAGCTCGTGGGCGCGCACCACGCGCGCGCTCGGGTCAGATCCCCGGGGCACCCGCAGGATGCGCTCACCCAGGTCGCAGCTGGCATCGCCTCGTCGCGCCGAACCCGTCTCGATACGCCAGCTTCCCCTCGCGATGTCGTCGCGGCACGACACCAGCTCCGGAAACACGCTCACCGAAGGGCTCCCACCCGCAACGCGTCCAGCACGTCGACGGCACTCGACGCCCCGAAGACGAGGCGTGCGGCGCGCTCCGCGCCCAGCGACGGGCGCAGCTGGTCGAAGGCGTAGAAGCTCCGCAGCGAGACGCGCCGCTCCCGCTCCGCCAGCGACCCGGCCAGCGCCGGCTGGCGCAGGTCGCTGCTGAGGCTGGCTACGGCGGCCAGCGGTGGCTGGTCCACGCGGATGCGCACCGCGAACCGGTCGAGCAGTGCGGAGGGGAGGTCTTCGAGGTCCTCGAGATTCGTTGTGACCACCACCGAGAACTGCGGCCCGGGCGTGAGCCAGGTGCCGGTCTCCGGATGGCGCCACCGTGCCGACGCCGTCGAGTCCGTGACACCCATCAGCACCGACAGCGCATCACCCGACGCCCGGTCGATCTCGTCGATGACCAGGCGGCCGCCACGGCCGCCGTGCGCCGTCCACGCCCGCAGTGCCGGTCCGAGCCGCCACGACCAGGTCCCGCCATCGCGGGGCATCCACGACCCGATGACCTCGGCTGACGTCAGGTCCTCGGTGCAGGTGAGCCGCTCGGCGGGCACGTCGCCCACTCCGAGGTGCAGTGCGGCGTAGGACTTGCCCGTTCCGGGCGGCCCATAGAGCACCAGCCGATCCACACCCGCCGCCAGCACGTCGGCCACGTCCAGCCAGCATGTTCCCGTCTCGTCCACGTCGCTCCCTTCGTCGCGACGTCCCAACGGTCGTCAGGGAACGGCGAGCTTCTCCAGGATGGGCAGGACCTCCTCGAGCACGCGTCGCTCGCGAGGGGACAGTGCCCCCAGACGCTCCTCCATCCCGACAGCCCGGGCGCGACGGATCTCCTCGAGCGTGCGCGCCCCGTCGGCCGTCAATGAGACCAACGTCGCTCGTCCGTCGCAAGGGTCGTTCGAGCGCTCGAGGAGGCCGCGCTCCTCGAGACCGGTGACGAGCCGCGTCGCCGCTGGAGCCACGAGCGACTCGTGGATCGCGAGCGCGCTGATGCGCATGGCACCCCCCTCCTCGACCGTGGCCAGAGCGGAGATCTGCGACGCCGACAGACCGGCGGCGGCGTGGCGTCGGAACAGGCGCATGAGGCGGCCCGACACCAGTTCGAGCCGTGCCGCCACGGTGGTCGGACGCCTCGTCATCGCACGATGTCACTCTCGAGGGCCACCTCGCCCGGCACCGCGCCGCCGGCGATCGTGAGGTCACCCACGTGCTCCTGCGGGCCGTGCGCGCTGAAGACGTACTTGCCGCCGCGCAGTAGTGAGCTCACGGCCCCAATCGCACTCATGGTGAAGGCCGCGAGGAACACGATGACCAAGCCGTGGTGGAACGCGCTCCCGATCAAGCTCGGAAAGAACGCCTTGCTCGTCAGGGCGGTCCACTGCGCGGCGGTGACGTGAGCCGCCGCAGGGGACACGAGAAGCGTGCGCAGCGGGTTGTAGCCGAGGAACGACGAGAAGATGCTGGCGACCGCGGGCAGGTGGGCCACCGCGTGGGCGGTGGCCGAGTTGACGCCGTGGCGTGACAAGCCATGGAGCAGTGCCCCGGGCAGCGTGCGCGACAGTCCGGCCACCATGAGCGAGAAGAAGACACCAATGGACAGCACCATGCCCGCGTTCATGAAGGCCGCCTGGATTCCGGCGGCCGCCCCGCGCTGGGAGGGCGGCACCGAGTTCATCACCGCGGTCGTGTTGGGGGCGGAGAACATCCCGCCGCCCACGCCATTGAGCGCCACGAGGAGCGCGAAGGTCCAGTAGGGGAAGTCCGTGCGGATCAGGAGGAGGCCCAGGAAGCTCAACCCGAACAGGATCATTCCCGTCGTCGAGAGGGTGCGGGCACCGTGGCGGTCGGACAGGGCTCCCGACAGCGGACCGGCCACGAGGAAGCCGACCGTCAGCGGCAGGAGGTAGATGCCCGCCCACAGCGGTGTGGAGGCGAAGTCGAAGCCGTGCAGGGGAAGCCAGATGCCCTGCAGCCAGATGATCAACATGAACTGGAGCCCGCCCCGGGCGATCGCCGACAGCAGGCCAGCGGTGCTCCCCGCTGCGAACGCGCGGATCCGGAAGAGTCGCAGGTTGAACATGGGCTCGGCGACGCGCAACTCGATCCACAAGAACGTGCCAAGGAAGGCCACCCCGGTGACGAGTGCCCCGACGACCAGGGGGGATCCCCAGCCCATCGAGCTCGTACCGTAGGGCTGGATCCCGTAGACGATGGCCACGAGGACCGCGGTGAGGCCAATGGCGAACGTCGCGTTGCCCCACCAGTCGATGCGCGCGGGCGTGCGCACACCGTTGTCGTGGAGACTGACGTAGGCCCACACCGTTCCCGCGATTCCGAAGGGGACCGAAACCCAGAAGATGGCGCGCCAGTCGGCGATCGACAGCAACCCTCCGAGGATCAGCCCCACGAAGGAACCACCGATGGCCGCAACCTGGTTGATCCCCATGGCGAAGCCCCGACGCTCCGCCGGAAACGCGTCGACGATGATGGCGCTCGAATTCGCGAAGAGCATGGCGCCGCCGATGCCCTGGACGACGCGCCACATCACGAGCCACAGCGCTCCGCCCGCGCCGCGCAGCGGGTCCAGGGCGAGCAGGATCGCCGCACCGGTGAAGACCGCGAAGCCCGTGTTGTAGATCCGCACGCGGCCGAGGATGTCACCGAGTCGACCCAGACTGACCACGAGGACCGCCGTCACCAGGAGGTAGCCCTGCAATAGCCAGAGCAGGTAGCCGACATTGCCCGGCGCCAACGGGTTGATCCCCACCCCCCGGAAGACCGCGGGCAGCGAGATCATGATGATCGAACCGTTGATCGTGGCCATGAAGATGCCCAGCGTCGTGTTGGTCAGCGCGATCCACTTGTAGCGATCGTGATGAGGATCCCCCAGCGCATTCATGGCGACGGCCCCTCCCACTAGTTACTTAACGTTAAGTAACTATACTGCATCGCTCCCGGCCCCGTGAGGTGCGCGCGGGCCTGCCGCCCGCCAGCGATCAGCTCTCGGCGCCCTCGCCCAGGTAGACGGCACGAACTCTCGGGTCGGTCAGGAGCAAGTCGGCCGCGTCCGAAAGCACGATGCGGCCATTCTCAAGCACGTAGCCACGGTCCGCGAGGCGCAGCGCCTGTGCTGCGTTCTGCTCGACCAGCAGGATGGTCGTCCCCGCTTCGCGGATCTCCCCGATGATCCGGAAGATCGTCTCCACCACCATCGGCGCCAGCCCCATCGAGGGCTCGTCGAGCAGGAGCAAGCGCGGATGTCCCATCAGGGCCCGGCCAATCGCCAGCATCTGTTGCTCGCCACCCGACAGGTTCCCTCCCAGCTGCTTGCGCCGCTCCTTCAGGATCGGAAACGTCTCGTACATTCGCTCGAGGTCGTCGGTGGTCGAGCCCTTACGGGCGAAGGCTCCCATCTCCAGGTTCTCCTCCACGGTCATCTGGGAGAAGATGCGGCGGCCCTCGGGCACATGCCCGATGCCCAGCGTGGTGAATACGTGAGCTGGCGTCTTGGTGACGTCCTGCCCCTCGAAGAGAATCTGCCCTCCGCTCACGCCGTGAAGTCCCGAGAGCATCCTCAGCGTCGTCGTCTTTCCCGCCCCGTTGGCCCCGAGCAGGGTGACGATCTCGCCGTCGCGCACCTCGAAGGAGATGCCGTGAAGGGCGGTGATGGCGCCGTAGCGAACGACCGCGTCGCGAACCTCGAGCGTCATGACGCCTCCGATGCGGTGTTGGTGGTCCCCAGGTACGCGTCGATCACCGCGGGATTGGCCCGGATCTCCTCGGGTGAGCCTTCGGCGATGACACTGCCGAAGTTGAGCACGTACAGTCGCTCGGCGAGCGACATCACGAGTTTCATGTCGTGTTCGATGAGCAGGATCGACACGCCCATCTCGTCACGGACCTTGCGGATGAGGGTGGCCAGCTCGCGCTTCTCGGTCGGGTTGGTCCCCGCCGCCGGCTCGTCGAGCAGCAGGACCTGTGGATTGGTCGCGAGTCCCCGGGCGATCTCGAGGCGGCGGCGGTCGCCGTAGGAGAGTGATGACGAGATGGCGTTGGCCCGCTCCTGCAGACCGACGAAGTGCAGCAGCTCGACGGTGCGCCGGTCGGACTGGCGCTCATCACGCCGCGTCATGGGCCCACGCAGCATCGCGCCCGCTACGCCGATGCCGCGGTGGGACTCCGCCCCGATCTTCACGTTCTCGAACGCGGTCAGCGCGCTGAACATGCGGGAGGCCTGGAACGTCCGCGCAACACCGGCCGCGCTCACGCGGTGAGCCTTCTTGCCGATAACGCTCAACCTCGCCCCATCGCGACCCACGAAGGTGATCGTCCCCTCCTGAGGCCGGTACACCCCGGTCAGCGAGTTGAACAGCGAGGTCTTGCCGGCCCCGTTGGGTCCGATGACCGCGAGGATCTCGCCACGCTCCATCGTGAGTGACACGTCGTTGAGCGAGACCACGCCGCCGAAGCGCAGCGTGACGTGTTCGACCACGAAGATCGCGTCCCTTACCGTCGCACCCGTGCCGTGCCCGCTCACGGGTTCTCCCCAGTCAGGACCTCGTTCATGTGCCCCTCCCCAGCCTCGGCCAGGGTGATCTCCCGGCGCCGCCGGCGTGAGGGAATGAGACCCATGGGCCGGAAGATCATGGTCACCATGAGCAGCGCCCCCAGATACATGTACAGGTCAGCGGGCTGATAGCCCGCTGGTGGGGTGTGCAGAAGATACATCGACGCCGTCTGGATCACCATCGCGCCCACCGCCACGCCCGCGATCGACCCCATGCCGCCGAAGATCACCAGGGCCAGGATGTTGATCGAGACCTGAAGTGTGAAGGTCGCCGGGAAGATGAAGATCGTCTGGGCCGCGGTCACGACGCCCGCGAAACCGGCGCTCGCCGCGCCGATCGCGAAGGCCATGACCTTGTACTTGAGGGGGTTGATCCCCACCGACTCGGCCGCGACCTCGTCCTCACGAATCGCCGTCCACGCCCGTCCCACGCGGGAGTGCTCGAGCAGTGAGAAGGCGACGATGAACATGATGACAAAGACAAGCGTCAGGTAGTAGTAGGGCACCGGATTCAGGGTCCATCGGTAGTGGATCGGCCCGAGGTTGATGGAGAAGTGCGGGATGCCGTGCTTGCCGGTGACTCCGCCCGAGCCGTACGAGCCGCCCGTGATCCCGTAGAGGTTGTTCGCGAAGATTGTGATGATCTCCCCGAAGCCGAGCGTGACGATGGCCAAATAGTCACCGCGCAAGCGCAGCGTGGGCGTCCCCAAGAGGATGCCGGCGACCATCACGAGAACGATCGCCACGGGAATGGCGAAGAACGGGTTCAAGTGGACGCCGAAGGGCGCGGGCGTCGGGAGCGAGCCCGTGACCCACGCGGTGGCGTAGGCGCCGATGGCGTAGAACGCCACGAATCCCAGGTCGAGGAGTCCTGCGAATCCCACCACGACGTTGAGTCCTAGCGCGAGCAACACAAACACTGCGATCTGCTCGACCATGACGCTCTGCCAGTACTGGCTGGTGACGACGTGGGGGAAGACCACGCCGACCGCGATCAGGGCAGCGTAGAAGACCAACCGCACCGGCTTCAGGGCGAAGCCCCGCTTGGGCACGGTCAGCGCCATCGAGGCGGCCGATCGCAGCTGCGTGCCCCTCTGGAGCCACAGGGTCCACACGCCCCACATGATCGCGGCGAAGATCAGGAACAGGAACCAACGCGGTCCCGCGAACAATCCAAAAATGGACACGCGTTCGCCGTACGATCCCACGGGACCGGCAGTGGGCTCTGTCGCCGAGCCCGACGGGCCCGTCATGAGCGCGACGACGGCCATGGTCGCGATTGAGGTGATGGCGCGCCGGCCCGTCGGCGTGCGCAGTGACTCCGTCAGGCGCCTCATGCGGCCCGCCCGAGGCGCTCGCCCAGGATTCCCGTGGGTCGAACCAGCAGGACGAGGACGAGGATCCCGAAGGCCACCACGTCGATGTAGGCCGGCTGGACGAAGGCGATCGAGAGGCTCTCCACGACGCCGAGCAGTATGCCACCGATCATGGCACCGCGAAGGTTGCCGATACCTCCCAGGACCGCCGCCGTGAAGGCCTTCAGGGCTGGGACGAATCCCATGGTGTAGACGACGCCCGTTCCCAGGCCGAGCAGGAAGCCGCCGATGCCGCCCAGCGCACCTCCGAGTGCGAACGTGAGGGCGATCGTCCGGTTCACGTCGACCCCCATGAGCGACGCCGTTTCGGAGTCCTGGGCGACCGCGCGCAGGCCTCGTCCCAGTCGCGTGCGTCCCACGAACTGGTCGGCCAGGATCAGCATTCCCACGCTGGCGATCACGATGACCAGGTAGTAGAGCTGTACCGGGGCACCGAAGATCGAGAAGATCGGGTGGTTGATGTAGGGCTGGGGCACCGAGAGCAGGACGCGGCCGAACTCCTTGCCGGCCAGGTTGAACAGGAAGTACGACGCGCCAATCGCGCTAATCAGGTACGCCAGCTGCGGGGCGCGCCGTCGCCGCAGCGGTCGATACGCCACGCGCTCGACCAGCATCGCCATCACGGCGCCGGAGACCCCGCCCGCCACCATTCCCACGACGAGAACCCCCACGGTCGCCCAGCCGTTCGGGATCGACGTCCCGATGACGCCGCGAAGCACGAAGTAACTCGTGAAGCCACCCGTCATGACGATCTCGGAGTGTGCGAAGTTGATCAACCGCAAGACGCCGTACACGAGCGTGTAGCCGACAGCGACCATGCCATAGATCAGCCCGTTCGCCACTCCCCCCACCAGGAGGCCCCAGAACTCGAGCCGAAGCGTCGAGAAGTGACTCACGAGATAGTGACCGAATGCTCCCACTTAACTCTCCACCAGTCGACGCGGTACGGGCGCCCCAGATGCTCTGGGGCGCCCGTACCGCGGTACTGCACTACCTATGGACGAATCAGCTGTGACCGATGACGTTGAAGGTCTTGGTGGTCGCGTTGGCCTGTGCGAACTCCACGATCGAGTTCCGGCTGAGGTCACCGTTGCCCTGGAAGTGGATGACACCGGTGACGCCGTGGAACGTCAACTGGTGCAGCTTGTTGATCAACTGAGCGCGCAGCACCTTGATGTTGGGCGAGCGCTTGATCGACAGAGCCGCCTTGATGATCATGTTGGTCGCGTCGTAGGCCTGCGCGGCGTACGTCGCACCCTGAGCCTTCTGGTGCGACAACTTCGTGAACTCGGCGGCCAGCTTGCCCGTCAGGTTCGCGTTACCGCCGCCGGCCTCGCTCACGTACACACCGTTGGCGGCCGTGGGAGGCGTCGTGTCGCCGAAGAGTCCCGTCGACCACGAGCCGTCGTCCGACATGATGATGCCGGTGTAGCCCGCGCTCGACAGCGCGCCCAGCAGCAGGCCGAAGCCGCAGTAGTAGCCACCGAAGTAGACGGCCGCCGGGTGTGCGGCCATGATCTGCGTCGCGGTCGCGGCGTACTCGGTCGTCGATGCAGTTCCGCCGCACGAGCCCGTCGTCGGGTCCGTGTAGTTGGTCACCGTCGCACCGTCAGACTTGGCCGTCTTGGAGACCACCGCCGCCAGACCGGCACCGTAGAATGAGCCGTTGTTGATCACGACCAGCGACTTGGCGCCGTGGGTCTTGACCAAGAAGTTCGCGTCCGCCGCTCCCTGGACGTCGTCACCGGCGACCACGCGCATGAAGTTGTTCTTGCTTCCCTTCGCCAGCGCCGCGGCGGTCGCCGATGGACTCACCGTGGCGACGTGGGCCCTGGAGTAGTACGGCTCGGAGGCCTCCGTCGCGCCCGAGAACGCCGGACCGACGACGGCAATCAGGCCGGGCGTCTGGATGGCCGCCTGCGCCTGGGCCGGCCCCAACGTCGAGGAGCCTTGATCGTCGAACTTCGCCAGCTTCACCTTGAAGGGCAACTTCCCAAAAGTAGTCCCTGCGTTGGCATTGTTAATGGCCACCATCGCGCCGTAGTACATGTACTCACCCAAGTACGCGTAGCTACCCGACAGCGGGCCCTGGTAGCCAATGGTGTAAGTCGGAACCCCCGAAGCCGATGCTGACGCAACGTCAACCGCGGGTGCCGCCATCAACAACAAGGCGCTCGACGCAACCGCCGCCACCGTCTTGTTGAACCGGAGCTTCATCAGCTCTTCCTCCTCAAATGTTTCACTCCCACTTCCGCCGACCCCCCCAAGCTCACGAGCGTCGCGTGCCTTCGACGATCACCGGAAACAGCATTGGCCACCGTGGCCATCGCAGCACAGTAGCAGTGTGCGGACCACCCAATTGTGCAGCGCGCACCTACCGGCCCACCGGTGAGGGCACACTCTCCTGGGGAGGGAATCGTTGCTGCTGGAGTCAGCGGTGAGTAGACTGCGAACAGTTGTTCGTCCAAGGGAGCGCTATGGCCGAAGTCCTGTCCCCGATCCGCCGACAGATCCTCGAGTACATCGCGACGTGCCAGCGTGAGCGGAACTTCCCCCCGACCATTCGCGAGATCGGTGACCACGTCGGGCTCAAGTCGCCCGCAACGGTTGCCAACCACGTGTCGGTCCTGCGGGACGCGGGCTACCTGGCGAAGAACCCGCAGCAGCCGCGCACGCTCACGGTGAGGCTCCCGCACACGTCGTCGTTGCCAGCGGACGTCCGCGAACTCCCCCTGGTCGGAGACGTCGCCGCAGGCACGGGAGTCTTGGCCGAAGAGAGCGACCACGAGATGATCTCCCTGCCCGAGGCGCTGGTCGGTCACGCCGACTCGTTCGTCCTGCGCGTGCGCGGGACCTCGATGGTCGATGCCGGCATCCTCCCGGGCGACCTCGTCGTCGTCGCGCGCCAATCCGTCGCGCGGCCCGGGGAGATCGTCGTGGCTGGGATCCCTGACGGCGAGTCGACCATCAAGCGCTACTTCCCTCAGGGCAGCCGTGTCGTCCTCAAGGCCGAGAACGCGTCGCTCGAGCCAATGGAGTTCGCGGCGGACGACGTCGCGATCTTCGGTCGAGTGATCTCGGTGCTGCGCACCTACCTCTAGGCGCGAACCAAGGCCTCAGCCCGACCCGGCACCCACGACCCGGAGCCACGCGCGCAGCGTGGTCGCGTAGTCGTCGAGTTCGCGGCGCGTCACGCGCTCGTCCGGGTGGTGCGCCAGCTCCGGATCACCCGCACCGAGGTTCGCCGCGGGCACGCCCAGCTCGTTGAGCGTCGCCACGTCGGTCCACCCGACCTTGGCGCGCACGACTCCCCCACTCATCGCCACCAGGTTCGCGAGGCGCGGGTCGTCCAGGCGCGGGCTGGCCGCCGGGGCGGCGTCCTCGATCGCGAGCTCGTCGCGATCCTCGAGCACGTCCTCCAGGTACGCGTGGAGCCAGGCCGATGCTGATGCGATATCGCGATCCGGCGCGAATCGGTGATTGATCACGCAGGTGGCCTCGTCGGGCACCACGTTGGCGGCGATGCCCCCAGCGACCGTGACGACCTGGAGCTGCTCGGTGAAATCGACGCCGTCGATCGCGACCACGCGTGGTTCGTAGGCGGCGACGCGCGCGACGACGGCGCCGAGACGATGGATCGCATTCTCGCCCCGATACGGACGCGCCGTGTGCGCCGCCACCCCGCGTAGGGTGACGCGCGCGCGCAGGCTGCCCTGGCAGCCCGCCTCGACGACGCCGCCGGTGGGCTCGCCGACCACGGCGACGTCAGCGACCAGCAGGTCCGGGCGCAGCGCCGCCAGCTCCAGGAGTCCCGACTCGGCGCGCGTGACCTCCTCGCGCGCGTAGAACACCCACGTCAGGTCCACCCCCGGCGGTGGCGTCTCGAGGGCGAGCTCGACCATCACCGCCAGGGAGCCCTTCATGTCGACGGCCCCGAGGCCGGTCAGCTCCTCGCGGTCCCAGTGCACCCGACTCAGGTCGCCGGGCACCGTGTCGAGGTGTCCCGCCACGAGCACGCGCGGTCCCGTTCCTCGCGTCGCGGCCACGACGTTGTCACCGACCCGGTCGACGTGAAGGTGCACCACCGGGCGCAGCGTCGTCTCGATCTCGGTGGCCAGACGCGCCTCGGCACGGCTCACCGACGGCGTCGTCACGAACTCGTAGGCGCGCGACAGGAAGTTCACGGCGCGATCCCGTGCTCGCGCAGGATCTGGTTGAGCGCCGCCTTGTCGTGACGCTCCCCCGCGCTGAGCCGGCGGATGATCAGCACGCACGGCAGCGAGAACTCCCCGCCGGGGAACTCCCGCCGGCGCTGGGCGGCGACGGCGACCGCGTAGTCCGGGACGTACCCGCGCGCCACCTCCTCGCCGGTGCTCGCCTCGATGACCGGGATTGAGGGGTTCAAGATCGTCCCCGCACCCAGGACAGCGCCGCGCCCGACGCGCGCGCCTTCGACCACCACGCAGCGGCTGCCGATGAACGCGTCGTCCTCGATCACGACCGGCGCGATCCCGGGGGGCTCGAGCACCCCACCGATCCCCACGCCGCCGGCGAGATGGACGTTCGCCCCGATCTGGGCGCAGCTGCCCACGGTCGCCCACGTGTCGACCATCGTCCCGGCCCCGACCCAGGCGCCGACGTTGACGAAGCTCGGCATGAGGACGACGCCCGGCGCCAGGTAGCTGCCCCGTCGCGCGATGGCCCCG
>JAKANY010000006.1 GCA_021823525.1 Actinomycetes bacterium
ATGGACAGCGTGACGGTCGTCGTCGAGATCCCCCGCGGGAGCCAGAACAAGTACGAGTACAACCACGAGACCCACGCGATCACCCTGGACCGCCACCTCATCGTGTCGATGGGCTACCCGGCCGAGTACGGCTTCATCCCCGACACCCTGGGCGGTGACGGGGACCCCCTGGACGCCCTGGTCCTGACCGAGTACCCGACCTTCCCGGGCTGCCAGATCGAGGCCAAGATCCTGGCGATGTGCATCATGACCGACGAGCACGGCCCCGACGAGAAGCTGCTGGCCGTCCCGACCTACGACCCGCGCTGGAAGGGGGCCCAGGACCTGGCCGACGTGCCCCGCGACGTGCTGGACCGGATCGCGCACTTCTTCACCGTCTACAAGGACCTCGACGAGGGCAAGTGGATGAAGGTGGAGCAGTGGGTGGGCCGCGAGGAGGCCCTGGCCGAGCTGGCCGCGTCGCGCGCGCGATACCAGGGGTAGCGACGTCGCCGCCTGACGAGCTGGCGGTCCGCGCGGCCTCGCGCGAGGTCCGGCGCTGGCTGGTGGCCACGCAGTCGGTGTTCTTCGCCGCACTCGTCGTGTGCGTCGCGATCAACGCCTCGGAGACCGCCCAGAATGACGGCATCTCCTTCTACGGCGTCTACGGCCCCACGATCGCGCTGGTCGTCGTGGGCTACGCGACGGCCGGGATCGGCCTGTGGCGCGTCGCGGGCTGGCTGGCCCGCCACGGGGCCCCCGGCGTCCTGTTCGTGGGGGCTCGCGTCGTGGCGCTCGGCCTCGGCCTCCTGCTCGTGACCCCCTACGACGAGGGCGCGTTCCTCAACTGGTCCCACATGACCGTGGGCGTGGCCGTGGCGCTGATGCAGCTCGCGAGCTCGGTGGCCCTGCTGCGGCGCCGCCGGGCGTGGCCGGTGCGCCTGGTCTTCGCGGTGCAGCTGGCGGGCGGGGTGATCGCGGCCGCGTCGCTGCCCGACTGGCACTTCCCGATGCTGCTGCGCGGCGAGAGCCTCTACGCCCTGGGCTACGCGCTCAGCCTCTACATCTGGGTCGACGTCGTGGTCCCGCTACCGGGCGGCGTGCGGCTCGCGCACGACGACGTCGACGAGCGCCGCGAGTGACCGGCTCCACGCGACCGGCGTGGTCGCGAGCGGGTGATCCCCCTCGAGGGAGACCTGCCCGAAGAACAGCGCGTACCAGATCCGCGAGAAGCTGACCGCGTCGACCCCCGGCGCCGTCAGCCCCCGGTCGACCAGGGGCTGGACCGCGCCCACGACCAGGGCGCCCGCGGCGCGCTGCGCCGCGGCGATCCCCGCGGCCGCCCGGGGGCTGTGGTGCGCGAAGGCCAGCGACTCGACGCGCACGTGGTGGGCGCGGGCGTGCTCGGGCCGCTGGGACTGGTCGATCATGGCCCAGAGCACGCGGCGCAGCTCCTCGCGCGTGGCCACGTGGCGCAGCGGCTCGGCGAAGGCCTCCGCGGCGGCCAGCACGGTGCGCCGGTAGCGCGCGACCACGCTCTCGGCGACCAGGGACTCGCGGTCGGCGAAGTAGGCGTAGAGCAGCGACACCGACACGTGCGCGCGCTCGGCGACGCGCTTGACCCGGTACCGGGTGACGCCGTAGTCGTCCAGCTCGCGCACGGACGCGTCGAGGATGCGGTCCTGGGTCACCGGGCGAAGGCTAGCCAGGCGATCGGGCCGCGCGGGCCGGCCGCGGCGGGACCTTGGTCAGTCCTGGCGCACCATGGCGTCGGCCAGGACGTCGAGCGCGCTCAGCCAGTCCTCGGCCGACACGGCCAGGTTCTTCTCGCCCTCGAGGGCGATCTGGCCGAAGAACAGCGCGTACCAGATCCGCGCGAAGGCGTAGCCCGTCACGCCCGGGGCCAGCAGCCCCTTGGCCACCACCGGCTCGACCCACTGCTCGATGAGCTCGCCGGCCTCCTCCTTGGCGTCGGCGATCCCGCTCGAGGCGCTCAGGTTGTGCGTGGCGAAGGACATGCCCTCCATGCGCCGGATCCGCGCATCGGTGCGCTCGGGCAGCTGGGCGTCGCGGATCATCTGGCGCATCGCCGCGCGCAGCTCGGCGGGCGTCTCGACGCCGCGCAGGGGCGTCGTGAACACCTCGGCGTTGCCCAGCAGCACCGTGCGGTACCCGTGGACGATGGCCGCGGCGATGAGCCCCTCGCGATCGTCGAAGTAGCTGTAGAGCAGCGCCATCGAGATCCCGGCGTCCATGGCGACGCGCTTGACGCGGAACTGCGTGAGGCCGTGGGCCTCGATCTCGCGCGCGGCGGCCTCGAGGATGCGGTCTCGCGTCTCCACCGAGCGCAGGCTACCGCGAGGGCGCCGCGCGCGACAGGTCGCCCAGCTCGGTCGCCCAGTCGCGGGTGGCCAGCACCTCCTCGAAGCGCCGCAGGAAGCGCGCGGCGTAGGCGCCATCGATCACGCGGTGGTCGAAGGTGAGGGCGGCCAGCCCCACCGAGTGGATGGCGATGGCCTCGCCGGTCGCACTCTCGACGACGACCGGGGTGCGGCGCACCCCGTCGGTGGCCAGGATCGCGACCTGGGGCTGGTTGATCACCGCGCCCGTCATCAGCGTCCCGTAGGGCCCGGGGTTGGTGATCGTGAAGGTCCCGCCCGCCGCGTCGTCGACGCTCAGGCGTCGCGCGCGCGCGGCCTCGGCCAGCTCGCGGATGCGGCGGGCCAGGCTCACCAGGTCGAGCCGGTCAGCCTGGTGCACGACCGGGACGACGAGCCCGTCGCCGTCCCGGTCGACTGCGATGCCCAGGTTGAGGTCGCCGTGCACGATCAGGGCCTGGTCTCCGACCGAGGCGTTCAGGTGCGGGAACTCGCGCAGCGCCGCCAGCGCGGCCGCGGCGTTGAAGGGCAGGTATGTCAGGGAAAAGCCGTGCGCCGCTCGGAAGGCGTCGCCCAGGCGGCGCCGGACGGCCTCGACGGGCTCATAGTCCACCTGGCGGACCATCAGCGTGTGCGCCGACGTCGCCTTGGAGCGCACCATGTGCTCGGCGGTGAGCGCGCGCAGTCGGGTGAAGGCGATCACCTCGTCCTCGCCCCGGGGGCTCGCGGCGACGGCCCGCTCGACGTCGCGGCGCGTGACCTGGCCGCGCGGACCGGTGCCCGTCACGTCCTGGGCGCGCAGCCCGTGCTCGGCGAGCAGGCGCCGCACGACGGGGGAGGCCGCTCCGGCCGGCGCGCGGGCGCCACGCGAGTCGCGGGACCGCGCCGCGGCGACGACGTCGTCGCGGGTGAGCCGCCCGCGCGGCCCGGTGCCCGTCACGTCCTCGGCGCGCAGCCCGTGCTCGGCGAGCAGGCGGCGCACGACGGGAGAGAGCCGTGCGTCGGCACCCGCGTCGGGGCCGTCCGGGGTCGAGGGGACCGGTGCTGGCGCGCCGGCCGGAGCGAGTGGGGGAGGTGGCGCATCGTCGGGGGACTCGTCGGCACCCAGGATCTCGGCGAGCAGCGTGCCGACGTCGACGGTGGTGCCCGCGACGACGTAGATCGCGTGCAGCGTCCCGGTCGCGGGCGCGGGGATCTCGGTGTCGACCTTGTCGCTAGCCACCTCGAACAGGGCGTCGCCCTTGCTGACCGCCTCGCCCACGCTCTTGTACCACTGGGTGAGCGTGCCCTCGGCGACCGTCTCGCCCAGCTGGGGCATCACGACGCGGATCACGAGGACTCCCCGGGACCGGCCGCGCCCACGACGCGGTCGGCCAGCCAGTCGGCGGCGGGCCCGCGGTGGCGCGTGACGACGTTGGCGCAGCCGTGGTTGCCCTCGGCGAAGGCCCACAGCGTCGCCTCGCCGCGCGCCTCGGCGACCAGGCGCTCGCCCTCGTGCCAGGAGAAGAGGCGGTCGCGCTGACCCTGGATCACGAGCAGGGGCGCCGTGATGCGCGGCGCGTGACCCGCCAGGGTGAGCTCGCTCGCGCGTCGCTGGGCCTCCTCGGGCGAGCGAGCGCCCGAGCGCACCTCGAAGGCGCTTCGGGTCAGGGGGTTGAGCCCCGCGAAGGAGGCCCCGAAGTCGTAGGGCCCCGACAGGGCGACGACGGCCCGCAGCGGGAGGTCGGTCGCGGCCAGCCGGGCCGCGTAGTAGCCCCCGAGGCTGACCCCCCACACGCCCACGCGCTGCGCGTCCAGATCGCCAAGGGTGGCCAGGTGGCTGAGGACCGCCGCGCCGACGGGCTCCCAGTCCGCGCGGATGGGCCAGTCCCACTCGGCCTCGCCCTGGCCGGGCCCGTCGAGGGCGACCGTCGCCAGGCCGCGGTCGAGGAAGGCGCGCTCGACGCCGCGGAACTCCTCCTTGGTCGAGTCCAGCCCCGCGAGGAGGAGCACGACCGGGTGCGGGCCCGGCCCCGGCGGCGTGCGCACCACGGCCGTAAGCGCTCCTCCCTCGAAGGGGATCGCCTCGCGCCGCCCCCCGGGCGCGAGGTCGGGGAGGGCGCGCGTCAGGGCGGCGACCGCGCGCTGGTGCGCGGCACGCTCCTGGTCCCGGTCGTGGACGAAGAGGAAGCGCCCGAAGTGGTAGTAGGTCGCGGCGCGCGCGTCGAACTCCCCGGCGCTGCGCGCGTGCCCCGCAGCGCGGCTGGTCGTGGCCAGGGTCGCGTACTCGTCGGCCGCGGCGCACCAGGTCGCGCACCAGTCGTCCCAGGACGCGACGCGCTCGGTGATGCGCGCGAAGTCGGCGGTGTCAACCCCGTTGGCCACGAAGCGAGGCTCCCAGTTGGCGATGGCCGTGCGGACCAGCGGATCGACCACGTCCCCCCCTCAGCGTCGTGTCGTGTGGGGGCTGATGGTAGCGACCCGCGGCCGGTCGAGCCCACCGCGCAGGTCCAAATACTTTTCACGGACCGTCGAAGAAATTTCACGGGGGGTGTCGTTGACCGCCCCCCAAGGCGTCGTTAGAGTGCCGCAATCGCTCGTCGAGCGAGGGGCGCCGTCGAGGGGGAATCACGGCGTCGTGCAAGTAGGGGGGAACATGAAATTAGGCAACCGCAGGTATCTGCGGGCTCTGACGGCGACCGCGCTGGCGGGGGTCTCGATGCTGACGATCGTGGGGTCGAGCGGCGCGTCCGCCCGCAGCCACGCGTCGGCCTCGCCCGTCAAGATCGGGATCTCGCTGTCGCTGTCCGGCGACTTCTCGGCCGACGGCCAGGCCTTCCAGCAGGGCTACCAGCTCTGGGCGGCGGACATCAACCGGGCCGGGGGCCTCCTCGGCCACCCGGTGGTGCTCGACATCAAGTCGGACGCCTCGAGCCCGACCCAGGTGGTAACCAACTACCAGGCGCTCATCTCCAACGACCACGTGGCCCTGACGTTCGGGCCGTTCTCGTCGCTGCTCTCGCTGCCGGCGGCCAAGGCGGTCTCGCGCTACGGCTACGCACTAGTCGAGGGGGCGGGCGGAGCGCCCAGCGTCTTCCAGGCCGGGCTGAAGAACGTCTTCGACGTCTCGCTGCCCGTGGCCGACGATCTGATGCCCTTCGCCAAGTGGGTGACGAGCCTGCCCGCGTCCCAGCGCCCCAAGACCGTCGCCTTCGTGACCTCTAACGACCCGTTCACCGAGCCGCAGGTCACGACCATCGAGCCGCTGCTGCGCAAGGCCGGGATGAAGGTCGTCTACAACAAGGTCTTCCCCGCCGAGGTCACTGACTACACCTCGATCGCGGACGCCGTGGCCGCCGCCAAGCCCCAGGCCGTCGTGCTGGGCTCGGTCGACGTGCCCACGGTGTCGGCCTTCATGCAGGCCTTCGAGCAGTCGGGCTTCTCGCCCAAGGCCTTCATCGCGACCGGCGGTCCCGACCAGGGGGCGACGTTCCTCAAGGCCGTGGGCGGCGTGAAGAACGCCAGCGGCATGATGGTGCCCAACGCGTGGTACGGCGGATCGGCCAACCCGCTCAGCAAGACCATGGTCGCCGAGTACGTCAAGAAGTACGGCGGCACGGCCTCCCAGGTGAGCAGTGACGTGGCCGAGGCCTACTCGGTGGGCGAGGTGATGGCCCAGGCGGTCAAGGCGACCGGCGGGTTCAACAACAAGAAGATCATGGCCTACCTGCACTCGGGCGCGACCCTCCAGTCGGTCCAGGGTCCGGTGCGCTTCAACGGGCTGGGCGAGAACGTCGTGCCCACGGCCTTCACCTTCCAGTGGCAGGGCGCCAAGTTCGTCCAGGTGAACCCGGCGGGCGACCCGAACTCGGTGAAGGTCCTGTACCCGAAGCCGGCCTGGGGCAAGGGCTGAGCCGGCCGTGAACGCCATTGCCCTGCTGAGCGCCGCGAAGGACGGTGTCCTGACCGGTTCGGTCTACGCCCTGATGGCGACGGGTCTCACCCTCGTCTTCGGTGTGATGGACATCATCAACATCGCCCAGGGGATCCTCGTCATCCTCGGCGCCTACCTCAGCTACGCCCTACAGGTGCACTGGCACATCGACCTGTTCGTCGGTCTGCTGATCACGACCCCGACGATGTTCATCGTCGGGGTCGTGATCGAGCGGGCCTTCATCGGGCGGCTCAAGGGGCCCGAGAAGACCGCCATGTCGATCCTGGTCACCTACGCGGTGTCCCTGCTGATCGAGGGGGCGCTGAACATGATCTTCTCGGTCAACGACGTCCAGCTCCAGGCCTCCTACGTGTCCAAGTCCTTCGCCATCGGGCAGGTCCACTTCGGCTTCATCTACGTGGCCGGCTTCATCCTGGCGGCGGTCCTGCTGGGGTCGCTCTACGTCATGCTGTATCGCACGCGCTTTGGCATGAGCGTGCGCGCCTCGTTGGCTGACCAGGCCTCGGCGGCCCTGGTGGGCATCGACGTGCGCCGGGTCTCGACGATCACCTTTGGCATCGGCGTCGCGGTGACCGCGGCTGGCGGCATGATCTACGGGGCCACCAACTCCTTCAACGCCTCGTCGTCCTACGACCTGATCTCGCGCCTGCTCACGATCATCGTGCTCGGCGGGATGGGATCGCTCGGGGGCGCCATGCTCGCGGGCATCGCCATGGTCTTCATCGGCGACGTCGTGGGTGTGGTCTGGTCGCCGGTGTGGTCGACCATGGCCTACTTCGTGGTGCTCGTCCTCGTCCTGCTGTGGCGGCCCCAGGGCCTCTTCGGCCGGGCCTCGGCGCGGGTGGCCTGATGCTCCGGGCGCGCAACCTGTGGTGGCTGGTGGTGCTGGCGGCCTTCGGCGTCTTCCCGCTCGTCGTGACCAACCCGACCTACACCACCATCGCCGTGTTCACCGTGATCTACATGGCCTGCGCGTCGTCGTGGAACATGTTCTCGGGCTACTCGGGCTACATCGCCCTGGGCTCGGCCGCCTTCTACGGCACCGGCGCCTACACCATGGCCCTGCTGTCGATCCACCTCCACATGGCCCCGGGAGCCGCCATGTTCTGGCTGGTGCCCCTGGGGGGCCTGGTGGCCATGGTGTTCGCGGTGCCCATCGGGTGGATCGCGCTGCGCGTGCGCCGGCACACCTTCGTCGTGATCACCATCGCGATCTTCTTCATCTTCCAGCTCTCGGCGATCAACTTCGGCTTCACCGGCGGGACCTCGGGGCTCAACCTGCCCTTCATCACCTGGGGCTACCAGTACTACAACGTGCCCTTCTACTACGTGGGCCTGGGCCTGGTGATCGTGGCCACGACCCTGTCGGCCCTGGTGCGGCGCTCGCGCTTCGGCATGCAACTGCTGGCGATTCGCGACGACGAGGACCGGGCCCTGGGGCTGGGGGTGCGCACGCACGCGGTCAAGGTCACCGGGTTCACCCTGTCGGCCTTCGCCGTGGGGTCGGCCGGTGCCCTCTACGCGATGTTCGTGGGTCAGATCTACCCGCAGTTCGTCTACGACCCCATGTTCGACGTCTCCATCGCGCTCATGACGTTCCTCGGGGGGCTGGGCACGCTGAGCGGCCCGCTGCTCGGGGCGCTGCTGCTCGAGGCCTCCCAGCAGTACCTGACCATCCAGTTCTCCAACGGGTCCCTCTACCTGATCCTGTTCGGGGCGCTGTTCCTGATCGTGATCATGTTCATGCCCCAGGGCATCGTCGTCGCCCTGCGCGATCGCGTCACGCGCCGCGCCGAGCGCGAGCGCGCTGCCGTCAGCGCCAACGAGGCACCGCTGGTCCACGACGTTCCCCGGGACGTCGCCGTGGGGGGAGCGGGCTGATGGCCCTGCTGAGCGCGACCAAGGTCACCAAGTCCTTCGGCGGCCTCCAGGCGCTGAGCGCCTGCAGCCTCGACGTCGAGCGCGGGTCCATCAGCGGGCTCATCGGGCCCAACGGCTCGGGCAAGACCACCCTGTTCAACGTCATCACCGGCTACGTCACCCCCGACACGGGCACCGTCACCTTCGACGGCGTCGACATCACCGCGAACCGACCTGACCGGATCTTCGCCCGGGGGATCGGGCGGACCTTCCAGCTGACCCGCATCTTCGCGCGCATGACCGTGCTCGAGAACATGCTGGTGGCCACGCGCCACGAGGAGAGCTGGTGGCGCGGGCTGCTGGTGGCCAAGTCCTCGGCCGCCGACGTCGCCAAGGCCCTCGAACTGCTCGACTTCGTGGGCATCGCGGGCCTGGCCGAGCTCCAGGCCGGCGCCCTCTCCTACGGCCAGCGCAAGCTCCTCGAGCTGGCCTACGTGCTGGTGGCCGACCCCGACGTGATCCTGCTCGACGAGCCCGCCGGCGGGGTCAACCTCACCCTGATCAACGCCATCGCCGACAAGATCCGCACGCTCAACCAGGCGGGCAAGACCTTCCTCATCGTCGAGCACAACATGGAGTTCGTGATGTCCCTGTGCGACCGCGTGACCGTCATGCACCAGGGCTGCGACCTGGTGGCGGGGACTCCCGCCGAGGTGCGCGCCGACTCGCGCGTCCTCGACGCCTACCTGGGGGGCGGGGACGAGGACGAGGACGACCTGCGCGAGGCGGTGGCCGGTGCCTGAGACGCCCTTCCTCGAGGTCCAGGGCGTCATCGCCGGCTACGGCGGCGGCGACGTGCTCAAGGGGGTGGACCTCACCGTGGGCGAGGGGGCCATCACGTGCATCGTCGGTCCCAACGGCTCGGGCAAGTCGACCCTGCTCAAGACCCTGAGCGGGCTGGTGCGGCCGCGCGCGGGGGAGATCCGCTTCCGGGGCGTCAACCTGGTGGGCAAGAGCCCCCGGGAGATCCTGCGCCTGGGCATCGTGCAGATCCCCCAGAACCACAGCCTCTTCCGGGAGATGACGGTCGAGCAGAACGTCGAGCTGGGCGCGTTCCTCGAGCGCGACCGGCGGGTGATCGCCGAGCGCCTCGAGCGCATCCGGGGGCTGTTCCCCCTCGTGGCCGAGCGCGCCGGCGAGAAGGCCGGGTCGCTGTCGGGTGGCCAGCAGCGCCTGGTCGAGTTCGCGCGCTGCCTGATGCTCGACCCCAAGGTCGTGGTGCTCGACGAGCCCTCGATGGGCCTGGACCCCAAGACCCTGCGGCGCATGTTCGCGACCGTCCGCGCCATGAACGAGGCCGGGCGCACGATCATCCTGGTCGAGCAGAACGCCCGTCAGGGCCTCAAGTTGAGCGACCAGGGCGTGGTACTGGAGAATGGGCGCGTGCGCCTGACCGGGTCGGGCACCGAGGTGCTCCACAACCCCGAGATCGGCGCGCTCTACCTGGGCGGGTCGCTCGAGGAGGCGGCGACGGGAGGCGACCATGGGTGAGGGCGAGCGGCTCGGCTGGATCGGCTGCGGGCGCATGGGCGCCGCGATGGCGCGCCGCCTGCTCGCCGGGGGCCACGAGGTGCTGGTGACCAACCGCACCCGGGCCAAGGCCGAGGCACTGGCCAGCGCCGGGGCGACGGTCGTCGACGGGCCGCGCGACCTCGCGGGCTGCGACGTCGTCTTCGTGATGGTGTCGGGCAACGACGACCTGCTCGCCGTGACCGAGGGGCCCGCAGGCGTGCTCAGCGACCCGCAGCGCGCCCCGTCGGTGGTGGTGGACTGCTCGACGGTCGCCACCGAGGTCTCGGCGCGGGTGCGCGCGGCCTGCGACGCGCGCGGCGTCGCGTTCCTGGCCGCTCCGGTGAGCGGCAACCCCAAGGTCGTGGCCGCGGGCAAGCTGACCCTGGCCGCCTCGGGGACGGCCGCGGCCTTCGAGCGCGCGCGCCCCTATCTCGCGATGCTGGGACGGGGCGTCACCTACGTGGGTGACGGCGAGGCCGCGCGCCTGGTCAAGATCTGCCACAACGTCGTGCTCGGTGTCGTGACCCAGGTGCTGGCCGAGGTCACGGTGCTGGCCGAGGCGGGGGGTGTCTCGCGCGCCGCCTTCCTCGACTTCTTGAACCACTCGGTGATGGGCTCGATGTTCTCGACCTACAAGTCACCCGCCCTGGTGCACCTCGACTTCACGCCCACCTTCACCACGCGCCTGCTGCGCAAGGACTTCGACCTGGCCATGGCGGCCGCCCACGACCGGGGCGTGGCGCTGCCGGTGTCGGCCCTCACCAGCGAGCTGGTGGCCAGCGCCATGGGCGCGGGGTTCGCCGAGCAGGACTTCGCCGCCCTGCTCGTCGAGCAGGCCCGACGCTCGGGTCTCGTGCTCGAGCCCGAGGACGTCGCGGTCGACGACGGATTGGAGGCGTCGTGAGAGAGGGATTCGGACCCACCATCGCCACCCCGGGCCACATGGGGGTGGACTTCGAGACGCGCGTCGACTTCGCCCGGCTGCGCGACTACCGCTTGGCGCGCGCCCGCGCAGCCCTGGAGGCCAGCGACTTCGGATCGCTGCTCCTGTTCGACTTCTACAACATCCGCTACGTCTCGGGGACCTGGGTCGGCGGGGCGCTGGGTGACAAGATGACCCGCTACTGCCTGCTGACGCGGGGCGGCGAGCCCGTCGTGTGGGACTTCGGGTCGGCGGCCCGGCACCACAAGCTCTTCGCCCCGTGGCTGGAGCCCGACAACTGTCGGGCCGGCATGCTCGGGCTGCGCGGGGCCATCGCGCCGCGCGCGGGCCTGTTCGCCTCGGCGGTGACCGAGATCGTCGGGCTGCTGCGCGACGCGGGCGTCGCCGACCAGCCCGTGGGGGTCGACATCGTCGAGCTGCCCTTCCTCTTCGAGCTCCAGGGCGCGGGCATCGAGGTGCGCGACGCCCAGCAGACCATGCTCGACGCGCGCGTGATCAAGAGCCCCGACGAGATCACGCTGCTGGCCCAGGCGGCCGCCATGGTCGACGGCGTCTACCACGACGTCTTCGAGGCGCTCAAGCCCGGGGTGCGCGAGAACCAGATCGTGGCCCTGGTGAACCAGCGCCTCTACGAGATGGGCTCGGACCAGGTCGAGGCCGTGAACGCGGTGTCGGGCGAGCGGTGCAACCCGCACCCTCACAACTTCACCGACCGCATCATCCGTCCGGGCGACCAGGCGTTCTTCGACATCATCCACTCCTACAACGGGTACCGCACCTGCTACTACCGCACGCTGTCGGTCGGCTCGGCCACCGCGCCCCAGCGCGACGCCTACACCCAGGCGCGCGCCTGGATGGACGCGTCGATCGACCTGGTGAAGCCCGGCGTGGGCACCGACGAGATCGCGCGAGCCTGGCCAGCCGCGACCGACTTCGGCTTCGCCGACGAGATGGCCGCCTTCGGGCTCCAGTTCGGCCACGGCCTGGGCCTGGGCCTGCACGAGCGGCCCATCATCAGCCGGCTCAACTCCCTGAGCGACCCGATCGAGCTGGCCGAGGGCATGGTCTTCGCCCTCGAGACCTACTGCCCGGCCAGCGACGGCGTGTCGGCCGCCCGCATCGAGGAGGAGGTCGTCGTGACCAAGGACGGCCCGGCCATCCTGACGCGCTTCCCCGCCCAGGACCTGATGATCGCCCATGAGTACTAGGAGCGCCATGAGCCCCCGCACGACCGCGACCCCCGATCGCGACCGGCGCGTCGCGATGTACCGCACGCAGGTGGCCCTGCGGGCCTTCGAGACGCGCGCCTACGACCTGTTCCTGGAGAACCTGGTCAAGGGCACGAGCCACCTGTCGCTGGGTCAGGAGGCGATCGCCGCGGGCGTGGCGGCCGCGATGGCACCCGACGACTGGACCTTCGCCACCTACCGGGGACACGCCCACACGCTGGCCCGCGGCGTGCCGATGACCCCGGTGCTGGCCGAGCTGCTGGGCCGGCGCAACGGGCTCATGTCCGGCAAGGGCGGCTCGATGCACCTCACCAGCGTCGCGCACGGCGTCATGGGCTCCTACGCGATCATCGGCGCCCACCTGCCGATCGCCTGCGGCGCGGCCTGGTCCGCGCAGTACCGGGGGACCGACCAGGTGGCGGTGTGCTTCTTCGGCGACGGCACGACCAACATCGGGGCCTTCCACGAGGCCCTCAACTTCGCGGCGATCTGGAAGCTGCCCGTCGTCTTCATCTGCGAGAACAACCTGTGGATGGAGTACACGCGCACCAGCGAGGTGACCGCGGTCGCCCGCCCGGCGGCCGACCGGGCCGCCGCCTACGGGCTCGAGCCCGTGGTCGTCGACGGCAACGACGCCGACGCGATCTACGCGGTGGCCGCCGCGGCGATCGCCCGGGCGCGCGCGGGCGAGGGCCCGAGCCTCATCGAGGCCGAGACCTACCGCCACGGGGGCCACTCGCGCGCCGACCCCGGCACCTACCGGCCCGACGACGAGGTCGAGTCGTGGCTGGCGCGCGACCCGCTGCCTCTCTACCGGGCGCGCCTGGTCGCCGAGGGCGTGGGCGAGGACGAGCTCGTGGCCCTCGAGGCCGAGGTGGCCGCCGAGGTCGAGGCGGCCACCCGCGAGGCCAAGGCCGGCGAGCAGCCCGGCGAGGACCTGCTGCTCACCAACGTGTGGGCCGATGGAGGTGCGGCGTGGCGCAACTGACCTTTCGCGAGGCGATCGCTCGGGGCATCGCCCAGGAGATGCGCCGCGACCCCTCGGTCGTGATGCTGGGCGAGGACGTGGGCGCCGCCGGTGGCGTGTTCAAGGGAACCGTGGGCTTGCTCGAGGAGTTCGGGCCGCGGCGCGTGCGCGACACGCCCATCAGCGAGCAGGCGATCGTCGGCGCGGCCATGGGCGCGGCGATGACTGGGCTGCGGCCCATCGCCGAGATCATGTTCGCGGACTTCTTCGCGGTGTGCTGGGACATCGTGGTCAACCAGATCGCCAAGAGCCGCTACATGACCGACGGGCAGGTGAGCTTCCCGCTGGTCATCCGCTCGGGCAACGGCGGGGGCCTGCGCTTCGGGGCCCAGCACTCCCAGAGCGTGGAGAACTGGGCGATGATGATCCCGGGCCTCAAGGTCGTCGTGCCGGCCAACGCGCGCGACGTCATCGGCCTGATGGCGGCCGCCGTGCGCGACCCGGACCCGGTCGTCTTCCTCGAGGCCAAGGCGCTCTACCCGACCAAGGCCGACGTGCCCGACGGGGACATCGTCGACGAGCTGGGCAGCGCGCGCGTGCTGCGCGAGGGCGACGACGCGACGGTGCTGGCGCTGGGGTCGATGGTGCCGCGCGCGCTGGCCGCGGCCGAGCGCCTCGCGGGCGAGGGGATCCACGTGAGCGTGCTCGACGTGCGCTCGCTGATCCCGCTCGACACCGCGACGATCCTGCGCGAGGTCGCGCGCACCGGGCGCCTCTTCACCGTCGAGGAGAACCCGCGCGTCCTGGGCTGGGGCGCCGAGGTGGCCGCGGTCGTCACCGAGGAGATCTTCTACGACCTCGACGGCCCGGTGGTGCGCATCACGACCCCCCACGTCCCGCTGCCGGCCGCCGACGCGCTCGAGGACCTGGCGATCCCCTCGGTCGAGCGGATCGCCACCACCATCGCCAAGGCCCTCAACGACTGAGGGGGGTCGCCGGGGCGAAGGGGAAGCCGGGCGTGGCGCGCAGCGCGCCGCCGGGCTCGATGATCAAGCCCTCGTAGCCCTCGAGGCGGGCGAGGCGCTCCAGCACCTCGTCGCCGCCCACGGCCAGTGCCGTGGCCAGCGCGTCGCACAGCCCCGGGTCGGGGCCCGTGACCGTGGCCGAGGCGGCGCGCACCCCGGGGGCGCCCGTCGTGGGGTCGACCAGGTGGCCGACCTGCTCGCCGGTGCCCGAGGTCGCCAGCGCCCCGGTCAGCTCGACGACCGCGGCCAGCGTCGCGGGCGCGTCGGGGCGCACGACGCCGATGCGAAAGGGCGCCCCGTCGAGGTCGCCGAAGGACGCGAGGTCGCCCGCCGCGTTGACCAGGGCGCCGCGCACGCGCGGGTGGCGCAGGTCCTCGAGCGCCCGTCCGGCCGCCCAGCCCTTGACGTAGCCGGTGGGGTCGACCCCCCCGGGCAGGGCCCACGGGTCGAACCAGCCGCCCGAGAGGCGGTGCGCCTCGCGGCAGGCGTCGAGCACGGTGACGACCTCGGGGGGCGCCTCGCCCAGGCTCAGCGCCCCGCGACGCAGCCGGCTGATGGCGCTGTCGGGCCGGTAGGTGGAAAAGACGCGGTCGACCTCGCGCAGCGTCGCCGCAGCGGCCGCGGCCAGCGTGTCGGCGACGTCCTCGAGGCCCTCGCCGTAGAGGTCGAGGGTCACGATCGTCCCCATCACCTCGACGCGCCGGTGCTGCGCAGCGCTCACGAGACCTTCAGCGCCGAGAGCGCGCCGTGGAGGGACTGGGCGAAGCCCGCCGAGGTGTAGCTGGCGCCCGACACGCCCTGGATGTTGGCGCTCTGGGCGGCCATCGCCTGCTTGATGAGCATGGGCAGCGAGACGCTGTCGACGTAGTGGGAGTAGGCGTAGGCGCCGTCTTGGAGCGAGGCGATCGTGATCTTGGAGATGTGGTTGCCCGACGTCGTCACCTTGACCGACAGCACGCCGTAGAAGTAGTTGACCGACGGCCCCGTGGCGCTGCGCACCCCTCCGGCCGACGCCGAGGTCGTTGGGGCCGCCGGCCCGGCGGCGGCCCCGGGGGCGCTGGCCGTCGTCGCCGTGCCCGACGCGCTGCTCGCGGTCGTCGCGGGCAGCGTCGAGAGGGTGACCTTCTGGGGGCTCGAGCGGAAGCTGAGCAGGCCGACCAGTCCGGCGACGGTGCCCGCCAGGACCCAGGGTGCGCGACGCATGACCATATCTCCTAGAACGCGAAGGCCTCGAGGTGGATGCGCTCGGGGGCGACCCCGCAGCGCCGGGCCGCCTCCACGATCGCGGTCGTGAAGCCCGTCGGCCCGCACACGTAGAGGTCGCGCTCGGCGACGTCGGGGACCAGGCGGCGCAGGGCGCGCGCGTCCAGGCGCACCTTGGTGCGCGGGCCCACCAGCTCGTGGTACTGGCCGCCGCGCTCGGTGACCAGGGCGGCCAGCTCGTCGGCGTGGACCAGCTCCTCGGGGCGCGAGGCCCGCACGATGACGGTGGCCGCGACGTCGCGGGGCAGGTCCTCGAGCAGGGCGCGCACCGGGGTGACCCCGACGCCCGCGCCCACCAGCAGCGCGCGGCGGGTCACCAGGTGGTGGTGGGTGAAGGCGCCGTAGGGGCCCTCGGCCAGCACCGGGGTGCCCGGGCGCAGGTGGGCCAGGGCGTGGGACTGGTCGCCGAGGTCCTTGACGGTCAGGCGCAGGTAGGGGGGCTGGGGGAGGGCCGACAGCGAGTAGGGGTGCGAGTGCCACCACAGCCCCCGCGCCAGGAACCGCCACTGGAAGAACTGGCCGCCGGCCACGCTCAGATCCTCGAGACCGCGACCCCGCAGGATGAGGCTGTGGACCCCCGGGGCGACCTCGCGCACCTCGACGAGGCGCAGCCGGTGGCGGGCGTTGCGCACCGCGGGCAGGACGACGCGCCCGGCGAGCACCGTCAGCGCGGCGAGAGCCCACGCCCCGATCCACGCCTGGCGGGCCAGCGCGTGGGTCAGGAAGGGGATGCCCACGCGGATCTGGTGCATGAAGGCCAGGGCCAGGGCGAGGTAGGTGTAGACGTGCACCGTCCACCACGACTCGTAGCGCATGCGGTCGCGCGCCAGGTGGTGCGAGCTCACGGCCGCCGTCACCAGCAGGGAGAAGCCGACCATCGCGGCCAGGACGTCGGGGTAGTGCAGGACGAAGAGCACCAGCTGGTGCAGCGGGTTCGTGTGGTCGAGCGCCGCGTAGCCGAGCACGACCGAGACGACGTGCAGGGCGATCAGCGAGACCGACCAGGGTCCGAGCGTGCGGTGCCAGCGCACCAGGCGGTCCTGGCCGACGGCCCGCTCCAGGGCCGGCACGCGCGCCATGAGGACGACCATGATCAGCAGCAGGTAGCTGCCCGTCAGGCCGCACAGGCGCGCCACGGCGAGGAACCAGCCGCCCGGCGCCGAGAGGCTGGCCACCGAGTTGGTCACCAGGGCCAGCGCGAGGACCGCGACCAGGCCGGCCAGCGCCGCGCCCATCAGGGTGTGCGCCACCAGCCGCTGGGGCCGGCGGGCGCGCGGCGCCGCGTGGGGCGTCGGGCGCGTCCAGGTGGGCGCGGCCGGCTCGGGTCGTCTCGACGGGGCCACGGTCACGCCAGAACGGTAGCGACGCGATCTAAGAGATGGCCAAGAACTCCCGCAGGCTTTCACCATCGCTGAGGAGTTCTCAGGATCGCGCGGGCTGGCGCGCGCGCGCCGTTGGGGCCAGACTGCGGGCATGACCTACGACAAGGCTCGCCAGGCCCTGCGCGACTGGCGCGAGGCGTATCCCTCCGACCCCTTCAGCGACGACCGGCTGCTGCGCGTGCTGCTGGCCCAGTACCTGCCGGCGGGGCGCCGCGCCGCCCTCGAGGAGGAGGCCGCGCGCTTCGCGCGGGCCGTGACCGGCGTGATCGCCCCGCGCGCGGCGCGCTACGACCGGCACCACGACCCCGAGCTCGCCGCCTACGACGGTCGGGGCGAGCGCGTCGACGTGGTCGAGTTCGACCCCGGCTACCACGAGGCGGGCGCCGCCGTGTGGGCGAGTGGCATCGTGGCGCGCGCCGGCGAGCCGGGGGGCGCCTTCGAGCAGGCCACCTTGCTGCTGCTGCTCTCCCTCGAGGGCGAGGCGGGGCACGCCTGCCCGGCCACGTGCACGATCGGCCTGGCGCGGGCCCTGCGCCGGCGCGCCAGCGACCCGGTGCGCGAGCGCTTCCTGCCCGCGCTGCTCGAGGCGGACTACGCGCGCGCCGCGCGCGGCGCGCAGTTCCTCACCGAGGTGCAGGGGGGCTCGGACGTGGGGGCCAACGCCTGCGTGGCCGTCCCCGTGGGCGATCACTTCCGCCTGCGCGGGGAGAAGTGGTTCTGCTCGGTCGCCGACGCCGACCAGTTCTTCGTCACCGCGCGCGTCGAGGGCGGCGCCCCGGGCACCGCGGGCCTGGGCAGCTTCGTGGTCCCCCGCGAGCTCGACGGCCGCCCCAACGGCTTCCGGCTGCGACGCCTCAAGGACAAGCTCGGCACGCGCGCGCTGGCCTCGGGCGAGATCGACTTCGACGGGGCCGAGGCCTGGCCCGTCGGCGAGCTGGCCGACGGCATCCGCACGGCCGTGGGCATCGTGCTCAACACCTCGCGCTGGCTCACGGCCGTCGGCTCGGCGGGCCTGGCCCGCCGAGCGCGGCGCGAGGCCCTGGCCTACGCGGCCCACCGCGAGGCCTTCGGCCGGCGCATCGAGGAGTTCGGCTCCCTGCGGCGCACCCTGGCCGCCATCTGCGCCGAGGCCGACGGCTCCCTCGCGCTGGTGATGGCCCTCACGGACCTCGAGGACCGCCTCGACGCGGGCGGCGCCGACGCGACGGCCGTCGCCGCCCACCGCTTCTGGGTCAACGTGGCCAAGTACGTGACCTCGCGCCAGGCGACGGCCACCGTGCGCGACGCCATCGAGGTGCTCGGGGGCAACGGCACGATCGAGGAGTTCAGCGTCCTGCCGCGCCTGTATCGCGACGCCATCGTCTACGAGTCCTGGGAGGGCACCCACAACGTGCTGGCCGCCCAGGTCATGAGCGACCTGCGCCGCCTGGACCTGCTCGGGCCCGCCGCGGACCTGGTGCGCGACGCGGCCGCCGGCACGCCGGTCGCCGCCCAGGTCGCCGCCCAGATGGCGCCCGCTCTCGAGGGCCTCGCGCGCTGCCGCGAGGACGCCGACCACGCCGCCTGGCACGGCCGCGACCACCTGGACCGCCTCGGGCGCTGCGCGCAGGCGGCCCTGCTGGCGCGCGCGGACCGGCCCGCGTCGGCGGCCTGGCTGCTCGCCTCGCTCACCGGCGAGGATCCCGGCCGCGACGAGGCGCTGGCCGCGCGCGTGGACGCGGTGCTGGCCGAGGCCGGTCGCCCGGGAAGTTAGAGCGCTGCGTCGTCGGCGATGCGGATCGCTGCGTTGAGGGCGTCGACGAGCTCGTCGAGGTGGCTGGCGAGCACCGCGCCCGCGGGGTCGCCCGCGAGACGCGCCACGAGGGCGTCGTGGCGCGCGCGCAGCGACGTCGGGGCCTCGGGCGCCTCGCCGGTGAAGCGCGCCGCCAGGTGCGCGAGGGCGCCGTCGAGATCGGCCGCCAGGGCGTCGAGCTCGGCGCTGGAGCCCACCCGCGCCCCCCGCTCGGCCTCGAGGCGCAGGACGTGGGTCGCGCGCAGGACCCGCAGGGTGACCGCGAGCAGAGCGCGCCCGCTCGCGGGAGCGAAGCGGCTCGAGGAGGGCTCCTCGACCGAGCGGCCCACGGCGGCCTCGGCCCGGCCCCAGGCGGCGCGGGCGGCGCGCGAGGCGCCCGCGAGCGAGCCCGCGTCGCGCGAGCGGCCCCCGACGAGGTCGAGGGTCGCGCCCAGGTAGGCGCGCAGGGACCCGAACAGTTCAGCCAGCGCCCGGCGCACGCCGGCCTCGGCCGACGAGGGCCACACGAGGTAGCTCGCGACCGCGATGGCCCCGCCGAGCGTGACGTCGACCAGGCGGTCGAGGGCCGTGCGCGACGGGTCGGGCAGCGAGGTGGACAGCAGCACCAGGACCAGTCCCGTAATGCAGGCCACCCCGAGGGGGAAGCTCGCGGTCCAGGTGGTGAAGGCGGCCCAGGCGAGCAGGGTGACCAGGACGACGTCGAGGGCCAGGTCCGGGCGCAGCGCCCCGATCAGCAGGGCCGCCCCGGCCGCGCCCACCGCCGTGCCCGCGACACGGCCCGCCCCGCGGCGCCACAGCGACGCGTAGTCGGCGCGCAGCACCACGGCCACGGCGAAGGGCACCCAGTAGCCGCGGGCCAGGTGGAGCCCGAGCGCCAGCCCCGTGGCCAGGGGCACCGCGATGGCCAGGCGCAGGGCGTGGCGTCCCGCACTCGACGAGGGCGCCAGCGCCTGGCCCAGCAGCGCGAGCGCCGTGCGCGCGTCGCTGGGCTCGGCGCGCCGCCAGGCGGGCCTGACGCGCCAGGCGCGCCGCTCGCCGCTCACGGCCTCGCCGGCGGCCAAGCGCAGGGCCCGCAGCTGGCCCGCGAGGGCCCGCAGGCGCGTCGCGTACTGCGCGACGACGACGTCGTGCCCGGTCTCGGGGGTCTCGGCGAGCCGGGCGAGGGCCTCGGCGAGGGCCTCGGCCGCGGGCGAGGTCACGGGTGCGGTCCCCGCGCGCAGGGTCGCGGCCACCTCCTCCAGGACGTCGGCGACCGCGAGGCGGGCCTGCGCGAGCCACGGCCCCGCGACGCTCGGGGTCCCGAGCCGCGCGCGCAGCCCGGCGATGGTGGTCAGCTCCAGGCGCACGCGCTTGAGCTGCTCGAGCAGCGCGCGCAGGTCGCGCACGTCACTGCGGCCGAAGAGGGCGGGCGAGCTCAGGGTCTCCTCGGCCTCGTCGAGGACCGCGAGCGTCGCGATGGCCGACGTGCTCGCCTCCTCGCGCGCCAGTGCCGCGACCACCTCGAAGGCGCGGACCAGGCGGCCGCGCTGGTAGCGCAGGGAGGGGGGCAGGCGCAGGACCATCAGGGCCAGGACCTCGTCGACGCCGCCCACGGCGACCGCCCCGCCCACGCGCACGGCGGCCTCCCACGAGCCCGCGAACTGGCCGAGCAGGAGGAAGGCGATGATCGACTGGGTCCCGATCGCCGCGGGCGTCTGGCCCAGGGCGACCAGCAGCCCGGCCGCGTAGCACAGCGGGACCAGCACGAGCACGTGGGCCCACGGGTTGGCGACGGTCAGCGTGCCCGCGAGGGCGCTCAGCGCGAGCGCGGTGGCGTCGGCCAGGGCGAGGGGCAGCGAGAGGCGCGGCGCGGCCGACAGGGACACGATGCCGATCAGCTCGGCGCCCACGGCGGCGGCGATCGCGAGTCCCGTGGAGGACAGCGCGAGGCCCAGAGCGAAGATCGCGGCCACCGGGATGGCCGTGATCAGCCCGGTGACGGGCGCGAGCTCGTGGCGCTCGACGTGGGTCACCTCGTGCGCGGCGGCCCGCAGCCGCGCGCGCCGCGGGGCGATCGGGGGAGGGGCCACGCCTTGACGCTACTTTCGCCGAGCGTGAAAAGTTTCCAGCGAGCGCGCTGGTGGCGCCCGCGGTGCGCTGTGCCAGGATGACCCGATGGGGGGCCTGCGCCTGGGGACGTTCACGCCGTCGGTGCTGCTCGAGGTGGCGCGTCGCGACGGCGCCCTGGCCCGCGCGGGGCTCGAGGTGACCGAGGTCGCCGTCGCGTCCTCGCCCGCCCAGTTCGCCTCCCTCGAGGCCGGTGAGTACGACGCCGTCTTCACCAGCCCGGACAACGTGCTGGCCTACCACTTCGTGAGCGGCAACCCGCTCGGGCGGCGTATCGAGCTCGAGGTCGTCGCCGCGCTCGACCGGGGCCTGGGCCTGGCGCTGGCCCTGGCGCCGGGCCTCGCCGAGGTCGCGGAGCTGCGCGGGGCGACGCTCGGGGTCGACGTCGCGAGCTCGGGCTTCGCCTTCGTCGCCTACGCGCTGCTCGAGCGCGCCGGGCTCGCGCCGGGCGACTATGAGGTGGTGGCCCTGGGCTCGACGCCCGCGCGCGCCCAGGCCCTGCTCGCCGGGCGGTGTGCGGCGACGATCGTGAACGCGGGCAACGACCAGCGCGTCGCGGCGTCCGGGGCGCGCCTCGTGGCGACGGTCGCCGAGCTCGGCCCGTACCTCGGGGGCGTGCTGGCCGCGCGCGCGCCCGCCGGCGACGAGGCGCGGAGCCTGGCCGAGGTGCTGGCCGCGACCGCCGACGCGATCCTCACGGGCGCGCGCGAGCGCGACGTGGTCGAGGTCGCGCGCGAGCACCTGGGCCTCGCGCCGGCCGAGGCGCGGGCCCACTACCGCGTCCTGCTCGACCCGGCGCACGGCTACGTCGCGGGCGGGCGCGCCGACCCCGCCGCGTGGCGCACGCTGATCGCGCTGCGCCGGCGCTACCGGCCCGCGCCCGAGCTGGACGGGCTGGAGGAGCGGGTCGGCGAGCTGGGGTGCCCCAGCACGCGAGACGAGGAGGGACCATGACCGCGCCCAACGACCGGGTCGAGCCCGTGGTGAGCGACGCGCTGCTGGCGCGTCGCCCGGTGTGGGGGTCCTTCGTGCGCGGGGCGTTCGTCGAGCCGGGCGACGCGGCGACCTTCGCCGTGACCGAGGCCGCGACCGGCCAGGTGATGGCCGAGGTCGTGGCGGCCTCGGCGCGCGAGGTCGACGTCGCGGTGCGCGACGCGCGGCGCGCCTACGAGGAGGTGTGGCACCCGATGTCGCCGCGCGAGCGTGGGCGCCTGATGCGCGAGGTCGCCGCGCGGATCCGCGACCACGCCGACGAGCTCGCCGAGCTGGTGGCCCGCGAGATGGGCAAGCCGCGGCGCGACGCGCGGCGCGTCGACGTCGTCTCGAGCCACACGTCCTTCGACTACTACGGGGGCATCGCCGAGAGCGTGACCGGCCAGATCCTCGACCAGGGGCCCGTCGAGGCGCGCGTCACCTACGAGCCCTACGGGGTGGTCGCGGCCATCCTGCCCTTCAACTGGCCCCCGATCCACTTCTCCAAGAAGTCGGCGCCGGCCCTGGCCGTGGGCAACACCGTCGTGATCAAGCCGGGCGACCAGGCACCCCTCACCGTCCTGCGCCTCGTCGAAATCGCGGGCGAGGTCCTCCCGCCCGGGGTCATCAACGCGGTGAGCGGCCTCGAGGCCGGGCGCCACCTGGTGGCGCACCCGCGCGTGGAGCGCGTGACCTTCACCGGCTCGACCGCGACCGGGCGCCTGGTGCTGGCGGGTGCCGCGGCCAACCTGACCTACGCGACCCTCGAGCTCGGGGGCAAGAACGCGCTGATCGTGCGCGAGGACGCGGACCTCGACCAGGCGGTCGCCATTGCCATCGAGGGCATGTTCTACAACCAGGGCGAGGCCTGCACCTCGACCTCGCGGATCCTGGTGCACGCTGCGCGCTATGACGCGTTCGCCGCGGCCTTCGTCGAGGCCGCGCGCCGCCTGGTCATCGGGGACCCGCTGGCGCCGGCGACCGACATTGGTCCGCTGGTCGACGCGCGCCAGCGCGACCGGGTGGCGAACTACGTGGCGCGCGCCCGCGAGGAGGGCGCCAAGGTGCTCTTCGAGGCTGTGCTGCCCGACGCCGTGCGCGCCAGCGGCGGCTACTACCTGGCCCCCGTCGTCTTCGGCGACGTCGCCCCCACCATGACGCTCTTTCGCGAGGAGGTCTTCGGACCCGTGGCGGCCCTGACGCGCTTCACCGACGACGACGAGGCGGTGGAGCTCGCCAACGACTCGGACTACGGGCTCACCGCGGCGATCTGCACCCGCGACGAGGTCGCCGCGGCGGCACTGGCCACGCGCCTCGAGGTCGGGATGGTCTTCGTCAACAACTACACCCGGCGCACCTTCATCGGCTCGCCCTTCGGCGGCGTCAAGGGCTCGGGCTACGGCCGCGAGTACGCGCCCGAGACCCTGCACGAGTTCGTGCGCGCGAAGAACGTCCGCTTCCCCTCGGGCCGCGGCCCGATCCCCGGGTGGCCCCCGGCTCCCTGAGCGCCGCTCACTCGGCGGCGATCGCCAGGTCGACGGGCACCGCGGCCCGCGCGGGGCGCAGCAGCACCAGGGCCATCACGAACGCGCCGAAGGCCCCGAGGGCCCCCGCGCGCACGGCCATCTGGTAGCCGTGGACCGCAGCCGCCTCGAGGGCGGCGGGGCTCGGCCCGCGGGTCGCGAGCGTGTGGCGCGCGGCCGCCGCCGAGATCGTGACCAGCACCGCCAGGCCGAGCGAGCCGCCCACCTGCTGGCTGGTCGCGAGCAGCGACGAGGCCAGACCCTGCTCGCGGGGCACGACGCCCGCGAGCGCGTTGACCGTGAGGGGCACGAAGGTCAGGCCCATGCCGAGCCCGGCGAGCAGCAGCGGGAAGAAGACGTGCACGTAGGAGTCGCCGGGGCGCAAGAAGGAGGCGCCGAAGATGCCGACGCTCGCGATGAGCGGCCCGGCGAGCAGGAAGGGGCGTACGCCCACGTGGCGGATCCAGCGCTGCACCAGCAGGCTCGAGGTCGCCACCATGACCGGGATCGGCAGGTAGGCGACGCCGGCCACCAGCGAGCTGTAGTGGAGCTGCTCCTGGAGGAACTGGGTGAGGAAGAAGAGCATCGACAGCAGCGCGCCCCCCAGCAGGAGGATCACCGCGAAGCCGCCCGCGCGGTTGCGGTGGCGCAGGAAGCCGAGGGGCACGAGGGCCGAGCGCCCGCGCGCCTCGATCGCGACGAAGGCACCGAGCACGACGATCCCGATCGCGAAGGCGCCCAGCGTCGCCGGGGAGCTCCAGTTGGTGTCGGCGGCGTGGATCAGCCCGTAGACGAGGGAGGCCACGCCCACCGAGGCCGTGAGGGCCCCGGGGACGTCGAGGCGCCCGCCGTGGCCGTCGACCGAGGGCAGGACCAGGGGGGCGGCCAGCACCACCGCGACCCCGATGGGCACGTTGACGAACAGGACCCAGCGCCACGACGCGACGTCGACGAGCAGGCCTCCGAGCACCAGGCCCAGCGCCCCGCCCGCGCCGGTCATGGCCGCGTAGACGGCCATGGCGCGGTGGCGCTCGGGTCCCTCGTCGAAGGTCGTGGCCACGAGCGCCAGGGCCGTCGGGGAGGCCGCGGCCGCCCCGATGCCCTGGAGGGCGCGCGCGGCGATCAGCCAGCCCTGGCCGGTCGCCAGCCCCCCGAGCAGCGAGGCGGCGGCGAACAGCCCGACGCCCGCGATGAACATGCGCCGGCGCCCGAAGATGTCGCCGGTGCGCCCCCCGAGCAGCAGCAGGCCGCCGAAGACCAGCACGTAGGCGTCGATCACCCAGGTGAGGTTGGCGCTCGAGAAGTGCAGGTCGTGCTGGATCGCGGGCAGCGCCACGTTGACGATGGTCAGGTCCAGCATGACCATGAGCTGGGCGGCCGCGATCACGACCAGGGCCAGCCGGTGGTGGGGTCGGGGCGTCACGCCGAGGCCCCCGGGCGGGTCGCCCACACCAGGACGTCGACGACGGGGCGCTCGCTGCCGTCCTCGAGGCCGCGCTCGATCCGCTCGAGGCGCTCGATGCGCAGGTCGGGAAAGGCGGTCGCCAGCTCGCCCTCGTCGTAGAGGCGCTCGGGCATCGGCGGGCCGGCCAGGCCCAGCGCGTCGCGGTGGTGCCCGGTGAGGTAGAGGTGGCCCCCGGGGGCCAGGGCCTCCTGCGCCACGGCGAACAGCCGGGGGCGCTGGACGGGGTCGAGGTGGATGTTGGACACCACCACCAGGTCGTAGGTGGTGTCGGGCGCGAAGGAGGTCAGGTCCGCGTGCACGAGAGTCAAGGGGGCCAGACCCCGCGCGGCCGCAGCCGCCCGGGCCTGGTCCAGGCCCACCGCCGAGGAGTCGACACCCGTGACCCGCCAGCCTCGCGCGGCCAGCGCGATCGCGTTGCGCCCCGTCCCGCAGCCCAGGTCGAGCGCGGTGCCCGGGGCGAGCGCGCCCACGAGGGTCACGAGCTCGTCGTCCGGCTCGGTCGACCAGCCGACCGTCGCGTAGCGCTCGTCCCAGGTCGAGGGCGCGTCGACGGGGTGTGCGTGGTGGTGGTGTCCGTGGTGGTGATCGCTCATGTCAGCTCCGGGGGCTCGGGGTGAGGGACTGCTCGAGGAGGTCGAGGGCGCGGCGCAGCTCGTCGGCCGCGCGGGCGCCGAGGCTCGCGGCCAGCCACTCCTCGCGCGCGTGGGCGCGCCGTTCGATCTCGGCGACGAGGCGGGCGCCCGCGACGGTCGCGTGGAGGCCGCGCGAGCGGCCCTCGCCCCGCCGGTCGCTCACGAGCAGGCCGCGGGCCTCGAGCGCGTCGACGCAGCGCTTGGTGGACATGGGGTCCGAGCCCAGCGTGCGGGCGAGCTCGCGCAGCGCCGCGCCCGGCGACGCGGCCACCAGGCGCAAGATGGCGGCCTCGGGCGGCGCGACGTCGAGGTCGGCCAGCTCGTCGCGCCACTGGGCGCGCAGGGCGCGCGCCGCGCGGCTCAGGCGGAACCCGACGCTGTGGGTGACGGCGGGGGCCTCGGCGATCGGCGTGGTCATGGGAGTAGTGTAACGACCGTGACACCTCTCGTGACCGCCGCGGGGCCGGGGTGACGCCGCTGCGCGACGCGTCGGGCTCGGGCCTGGCTCCCGACCTCGTCGAGGACCTCCTGAGCGGCCTGGTGCTGGCGGCCGCCGGAGCGAATGTCGTGCTGCAGCTGGCCCACCCGGCCGTGGGCCACGCCGTGGCGTCCGAGCCGGTCCCGGCGGGCTCGCTGCGGACCCACCCGTGGCGGCGCACCCGCACGACGCTCGCGTACCTGGCGGTCGCGCTCGTGGGCAGTGACGCCGAGTGCCGGGCGCTGGCCCGGGCGATCACCGCCGAGCACCGGCGAGTGCGCTCGGGGCCGGACGCCCCCGTCCCCTACGACGCGCTCGACCCCGCCCTGCAGCTGTGGGTCGCCTCGTGCCTCTACCGCGGGGCGTGCGACGTGCTCGACGTCGTGCGCCCCGAGGGCCTGCCCGAGGCGCAGCGCGACGCCCTCTACCACCACGCGGCGCGTCTCGGGACCTGCCTGCAGGTGCCGCGCGCGGCGTGGCCCGTCGATCGCGCGGCCTTCGATCGCGCCTTCGACGCGCAGCTCGCCGGCCTGCACCTGGACGCGGTGACCCGTCCCTACCTCCATGAGGTGGTCTCGCTGGCGGCCTTCGGGTGGCCGCTGCGCGCGGCGGCCCCGCTCTCGCGGGCCCTCGCGGGCTACTTCCTGCCTGCCCACCTCGGCAGCGAGCTCGGGGTCGAGCTCGGCGACGCGTCGCGCCGCCGGATCGGGCGGGTGCTGCGCCTCGTCGCGCGCGCGCAGCGTCGCCTGCCGAGCGCGCTGCGCACGCTGCCCTTCACGTGGGTGCTCGCCGACCTGCGCCGCCGACTACGACGCGGGCGCCCGCTCCTGTAGGGGGACGATCACGACGGGGACCGGGCTGTGCTCGGCGACCTCGAGGCTCGTGCTGCCGAGCAACCGCCCGCTGTGGGTGGCGTGACCCCGGGTGCCCACGATGATGAGGTCAGCGGGCGGATCGAGCTCGGCGGCGCGCAGCAGCGTCGTGCACGGGTCGCCATCGTCGAAGGCGAAGTGGACGCGCTCGGGCGGGAAGTCCGCGACGGCGACGATCTTTGCCACCTGGTCGGGCAGCGCGGTGACGTCGCGATGCTCGTAGCGCTCGAGCAGCCCCGTCGCGTGCAGGACGAGCACCTGCGCGCCACAGGAACTCGCCATCATCAAGGCGAACTCCAAGGCGGCGTCGGCGTTCGCCGATCCGTCGTAGCCGACGGCGATCCTCGTGGGCCCGCTCATGGTGCCTCCCCGAAGGCCTGCGCGCGCACCATCTCCACCGTGGCGTGGCGCTCGGCCCGTATGCGGGCGACCTGGTCGACGCCAGTGCCGCCCTGGCTGATCTCCTCGAGTGCGGGGGACGCGTCGAGCAGCGCTCCGAGGGTTCCGGTGACCGAGTGGCGCAGGGCCTCGAGGTCGTAGCCGCCCTCGAGGTAGACCGCGAGGCGACCCGGCCGCGAGAAGCCCGTGACCCACTGGGCCAGACGGGCGAAGTCGCCCGACGTGAGCAGGAAGTCGGCCATGGGGTCGTCGCGGTGGCCGTCGAAGCCCGCCGAGACCAGGGTCCAGGTCGGGTCGAAGTCGGCGATGACCGGCCCGGCGATCTCCTCGAAGGCCCGTAGCACCACGTCGCCCGTTGCCCCGGCGGGCAGGGGCAGGTTCACCGTCCGGTCGATGGCGCCCAGCCCCCCGATCTCGGCGGCGACCCCGCTGCCCGGGAACAGCGGCCACTCATGGGCGGACACGTAGAGCACGTCGGGGTCGTTCCAGAAGATGGCCTGTGTGCCGTTGCCGTGGTGGACGTCCCAGTCGATGACGACGACGCGCTCGCCCGCGCTGCGCAGGGCGGCGGCCCCGACGGCCACGTTGTTCACCAGGCAGAAGCCCATGGCGCGGTCGCGCAGCGCGTGGTGCCCGGGTGGGCGCACGGCGATGAAGCCGACCCCCTCGCCGCGCCGGTGCATCTCGTCGAGCACCGCGAGGCCCGTCCCGGCCGCCAGCTGGGCGAGGGGCCACGAGTCGAAGGTCGCGTAGGTGTCCGCGTCGAGGTCTCCGCCGCCCTCGAAGCAGAACGCGCCGAGCTCGTCGAGGTAGACGGGCTCGTGGACCCGGGCGAGCTCGGGTCGCGTCGCGCTGCGCGCGGGCACGCGCACGACGTCGGTGCCCAGGTGCAGGTCCTCGACGCCCTCCCACACGGCGGCCAGGCGCGCCGGGCGCTCGGGATGCCCCGGGTCGGCGTGGCCCGTCGAGTCGAGCAGCTCGTGGGTGATGAGCATCTCAGCGCAGCGCGGCCGCCCGCGCCGCGGCCCAGCGGCGGCGTCGCGCCTCCTGGGCGGCCTCGCTCTCGGGCGTGGGCGCGATGGGGAAGCGAACGTAGATGATCTCGTCCTCCAGTCGAGCCGTCACCGGGAAACCCGAGTTGCGAAAGACCCCCATCATGGCACGGTTGTCGGCCTGGGTCTCCGCGACGAAGGTGGTGATGCCGCACTCCCAGGCGGCCTGGGCCAGGTGGTCGAGGAGCAGGAGGCCGAGCCCCTGGTGCTGGTAGTGGTCCGACACCAAGAAGGCGACCTCGGCGCGGTCACTCGTCTCGATGCGGTCGTAGCGCCCGACCGCGACCAACTCGCCGTGCTCGATGATGATGAAGGCCAGGCGATCGACGTAGTCGACGTTCGTCAGGTGGTCAAGCTCGGCCGCCGACAGCGAGGGGTGCAGCGAGAAGTACCGGCGAAAGACCGAGTCTGGCGAGAGGCCCTCGTGGAAGTGCTGGAGGATCTCGGCGTCATCTGGGCGGATCGGGCGCAACTGGTAGGTGACGCCGTGTCCGGTGGTCACACGCGTGGTCAGATGGGATGGATAGACCCATGGACGCGGCGCGCCGGTGGCCCTCAGTGGACGGTCCGTCAAGTCAATCATGGGGTCCCTTTCTCCACCCCCCGGGTCGACATCCCCCGTGAACCCGTCATAGCACCGTGGCGCGTACGGCGTGGTCGGGGTCCGTGATACTACCCATCGGCGAACGGAATGGCGACGTTAACCGGCACGTCGTCCATCATCGACCAGGGAGAAAAGGGAGACTCCTTCCCCGCACGTCACATCGGCGCGCCGTTCCCGACGTTGCGAACACGCACTCGAAGCACACATTCTGGCGGGGTCTCGTTGTGAGACATGACCGCCATGGTGAACGAGGCCAGTTCCTGCTCCAATGAGGGGGACAGATCGCCATTTCCCGGTGCCGAAGGGCTCCGCGGCATGCCGTGGTCGCAGTTCGGAGGGATGACATGCCGCCGGACATCGAACTGGAGATCGCACTGCGTGAGGGCGGTCTACCACAAATTTGACCCAACAAAGTTGTATGATGAGGGTGCCCACCACGTCGAGGGGCAGGAGTGTGACATGGCGATGAGCAATTCAGTGATTGTTCCGAGCGGTCGAGCGTGGTCCGCCTACGACACCATCGCGGATGCGCTCGCTTCGGGGACCAGTGTGTCCCTGGACGTCGATGGCGAGTCGCTGGAACTCTCGCGTGAACTTGTCGACGTGCTGCGTCAGGCGGCCGAGCTGCTCGCGCGAGACAAGGCCATCGAGATCACCCCGCGAGCGCGACTCCGATTCGTGTGACGCCCTGACCAACACTTCACGGACATCGGAAGGGAAGGCGTACGTGGCGGCACGCAGGTCTTTGGTCGCCCGGTCGCCTGGTGTCAGCCAGTACGCTGTCAGCGAGCTTTCAAGACTGCAACGTCGCACGAGGCTGATCGGACCCCATATGAACGATGGCATAGGCTCAGTCGCTCCGAGGAGGATCGTTGGCCTTCAGACGTAAGGACAAGGAGCCGTCGGGAACCGAGGGGGGTGCTCTGGATACCGACCAGTCGACGGTGGTGTCGCCCCATTCCGAAGCAGATGAGGAAGGTCCCCGTTCTCATAAGGACAGCGGGCCCGTTGTTGGGCGTCTGGGAGACACTCTCGTCAGAACCGGGGCTATTACCTCGGAGCAGTTGTCCCGGGCACTACGCGAACAGCAGAGCAGTGGCGCTCGCCTGGGTCAGATCCTGATCAACCACGGTGTGATCGACGAGCGGACCCTCACCACGGCGCTGTCAATACTGCTCGCGTTGCCGGTGGTCAACTTGCACCAGATCGACTTGGACGCCAAGTTGCTGGAGGCAATGGACGAGGAGTTCGCGAGGGCCAACTTGGTCGTCCCGGTCGCCGAGGACGGCGACACCGTCATCGTTGCTTGTGCTGAGCCCCGCAACGAGTTGCAGGTACAACTGGCCGAGCACCTGGGGCGACCCGTGCGTCTCGAAATCGCTTCGGCGTCAGATATTCGCTGGGCGCTCGACAGCAACTACCGGGCCATCGCTGATGTCGGCTCCCTGGTAGAGGCGTTCAAGGTCGTGGAGGAGTCACGTCGGCGCGGGCCCGAGATTATCCCCACCGAGTTGATCTCTGACGACGCACCGATTGTCCAGGTCGTCGACCGGATCTTGACGCAGGCGATGCGCGATCGCGCGTCTGATGTCCATATCGAACCCTCCGATGATGTCGTGAGAGTGCGCTTTCGTATCGACGGCGCACTCAGCGAGGTTCTTCAACTCCCCGCATCCATTGGCCCGGGGTTGGTGAGTCGAATCAAGATCATGGCGGACATGAACATCGTCGAGCGGCGTCGACCCCAAGACGGGCAGTTAACGGTCACGATTGACGACAAGGAGGTCGACGTCCGCGTCTCCACGGTAGCCACGATCATGGGCGAAAAGTGCGTGTTGCGGATCCTCGACAAGACGCGCTCCTTGCTCCGATTGGCCGATTTGGGAATGCCGAGCGATACGCACCACGCATACTCCAAGTTGGTGCGAGCTCCCTTTGGAATGGTGCTATGCGCGGGGCCGACTGGCAGTGGAAAGACGACGACACTTTACGCCACGGTCTCGGAAATTGGTAACGAGGCGATGAATGTCATGACCATTGAGGACCCCGTAGAGTACGTCTTTCCCATGATCAACCAGATCCAGACCAACGACACCGCAGGGCTCACTTTCGCGACGGGGCTCAAGTCGATTCTTCGTCAGGATCCCGACGTGATCCTGGTCGGAGAGGTCCGTGACGTCGAGACCACGCGCGTGGCGGTCCAGTCGGCTCTCACGGGGCACTTCGTGATCTCGTCCATGCACGCAACTGATTCGGTCGCGGCCCTTCACCGCCTGCTCGACATGGGAATCGAGTCGTTTCTCGTTGCCTCCTCGGTACTAGCCGTGGTCGGTCAGCGACTGCTTCGTCGGATCTGCGTATCGTGCAAGGCCACCTATTCGCCGACTGACGAGGAAATCCTGTTCTACGAGGAGAGTGGAGGCGAGCCCAAGGACGTCTTCTATCACGGAGCGGGCTGCAATTACTGCAGCCACACGGGATACCAGGATCGCATCGGCATCTACGAGCTTCTGGTCATGTCGCCGGAGATTAGGCGACTGATCGTTGGTTGGGCAACGCAGGAAGAGTTGCGCACGCTCGCGGTCAAACAGGGCATGCGAACCTTGCGCCAGGAGGCGCTCAACCTCGTAGCCCAAGATGTCACGACGATCAGCGAGGTAATCCGGAGCGTCTACACGCTATGAGCGCCGCCGAGCCCGATCAGCGCGCCAGCCAGAAGCGGGCGGCGAAGGACCAGCGCGATGAACGCCGCGCGCGCAAGCGCGAGGCGGTCATCGCCAAGCGCTCGAGCAAGGACCGGCAGCGGCGGAAACCGACGAAGAATCATGACCTTCCGATCAAGCAGTTCTCCTTTGTTGCCCTGGACGATCAGGGAAAGGCGACGCGAGGTGTCGAGAAGGCTCCCACCGCCGGCGCTGCGCACCTCGCGCTGCTCCGCCGCGGTCTCCAGCCCGTCGAGCTCAGCGAGCGACGCAGCATCTTGAAGTTCGAGATCACCAAGAAGATGGTGCCGCGCAAAGAGGTGATGAACTTCTCGCGGCAGCTCTCTGTCTTTATTCGAGCAGGTGTTCCGATAATGGAGTCTCTTGAGGTGATCTTGGAGGAGACGACCGGCAAGATGATGCGTGTCGTGGTCACCGACATGATCGATGCGCTTCGCAACGGAGATACCTTCGCCGCAGCCGCAGCAAGTCATCCCGAGGCGTTTCCCAACTACTACGTCGGCATCCTGGAGTCCGCGGAACTGACGGGCAATCTCGATGCAGTCCTCAATCAACTGGCCGACTACATGGATCGCGATCTCAAAGCGCGAAGCAAGATCACGTCGGCCCTCATCTATCCGGCCGTTGTTGCGGTGCTTTCGATCGTCGTCGTCGTGATCCTAACGGTCTTCGTACTCCCCCGCTTTGTCGTCTTCTTCAAATCGCTCAATGCAAAGCTTCCCCTTGTCACGCGCTTGATGCTCGACATGTCGGGGTATCTCACGCGGTGGTGGTTTGTCCTGGTAGGCGGTGCGGTCATTTTGGTGGCGCTCTTCCTCACCATGCGGCGCACGAAGAACGGGCGCGCCATCTTGGACTCGTGGTTGCTGAGGATTCCGGTCATCGGGGACATCACCCAGACGTCGATTCTCGAGCGGACGCTGCGCATCCTGGCCTCGATGCTGCGCGCCGGTGTTGATATGCCTCGATCGATGGCCGTCATGGCCGAGTCGGCGAACAACTCGGTCTATCGAACGGCGATCGAGCATATCCGCGACGAGATGATGGAGGGTCAGGGCCTGGCGACCCCGCTGGCGCGTACCGGCCTCTTCCCCGGAGCCGCCCGCCAGATGCTTCGCGTCGGCGAGGAGACGGGAACGCTAGATCAGCAGCTCGAAGTCGCGGCCACCTACTACGGCCGAGAGCTCGAGACCAAGGTCGACCACGCGACGTCACTGTTCGAGCCAGCCATCATCATCGTCATGGGAGTGGTCGTTGGATTTGTTGCGATTGCGTTGATCTCGGCCATGTACGGTATCTACAACCAGGTCCAGATTCACTAGGTGAGCCCGCCGACGCAGAGTCGGACTCGGAGGGAGGTGCTCGATGGCGCTACGTGTTGCGCCGTTCCAGCGGCGTCTCGATCGTCACCTGGTGCGATACAACCGCGGCCAGGAGGGTGGGTTCACGCTTGTCGAGTTGCTGGTCGTCCTGACGATCATGCCGCTGCTTGTTGGTGTCTTGAGCCTGGCGATCGTGACGACGCTGTCGCAGCAGTCCAAGGTCGTTAGTCGGATCTCGGGTTCGAGCGACCTCCAGGTCATCAATGGTGTGTTCGTGCGCGATGTTGAGAGCTCCCAGTCGATCACGACCCAGGCGACTCCCTGGTGCGGAGGCGGCACACAGTTGCTGGGCCTGCGCTGGAGCCAAGGTTTGACAACGGTCTCGTACGCCGAGGTGGCCGGAGCTCCTGCGCCAGGAGGACTCTCCACCAACTTGCTCGAGCGTTCTTACTGCATCGGAGGCAGCCTCTCGCCGTCGAGCGTCCAGGTGATCTCTCCGGATGTGCAGCCCCAGCAGGGCACCCCGACCGTCTGCCTGGGAAGCGTCGGCTCGTGCAGCGCTCCTACGTCGTGGCCCGTCGCGACTCAGGACGTGGCGCAGGTCGCCTTCAGGGTCTACGTACCCCAGAGCCAGGGGCCCTACGTCATGATTGCCACGCCGCATCGAGGTCAGGTACAGGGGTTGTCGGGGTCACCGAACCTGGCCGCACCCGTGACGTTGCTGAGTTCGTCCAGTGACTGCTCGTCACCGTCGCTGACGATCAAGAACAACGGGTCTCTCTCGATCGACGTCAACGGAGGATCGGGCAACGGAGTGCTCGCCGTAGCCTCGCCCTGCCCGGGATCGGTGGTGCTGGGCAACAACGCGCAGCTGTGCGCCTCGGCGATTCTCACGGGCGACTCTACGTCTCCTCCCCAACCGGTCCAGCCTCCCAATGGAGGCAGCGGCAAGGCCGCGTGCGTGAGTGGTGTGAGTTATCCCGGCCCGGCGGACTCCTTCTACGCGACGACCTTCAGCTTCGCCCAATTGCTGACCAGCCTTCGGCCACCACCCACCTCGGGGCTCTCGCGTGGGACGTGCACGCCCTCGAGTGGCGGGAAGATCTACACGTGCACTCCCGGCTCCTACACAGCGGCGAACCTGCCGACGTTTCCCAACAATGCGGTTGTGATCTTCCGGGGAGGATCTACTGCGGCCTACACGTTCGCAACCCCACTCGTGTTTCCCAACGGGGCGTCGGTTACCATGGATGAGGCGACCTACGCCTTCACCGATCTGGTGAGTCCCTCGACCAACGTTCTCGATGCCTCGGCGAACAACATCTCTCTGAATGCCAGTGGCGCCCTGCTGTACGCGCAGTACGGATCGATCGCTTTTGGAAACAATGCGACGGTCTCGATCACCCCTCCGGCCGACCCCGCCTATGACGGCGTGGCGTTGTGGGCCGCTGGCTCGGGGGTGACGGTCGCGCTCGCCAACAACAGCTCGGGCAACACCTACGGGGGTGTCTACGTACCACACGGCGCGGTGATGACCACCAACAATGGTTCCCTGTCGACGTCATTCATCGTGGCGAACACTGCGACGTTCTCCGAGAACACGACCATCACGGTCACGGCGCCCTAGGAGGGTGATGGCGACGAGAGAGTTTGAGCCGACGGATCGCCCCGCTAAGCGGCGCGACCAGGCAGGCGACGAAGAGCGTGGCGACACACTCATCGAGTTGCTGGTCACTCTGGCCATCATCGGGATCCTGGCGGTGGGGCTCCTGCTGGGCTTCGCCAGCTCGATCTCAGGATCGGTCACTCACCGGACGGTGGCGGCCAACGACGTGGCCCTGCGCACCGTGGTCGAGGATGTCTACGCCGAGGTGCAGCAGCAATCGAACCCTCTATATAGCCCGTGCGCGACGTCCTATACATCGCCGGTGGGGTGGAACGCGCCATCGGGCTACATGGCGTCGGTCGCGGTCGTGGGCTACTGGCTCTCGCCGAGCGCGACGGACTTCTCCACGACTCCACCGTCGGGCTGTCCCGGCACGGTCCCAGCTGTGCCCCAGAAGCTCCAGGTGACGGTGACCGAGCCTCAAGGTGGAACCGAGATCGCCTACGCCGTGGTGAACGGCCAGGTGACTGCGGGAGGCCTGAGCGTGACGTCGCTGACGCCCTCCTCGGTCGACCCGGGAACGTCGTCGTTCGTGCTCGAAGTACTCGGTACAGGCTTCACTCCCGCAACCACTGGATCCTTTGCCGCCTCGACCGGCATCGTGTTCACTGGGACGACATTGTCCACGTCGGCGGCGCCGACGTCTGGCTACAGTCCGGGGAACCCCTGGTCGTATGTCTCGGACACTGAGATGATCGCCACGATCGACGTGCCAGCCAATCGCCCCGACGGCAGCGCACTGTCGGGACCTGTGCCCCTCACCGTCACCAATCCGGGCGGGGCACAGGCGTCCGGGTTGCTCACGATCACGTCGGGACCGACGATCACGTCGATCTCGCCGAGCCCCGTCGAACCGGGTTCCACAGGGGTCGGGCTGACGATTCTCGGAGCCAACTTCAATGAGGGGGCGGTCGTCACCATCGCGTCAGGCTCGGGCGTGACGCTGAGAGGGTCCACCTGGAACTCTTCGACCTCCATCACGGCAACCGTCGACGTGGATGCCAGCGCACCGTTGGGAACCGTCGACGTGACGGTGACCAATCCCGATACCCTGTCCGCGTCGTATCCCATCGCCGTCGCTGTTCCCCCGCCGACGATCACGTCGATCAGCGGTGGCAGTGATCACGGCGACGGGGGCCCTACGTGCGTCGTGACCCTGTCGGGCTCCTCGGACCACGCGCACATCTCGCCTCGCGACCATGGTGGAGGACATAACAGCCAGTGCACGGTGACGGGGACGAACTTCGTGGTGGGCACCTACGGGGCAACGGTCGCGCTCTCGACGGGGAGCACGGGCAATGCCTGCGTACCCGATGTGCTCATCGCCGCCCAGAGTGCGACATCGATGACGCTCACGATCTCGCAGCCCAGTTGCGGGCCCATCCAGGGCCCCGACGGCGGCATGTCGTACTACAACCTGACCGTCACCAATGCGGGCGGGTCCGCAACGCTTGCCAACGCGATCGGTGTGACGAGCAGTGACGGCTGAAGCAACGGGGGGGCGGCGCTGCCGACGGGCGGCGGCGGGCCGGGGTGGCGCTCTCGCGTGCCGGTCCGACAGTGACGGCGGCTCGACCCTGATCCTGGCGCTGATCTTCTTGCTCGTCATCGGGATCATGCTGCTCTCTCTCGCGTCGTTGACGGCGGCCGACCTCCGCCTGACCTCGGCATTCGGAACGGCGCAGTCCATGACGGCGGCGGCCGACGGTGTGGCGGCGGTGGCGCTGAACACCGCGCGGACGAACTTCGATGGGGCGACGCTCGACGCGCCGGTGTCCGCGGCCTGTTCACCGGCGGGCACGGCCCCCATCGACGGGGTGTCGATGGGGGCATGGTGCGCGACCCTGTGGGAGCCCCTGTCACAGGAGACCCGCGTCGTGACGATCTCGGTCTGCCCGAGCACGGAGTCAGCGGTCTCCTGCGTGACAGCACCGTTTCTCCAGGTGATTGCGACGATGGATGACTATCCCAGTGCCAACAGCAACTCGGTGTGCATCCCCGGCACGACCCAGCAGACGCCCCACAGCACCTGTGGCGCCCAGATGACGGTGGACTCCTGGGCCTACGCGGTGAGCCCACCGTCGTTCTCGTCGACGAGCACCGTTAGTCCGGCGCAGCCGGCCACGTGCGACCAGGCCGCCTTCACCCTGAGCGGCGCTAACTTCGTGACCGGCTCGCAGGTCTACCTGGCGTCGGCCAGTGACCCCAGCGTGATCATTCCCGCGACCGGCGTCGTGGTCACGAGCGCAACCGCACTGTCGGGCACTGCGGGCTCGATTCCCGCGGGTGTTGGCCGGCTCTACTTTGAGGTCGTTGGTGCGACGGGTCCCAGTGCCTTTGGAGCGAGTACCGCAGCGCCCTCATGGACCTGCTGAGATCCAGATGGTATCGAGGGTATGCGGGTTCTCTACAGGACCCTGAGTTGGGACAGGGTTGTGTTGTGATTCTTGTTTGTTGATTTGGGGCATGGTAGAAATTTCTGGGTTCGTAGGTTGCGAATCATCCGGGGGTCGGCCCGGGCGAAAGAAAGGTAGACGTACATGATTCAGACCTACCGGCGGCTGCAGGAGCAGCGTGCGCGGGGCGAGATCGATGGGGGGTTCACGCTCATTGAGCTCCTGATCGTGATCGTGATTCTCGGCATCCTTGCTGCGATCGTCGTCTTCGCTCTTGGTGGCGTGACGGGTAAGAGTGCGGTGGCAGCCTGTGAGACGGATGCCAGCACCATCAATACTGCGGTGGCTGCGCTCGAGGCCTCGAATCCAGGGCTCGCTGCGTCATCTGTGAGCAGTTGGCAGCCCTCGCTGCTCACCGCGAACTACAGTGACGCTGGCGCGGGCACGATCGTCGGTGGGCCCTTCCTGCAGACGTGGCCGACGGGCAACAGCGCGACGTACACCATTGCCGTCGCCACTTCGTCTAGTGCGCCAGACGGCTCATTCGGAACCAATGTGACTGCTAGTGCGGGCGACGTCCTGGTCACTAAGACAGGTGCTACGCATGTCTGGTACAACGCCACGAAGGATCCCTCAGGTACAAGTGGCGCGTGCTACCTGGCGATTGGGTAGCGAACTGTTGGCGGCATCGTGAGCCGTCCACGTCGTGCTAGTTCTTGCATCGCATAACTGGTGGCGTGGTCGCCTCGGAGGAATATAGGGCGTGGATGTTGGGCGCTCGTCACGTCTGAGGTGACCACGCCGCCAATCTCTTGACGGGTTGAGGGTTCGACGAATGATGTCTGTGCCAGAGATTACAGGAGTTGATCCGTGGCTCGAGATCCTGTGGACGCGCGGAGGTTCGGACCTGCTCGTGGCCGGCGGGTCGGCGCCGCGCATCCGCGTCGATGGACGACTCGTTCCGGTGGAGGGCGCACCGATCCTCACGGCGGCGGATGTGGCAGCAATGGCCCTGCCGCTGTTGACCGAGGGCCAGAGGCGAATCTTTGATGAGCAGATGGACGTCGACTTCGCGTTCTCCTGGCGCGATCTAGCACGCGTGCGCGGCAGCATCTTTACCCAGCGCGGGCAGGCCGCCATGTCATTGCGCATCATCCCCACCAAGATTCCGTCCTACGAGAGGCTGGGCCTTCCGTGGGTGGCCGAGTGGGTGGCGACCCAGCCGCGGGGATTCGTGCTCGTCACCGGTCCCACAGGGTCGGGAAAGTCCACCACTTTGGCCTCGATCATCGACCGGATCAACGATACTCGTGCGGCGCACATCCTGACGATCGAGGACCCGGTGGAGTACGTCCACCACCACAAGATGTCGGCGGTCACGCAACGCGAGATCGGGCTCGACAGTCCCTCCTTCGAGCGAGCGCTGCGCTCGGCGCTGCGTGAGGATCCCGACATCCTGCTGCTCGGTGAGATGCGCGACATCGACTCGATCCAGATCGCCCTCACGATGGCCGAGACCGGCCACCTGGTCTTCGCCACACTGCATACGAACGATGCCCCTCAGGCGATCGATCGCATCATCGACGTCTTCCCCGCATGGCGCCAGGAGCAGACTCGCGTCCAGCTGGCGGCCTCGCTGACCGCGATCATCGCCCAGCGCCTCGTCCCGAGGAAGGACGGTGGGATGGTGGCGGCCTTCGAGGCACTCGTGGCCACCAGTCCCGTGCGCAATCTGATTCGCGAGGGTCGCTCGAACCAGCTGGTCAACATCATGTTCACCAACGCGAAGGAAGGCATGCAGGTGCTCGAGACGGACCTGGCCCGCTTGGTGGTGGAGGGAACGGTAGCGTACGAAAGTGCCGTGGCCACGAGTGCTCACCCCAAGGAGCTCACTCGCTCGCTCGAGTTCCTGGGATTCCAGTTTCCGCCCGAGTAGGTCCGCGTGACGCTACGTCGAGGGCCAGACCTTCCCTACGTGCTGGTCGCCGGCGTCATCCCGGTCGCGTCAGGCTGGCTCGTCGCGAGTGCCAAGATGCACGCTGCGACCTTTTCGCCTGAGCCCCCTCGCCTATACGCCAGCATTCTCGACGTGCTGAATGAGCGCCCGTCCTTTGCGACGGTCGTCATCCACGCGCCCATCGGGTTCCGCGATCATCGCGACGAAGGATCGCGAACTTGTGATCAGCAGGGGAGGATGGTACTTGGCCATCGGGGCCCCACTCTGGCTCCAGCCCCAACGCGCGAACATCTTACGGGAGGAACGCCCAGTCACGAGGGACTCGACGTTTCGACCCTGGCTCGCCTGACTCGCTACCGCGAACTCTACGACGAACTCCTACCGTTCCGCCAGCGAACGCTCTACTCAGGACACCCCGAACTCAGTTTCATGCAGCTCAACGGTGACATTGCCCTGAAGTGGCCAAAGCGGCGAGAGGAGGGACGCGAGGAGCGCCGCAACCTCCTCGTGCGCCGAGTCCCCGGGATCTCTGCCGTCATCGATGCCTCGCTGAACGTGCCCGAGCCCCACCTGTACGACGCGGCTGCACTGCTGTGGACAGCGCGACGTGTGAACGGGCGTGCCGCGATTCGTATTCCAGCCGAAGGCGAGTGGGACAGCGAAGGTCTGCGCACCGAGTTCGTCTACTGAGTCATCCCGTCAGTCCCCGAAGGCCGGGCCACGGGCTCAGGATCTGGGGCGCGAAGAGGATGGCAACGCCGGCGCCAATCGCGAGAAAGACGCCGTAGGGTATGGGCTGGCGCCGCTCGAGGCGATGGGCCGTCATGAGGGCGATTCCAACGATCGATCCAACGAGATTGGCAGCGAAGAACCCGACCACAACGGCTCCGACGCTCAGCCAGCCAAGCGAGAAGCCGAGCAGGGGTGCGAGGCGAACATCGCCGCGACCGAGCGCCCGTGGGCTGGCCAGGTGGATTCCGAGGAACAGTCCGAACCAGACGCTCGCTGCCACCGTGGCCACGAGCGCACGGTGCCAGTCGTGGATCATCGCCGATGCACTGAGCAGCAGCGCGACCACGGCGCACGTTGTCACGGCGATGAGTGGCGTGGGAAGACGCAGGTGTTCAGCATCGATGACTCCCAGGGCGACGAGACCTGCAGCGAGCACGAGGTAGGCCGCGAGGTCGGGGTGGAGTCCGAGACGCCACGCAACGAGTGCGAGCGCGGCAGCAGTTCCCGTCTCGACGGCCGGGTAGCGCCACGAGATCCGCTCGTGGCACGAGCGACACCGGGCGCGCAGCAGCAGCCACGAGGCGAGCGGAACGTTGTCGCGGGCGGAGATTGGCGCACCACATGACGGGCATGCCGATCGTGGCGAGATGACGGACAGGTGACGCGGGACGCGATAGATGACGACGTTCAAGAACGAGCCGACGACGAGGCCGAGAACTGCACACCAGGTCACGAGCACGAGAACCACGATCGCACACTACTGAGAGGGTCCTACCGATGTCCTGTGCCACGCGCCAGGAGACGGGGCAGACCACCACTCGTCAACGGTGCACCAAATTTCATCAGTCCCTCGATAGCCTGGATGCACGGCACGGTCGGGCGTGCTCGGGCGAGAGCGTCTCCGAAGCGCCCGCGGGCAAGGAGGAGACAGTGGCGCTTCGCTATCGGTACGGGGCGAGTTTCATCGACGAGGCCTCGGGCGTGCGATTCGAGGGCCACCACCCTCTCGAGCGACCGGACCTGTGGCGACGGTATCTGGACGATGCGGAGGGCAAGTACCGGAGTTTTGGCTTTGAGAGCACGTTGCGGCGCCGCGATCTCGAGGAGGGCCGGGGAGTTCCTCTCTTCTTCGTGGGGTTCGCCCCCGACGGCGAAGCTGTCGCGGGCCTGCGCTTCCACGGGCCACTGGAGGATCGCTGGGGAGCAGCGCTCATGGATGAGCTCTGCACGCTTCCCGAGATCGACGAGATCGGCGAGCTGATCGATCGCGAAGCGCGCATGGGCGTGGTCGAAGCCAAAGGAGGCTGGGCCCGTGGCGCGTCGGTGCTCGGTGTGCGTATGGTCGCGACGATCTCGCGCATGATGACGCATGCGGCGGTATGGCTCGGAGCCGAGCGGACGATCGCAGCCGTCTCGGACAAGCTCATCCCCGTCGGCAAGGTCGCCGGTGGCGAAGTGCTGAGTCGCAACTGGGTCGCCTTCCCTGACGAGCGCTATCGCACCTACGCCGTGACGTGGCAGCGTGGCCGCAGCTACGACCTGGCAGACGAGGAGAATCGGCGCGCGCTACGTCGCGAAGCCGAGCAGCTGGCCCGCGGTCCACGCCAAACGGGGCCAGCGTCGCTCGATGCCGCGTCCCCACGCACGCAGTCCTTCCGGCCGCTCGTCCTCGACGTGGCGTCACGCAGTGATCGCGAGGTACTGCGAATCCTGCGCGAAGATCCCGCCCTCCAGACCGTCGATCGCCTGGCCGAGCAGCAGTCGCAGGCTGCCCAGCTCAAGCCCGCGCCTTCACGCCAGCTTCTCGAGGAGCCTGCGCGCTGGGTGTACTACCCGTGGCGCCGGGCCATCGTGCGGCTGCTCGGCCCGCGGTCCTTCAGTCGGGTGCGCTTGGACCGCAACCGCCCCAAGCTCACCGCCGAAGAGCAGCACCACCTCCGCGGGCTGCGCGTTGGGATCATCGGGGCGAGCGCCGGGCACTCGGTGGCGCACGTCATCGCGATGGAGGGCCTGGCCGGAGAGCTGCGCCTGGCCGATTTTGACACCGTGGCTCTGACCAACCTCAATCGCCTGCCGGTGAGTGTCCTCGATCTCGGGCTGAACAAGGCCGTCGTGGCTGCGCGACGCATCGCCGAGATCGATCCCTACGTATCGATGATGGTGGTCACCGAGGGTCTGACACGCGAGAACCTCGAACATTTCCTCGATGGCCTCGATGTCGTGATCGAAGAGTGCGACTCCCTTGACATGAAGTACCTGGTTCGCGAGGCCGCACGGATTCGATGCATCCCGGTCCTCATGGAGACCAGCGACCGGGGAGTCCTCGACGTCGAGCGGTTCGACCTCGAGCCCGACCGACCCCTCTTCCATGGCCTCCTCGGAGACGTCACGGCCGAGCGGTTGGCGGGGCTGACGCTCTTTGAGAAGGGGTCGTATCTCCTGCGCTTGCTCGGCACGGCGGAGGTCTCGGCGCGCGGCGCGGTCACCTTCTTCGAGTTGGGGACGACGATCACAGGCTGGCCGCAGCTGGCGAGCGAGGTCACTCTCGGTGCCGCGTCGGTCGCCGCGGCGCTGCGCCGCCTCGCTCTCGGCGCCGACCTGTCTTCGGGTCGCCTGCGCATCGACCTCGACGAGGTGCTCGGTGGCGTCGAGCCCGTCGACGTGAGCGTCGATTCGGATATCGACTTGGAAGCTCCCCCGCCCGAGGATCCCGTCCCCGAGGAAGCCGACGATGTCACGGCCATCGTCGATGCCGCTCGGCGTGCGCCTTCGGGGGGCAACGTGCAGCCTTGGCGTTTCGAGGCCGACGATGAGGAGATCCGCTTCTTCCTCGTCCCGGACCACGAGGCCGCAATGGACGTCGCGCACCGTGGCAGCTACGTTGCGCTGGGTGCGTCGGTCTTCAACGCGCGCAGCGCCGCCGCAGCGCGCCGCCGTCTCGGCGAGGTCCAACTGTTCCCGCAAGGCGTCGCCGCTTCCCACGTGGCGACCCTGCACCTGGGGTCGAGCACCGACGCGCAACTGGCCGCACTCTATCCGGCGGTGCCCACGCGCCTAACCAACCGCCAGCCGGGCGACCCCGATGCTGTGCTCGAGGAGTCAACGGTCACGGCGCTTGAGCGCGCGGTCAGCTCCGAGGGCGCGCGCCTTCGCCTCCTGCGCGACCACGCCGAGCTCGCCGAGGCCGGAGACGTGATCGGACGCTGTGACCGGCTCCGATTCCTCATCCCGCAGGTGCACGCTCAGATGCTCGGGGAGCTTCGCCTACCCGGACGCGACCCCCTCGACGAGGGTCTCGACGTGCGCACACTGGAGATGGATCCCACCTCGGTCGCTGCCCTCGGCCTGTTGGAGCGTTCTGATGTGATGGCACATCTCGCTGAGTGGCGCGCTGGTCGGATGCTCGGATTGCGTACGCAGTTGATGGTGACGACATCCTCGGCACTGGCGGCAGTGACCGTCCCGCGGGTAGAGCCGACGTGGTACGTGCGTGCGGGGGCCGCGATGGAGCGATTCTGGCTGACGGCGACGTTGGCGGGTCTCGCCGTGCAGCCGGTCGTGCCGGTCTTCCTCTACGCGACGAATGACTTCGAGCGTCGCGAGTTGGGCGGCGAGCGCTACCTCGACGAGATGCACGACCTCGCCACACGATTCGACAGCCTGTTCGATCTCGACCCCGGTGAGGCCATTGCCATGGTCGTTCGCGTCGCCGTCGCGCCACCCGCGAGCGCGCACAGCATTCGACGTCGACTTGATGACGTATGGGTCCGCACAACGGCCTCAAGCAATGATGAGGCAGTTGTCGAAATGTAGAGAAACGACATCTTGCCGGGTTTTGCGTTCTCGCCCTACGATGGCGGGGCAGATCAACGACTGAAGGTCGACACGAAAGGCGCAGCCTGATGGGCGAAACCCCCGAGTCGTACGTCGAGCGGGCGCGCGGTGAGATGCGACTCGTCGCGGACTCTCTCGTCCACGTCGTCGCCGGTACACAGATTGTTGCCGTCGTGGGGAAGACGCCTGGCGATGTGAAGTCTCTCGATCCCTTCGTGACGCCCGCAGCCGAGCCCGCGTTCGTCGCACTCACGGAGAAGGTGCGCGCGGCCCTCCAGTCGCGTCGCACGATGACCACAGCCACGGCCACGGTGCACGGTGTCGAGTGGGGAGCGCTCGTCGCTCAAATTTGCGACGAGCGTGACGAGCTAGTCGGCGCCCTGATTGTGGGGCGCCAGGGACGAACGTGGTCCAAGCGCGAACGTTCAGTTGTCCAGGCGTTCGCCGGGCTCTTCAGCCACATCACAACCCTCAACCAGCGCGAGTCCTCCCTCATGCACCAGCAGAGGCTTGACGAGCTGGTCGCGCGCGTGGCCGAGCGCCTGATGTCCGCAACGTCAGCCACCCGCCAGGTGGACCTCCAGTGGACCATCCGGGAGCTGGGTGAGTTCCTCGACAGCGACGTCGCCCTGATGCGGCGCAACGACCTGGTGCGCGGCCTCAGCATCATGGTGGCCGAGTGGCCCTTGCGTGAGGACGTTCCCGACCCTGACCCGCTCGGCGAGGTCCCCTTCGACGCCGATCCGATCTTCGCGGCGACGCGGGACCTCAAGCGTCCGTACCTGACTGGACAGGCGGATGACGTCGATGACGAGTACAAGCAGCACATCAACGTCACGACCGGGGCGACGCCGGCCGCGGGTGCGGCCGTCCCGCTGCTCGTTGGCGACACCACCTGGGGCGTGATCGGCTTCATCCACTTCAACCGCCACAACTGGATCCCCGCGGAGATCAACGCGCTCCAGGCCGTGGCCTCGCTCCTCGTCCAGATGCAGTCGCGCATCGATGCCGAGGAGCGCATCATCTACAACGCGAACCACGACGAGTTGACAGGACTCGCTAATCGCCGAGCACTGCTCGACGAACTACGCTCGCGTGCCGCGGCCAGGCGCGACACCGCGGTCATGGTTATCGACCTCGATCGCTTCAAGGTGATGAACGACTTCCTCGGCCACGCGAACGGCGATCGCCTGCTCGTGGTGATGGCCGACCGGCTTCGCACGTCGGTGCGCACGGGCGACTTCGTCGCGCGTCTTGGCGGTGACGAGTTCGTCTTCCTGGTGGATCGGGCGCGCACCGAGATGGAGGCCATGGCCAGCGCCTACCGGATGCTCGAGGTGATCGCCCAGCCCGTCGAAATCGCTGGTCAAGCCATGAACCACACCGCGAGCATTGGCATTGCGATGGCCCAGCCCTCCGTCGCGCCGACAGAGCTGCTCAGCCGCGCGGACCTCGCGATGTACCACGCCAAGTCGCGGGGTCGCAACCGGGCGGTGGTTTTCGACCGAGAGCTGCGGGCTCGGGTGGATGAGCGCTCCGAGATGGAGATCCAGTTACGTGAGGCCATAGACGGCGGAGGCCTGCGTCTGCACTTCCAGCCCGAGATCGACCTCCAGAGCGGAAGGCTGCTCGCTGTTGAGTCCCTGGTTCGCTGGCAGCACCCGACGAGGGGCCTGCTCGCGGCGTCCGAGTTCATCACCGTGGCCGAGGAGACGGGACTGGTGACCAGTCTGGGCCGCTGGGTGTTCGCTGAAGCATGCCGGCAGCTCGGCGCCTGGCAGCGCGAGTACCCGCAGCTCGACTTCAAGGTGCGCGTCAACATGTCCCCGGCCGACTTTAGGCTCGGCGACTTGGTGTCCTTCGTGGAGAGCACGCTCCGTCGCTACGACGTGCCCGGCTCGCGGGTGTGCATCGAGCTCACCGAGTACGCAGTCGTCGACGACCCAGAGCAGACTGCGCGTACGCTTCGCGGCTTCCGCGAGCTGGGCGTGGAGATCGCCCTCGACGACTTCGGGACCGGATTCGCCTCCATGTCCGAGCTCAAGCACCTGCCCGTCGACCTGCTCAAGCTGGACATGAGTTTCGTGCGCGGGATCGCGCACGACCCCTTCGACCGAGCCATCGTTGATGCGATCATTCGCCTAGGGCGAGCCCTGGGCAAGGAGATCATCGCCGAGGGTGTCGAGTCGCCCGTGATTGTTGACAGCCTGTTGGAGATGGGTTGCCACCGTGGTCAAGGTTTCCTGATATCGATGCCCGTTGCCTCGAGCGATCTGCGGGAGCTGCTCAGCGTGGGAGCAGCTCCCGGGATCGCTGTGCCGACTTCGTCGGCTCGCCGGGATGAGCTCGAATGGTGAGCCTCCATGGTGAGCTCAGCGCGTCGAGTATCGACGAAAGGGGCCCGTGGCTCTTCGAGACCATGGTGGCCGAGCTCGTCGACGGCGAGCTCGGCATCGGTTTCATCTACAGCCTGCTGACACGCATGGCTGAGCGCTACGGGCTTGACGACGCCGTCGTGGTCCTGCGTCACGAGTCCTTCGGGACTCAGAGTTTTCGCCTGGGAGGGCGTCCCGTAACATCGCGGGTCGTGGCGCGCCTCAATGCGGGCCCGGGTGTGTGGTGCGAGCCCGATGTGGTGCCCGCCAACGAGTGCGATGCGGTGCGGACAGCCTCCCAGCTGGCCTTGACGCTGCACCTGGCACGCTTCAACGCCGGGCACGATGCGCTAACGGGTGTTGACAATCGCCGGACCTTCGACCACGCTCTCGAAGTGGCCGCCGCCCGCAGCGCGCGCTACGGGTGGGCCTTCACGCTGATGATGATTGACCTCGATGAATTCAAGGCGCTCAACGACCGCGCGGGCCACGCGTACGGTGACCACTTGCTGCGACAGTTCGCCTTCGCGCTGCGGCGCAGCGTGCGCAACGGCGATACGGCCGCGCGGCTGGGCGGCGACGAGTTTGGGGTGATCCTCGCAAGCGCCGAGGGCGCCGAGGCCAGCGGTTTCCTTGACCGCCTCCGGGCGCAGGTCAAAGCATCAACCGACGAGCTTGACTTCACAGCCGGATGGGCCAGTTCGCCGAACGACTCAGCCGATCCAGAGGAGCTCTACCGGATCGCCGACACCCGGCTCTATGAGAGGAAGGGGGAGACGCCAGCATGACCGCACGCATCGACGAGGACTTCGAACTCGAGTTGCGTAGTTTGCCCGGCGTGCTCAACGTCGCCATCGAGCACGATGAGGGTTCCCACGGACGCGTGACTTTGCTCGTTGTGGGCCCCCAGCCCGAGAAGACCACCCAAGCCGCCGCACAGGTCGCGAGCCTCTACTACCCCGACATCTCCATCGCGATCGAGCAGGTGGCGGAGTCCTCGCCCGTCGTGATGGGCGAGACGCGCATCATGCTCGTGCGTGCCGTGTACGACGTCGCCGTGGGAGCGTGCGAAGTCGAGCTCTCCCATCGCGGACGTGTTGGTGTCGGGCGATCGGTGAGTGGACCGCTCATTGGTGGGGCCGAGGCGACGCTCCTCGCGCTGCGCGACCTTGGCTACGAGGTGCCATTCCTCCTTGCGGGTGCGACCACCGTGCCCGCGCAGCGCGCTTGGCCGGTACTCGTCACGGTGCGTTCGACGGCTGACGGCCAAGAGCGATTCGGCGTGGCCCTCGCTGGCGAGGACGTCGTCGCTGCGGCGCGAGCTGCGCTCGACGCCCTCAACCGTTACCCGATGGCGTTTCGTCGCACCTAGGTTATGAGCGACGTGGGCACTTCGGTGTCGCCGGACGAGGTCCAGCGCATGACGCCGCTTGGCCCTGCGCTGGTCCTGGCTGGGGTCCTGGGTGCCATCGCTCTCTACGTGCTCGCAATCCGCGTTCTGGGGGGTGTCGCAGAGGGCGATGCCGCAGTTTCGATCTACTCCACGTGGGCGATCGCCCACGGTCACCTTGCGTGTGCGTATCCACCACCGCGTTTCCACGGCCTCGGTTTGCCACGCATCGCCCAGCCCTACACGAGCGTCACGCCTTTCTACCCGGTCGTCTCCGCAGCCCTCGTCGCAATCTTTCGCATCGGGCACGCGGTTCCTTTCCCCAGTGCCGCCACGCTCGGACCGAATTGCGTCCACGCGTATCAGGCGATCTTCGCGTGGTCGGTGCGCGCGAGCGACGCGCTGACGACAATGCAGATCGGCTACGTGAGTGCCGCGTTAGCACTCGTTGCCGTCGTCCTGGTCTGGCGCGCTACGGGTCGTGCGATGACGCGACGAGGTCTCGGCGCACTCGCGCTTACGAGTCTGAGTGCTCCGGTTATCGGCTGCCTGCTGGAGTTCTACCATCCCCAGGACTTGCTGGCCCTCGCCCTGACGCTTGGTGGCCTGGCGGCGGCCATGCGAAAACGGTGGGGTTGGGCAGGCGTCGCGTTGGGTCTCGCCGTCACAACGAATCAGTACGCGCTGCTGGTAGCGGTTCCGTTTCTCGTCGTCGCACCGCGCGCGCGATGGTGGCGCTACGCGATTGGTCTCGCTGCTGCGGTCACCGTCGTCGACCTGCCATTCCTCGTCGCGACCGGTGGGCGGGCTTTTCGAGCCATCGTGATCGGCTCGGGCTTCACCCGCTCCTACGGGGGCACCGTCGTCTGGGAGACACGCCTCCAGGGCGCGCCGCTCTTCGTGCTGGCGCGCGTGGCGCCCATTGTCGTGGCCGTGGCCCTGGCGTGGGTCGTCAGGAGGCGATTGGGCGAGCGAATCTACGAACCGACAACGTTGAGCTCGCTCGTCGGCGTGCTGCTGGCGCTGCGCTTGGTGTTCGAGGTGAACCTCTGGGGCTACTACTTCGCGGCGTTGGCGGTCGCCATGCTCGTCGTGGAGGCGCAGCGCGCGCGTTGGCGTCCGGCCGTCACGTTCTGGTGGCTCACGATCTGGTTGGCCTACGACCCGCTTCCCGCCGGATTCCAGACGAACTCGACGATCCTTGACATCCACTTGCGGGTCTGGGGACCGACGGTGGTTGTGGCGGTCGCGACGCTCGTCGTGCTAGTCGCCACACTTCAACGTCGGCTCTCGTGGTGGTGGTGGCTGTGGGTCGTCGGGGCGAGCATCGCCTTCGTGCGCCTGCCCATGGTCGACGCGCTCGCGCACCGCGCGTGGCCCACCTGGCTGTGGCAGCTGATCCTCGTTCCCTCGGGACTGGCGCTCGTTGGGACGCCTTTGTGGCGATCGTTGGGGATAGGTCTTGACCAGAGGCGGCAGGCGGCAGAAGTTCTCGTCGATGACCCGAATGTGGTTTACGAATAGCATTCAGAGTTCTGTAGGCTGACGCCAACAGGGGGTTCGGAGTGCGATCAGATGGGCACATGACGCTCCAGGAGGCGCTCGCGGCGAGCCAGTTCCTGGAGTCGACGGCGACGGCGTTCATGTTTCGTGACGTTCAAGGACATGTCGTGGACGTCAACGATCGCGCAGAGCGAGTCTTCGCGTGCACACGCGAGGACCTGCTGAGTGACGACCCAACAAGGCTCACGTGGGACCCGGTTCACGCAGATGGCACACCCTACGGCCGAGACGAGTTGCCGTTCTCGGTCGCGATGGCGACGGGTGACCCCGTCTACGCGCTGATCCAGGGCCTGCTAACCCCGACGGGGGAACGTCGGTGGTTCACGGTCAATGCGTATCCGGTCTGGCGCGCGGACCAGTGCGAGGGGGTTCTGCTCGCGTACCTGGACGCGAGCGAACGCATCCGGCGCAGCCAGCTCGTCGACGTCATGCTCGCAGTGACCCAGCTCCCCGCGCGGCCGATGGGAGAAGCCGAGACACTCGCTCACCTGTGCCAAGCCCTCGTCGAGGCCGGTCCGTTCGCGCTGGCATGGGTGGGCATCGCTCACAATGGCCCTGAGGGACGAGTCGAGATCATCGAGGCTGCGGGCCAGACCAGCTACATCAGACCTGACCAGATCTCGTGGTCGGCGAGTCGACCCTTCGGGCTTGGTCCGGCCGGTATCGCTCTGCGCGGTGGCCATCCCGTCGTCGTGAACGACATGCTGACCTCGCCGATGATGGGGCCTTGGCGCGAACTTGTTGCCGCGTCTGACCTGCGATCCGCCGTGGTGCTGCCGTTCTTTCCGGGCGGGCGTCGCGCGGCGCTCGCCCTGTACGACCGTCACCCCAATGCTTTTGACGAGCTCACCGTCACCGGGCTCGAGCGCATCGTTCGCGAGACCGAGCGTGTCATAGCTCACGGCGAGTCGGTGCAACGCTTGGCAACCGCGCTCGAGGGGACTCTCACCGCGCTGTCGCAGGTGACCGAGGCGCGAGATCCGTACACGGCGGGTCACCAGGTTCGCGTCGGTGCTTTGGCGAGCGCTCTCGGTGCGCGGCTCGAGCTGGATGACGACCTCGTGCGACTGATCGGCCAAGCTGGGGATGTCCATGACGTGGGCAAGATCGCCCTCGCATCCGAGATCCTGATCAAGCCGGGACGTCTCAGCGACCTCGAGATGCGAATGGTGCGCCGGCACGCGGCCGTCGGCTACGAGATTCTGGCGCAGGCTTCGCTACCTTGGCCCATTCCTGAGGTTGCCCTGCAGCACCACGAACGACTCGATGGCTCGGGATATCCCGCGGGGCTCGCCGGACCGGAGATCGGGCTGCCCGCGCGCGTGGTCGCCGTTGCGGATGTCATCGAGGCGATGTCGAGTCATCGCCCGTACCGACCGGTGATCGGCCTCGAGCCCGCACTCGACTTCATCCAGGCGGGAGCGGGGACCCTGTTCGATGCGGAAGTCGTCGCCGTCGCGCGTGAGGTGCTCACGAGCGGCTTCCACTTCCCTGAGGCAACGACCTCGACGATCGTTTCGATCTAGATGACGCGATTCCGGCCCGTGGCGCACGACCGTCGACGTGGGGTGGCTCGCCTCGCTAGGGTGGAGCGCTGGCCAGCGGGGCCGGCCGCGGCGAAAGGGTGAGGGTGGACGACAACGCCAGCCCGATGCGCTCAGAGCGCTACCTCGCCGAGTACCTGGATGTAACGGACATCGGCTTCGTCTACTTTGATGTGCGTGGCGTCGTGCGCGACTGCAACACCGCGATCGCCCGGCTCTTGCACACTACGACAGACCAACTGATCGGGCTGAGGTTGGGGTCGATGGTGCGCCTGGGCGCGTCGCTGTCCTTTGCGTTCGATGATCCGGCAGCCGCCCGAGCATTCGATGGGACGCGAATCTACCGCGGCGCCGTCGTGGGCTTCGTCTTTCCCGACGAGCCGCGCCGGTGGCTCGCGGTCGACTCGTACCCGATTGTGAGTGACGGGCAGCTGCGCGGCGTTGTGGCGACACTCACGGACATGACCGCGGCACGTACCAGCGAGCGGATGCTGCGCCTGATGGCTGACGTCACGCGAACGATTGCCACGTCGCCCAGTCAGGACGACGCCCTGCAGTCATTTGTCGATCGCCTGGCGAGTGTGGGCGAGTTCACGATCGCTTGGGTCACGGTCGAGAGCGAGCGCGGAGGCGTCGTTGCGCACCGTGCCGGCGAGGTCGCCTATCTCGACGAGGTCTCCTTCGAGGCACCGCCGGATGCACCGATCTGGAGAGGTCCCACTCTGCGGGCAATTGGCACGCAGCAGCCCGTGGCCGTGGACGTGGTCGCGCGCGATGCGGACCTGTCACCCTGGCATGAGCGTGCCGCCTACTTCGGGATCGAGTCCTTTGTGGCGCTGCCGCTCAGTCTCGGGCGCCAGCGTGGGGCCCTGACGATCGCAGCGAAGGACAAGTTTGCTTTCGACGCAGTGGTGCTGGCTGAGCTGCGGGCACTGGTCGCCGAGGTCGAACTGCTGGTGGCGCACTCGCGCACGCGCGCCGAGCTAGAGCGTTCGCTGCGCGGGACCGTGAGCGCCATGGTGCGCCTCACCGAGATCCGTGACCCCTACACAGCGGGTCACCAGGCGCGCGTGAGCTCCCTCAGCCGTCGCCTTGCGGAGCAACTTGGTTGGGGCGCTGATGACGTCGACCTCGTGAGCAGTGCTGCCGCTCTTCACGACGTGGGAAAGATCGCCGTGCCTTCCGAGATCCTGGGTCGCCCTGGAGCGCTCAGCGCCCTCGAGTTCGAGGCGGTGGCGCGCCACGCCGAGCTCGGTGCTGAAATTGTCGACGAGGCGTCGCTGTCTTCGGTGTACGTGGACGTGGCGCGCCATCACCATGAGCGCCTGGATGGATCGGGCTATCCCGATGGTCTGGCTGACGGAGCAATCTCACCCTACGCGCGCGTCGTGGCCGTCGCTGATGTGGTTGAGGCAATGGTGCACCACCGTCCCTACCGGCCCGCGTGGTCGCTCGCCGACGCGCGCGAGGAACTGCGGGGAGGTTCAGGTGTTCTTTACGACTCCGCGGTTGCCGAGGCCTGCATGTCACTGATCGACGAAGGTTTCGTTTTCGAGGCCAGTTCCGACAGTGGCCCATCGAGCAGCGGCTTGACGGCACCGGCCGGGACGGCTTCGGAGAAGAGGAAACCCTGAGAGAGGTCGCAGCCAGCGGCCCGTAGTCGCTCGAGATCGTCGGTCGATTCGATGCCCTGGGCCACGACGCCGATTCCCGTTCGTCGTCCGAGCGTGACGATGAAGTCGACGAGGTCAGCGCCTACGAGGTTGACCTCGGTCGGTCGTACCAGGCTGCGGTCGATCTTCACGAAGCGCAAGTCGAGATTGAGAAGTTGGGCCAATGACGCGAGGCCGTCACCAAAGCCGTCGAGAGCGCAGCCCACGCCGAGGGCTCGTAGTTCGTCGATGACGAGTGTCGTGCGCGACGCGTCCTCGCGGGCCACGCGCTCGGGGATCTCCAGGATGAGTCGGGCGGGGGCGAGGCCGCTGGCGACGAGTGCGGATCGCACGTGCTCAAGCAAGTCGGGCCCGAACAACTGTCGTGCAGACAGATTCACGGTCACGTATGGCCCGGTTGGTTCGTCCGACCAGGCGACTGCGTCGCGTGTCGCCTCGTGCAGCGCAAAGGCGCCGAGATCGCCGATCAGGTCTGACGACTCGGCGAGTCCGAGGAACTCGGCCGGCGCCACCCAGCCACGCTCGGCGTGTCTCCAGCGCATCAGCGCTTCGAAGCCCACGACGGTCGTCGAAGTCGCCGCAACGATGGGTTGGTAGTGCATGGCGAGCGACCCATCGGCGAGAGCCTCGCGTAGCGCGTGCAACTCGCGACCGCGACCGACGTTGAGTTGGTGCAGGCTGGGCGAGTAGACAGCGTAGCGATTTCGTCCGAGACGCTTGGCCTCGTAGAGGGCGAGGTCCGCCTGCTCAAGCACCGCCACGTCTTCAGACGACTCCACGTCCCACAGTGCGATTCCGATGCTGGCGTGTTGCTCGATCGCGAGCCCCATCACCGCCAGGGGCCGCTCCAGCGCGCCCAGCAGGCGTCCGGCGATGTGGCGCACCTGATCAGCTTGGTGCACCCCTTCGACCAGGTATACGAACTCGTCACCGCCGAAGCGGCAGAGGGTGTCGGCCGTACGTGCCACCTCCTCGAGTCGGCGCGCCACCGCGATGAGTACCTGATCGCCGACCAGGTGACCATGGAAGTCGTTGACCTCTTTGAAGTCGTCGAGGTCGACCATCAAGATCGCGCCGAACCCACCTTGGCGGGACACCTTGGCGCGGGCGCGGACCAATCGGTCTTCAAGCAGCGCCCGGTTGGCGAGTCCGGTGAGCGGGTCGTGCAAGGCCTGGTGAGCCAACTGGGCGGTGAGCGAGCGCTCCTCGGTGACATCACGCTCACTGATCACGTTGAACATCAGTCGTCCGTCGGCGTCGTAGGCGGCGCGTCTCGCGACCTCGACCACGAGGATCCGTCCATCCCGGTGCACGTAGCGCTTGACGTAACGTTCCGCATCAACCTCGCGACGCCGCACCCGTTCCAGTGAGGCTTCGGTGATCCCGAGGTCGAGTGGGTACGTGAACAGCGACGAGTCCTGCCCTAAGAGCTCCTCCCGCGACCGCCCGAGGAGTTCACAAAAGGCGTCGTTGGCCGCAACGATCTGGTCGCGTTCGTTCGTGAAGACGATGGGGGCGACGGAGATCTCGAAAGCCAGGCGGTAGCGCAACTCCGAGTCGCTCTCGAGTGCGGTCGCACGCACGTCGCTGAGGTCTCGCACCAAAGCCAGGGTCGCGGGTGCTCCGTCGATGCTCACGCGCGAAAGTGCAATATCGACCTCGCGTTCGACTCCCTCGCGCGTGACCAGAACGAGGTGTGTGTGCGATCCGAAGCGTCGGGTGCGCGTCGAAGTGTCGAAGGCGGCACGCAGGCGTTCGTGTGCGGCGGCCAGCCTCGAGGGCACGAGGCGTTCGAGAGGGCTTCCTATCAGGTCGGCGAGCGGGTACTCGGTGAGCTGGGCCAGCGCCTCGTTGGCCAAGACGACAGTGCCCCCCTCGTTGACGACGAGGGCACCATCGGGCAGATCCCCTAGCAGCGCTTGCCAGGATCCTGCGTCTCCTTCCGACACGACCACGCGTGACCGCCTTCGTCTCGTGGCACCGTCGCTCCGGCGGCGTCGGCCCAGCGTACCAGCGCGCTAGCGCGTGGTTGGGGAGTCGTTGACCAAGCCTTGGACAAGGCGGGTCCATTCCCTGGGTCGCCGCGCAGCGAGGAGCGGGACCTCATCGGCGGGCACCGCGGGTGAGAAGAGGAAGCCCTGTGCGAACGAGCAGCCAAGCCGCCGCAGGCGCTTCAACTGATCGAAGGTCTCGACACCTTCTGCCAGGGTCGCGACGCCCAGGTCGTGTCCGAGGGCGACGACCGCATCGAGCACGATGTCGCCACTCTCACCCTCGTCGAGGAAGGAGCGGTCAATCTTGACCATTCGTGGGTCCAGTCCGAGGAGGTAGGAGAGTGATGAGTGGCCCGTGCCGAAGTCGTCGAGTGCGAGGCCCACGCCCAGCCGGTGCAGAGCGGCGACGATTCGACGGGTCGCCGCCAGGTCCGCCATCGCGACGCTCTCGGTCACTTCGAGGACGAGGCGGTCAGCCGTGAGCCCGTGCCGCGCCAAAGTCGCCTCGACCAGGTCGGGAAGCCACCGATCACGGAACTGATGTCCCGAGAGATTCACCGATACGAAAGGGGCGGAGCCTGATGCACGCGACCACTCAACGGCGTGGGCTACCGCGTCGTCCAAGGCCTGGACCCCGAGTTCCATGATGAGATCGCTCTGCTCGGCGATCGGGATGAAAGCGGTCGGCGAGATCCAGCCTGCGGCCGTGGGCCAGCGGGCCAGCGCCTCAAAGCCAACGACCTGCAACGAGGCGATCGAGACAATGGGTTGGTAGTGGAAGCAGAGGTCGCCGTGGCGAACGGCCCGCTCGAGGTTCTGGGCAAGGGTGAACTCGCGGCTTGCGTGCGTGCCCAGGTCTGGAGCGTAGAAGGCGACGCGACCGCGGTGTCGGCGCTTGGCCTCGTACATTGCGAGGTCCGCCCGACCTATGACGTCGGACCACACGGGGAGGTCGGGATCCACCAGGGCCACGCCCACCGAGGCCCGCTGGTGGAGGGTGACCCCGCCAAGGGCGAACGGTTCGTCGAACACGCCGAGAAGGCGCTCAGCAATGGAGCGGACCTCGTCGGGACTGCCCAGGGGCGCAGCCAGGTACAAGAACTCGTCGCCACCCATGCGCGAGAGCGTGTCGGTCGCTCGTGTCACGAGCTCGAGCCGACGTGCGATTCCGATGAGCAGTCGATCGCCGACCTGGTGCCCGTAGGTATCGTTGACGCCCTTGAAATCATCGAGATCGACCAGCAGCACCGCCGCGTAAGCGGGGCGTCCGTCGTGGACGCGTCGGAGTCTCTCCTCGAAAAGGGTTCGATTCGCGAGCCCTGTGAGTGGATCATGGAGCGCGCGATGGCGCAGCTGCTCGGCCAGTGCACGCTCCTCGGTCACATCGAGCTCGGATGCGATGAAATAGGCAATTCGCCCCTCGTCATCACGCACTGCTGACTTGAGGACGTCGACGGTCACGGTGCGGCCGTCGCTGCGCACGAAGCGTTTGGAGTACCGCACCTGCTCCTCGCCCTTTTGGAGGCGCGTTCGTGCGGCAGCGGCCAGCCTCCGGTCGTCGGGGTGGGTGAACCACGTGGTGTCGCGGCCGATCAGTTCATCGGGCTCATAGCCCACGAGCGTGCTGAAGGCCGCATTTACCTCCAGCACGTGATCGTCGAGACCCGTGAAGACCATGGGAGCCATGTTCTGATGAAAGGCCAGTCGGAAACGCTCTTCTGACTCGCGCAGATGGCGCTCAGACGCTTGGCGCGCTCCCTCGGAACGGCGGGCGTCCTCAAGGGCGTAAGTCGCTTCACGAGTGGACATGACGAAGGCCAGTGCGAGTTCGGCTTCGTGAACGATCTCCTCGAGCCCGAGGCACTCAGCCTCGTCGAAGGCACCCACTTCTCGCTCATACACGTTGAGGGCGGCCAATCCCTCGGGCAAGCGAAGCGCCAGAGCCACCGAGCTCCGCAGCCCCGCTGAACCCGCTCGGTCATGCCAAGGGGCCATGATCGGATCGCGAAGGACGTCGCTATGAACCTGACGTTGACCTGTGCGCAGCGCGCTCAAGGTCGGTCCTTGCTGTGCTGCCGACCGGTGCCAGGTCGACGTCTCGGGAATGTACTGAGTCACACCCGCGGCCGCAACAACCTCCAGGTTGTTGCCGTCCAACGTTGCGACCCAGGCTAAGGGATAGGCGCCTGCTTCGACGAGCGTGTCGCAGAGTTGGTTGAGGTAGTCCCGCTCGTCATGGGCGAGGCGCGCGATGCGGTGGACTGCGGACAGCAGCGTCAGGAACCGGTCGCGTTGGACTAGCGCGGAGACGTCACGGACGGAGACGACAAAGCGCCGCGAACCCGTCGCAGCGGCGAGGACGGACTTCTGGACCTCGACGCTGACCACGCGCCCATCACCACGTCGGTATCTCTTCTGGTAGCGCACCTCGGACGTAGTCGCGCGAACGAGCTGCTCGTGGTGGCGGCGAGCGATGCCCCGATCCTCCTCGTGTGTGAAGGCATCCGTCGTGCCACCGAGGATCTGCGAGAGCGGGAGACCGACGAGTTCGCAGAACGCCCCGTTGGCAAAGACGATCTGGTCGTCCTTGTCGGTGAAGAGCATCGGGGCCATGGTGCTGGTGAGGGCGTGATGATAAAGGTCTTCGCTCGCGGCAAGTGCGAGGGTGCGCTGGGCACGACGGACGCACTCGGGCAGGTCCTCGCGCTCGCGTGCGTTGGCGCCCGCCACCACGTGCCAGGGCACGCCGTCGAGGTCCACGGAGGTCCACGCCAACCAGACCTCACCTACCGCGCCGCCGGGGCCCCGAAGCGTCGTTACCACCGGGGTGAGGTCCTGGTCCGAACCACTTGGGGCACGCGCGGAGAGTCTTTCGGAGGTAACGGCGAACGCGGCGTGGGAGACGAGTTCCCCGAGGTGACGACCCCGCAGGTCCGCGGGGTCCCAGCGGGCGAGCGCCGCAATCGCACTGCCCGCTACGGCGATCCTACCCCGGTCGTCGCAGAGTGCGATTTCGGGCCCGAGCAGGCCGTGCAGTGCGGGCCAGGGAGCAGGGATGTGCTGGGGAGCCACGAGTCAGCGAAGCTCCCCGAGGGTTTTCTCGTCGATACGGTCCAACGCGCGCTGGAAGTCGCGTACCGCCTGGTTCCACGAGTCGGGCTCTTCGAAGTAGGCCGAGTGGCCCGCATCGGCGATCTCCACCAAGCGTCCGTCGGGGAGCGCGTCGGCAACGGCGCGCAGCGCCGCGGGAGTGAAGAGGGTGTCACGGTCACCGGCCACGACCAGCACCGGCATCGTGAGCGAGGCGGCGATGTCTGTGCCGTAGGTGGTGCGCGCGAGGCGCTCGAGCATCACCATCGGGTCGACGCTGCCCATGCGGCCCACCATCTGGTACAGGTGCGCGAGCGCGGGCTCGCGGTGGCGGAAGTCGGCTGAGAGTGCGGGGTGCTCGCCGAGCACGCCGCGTTCGGGGGTGCGCGCGGCGCTGCGCGCCAGGGCGGCCGCCACGGGATCGGTGACGATCCCGCCGATCGAGTCGGTGAGCACCAGGGAGCGCGCGACGCGCGGGCGCGCCAGCGCAGCCCCGACGGCGGTCCATCCCCCCATCGACTGGCCGACCAGGTCGGCGCGTTCGACGTCGAGCTCGTCGAGCACCGCGAGCAGGTCACCGGCGGCGACCTCGGGGCCCGAGACCTCCGCGTGGTCGCTCGAGCGGCCGTAGCCGCGGTGGTCCCAGCTGATCACCGGCCGCTCGTGGGCCAGGGCGTGGACCTGCTGGAACCACGAGGCGTGGTTCGATCCGGCGCCGTGGCACAGGACGACGGGCGTGGCGTCGCCCGCGCCGACGACTTCGTAGTAGAGGCTCTCGCCGTCGTGGTGGACGAACCCGGTGCGCCGCACCAGCTCGCCCGGGCGGGCGTCGCGGCGCCGGTGGGCCACGACCTCGAAGGCGACGTGTGTCCCGCGTGGGGCGCGGGTGGGCGCGAGCGTGCGCCGCGGCGCCGCACCGGCGAAGTGCTCGTGGTACGAGGCGTCGACGGCCTCCTCGTCGGCCGGGTCGGCCAGATGGGCGATGACCAGATCGACGTCGTGCCACGAGAGCCCGTCGGCGATGAGCGTCCGGCCGAGCGCCGCGAGGGCAGCGCTCGTCTCGGCGGCCAGATCGGCGCCGGGTGCACTCGTGGGCGCGATCCAGACCAGGTCGCCCGCCTCGTGCAGGGTCGCACGCGAGCCCGCCTTCGTGGTGGCGGGGGAGATGCGCGTCATCGTGCTCATCCTGCCACGTGCACCTCGGCGCGAACAGTCCGGCACGCGGCCGCGCGACGGTGTAGACCAGGCAGCGTGACGATGATGCGCATCAGGCGTGGACGCGGTCGCGGCGTGCTCGCCGCACTGGTCATGGCGCTTACCCTGCCTCTGGCGGGCCCGCTCGTCGCGGGTGCGGCCGCGCCGCCGTCGTGTCGCAGCGCGCAGCTCGCGGCACGCGTCGGCGTCCCCCAGGGTGCCGCCGGGACGATCTTCTACCCGCTGGTGCTGACCAACCGCGGGGCGACGTGCGTGCTCTGGGGCCTGCCGCACGTCCAGCCCGTAGGCAGGGCCCCGCACCGGCCCGTGGGCCCGCCGGCGCGCAACGCCAGCGTGGGGCAGTTCCCCGCGCGCCACACCCTGGTCCACGGAGCCAGTGTCGCGTCCGCCTTCGGGGTGAGCGAGGTGGGCAACTACCCACCGGCCCGGTGCCGGGCGGCACCCGCGAGCGGCGTCGTGGTGTCGCTCGCCCCATTCCTCACGCCGCGCTACCTGGCCCTGCGCATCGCCGTATGCACCCGCGTGGCGAGCACCAGTATCCGCCTGCCCGTCCCGGGGGTCACCGGAGCCTGACGGCGCACACCCTGGCGACCTACCATCGGGCCTGGAAGAAGGAGACCACCATGTCGACCCCGACCGAGGAGTTCCGGGCGGCTCGCGATGAGTTGCTGGCACTGCGCGAGGACTACGACGCCGCGCGCGCGAGGTTCCGCTGGCCCCGCCCCGCGACGTTCAACTTCGCGCGTGACTGGTTCGACGCGGTCCTGGCCACCGAGCAGCGCGACCAGCCCGGACTGGTCGTCATCGAAGAGGACGGGTCGGCGACGAGTTCCACCTTCGGCGAGTTGTCCGAACGCTCCCACCGCCTCGCCAGCTGGCTGCGCGATCACGGGGTCACTCCGGGCATGCGCGTCCTCGTGCTGCTGGGCAACCAGGTCGAGCTGTGGGAGACGACGCTCGCCCTGCTGCAGCTGGGGGCGGTGATGATCCCGGCGACGACCCTGCTCACGTCGAGCGACCTGCAGGACCGCATCGATCGGGCGAGCGCTGGCGCCGTGATCGCGCGCACCGACGTGACCGCGCGCTTCGCCAGCGTCGCGGGAAGCTACGTGCGCGTCGCCGTGGGCGGCGCGGCGGAGGGCTGGCTCGACTACGCCGACGCCGCCACGGCGAGCGCCGACTTCACGCCCGAGGCGCCGAGTGCCGCCGACGACCCATTCCTCATCTACTTCACGTCGGGCACGACGGCCCTGCCCAAGATGGTCGGCCACACCCACATCAGCTACCCGATCGGACACCTGTCGACCATGTACTGGATCGGCATCCAGCCCGGCGACGTGCACTTGAACATCTCCAGCCCGGGGTGGGCCAAGCACGCCTGGTCGAGCATGTTCGCACCCTGGATCGCCGGGGCGACGATCGCGGTCTACAACTACGCGCGCTTCGACGCGCGAGCGATGCTCGACGTGCTGGCCCGCCAGCGCGTGACCACCTTCTGCGCGCCGCCCACCGTCTGGCGCATGCTCATCCAGCAGGACCTGGCCAGCGTCACGACGAGCGTGCGCGAGCTGGCCAGCGCCGGCGAGCCCCTCAACGCCGAGGTCATCGAGGCGGTGCAGCGCGCCTGGGGGATCACCATCCGCGACGGCTTCGGCCAGACCGAGACGACGGTGCAGGTGGGCAACTCGCCCGGGCAGCCGGTGGTGCCGGGCTCCATGGGCCGACCCATCCCCGGCTACACGATCGAGCTGGTCGACCCCATCACCGGCGAGGTCGGCGACGACGGCGAGATCTGCGTCGCGGTCGACCCGGAGCGCCCGGTCGGGCTCATGGCGGGCTACCGGTCCTCGACGGGGCCCGACGAGGAGCGCAACGCCGTGGCCTTCGCGGGCGGGCGCTACCACACGGGGGACATCGCCCATCGCGACGAGAGCGGCTACATCACCTACGTGGGGCGCTCCGACGACGTCTTCAAGGCCAGCGACTACCGCATCAGCCCCTTCGAGCTCGAGAGCGTGCTCATCGAGCACCCGGCGGTCGGCGAGGCGGCGGTCGTGCCGGCGCCCGACGCCATGCGCCTGGCCGTGCCCAAGGCCTACGTGGCACTGGTCGCGGGCTACGAGCCGAGCGCCGACCTGGCGCGCGACATCCTGGCCTACGCGCGCGACCACCTCGCGCCCTACAAGCGCGTGCGTCGCCTCGAGTTCGCCGAGCTGCCCAAGACCATCAGCGGCAAGATCCGCCGCGTCGACCTGCGCACGGCCGAGGAGACCCGCGAGGGCCGGGCACCCGGCGAGTACCGCGAGGAGGACTTCGCCTGAGCGGGGCCCGGCGCGCGGCGCCGGGACGGCACGGAAAGAGGAGGGGGAGATGACTGACGAGAGGCACGACCCACCGGCGTTCGCCGACACCGGGGCGACCGGGGTGGCCCACCGGATCCTGGGCACGACGATGCCGGTTCTCGAGGTCCAGCTCCAGCCGGGCCAGGCGGTGGTCTCCCAGGGCGGTGAGCTGTCCTGGATGAGCCCCAACGTCACGCTGACCACCGCGACCGGCGGGGCCGGCGGGTCCGGGGTGCTCGGCGTGCTCAAGCGCGTGGCGGCGGGCGGCACGGTCTTCCTGACGCGCTACGAGGCCCAGGGCGCCGCGGCGAGTGTGGCCTTCGCGGCCAAGATGCCTGGGCACATCCGTCCTGTCGCGGTCGACGCGCAGCACGAGTACCTGGTGTCGCGCCACGGCTTCCTCGCGGCGACTGCCGACGTGACCCTGGCGCTCGGCTTCCAGCAGCGCCTCGGGGCGGGCATCTTCTCGGGCAACGGCTTCCTGCTCCAGCGCATCGCCGGCCAGGGGACGGCCTGGGTCGAGCTCTCGGGCGAGCTGACGACCTACACCCTGGGCGCGGGCGAGTCGTTCCTCGTGCACCCGGGCCACATCGGGCTCTTCGACGCGTCGGTCACCTTGGACATCCAGATGGTCAAGGGGATCAAGAACATCATCTTCGGGGCCGAGACCCTCTTCCTCGCCCGGCTCACGGGTCCCGGGACCGTCTACCTCCAGAGCCTGACCCTGCCGGGGCTGGCTCAGTCCCTGGGACCGTACCTGGCGACGGGCGAGGGAGGCAAGACCGGATTCGGGGGTCTTCCCTTCAACATCGGCTAGGGCGCGGGCCGGACGCCCGCGAAGGGCGTCGCGTAGAGTGGGATCCCATGCCAGACAGCACGGGCTCACCCGAGCCCCGACCCGAGGACGAGCTTGACGCGACGCTCTTCGGCGAGGGCTACCCCGTCGGGCTGCCGGTCCACGAGCAGGCGGTCGAGCCGCACCTGCGCAACCGGCGCACCGTCCACATCCCCGCGCAGCTGCAGCTGCTCCAGGAGCTGGTGCACTTCAAGCCCAGCCACAGCCGCTGGCGCATCACCAAGGACCTGGTCGGCCTGGTGCGCCGCGGCCACGGTGGCGAGACCGACGAGTCCTACTTCGACAAGCTGCGCCGCGAGGCGCGCCACGGCAAGACGGAGTCCTCCACCTACGGGATGGCGACCCTGGAGGACCGGCCCATCGTCCTGTACGCGATGAACTGGGACTTCTTCGCCGGTTCGCTCGGCGTGATCTCGGGCGAGGTCTTCCAGCAGGCGGCGGACCTGGCCTCGAGCAAGCACCTGCCGCTCGTCGCCGTGTACGCGAGCAGCGGCGTGCGCCAGCACGAGAACTTCGCCGGTCTGACCCAGATGACCCGCATGGTCGAGGCCATTCGCGTCTACAAGGAGCGGGTGAGCCTGCCCCACGTGGCCGTGCTGCTGGGCAACGTCTGGGGCGGGGTCTCGGCGAGCGCGGTGCCCAACGCCGACCTCATCGTCGCCACCTCGGGCACGAACTTCGGGTTCGCCGGCCCCAACGTGATCGAGGCCTTCGAGGGTACGGCCGTCCCCTCGACCTCCCAGAGTGCCGAGGCCAACCTGCTGGATCGCAACATTGACGCGGTGCTGCCCGACGTCGCCGAGCTGGTCGGCTACCTGGGGAGCGTCTACGCGACGAGCGCCCCGGCCGACAAGCGTCCCGAGCTCACCCGCGAGACCGGGTCCCTGATCCACAACGTGACGGCGGTCGACCAGCGGCGCGTCTTCGCCTTCGGCGCGACGGGCATCCACGGCCCGCGCTTCGACGACGTGACGGGCGCGCCCGCGCTGGTGCCAGCCGCCCACCGGCCCCCGGTGCCCGCCGACCGCGCCGACGCCCTGCTCGAGCAGTACCAGGACCTGATCGTCGACGCCAACCGCGTCGACCTCGAGTTCCTCGTGCGCTACGCCTTCACCGGCTCGGTCGCCCTCTACAACCACGTCCAGGAGCCGGGGCTGCGCCACTACCCGGCGATCGTGGCCGCCCTCGCGCGCCTCGGGCCCCAGCCCTTCCTGGTCGTGGGTACCCAGCCCTCCTACCAGCGCGTCGGCGACGCCGTCATCAAGCGGCCGGCCAACCCGGGTCCCGAGGACTTCGCCTACCTGCACCGCGTCCTGGAGGTCGGTGCGCGCCTCGGCCTGCCGGCACTCTTCGTGACCGACACCCTGGGGGCCAAGCCCACCCTCGAGAGCGAGCGCCGGGGCCAGTCGCGCCTGATCGCGCGCTCGATCCTGCGCGGCATCGACTACCCGCACCTGGCGATCTCGCTGGTGGCGGGGGCGCTCGGCAGCGGGGGCGGACTCGCGACGACCCCGATGGCCGACCACGTGATGATGCTCGAGCGCGCCATGGCCTACGTCGCCGAGCCCCGCTCGGCGGCCTCCATCCTCTACAAGACGCCGAGCCCCAGCCGCGATCAGGTCAAGATGACCCTGGCGACGATGCGCTCGACCGCGGCCGACCAGCTCGAGTTCGGCCTCATCGACGAGGTCGTGCCCGAGGACCCCAACCCCTTCGTCACCGCCGAGAACGTCCACCGCGCGGTGCTCGCGGCCTTTGTGGAGCTGCGCGAGCTCTCGGGGCGCAAGCTGCGCGGCCGGCGCCACGACCGTATCCGCGCGCTGCGCGCCTTCGACATCATCGATGAGGGCGTCGCTGAGGCTTCCGCCGACGGCGGCGCGGAGGGCGAAGGCGCTTAGCCCGCCGCGGTGGTCGTCGTCGTGGTCGGCGGCGCGACCGGGGTGACGACCATCGGCGCGCCGCTCGGATAGATCTCGACCCACGTGCGACCCGGTGCCAGGTTGATGCGGTGCCCGGCGGCGTCCAGGAAGATGGTCGGCGTGCCGGCCGGACCCGCGGTCCACGTGCCCGTGATCATGCGCCCGTTGCGCAGGATGTAGGCGCGCCCCGAGTTGTCCAGGATGTGGGACTCGGCCTCGAGCCCACCCTGGCTGTTCTCGACCCACGGCCCGTAGGTGATGGACACGTCCTGGACGATGACGTTCTGGGCTTGGTTCTGGACGCCGTCGGCGAGGATGTCGGGGACGATGTCGGGCGCGCTGAGGGACCCGTCGTTGTAGAAGCGCAGCCAGGTCCCCGTCGTCGCGTCCCAGCGCCAGTAGATGTTCGAGGTGACCGACCAGTCCAAGTGCACCTGGCTGACGGCCTCACCGGGCGGGGCGACCTTGGAGAAGGTGAAGATCGGCGTGGGCGCCGTGGCGGGAGCGCTGATCGCCGACCAGATCGCCTGGGTGGTGGTGTAGGTGTCGTAGGGGGCGTAGCGGCCCGGCGGGTTGGTCTCGAGACCCGGGTGCGTCCCGAGGTCGACGTTCACCAGCGACGACGCGTTGACGACGGCGAGCACCGGCAGGATGCCCCCCACGTGCACGAACAGGGGGTGGCCCAGCTCACTGAGCATCTGCACGTCGGTCCAGCGCGCCGAGCGGATCGGGCCGACGAGGCTCGGCGCGTTGCGGCACTGGAACACGGCGGCGTAGCGCGTGATCGACCCCTCGACCTGCTCCTCGAAGACGATGTCGGCGTAGTCGAGACCGCTCTGGGGACGCGCCTCGGCGGGAGGAGGTCCAAACGAGTAGTTGTCAACCTTCATGGCGATCGCCGGGCGCTGGGGGACGACCCCGCCGGGAGCGGGCGTCCCGGTGAGGGGGCACAGGGCGACCGGTCGGGCCGTCGTCGTCGTGGTGGAGGGGGCGGCGACCGTGGTCGCTGGCGGGTTGCTCGACCCACAGGCGGCGAGCAGGAGGCCGGACGCGGCGAGGACCACGATCCCGGCCAGGGCTCGGCGCGGCCGGGAGAGAGGCGCGGGGGGCACGCTGAGAGTCTCTCACGACGCGGCGCGCGATCGGCGGCACCCCGTGCGGCGCCTGGGTACGCTTCGCGCAGGGCCCGCATCCGCGCGCCCGACAAGGGAGGATCCGTGAAGGGATTCAAGAACTTCCTGATGCAAGGCGAGCTCATCGTGATCGCCGTGGGCCTGGTCGTGGCCCTGGCGTTCTCGACGCTCATCAAGGCCTTCACCGACTCGATCATCACGCCGCTCGTGAACGCCGCCGAGCCCGGCAACGCCACCACGGGGCTCGGCTGGACGGTGCACGGTCAGGTCATCGCGGTGGGCGCGTTCATCTCGGCGATCGTCTACTTCCTGATCTTCATGATGGTGATCTACTTCGCGCTGGTCGTGCCGTACCGCTCGTACATGGCGCGCGCCGGGCGCACCGTGTTCGGCGCGCCCGCGCCCGCACCGCCGGTCAAGACCTGCCCGAAGTGCCTGTCGGCCGACATCCCGGTCGCGGCGACCAAGTGCAAGTACTGCGCGAGCGACCTCGAGGTCGCCGCGAGCTGACGCGGTCGGTCTACTTGGCGATCACCGAGCGCGGGGCCTCCGTGAGGTGGTGCGGCGCGACCGTCGCGCGTCCCCGCCCTCCCGTGAGGCGGCGCAGGTCGAGGCCGTAGCGCAGCAGCTCGGCCTCGGGCACGTGCGCATCGATGACCGCGTCGCCCTCGTCGGACTGGGTCGTGCCGATGACCCGGCCCCGTCGGCCCGATAGGTCCGTCAGGACGTCGCCGAGGGTCTCGGCGGGCACCGTCGCCACGACCGCCATGATGCGCTCGAGCACGATCGTGCCCACCTGCTCGACGGCCCCGCGCACGGCGAAGGATCCGGCCGTCTCGAAGGCCGCCTCGGAGGAGTCGACGCTGTGGGCCTTGCCGTCGAAGAGCGTGGCGCGCAGGCCCACCACCGGGAAGCCGTTGGGGCCGCCGTGGGACATCGCCTTCTCGATGCCCGAGCGCACCGCCCCGATGTACTGGCGGGGCACCGATCCCCCGACGACCTCGTCGACGAACTCGAAGGGAAGCGTCGGCTCCAGCGGCTCGAAGCGGACGTTGACGACGGCGAACTGGCCGTGACCGCCCGTCTGCTTCTTGAGCCGGCCCTCGACCGTGACGGACTTAGTGATGGTCTCGAACAGCGGCACCGGAGGCGGGGCGGTCGCGATCTCGACGTTGAAGCGGCGCTTGGCCCGCTCCAGGGTGACCTGGAGGTGCATCTCGCCCGCGAAGGTCGCGACCAGCTGGCGTGCGACCGGGTCGAGGTGCATGGTCAGGGCCACGTCCTCCTCGGCGAGCCTCTGGAGGGCGGTGGCCACCTTGTCGTCATCGGGTCCCGACACCGCGAGCGTCATTGCCGGCACCGCCGCCGGCCCGGGGACCGGGTGGAGGCTTCGCCCGCGGCGGGCCAGGAAGTCGCCGACCTGCACGTGGGCGACCTTGGAGATCGCGACGACGTCGCCGGTCACGGCGCGCTCGACGGGGACGAGCTTGGTGCCCAGCAGGTGGCCCAGGCCGTGGAGGCGCTCCTCGGCCTGCGTGCGCGTGTTGACCAGTGTGACGTCGCCCTCGAGGGTTCCCGCGACGACCTCGAAGACGACGATGCGCCCGACGTAGGGGTCGACGATGACCTTGAAGGCCCGCAGCACCAGGTCACCGTGGGGATCGCGGGCGAGCTCCACGGGCTCGCCGGACTCCAGGGCCGGGATGGGACGGCTCTCGGCGATCTCGTCGAGCAGCGTGAGCAGGCGGTCGACGCCGATGGCCCGGGTCGCCGAACCCAGCACCACCGGGACGATGCGTCCCTCGGCCATCAGGTGGCCGAGCGTCGACTCGAGCTGGTCGAGATCGGGCTCCTCGCCCTCGAGGTAGCGCTCGGTCAGGCTGTCGTCGCCGACCACGATCGCCTCGAGCAGGCTCGCGCGCACCCGGCGCTCGCGCTCGGCGAGCTCCTCGGGGACGTGCTCGTGGTGGGCCGGGCCTGATCCGTAGCGCAGGGCCTCGTCGGTGAGGAGGTCCACGACGCCGGCGAACGCCTCACCCACGCCGAGGGGAAGCTCCAGGGGCGCGAGCGTCGGCCCGACGAGCGCCTCGAGCGCGCCGAGCGACGCGTCGAAGTCGGCACGCTCGGCGTCCAGCGCGTTCAGGAAGACCACGACGGGCACTCCGGCCTCGCGGGCCCGGCGCCACAGCACCGTCGTCTCGGCGGTGACTGGTTCGGCTGCCGTGACCACCAGGACCGCCACGTCGGCGACCTCGAGGGCGTGTTCTACCTCGTGGGCGAAGTCGGGCTGGCCGGGGGTGTCGAGGACCGTGAGCTTGTCGTCGCCGACCCACGCGGGCGCCATCGTGAGGCTGAGCGAGGTCAGGTGGCGCCGCTCCTCGGGATCCGTCGCGCCGAGTGTCGTCCCGTCCTCGACGTGGCCCGGACGCTCCAGCGACCCACCCGCGACGGCGAGGGCGTCGAGCAGCGTGGTCTTGCCCACGCCGCTGCGCCCCAGCAGCGCGACCGTTCGAGCCTTCGGGTGCTGTGTCGTCATGGGACCTCGCTTCGCCGGTGCCTGGCTGTCACGGTACTCCGTGTGCTTGGGCGCGCGTGGCGTTCGGAAATATCCCCGTGACCACTCCTCGCGGTGGACAAGATGGCGTCCGTGAGCGCCCGCGCTCGACCGGAGCAAACCATCATCGAGGCGCGCTTGAGGCGGCGCTTGGTTCCCCTGGCCATCGTCTGGGGGGCGACGACGACTGTTCTCGTCGCCTTCGTCCTGGTGATGGGCGTCCCGTTGGGAACCGATGCCTGGTTCTATCAGTACACGCTGTGGTCGCTTGAGCACGGCAACTTCGTTTGCGCCTACCCACCCAAGATCGGGCTCGGCGGTCCCAGTGTCGCCGTGCCTTCAACCTTCATCGCACCGCTCTATCCCCTGCTGGCCGGTGCCGTGGCCTGGTTGGTCCGCTTGGGCTCGTCCCACCCATTCCCAACGCTGGGAGCCATGGGGAGGGGATGCCGCGATGCAATGACTGCCATGTGGCACTGGGAGCGTCGCGCCCACGTCCAGCGAGAAACCGTCATGCTCTCCTTCGTCGGATGGTTCATGCTCGTAGCGGGCGTCGTGTCACACGGCGTCAGATTCGGGAAGAGTCTTTGGCGCAGTGAAGTCGCGTCGGCGGGCCTCGTCGTCACGTCCCTCGCGGTCGCCAGCACGCTCATCCAATACTCCCATCCGCAAGACCTCGTAGCGACAGGTCTGGTGTGGCTCGCGGTCGCCGTCTTCCTCCGAGAGCGCTGGGTGATGGCCGGCATTCTGCTCGGTCTGGCGGCCTCGTCAAACCAGGTAGCCCTTCTCGCCGGGCTCGTCCTCGTCGTGCTGGCCGAGCGTGGCCCGCGCTGGCGTCTCGCCGGAGCCATGCTCGCCACGCTGGTCGTCGTTTACGGACCCCTGCTTCTCGCAGGGGGGACGCGAAGCTACGGTGACATCCTCGCTGGCTCTGGCTTCAACAACTCCCTCGGCGGGACTGTGGTCTGGGAACTCGGAATGTCGGTGCCGCTCAAGTATGTGATGAGTCGCGTCCTGCCTCTCGGCGCTGCCGTTCTCACCGCGTGGTGGAGCCGACGGCGTCACGTTGAGCCCCCTCACGACATCGAAGTGATTGTCCTGGTGACCGTAGGACTGTGTTGGCGACTGGTCTTCGAGGCCAACCTCTGGGGCTACTATTACGTTCCGGTCTTTGTGGGGCTCGTCATCCTCGACCGTCGAATCGGTCACGTGCGCGCAGGCACCGTTGCGTGGTCGTTGAGCCAACTGGTTCTTTACGATTACCTTCCCATTGGCCACGAAGCGGTTCCCGCCTTGCTGCGACATTGGCCGCTATTCTTGGGCCAGTTAGGAGCTGCGGCGATCGTGACTTCGATGGCGATCGTCGCGATCCGTCACCGACGTGACAGGGGCCCCTGGCTCGCTGCTCTCGCGATCTACGCTTTCGCCTATCTCCTCGGTCCCCATCTCTGGCACGAGACGGTGAACAACTGGCCCGTCTGGGTCCATCAACTGATCCTCGTGCCGTGGGCTCTTGGTCTGGCCCTGTCGGGTCGGCACGCGAGCACAGGGTTTCCCTGTCTCGAGCCAACCCCGCCGATCTCGGATCGGTCCATGCCAGAATGGGAGCCTGGATAAGACCCAGCTGCGCTCGGGGGGCGTGAGCGGACCGCCCGTGGGGCGCGTCCGAGAGTCTCGCGTGGCCTCGTGGCGCCGGGCTCTGCCGTGGCTCGCGACCACGGTCGTCGGACCGGGCCTGCTCGTCATGCTGGCCGACACCGACGCGGGGAGTGTCGTGACCGCGGCCCAGTCCGGGGCGCGCTTCCGCTACGCGATGGTGCTGCCCGAGCTCGCGTTGATCCCGATCCTCTACGTCGTCCAGGAGATGACCGTGCGCATCGGCCTGGCCACCCGCCTCGGGCACGGGGCGCTGATCCGGCGCGAGTACGGGCGCGTGTGGGCGGCGATCGCGGCCCTGACGCTGCTGCTCGCGTGCACCGGCGCGATGGTGACCGAGCTCGCGGGCGTCGCGGGCGTGGGCAGCCTCGTGGGCTGGCCGACGGCCCCGACGGTCGGGCTCGCGGCCCTCGGGCTGATCGCCGTGCTGCTCTTCGGGCGCTACCGGCGCATCGAGGCGATCGGGATCGTCGTGGGCGCGCTGGAGCTGCTCTTCGTCGTCGCCGCCGTGACGGTGCACCCGCGGGTCGGGGATCTCGCCGCGAGCCTGGGCGGACACTGGTCGCTCGCTCACGGCTACGGCACGCTCTTCGCGGCCAACGTGGGGGCCGTCGTGATGCCCTGGATGATCTACTACCAGCAGGAGGCCGTGATCGACAAGGGCTACGACGCGACGCCGGGCGGCGTGCGCCGGGCCCGGCGCAACACCGCCCTCGGGGCCGTCGCCACCCAGGTCGTGATGGTGGCGATCGTCGTCGCCCTGGGCGCGACGCTTGGCGCGCACGACGCGGGTCGGAGCCTCGGGTCGATCGGGGACATCGCCTTGGCGCTGACGCCCTTCCTCGGGCATCGCGGCGCCGTGGTGCTCTTCGGCCTGGGCATGGTGGGGGCCTCGGTCACGGCCGCGCTCGTGGTGTCGGTCGCCGGTGCCTGGGGCATCGCCGAGGTCCTCGGATGGCGCCACAGCCTCAACGACGAGCCCCGCGCCGCGGTCGGCTTCTACGCGATCGCCGTGGGCGGGATCGTGGCCAGCGCCCTCGCGGTGATCGCCTCGGTGAACCTGGTGGCCCTGTCGGTCGACGTCGAGGTGATGAACGCGGTGCTCCTGCCGGTGGTGCTGGCCTTCCTCGTGCTGCTCGAGCGTCGCCTGGCCCCCGCGCACCGCATGCGCGGGTCGCGACGGGCCGTCACCTACGTGCTCGCCTCCGTGGCGGTCCTGGTCGGGCTGGCCACGGCGGTCGGCGTCCTCGTGCGCGCTCTTTGATCAGCGCGTCGCGACGTCGCGCCACAGGTCGATGCCGCCCTCGCGGGCCAGCTCGTCGATCGCGGCGAGCTCGGCGGCCGTGAAGGGAGGTCCCGCAACGGCGTCCAGGCTGTCGTCGAGCTGCGCCAGCGTGCGCGCCCCGATGATGGCAGTCGTGACGCGCACGTCGCGCAGCGCCCAGGCGATCGCCATCTGGGCCAGGCTCTGCCCGCGCCCCGCGGCGATGTCCGCGAGGCCCCGCACGTGGGCCAGGTTCTCGGCCGACAGGCCCGCGGCGGGGAAGGAGTCGCGCCGGGCGCCGGGCGCGTCGGCGGCTGTCGCCTCGAGGTACCGGGAGGTGAGCAGTCCCTGGGCCAGGGGCGAGAAGACCGCGCAGCCCACCCCGAGTTCGTCGAGCACGCCGAGCAGCTCGTCCTCGATCCAGCGGTTGAGCAGCGAGTACGAGGGCTGGTGCACGAGCAGGGGCGTGCCGAGCGACGCCAGGATCGCCGCGGCCTCGCGCGTGCGCGCGGGCGAGTAGGAGGAGATCCCCACGTAGAGCGCCTTGCCCTGGCGCACGGCGTGGGCCAGGGCGCCCATGGTCTCGGACAGCGGTGTCGAGTCGTCGTAGTGGTGGTGGTAGAAGATGTCCACGTAGTCCAGGCCCAGGCGCGCCAGGCTCTGGTCGAGGCTGGCCAGCAGGTACTTGCGCGAGCCCAGGTCCCCGTAGGGGCCGGGCCACATGTCCCAGCCGGCCTTGGTCGCGATCACCAGCTCGTCGCGGTGCGCCGCCAGGTCCTCGCGCAGGAGGCGGCCGAAGTTGGCCTCGGCGGCCCCGTAGGGAGGTCCGTAGTTGTTGGCCAGGTCGAAGTAGGTCACGCCCCGGTCGAAGGCCCGGCGCACCAGGGCGCGCTGGGTCGCGAGCGGCGTGCCGTCACCGAAGTTGTGCCACAGGCCCAGGGAGATCCGCGGCAGGGCGAGCCCGCTGCGCCCGCAGCGTCGGTACGCCATGGACTCGTAGCGGGCGGGTGCGGGGACGTAGGGATCCACGTGCGCAGCGTACTCAGCGCGCGGCGGGGCCCAGGAGCGTGAGGTAGAGGTCGCAGAGGTTCCAGCCCGTGGGCGCGCCCGCGAGGATCTGGCCGAGCGCCCGGTGCGCCCCGTAGGTGTCGCGCCGGGCGCCGAGGGCGTCCGGGTCGAAGCCGCGCGCGCGGGCCCGCGCCCAGGTCCCCTCGTCGGACCACGCGCCCGCGACCCCGGGGAGGTGGTCCTGGCCGTCGGTGGCGCGTGCGACGACCACCGCGGCGCGCCCGAGGCTCGCCAGGCGACCCGCGACGTCCCACGCGAACTGCTGGGCCCGGCCGCCGCGCCCGTCGCCCGCGACGCGCAGCGTGAGCTCGCCCACCCCGATCAGCGCCTGGGGCGCCGGATCGCGCGCCAGCCCGACGAGCTGCGCCGTCCAGGCCTCGACGACCGCGTCGAGGTCGCCGGTCACCCGGGGCGCGACGATGGGGCAGTAGCCGTGCTGCCGCGCGGCCCGGGCCGTGGGGCCGACGAGGTCCCGGGGGGCGGCGACGACGTCGTTGCGGTGCGCTGTGGACGCGGCGCGCCACCGGGCGCTGCGCGCGCGCGCCGCGGCGCGCACGCGCTCGGCGACGTCGGGCGGGAGAACGAAGGGCGCGAGGGCCGCCTCGCGGGCGCGAGCGCGGGGCCGGGAGGGGTAGGTGAGCCCCGAGGCCACCCAGCGGGCCCCCGACACCGGGTTGTCGACCATGAGCAACGCCCGCGAGGCGGGGGTCCGCACCCGAGCGAGGGCGACCCCGCCCGCCAGGTCCGAGATGGCCGCCCGGACCCGGTTGAGCGCCGTGATGTCGACGCCCGCGGCCAGCCCTGCGGACCACACGGTGGCGAGGTCCCCGAGGTCGAGAGGTGCCGCGGGCACCACGGCGAGGCTCGAGGCGCCCCCGGAGACGAGCCACAGGGTCGTGCCCGTGGTGGGGGCCGTGTCGAGGAAGTCGAGCACGGCACGTCCCGCGCGCAGGCTCGCGGGCCCGGGCACCGGGTGGTCGCCCACCAACACGTCGTCGTTCTCGCCGGGCACGAGTGGGGCGACCACGAGGTGGCGACGTACGCGCCGCCCCAGCCGCTCGCGCGCCGCGGCGGCCATGGCGCGCGCCGCCTTGCCGATCGCGAGCACGTCGACCGGACCCGCGTCGAGGTCGGCGAGGGCGGCCCCCACGCGGGGACCCAGCTCCAGCTCGTCGCGCCACGCGTCAGCGATCGCGAGCCCGTCGTCGCGCAGCGCGTGGTTCGTCGTCGTGGACGCGACCGTAGCGCGCCGTGCCCATACCCCCAGGCTTGGGTCGTCATAAGAATAGCGAATACACATGTATGGCTTTGTGAAAATAGTCACAATCTATGACTTTGGACCCTACAGGGCCCTCCCGCGGGAAGACGCGCCCTCCCTACCGTGGGAGGCGAAGGGGCATGCAAGGAGACAGAGCGATGACCATCGTGACGGAGGATCTGAAGGACTTGAAGGTCGACGTGACCGTCGATGCACGTGGCACGTCCTGCCCAGGCCCCATCCTGGCGGCCAAGAAGAACATCGGCCAGGTGCCCGTGGGCGGCATCATGGAGGTCCTCGCGACCGACTCGGGGACCAAGAAGGACCTGCCCGCCTGGACCAACAAGGTCGGCAACGAGTACCTGGGCGACTACGACGACGCCGGCTACATCCGGCTGTACGTGCGCAAGGTCAAGTAATGGGCGCCGGCCACGGGGCCGGTGCCACCTCGCCGCGAATCCTCGTGTTCTCGACGGCGAACATCTCGGACCCCGGTATCGACCTGGCGGGCAGTCAGCACCGCCACTACGCCTCCAGCGTCTCGACGATCGCGGTTCCCTGCTCGAGCGGGGTGCAGCCGCGCTGGATCGTCTACGCCCTCGAGCACGGATTCGACGGGGTCTTCCTGGCCATCGACGGTGACGAGTGCGCCTTCCTCTCGGACTGCAACGCGCGCTCCTCGCGGATCGCCTCCCAGGCCCAGGACCGGCTGCGCGCCATCGGCATCGCGCCCGAGCGCGTCCGCATGGCGGCCCTGTGTTCGGTGTGCTCCGAGGCCTTCGTCAAGCACATGGACGAGTTCGCGGCCACCCTGGCCGCCCTGCCCTCCGAGGAGGCGGCATGAAGTTCGACGCACTGGTGGTGGGCGGGGGCATCGCGGGGATGGAGTCCTCGCTCAAGCTCGCCGACATGGGCTTCCAGGTGGCGCTCGTCGAGCGCCAGCCGAGCGTGGGCGGGCGCATGATCCTGCTGTCGAAGGTCTTCCCGACGCTCGACTGCGCCAGCTGCATCTCGGGACCCAAGATGTCCTCGACGGTCAACCACCCCAACATCACGACCTTCACCACCAGCGAGGTCGAGGGGATCCGGCGCCGCGAGGACGGGACCTTCGCCGCTACGGTGCGCCAGAAGGCCAAGTTCGTCGACTGGGCCGCCTGCACCGGGTGCCAGGACTGCGAGGTCGCCTGCACGGTGGCCGTTCCCGACCAGTTCAACTACGACCTCGCCGCGCGCCGCGCGGCCTACATCGCGTTCCCCCAGGCGGTGCCCAAGAAGGCCGTCCTGGAGCGGGCGGGCACCTCGCCGTGCACCGACGCGTGCCCCGCGGGCATCAAGGCCCACGGCTACGTGGCCCTGATCCGCGATGGTCGCTACGAGGAGGCCTTCCAGCTGATCCTCGAGGCCACGCCGCTGGTGGCCACCCTGGGGCGGGCCTGCTACGCGCCCTGCGAGGACGCCTGCACCCGCGGGGACCTCGAGGGGACCCTGCCGATCCGCCGACTCAAGCGCTTCGTCGCCGACTGGCACTACGCGACCCACGAGGGGCCCGGGGTCGAGCCCGCGGCGCCGACGGGTCGGCGCGTGGCGATCGTCGGCTCGGGACCCGCGGGCCTGACCGCCGCGTGGCAGCTGGCGCGCCTCGGCCACGGGGTCACGATCCTCGAGGCCGCCGCCGAGCCCGGCGGCTTCCTGCGCTACGCGCTGCCCGAGTACCGCCTGCCGCGCGCGGCCGTCGACGCGGACATCGCCAACGTCACCGCACTTGGGGTCGAGATCGTCTTCAATCGTCGCGTGGAGGACGTCGCAGCGCTACGTGCCGAGGGCTTCGATGCCGTCATCGTGGCCACGGGCACGCCGGCCACGCAGGCGCTGCGCATTCCCGGCGAAGACCTCGCCGGTGTCGCGAGCGGTCTGGACTTCCTGCGCGACGTGCGCGAGGGACGTCCGGGCGAGCTCGCTGGACAGAAGGTCGTCGTGGTCGGGGGCGGCAACGTGGCCATGGACGCGGCACGGACCGCCCGCCGACTGGGCGCCGCCGTGACCGTCGTCTATCGCCGCAGCCGCGGGGAGATGCCCGCACACCACGTCGAGGCCGAGGACGCTGAGCAGGAAGGCGTCGAGTTCGCCTTCCTGCTCGCACCGGCCGAGGTGCGCCACGACGGCCACGGCCGCGTGACCGGGCTGCGCTGCCAGGCGATGCGCCTGGGGCCGCCCGACGAGTCGGGGCGTCGCCGCCCCGAGCCGGTGGCGGGATCCGAACGCGTGATCGATTGCGACCGAGTCATTGCCGCGGTGGGCCTGCGGCCGGCGGGCGACGCGTTCCCCACGCTCGCCCACGACGCGTCCGGTGCCCTGGTCGCCGACCCCCAGACCCTGACGACCGCCACGGCGGGCGTCTTCGTGGCGGGCGACGCGGTGACGGGCCCCTCGGACATCACGCGGGCCGTCGGCCAGGGGCGCCGCGCCGCCCACATGCTCCACCGCTGGCTGCGCGGCGAGCCGCTCGAGGGCTTCAACGCACTCGACGACCGTCTGGCCGTGGTCGAGCACGCGGACGTGCTCGCGCGCCAGCGCAGCCACTCGCGCCGCGACCCCGAGGTCTCGAGCATCGACTTCTCGTCGGCGCCCGCCGACTTCGCCGAGCTCGAGCCACCCCTCACCGAGGCCGAGGCGCTCGCGGGCACGTCGCGCTGCCTGGACTGCGGGGTGTGCTCGGAGTGTGGCGCGTGCGCGCGGGTGTGCCCGGCGGACGCGATCCACTTCGAGCAGCACGACGAGATGCTCGAGCTCGAGGTCGACACGGTGGTGGTGGCCACGGGTTACGAGCTGTTCGACGCGTACCAGAAGCCCGAGTACGGCTACGGACGGTTCCCCAACGTCATCACCGCGACCGAGATGGACCGGCTGCTCGCCCCGACGCGGCCCTTCAACACGGTGCTGCGGCCCAGCGACGGCAAGGTGCCCGATCGCGTGGCCTACGTGAGCTGTGTGGGCTCGCGTGACCGGACCGTGGACAACCCGCTGTGCTCGAAGATCTGCTGCATGTACTCGATCAAGCAGCACCAGCTCATCATGGGCGCCCTGCCGCTGGCCGACGTCACGACCCACTACATGGATATGCGCGCCGCGGGCAAGCGCTACGAAGAGTTCTTCTCCCAGGGCAAGGACATGGGCGCCACCTACATCAAGGGACGCGTGGCCAAGATCGAGGAGAAGGACGACGGCGACCTGATCGTCCACTACGAGGACATCGAGAACGGCGGGCGGGTCGTCCAGGCCGAGTACGACCTCGTGGTGCTCTCGGTGGGCGTGCGGCCGAACCCCGACGCGCTGCGGCTCTTCTCCGAGGAGGACCTGGCCGCGACGGAGTTCCGCTTCGTCGCCGAGCCGGCGGCCGACCACAGCCCCGGCCAGACGAGCATCCCGGGCGTCTACGTCGCGGGGGCCTCGTCGGGGGCCAAGGACATCGTGGACTCGATCATGCACGCGGGCGCCGCCGTCGCCCAGGCAGCTGCCACCCTCGAGCATTCGGCCTCGCGGCGGCGAGTGCCGGTGGAGGTGCGTTGATGGACACCGAGGAGCGAGTCACCCCCGAGGAGCCGACCGACGCGCGGCGCCGCATCGGCGTCTACATCTGCCACTGCGGGGGCAACATCTCGGACTTCGTGGACGTGGCCGCGGTGCGCGACGCCGTGGCCGGCGACCCGGGCGTGGTGCACGTCGAGACCACGCTCTTCGCCTGCTCGGACGCCACCCAGCACGACATGATCGAGCAGATCCACCAGGACGGGCTCGACGGGCTCGTCGTCGCGTCGTGCTCACCCAAGCTCCACGTGCCCACCTTCCGCGCCGTGGCGCGCCGGGCGGGCCTCAACCAGTTCCAGTACACGCAGGTCAACATCCGCGAGCAGTGCTCCTGGGTCCACAGCGACGACCGCGCCGGGGCCACCGACAAGGCGACCGGGCTGGTGCGCGCGGGGATCGGCCACGCGAGCCTGTCGGTGCCCCTCGATCCGGTGACGGTCGCCACGGTGCCCGCGGCCCTGGTGGTGGGGGGCGGCGTGGCGGGGCTGCGCGCCGCGGTCGGGCTGGCCGAGCTGGGCCTCGGGGTGACCTTGGTCGAGCGGGCCGACCACCTGGGCGGTGCGGTGGGCGAGCTCGGGACCATGTTCCCGAGCGGCTTGGCCGGTCGGGACCTGGTGGCCCAGCTGGTCGACGAGGTCGCGGCCCGGCCCGCGATCACCGTGCTGCTCGAGACCGAGCTCGTGGCCAAGTCGGGGACCTTCGGCAACTACGAGGTCACCCTGCGCGGCCCGGCGGGCTCCGAGCCGGTCACCCAGACCGTCGGGGTGCTGGTCATCGCGACCGGCTTCGACAGCTACGAGCCGGCGCTCGGCGAGTTCGGCTACGGAATCGACGGCGTGCTGACGCTGCCGGAGTTCACGCACCTGGTCGACAGCTCGAGCGGGCCGCTCACCCACGCCGGTCGGCCCGTGCGCTCGATCGCCTACGTCTACTGCGTGGGCAGCCGCCAGCCCGGGGGCAACGAGTACTGCTCCAAGTACTGCTGCACCGCGACGGCCCACGTCGCCGTCGAGGTCGCCAAGCGCGACGACCGCGTCGCCCAGTACCACCTGTACCGGGACGTGCGCACCTACGGCGTCTACGAACTGCTCTACGAGGAGGCCCGCAAGCGCGGATCGGTCTACCTGAAGTTCGCCGACGACGAGCCGCCCGCGGTGACCCGCGAGGGCGACCAGCTGGTGGTCACGACGCGCGACACGCTGACCGCGGACGCCACGTTGCAGATCCCGGTCGACCTGGTCGTCCTGGTGACCGGCATGGTGCCGACCGCCAATCACGACCTCACCAGCCTGCTCAAGCTGCCGCTCGGGTCCGACGGCTTCTACAACGAGATCCACCCCAAGCTGCGCCCGGTCGAGACGGTCGTCGACGGAGTGCTGATCGCGGGGGCCAGCCAGGGACCCAAGACGGTCTCCGAGAGCGTGGCCAGCGCCCTGGCCGCGGTGGCCCAGAGCGGGGCCATGCTCCTCAAGGGCCAGGCCGAGCTGAACCCGCTGGTGGCGGTGGTCGACGACGCGTGCGCCTGGTGCGGCGCGTGCGCCAGCGTCTGCCCCTACGACGCCATCGAGCAGGTCGAGATCGACGGCCGCGCCGTGGCGCGCATCAGCCCGACGGCCTGCAAGGGCTGCGGGGGCTGCGCGCCGTACTGCCCGAACGAGGCGATCAACCTGCTGGGCGTGACGACCGACCAGGTGCAGCACATGATCGCCGGCATGGCTGGCGACGTGCACGAGGAGGTGCTGGTCTCATGAGGGAACGTGACCGTCGGGAGATCATCCGCGACGAGCCGCTGATGCACGCGCCGATCCGCCGCGCCCTGGCCGCGGGACCCCTGACGGTCCCCGAGATCGCCGAGCGGCTCGGGCGCACGCCCGAGGAGGTCCTGCTGTGGGTCATGGGTATGCGGCGCTACCGCCAACTCGTCGAGGTCCCCGACAGCGGTGACGACGGCTACTTCCGCTACGCGCTGGCCGCGACCGACGAGGAGGTGCTCGCGTGAGCCTCGATGTGGAGACCCGACCCACCACCTCGGCCGTGCGACTCGAGCCAGGCCTGGCCGCGGACCTGCGGGCCTTCGGCGCGCGCGACTTCACGGCGTGCTTCAGCTGCGGGACCTGCACCGCCACGTGCCCGCTGGTCGACGACGACGCCACCTTCCCGCGGCGCCTGCTGCGCTACGGGCTGCTCGGGATGCGCGACGACCTGCTGGCCTCCAAGGAGCTGTGGACCTGCTACCACTGCGGCCTGTGCACCGAGAGCTGCCCCCAGGGGGCGGACCCGGCCGGCTACATGGCGGCCGCCCGGCGCTACGCGATCGCGGGCAACGACCCCACCGGCCTGGCCGGCGCCCTCTACCGGCGCCCGCGCCGCGCGATCGCCGCGGCCGCCCTGGTGGCGGTGGCCTTCGCCGCGGCGATGCTGGGCGTCTCGGGGACCGCGCCGGCCAGTCACGAGGCGCTCTTCGCCTTCGTCCCCGAGGGGATGATCCACTGGACGGGCGTGGCCGTGATGGCCCTGGTCGCGGTGGTCGCCGTCTTCGGCGTCGTCGCGATGGTGCGGGGCATCGCGCGCCACGAGGGCGTGACCTGGCGGACGCTCACCGGGTCCGCGGGCCGGTCGCTGGCCTGGTCGGCGGCGTGGTCGGCGATGGTGACCGAGTCGCTGGCCTTCAAGCGCTACCGCGACGACTGCGCCGAGGACGAGGCCGAGCGCGCGCCGTGGTGGCGGCGGCGCTGGGTGGTCCACGGCCTGACCATGTGGGGCTTCACCGGCCTGCTCGTGGCCACGATGGCCGACTACGGGCTCTCCCTGGTGGGGCTGCGCGCGACGGGGACCCCCGAGCCCGTGTGGTACCCGGTGCGCCTGCTGGGAACGATCGCGGGCCTGGCCTTCCTCTACGGCGTGAGCGTGCTCGCCCTCAACCGGCTGCGGCGCGTCGAGCGCTCGGTGCAGACCTCGGAGGTGGCCGACTGGCTCTTCCTCGCCCTGCTGTGGCTGGTCGGGCTGACGGGACTGCTCACCGAGCTGTCGCTCTACGTGCCCGGCGGCGCGAGCTTCGGCTACGGCCTCTTCGTCGCGCACGTGGCGCTGGCCCTGGACCTGCTCGTGCTGCTGCCCTTCATGAAGTTCGCCCACGTCGTCTACCGACCGGTGGCGCTGTTTTTCCACGCCCTCGCGCGGGCGCGCTCGGCGAGTTAAGGAGAGGACCCGATGACCGACACCTCCAAAAAGACCTTCATCGTCTTCAGCGGGGACATGGACAAGGTGCTGGCCGCCTTCGTGATGGCCAACGGTGCGGCCGCCATGGGCGACGACGTCACGATGTTCTTCACGTTCTGGGGGCTCAACGCCCTGCGCCGGCCCGAGCACGTGGAGACCACGGGCAAGTCCGGCATCCAGAAGATGTTCGCGCGCATGATGCCCCGGGGGCCCTCCAAGCTGAAGCTCTCCCAGATGAACTTCGCCGGCGTGGGCCCGCGGCTCATGAAGAGCGTCATGCACCAGCGCAACATCATGACCCTCGAGGAGCTCATCGCCACGGCCCGCGAGCAGGAGATCAAGATGCTCGCGTGCACCATGTCGATGGACGTGATGGGACTCACCGCTGACGAGCTGATCGACGGTCTCGACTACGTCGGGGTGGCGACCTACCTCGCCGAGGCCGAGAAGGCCAGCCTCAACCTGTTCATCTGACGAGCGCTCCCGCGGGCCCGCTCAGGGCAGGCCCACGTGACCGTTCTCCATCTTCCACAGGAAGTACTTCTCAAAGCCCAGCTTCATGAGGTGGGCCTGCGGGCCGGGGATCAGCACGCCGTGCTGGCGCGGGGGGAGCATCTTGTCGGCCAGGATGATCACCCCGTTGTTGCCCGCGTCCATCACGCACACCGCCGGGATGTCCGCGAAGGGCTTCTCCTCGCTCGGGGCGCGCCCGCGGATCTGGGAGGCGATGTTGGTCGCCGCGACGTGGGCCATCGTCTCGGAGGGGAAGCCCGTCTTGGGGACGCCGAGCGGGTTCGGCGTGTGCCAGGGTGCGCTGACGGCCGCGGCGATCCCTACGGCGTAGACGTTGTCGAGGTCCTGGCTCTGGTAGGTCGGGCGCACGGGCACGTAGCCGCGCGCGTCGCTCAGACCGCTCTCGCGCACCACCTCCTGCCCAACGAAGGGGGGGATGGCCATCGTGAGGTGCGAGGGCACGACGGTGCCGTCGGCGAGCACCACGCCGTCGTCCTTGACCGCGCTGATCGACGTGTTCACGATGGCGCGGATGCCCTCCTTCTTCAAGAACAGGCCGAGCATCGCCTCGCCGTGGGGCAGCCCCCCGATGCCGAAGTGCCCGAGGAACGGCTCGGCGGTCACGAAGGTGATCGGGACGTGGCGGCGCAGCCGCGCCTTGCGGACCTGGTAGCTGGCGTTGAAGAGGAACTCGTAGGCGGCACCGAAGCACGAGGCGCCCTGGGTGGCGACCACCACCAGGGGTCCCGGGTCGTTGACCAGCTGGGTCCACGCGCCGGCGGTGTCGATGGCGTCACGCAGGGACGTGATGGTGTGCGCGGGACCGCCGGGGCCCAGGCCCGGCACGACGGTGAAGTCGTTGCGGTAGCCCGTCGCGATGACCAGGTAGTCGTAGTCGTACGACCCGTCCGCCTCGACGGTCTGACTCGCCGTGTCGATGCGCGTGGCCGCGGCGTGGACGAAGGCGATGTCGTGGCGCTCGAGGGTGGGCGCGACGGGGAAGGTGATGTCGCGCGCGGTGCGCTTGCCGAAGGGCAGCCAGATCAGGGAGGGATTGAAGACGAACTGGTCGCCCGGGGAGATCACCGTCACGTCGGCGGCGCCCTCCAGGTCGCGCTTCAGCGCGAGTGCGGCGGTCAGGCCGGCGAAGCTGCTGCCCAGCACGAGAACCTTTGGCGTCATCGGGCCCCCTCGATCACGTCAGCGATGTCTGCTCACTGTGGCACGCGCCGCCCGCGCGGTCAAGGGTGCCTCGCGCGGGCCGGCCGGGCGTGGCAGGCTGACGCGATGCGCCCACCTCGTCAGATCGCCACGCGATCCCTCGGCCCCGACCTCGCCGCCGGCCCGGAGGACCGGTATCTCGAGGACTACCCGGTTGGCGGCGTCTTCGAGTACGGCGACCGGCTCGTCACCGCGTCCGAGATCGTCGCGTTCGCCACCGCCTTCGATCCCCAGGACTTCCACGTGGACGAGGAGACGGCCGCGGCCGGCCCCTTCGGTGGGCTGATCGCGAGCGGGTTCCACACCAACGCACTGGCCATGCGCCTGTTCGCCGACCACTACCTGTCGTGGGTGGCGAGCCTGGGCTCGCCGGGATTCGACGCGCTGACCTGGCCGGCTCCCGTGCGCCCCGGGGACCGCCTGCGCCTGCGCACGACGGTCCTCGAGGTGCGCCCCTCGTCCTCCAAGCCCGACCGAGGCGTCCTGCGCACCGGGCTCGAGCTGCGCACCGACCAGGGCGTGGTCGTCATGTCGACGACGATCACCAACCTGCTGCTGCGCGGGCCCGTCCTCGACTGAGTCGACGCACGCGGGTGGCGCGGGGTTCGTGCTGGGACCTCGCGACCGTGCGGGAGGGCCATCGGGGGAGAGCCGCGTACGCCCACCGCGCCACGAACGCCATCGGCGTTCCCTCACGGGGCGATGTCGTCGCGATGCTCCGAGGCGCCTCCCCGGGATGGGGGTGCCCCACCCCGGGGAGGGCGTCCGACGTCCTGGGCCACGCGGCAACGCGACCGGGCAATCACGACACGCCCCACTGCCAGCTGAATCCCCCGAAGGCCGGTGAGAGTCCCGAGGCCGAGCCCGTCACCTCGACGAGCTGTCCCTGGGCGCTCGGGGCCGACCCGTGGTTGGCGATGAGGATCACGCCGTTGGGCGCGACGGCGATGCCCGTCGGGTCGACCAGGCCCGCGAGCGGGAGCGTCGTCTCGTGACCGTTCGGCGCGATCGCCACCAGGGCACCGGGCACCGTGGGGGGCGCCAGCAGCCCTCCCGTGGAGTACTCGGTGGCCAGAAGGGTGGAACCGTCGAAGGCCAGGGCGGTCACGGCGGTCAGGCCGGTGGCGTAGACGGTCGGCGCCGAGCCGAGCGTCACGCGATAGACGCGCGCCGTCCCGGGCTCGGAGGGCACGCCCGAGAGCGTGCTGACGTAGAGGGCGCCGTCGGGTCCCACGACGACCGCGGTGGGCACCGCCTGGCCGTCGATGGTGATGGCCGTGGGATTGCCCAGGGCACCCGCCGGGACGGGCTGAGCCACGGTGGGGAAGCGGGCCAGGACGCTGACGGCGCCGCTGGCGCTGACGAAGAGGAGATCGTTGGCGGCCGCATCCACGACGGCGAAGCCGTTCAAGTAGGGAACGACGTCGTAGGGGTCGCTGTCGTAGGTGGTCTCGGCGTGGGGCGGTCCACCGAGCGTGGCGGCCGCCTGAGGGTGACTCGCGGCGAAGGCCGCGAGATTCACGACGTGGCGGTGCCCCCCGGTGAAGATCTCCAGCGTCCCGAAGGTCGTCGCGGCGGGTCCCGTCAACGTGTTGGCGCCTGTGGGTCCCACGAGCTCGTCTTGGAACACGATGGCCGTCGAGCCTCGCGCGAAGGCGACCGCGGCCGGACCGGCGGCCTCGCCGATGTCGGTCTCGATCACCGAGGGCAGAGCGCGCACGCGCGTGACCAGCCCCGTCGCGGGAGACCACGATGCGATCGCCCCCGTCGGGCCCTCGCAGTAGGAGGTGGTCCCCGTCCCTCCCGTCGAGGGGCCGGTCGCGCAGTTCGCGGTGCCCGTGGCTCCCCCGAGGCCCGACTCGACGATATCGACCTGCCCGTTGGGGGCGATCGTGAGGTGCTTGGGATTGGCCAGGCCGGAGGCGACGACGCGAAGCGCGAGTCCCCCCGCGCCCGTGGCGCCCGCGGGTGCCACGGCGACGACGCTTAGCAGAGCCAGCACGCCGGCCAGGGCCCACGGGGCCCGTCGGGCACGGCGATTGCGACGTGGAGAGTTCATGGTCTTTCCCCCTGCTCAACTGTTCGGCCCGCTCGCGCGGGCGCCTCACGGTGGCACGTCAGCGCATCCGCGGCGCATCCGTGGCGATGGGGGGAGGGCTCGGCGCGCCGGCACCGCGCGGCGTCGGGCCCGACGCGTCGAGGCCGGCCTGGCGGCGTCGCGACGCGGTGTGATCCAGGGCCTGGTAGGCGCCGGCGGGGTCACCGCGACGCGTGAGCAACTCGGCGAGGGCCGTCGCCGCCAGGGGATTGAGGGGGTCGGCGCGGTGCGCCTGTCGCCAGTAGTGCTCCGCGTCCCCGAGGTGCCCGCACGTCTCGGCGACGCGTGCGGCCTCGCCGAGCGCGGCGAGCCACTGTGCCTGCAGGTCGTCGCGCATATCGTCGAGTACCTCGACGTAGCGCAGGGTCGGGGCCAGTGGCGCGGGATACCGGTCCAGCGCGCGGTGGTACCACGCGAGCGCTGTCTCGGGATCGAGCGACCCGCCAGCGGCCTCGCGGGCGCGCCGCAGGGCCAGGTGGAATCCGTCAACGTCGACAACCGCTTCGGGGATCAGGCGCACCATGTCGCCTCGACGCACCACGAGAGGGCCGGTGACGGCGTGCAGGTGGCTGAGGACGTTGCGCAGCCGTCGGCGGCCACGTGCCTCGTCGGCCTCGGGCCAGAGAGCATCGATCAGCTCGCCGACGTGCCACGCCCGTCGTCGACTCGCCAGAAGGGCCAGCACCAGTTGCCACTGGGGCTGGAGTGCCGCGGGTCGTCCGTCGACGACGACCTCGAGACGGCCCAGGACGTTGACGACGACGTCCGGCTCGGCGTGGCCTCTCGGTGTGTCCTGCTCGAGCAGTCGGGCCAGGCCGTCCAGACTGAGGGGCGCACCGGGTGGTCGCGGACTGAGGCCGAGCCCCGCTCCCTCGAAGGCCGCGGCCAGCTGGCCGGCCCACGAGGCGGGAACCACGAGACCGAGCGACGCGAGAAGGTCTCGGGCGTGGCGATGCAGGCGACGCGCGATGTCGGGTTCCTGGCGGGCCCGCGCAGCGGCGTGGACGAGAGTCGCCAGCGCGAGGTTGCGCCCGTCGCGCAGGTCGCGCGCGAACAGGTGACCCGCCTGTGCGGACTCGCGCGCACTCGAGGCGAGATCACCCTCGTAGAACCACGCGATAGCCCGGTGGAGGAGGCTCACCGCCTGGCCGTGCCGGTCATCGACCGCGACCTCGATCGACAGGGCGCGGTCGAGATGGCCCAGGGCGTCGGTGACGCGCGAGCGCTGCAGCGCGACCAGGGCCAGGTTGGCGTGCACCAGCGCCGCCTCGCTCCAGCGTTGTTCCGACTCGAGGACGTCCAAGCTGGCGGTGAACTCGTCGTGTGCGCCGACGACGTCATCGGCGAAGAGGGCGACGAGCCCGCGATGGTTCGCCATCCGGGCGAGCAGCACGGGGTCCTGAACCGAGGGGGCCGACGCCAGAGTCTGGCGCGCGCGGATCTCGTCTCCTTGACGCCACGCGAGGAGGGCCGCTCCGTCACAGAGCCGGGCCCGATCGAGGTCGGCGAGGTCGTCGCGGTCCAGCAGGCGCTCGAGCCACCAGCGACCCTCGGCGAAGCGACCCGTGATCTCCCACACCCGCCATGCGCATCGCCCGAGGCTCGCGGCATCGGAGGGGTCCGGGCTCGAGAGGGTCGTCGCGAGCGCGGCGCGCAGGTTGTCCAGATGCGTCAGGGACCGGTGCAGCCGCTGGTGTACCAGCGGTCCGCTGATCAGCGCGTCGTCGGGCCCGAGCAGGTCCCGGCACCATCTCAGGACCGGCGAGGCTGCGGTGTGGGCGGCGGATTCCGGTGTGACGCATCGGCGTACGGCGGGCAGGACGTGGTACGTGGCCACGGTGTCGTCGCGTGACACGCGGATGAGGCCCGTGGCAACGAGACCCGCCAGCGTCGCCGCTTCGTCGAGAGACTCGGGGGCGTGGTTGCCATCCGGGGCGTCGAGAAGTGGTGCGAACCCCCCGGGGAAGCTGGCGAGGCTGACGAGTGTAGTGCGGGCGGTTGCGCCCAGTCGGGCAAGGGCCCACCGGATCAGCGCCGCAGTTCGCTCGTGGGGCGTCGTGCCCGCTAGGTGCTCGGCGAGCGACGAGACGACCTCGCCCAGCGACGCGGACAGCGTCGCTCGCGCGATGAGGTCCACGGCCAAGGGGAGCCCGCCGCTCAACTCCGCGAGATGGGCGAGCATCGAGGGCGACGTCGCGATGTCACCGCCTCCCGCTCTCGTGAGGCGATCGGCGAAGAGCGACGCGGTGACCGAAGGCTCGGCCGCGCCGTGCGCTCGGTGGGGCAGAGGCGGAACCTCGACCGTGCGCACCGTGCCGCTGGTCATCGGCTCGCTGGAGGCAATCACCAGGCGCGTCCACGGCATCCGCGCGCGTACTCGCGCGAGCCCCGAGGCAAGTTCCGAGGTGGCCACCGCATCGGCCTGGTCGAGGACGATCACGCGCCGCACTGACGTGGCGCCGCCGCCCTCGAGGAGGGCGTGGATCACGAGCTCGTCGAGGAGCTCCCCGACCGGCAGTCCGCTCGGCAGGCGGTCCAGGTGGAGGGTCGCGAACGTGCTGTCGCCCTCGAGCTGGCGAGCGACGGCTCGCGCCGTCGCGCTCGTGCCCACGCCGTGGAGGCCCACGAGGGCGACAGCGCCGTCCGCCTCGATAGCGTCGAGTGCCATGGCGACGACGGCGTCGCGAGCCAGGAGCTCCCGTGGTGCGGGCCGGAGCGCCCCGGTGGCCCGTGCGGAACGTGCTCGAGGAGATGGCGACGCGTGACGACCCATGGCCCCCCTGGTCGAACGGGATCATTGTAGGGAACGGGAGGTGCGTCCGGCTGGTCGCGTGCGGTTCTGGCAACGACGCGAGTCTGGCGAGGCAGGACGTGGTGTGCGCGCCTGCAGAATGGGAGAACGGGACCTCGGCCGCCGTGTTCGACGTCGCAGCTGGCAAGAGGCTCTCGGCGTGCGAACGCGCGATGTCGAACGCTCCCCGCGAGGGTGGGCTCACGTCGCCACGCCACGGCGGAGCTCTCGCCCGGCCACCGAGGGCTCGCACCCCCACGCGCCGAGCAGAGATCAGTCCCTCGATCTGTACCGTCGTCGACGACCCCGCGACATCCTCGTGCGCGTGGACCATCCGTGTCGCGTCCTTGTCAGCTCCGAGGGATGCGTCTCGGCGCGGCGAGGGGATGTCGCTCCGCAGGGCTCTGGAGGGACCAGAATGTGCCCGGACCGATCGGAGGGCACGTGCGCCGGACGTTGATGTCTCTCGTCGCCGCTATGGCGATCATCGCGGCGACCGCGAGCGTGGCCACCGCCTCGGGTGGTGCGGCGGTCACGGGCACCGTCGTTGTGGGCGCCAGCGGGGCACCTGTGGCGGGTGCGTGCATCCGCCTGCTCACCTCCAGCACGCGCTCGCCCCTCGGGGCGGCGCGCCAGTCATCGTCGACGGGGGAGTTCCAGTTCGGCGGCCTCGTCCCGGGGTCCTACGTGCTGGCCACCTGCCTGCCCCCCACGTCGCCCTACGCGCAGGCGTCGATGCGGGTCTCCGCGAGTCCGACGACCAGCAGTGCCCCGGTCCGACTGACTCTGGAGCTGGGCGGCTCGCTGAGCGGGACCCTCGTGAGCTCGGCGGGTGGGCCGGCGCGAGGGCTCGAAGTCCTCGCGTCGCCGCGGGGTGGCGCGGCCCAGCCCGGCGAGATGTTCACCCCGCCCCGGTCACTGGCCAACGGCCGCTATACGGTCACCAACCTGGCTCCGGGCGTCTACGTCGCGGGAATCGGCGATGAGACAGGACCGGGTGACCGCTGGGGCTACACCTCAGCCCAGTCCGCGCCCGTTCGCGTCGTGGCGGGCGCGACGACCGCCGTCCCGCCGTTGCGCGTGACCGCCGATGGGGCGATCACGGGAGTCGCCGTCGACTTCAGCACCGGGCGCCCACTGGCGCACACGTGCCTCCAGGCCAAGGGCCCCGGAATGTCCTATCCCGCGACGCCGTCGGCGACCGGTCGCTTCACCTTCACGGCGTTGGTCCCCGGACGGTGGGTCATCGCGACGTGCTTCGCCACCGCCGGGGTCGCGCGCCATGTGAGTGAGCCCATCGTTGTGCGCACGGGCGCGCTGACCAGCGCCGGGTCCTTGCGCCTGAGCTGACGCGAACCCGAGCCCCGGGGACCGGCGCTGTAGGGTGGCGCCAGCACACCGCGACGGAGGGGGAGCGATGGACACCGAGCCGCACGCGAGCGCCGAGGTTCCCGAGCGCGAGTCCGACTTGGGCGACCTGCCCCCGATGGTGCGCGACAGTCACCTGGTCGCGCCGCCGCACCCGCCGTCGGGCCGACTGCCCGTGGCCACGACCGCGCAGTACCGCGATCTCTACGCCAGCTCGCTCGCGGATCTCGGCGCCTACTGGGCTCAGGTCGCCGCCGACTTCGAGTGGATGGGAGGCTGGCCGCCGTCGCCCGCCCTCGAGGGCGACCTCGCCGAGGGGTTCTCCTTCTTCCCCGGTGCGCGGGGAAACGTCAGTGTCAACTGCGTCGACCGCCACGCGCGCACCACCCCCGACAAGGTCGCCATCCACTGGATCGGCGAGGACGGCGAGCGCCGTGCGTGGACCTACGCGGAGTTCGCCGAGCAGACGGCCCGCTTCGCCCAGGCCCTGGTGGACCTCGGCGTGGGGAAGGGCGATGTCGTCGCCGTCTACCTGCCCAACCTGCTCGAGACCTTCGCCGTCGTGCACGGGTGCCTGCGCATCGGGGCCCTCTACAACATCGTGTTCTCGGGCTTCTCGCCCGCGGCCCTGGCCGACCGCGTGATCGACACCGGTGCCAAGGTCGTCGTGACCGCCGACGAGACCTTCCGTCGCGGCCGGGCCATCGCGCTCAAGGCGACCCTCGACCAGGTGCTGGGGGACCTGTCGAGCGTCGAGCACGTGATCGTCGTGCGGCGCTCGGGCAATCCCGCGGTCCCGATGGTCGCGCCGCGCGACCGCTACTACGACGAGATCGTGGCCGCAACCGCCCACGGAGCCGCGCCCGTCGCCTTGGAGGCCAACGACCCGGGCTTCATCATCTACACCAGCGGCACCAGCGCCAAGCCCAAGGGCCTGGTGCACTCGGGGCTGGGCTTCCTCACCGGCGCGTACCACAACGTGCGCTACGCCCTCGACCTCGGGCCGGACGACGTCTACTGGTGCACGGCCGACTGCGGGTGGCTGACGTTCCCCATCTTCGAGCTCATCGGCGCGACCGCCCACGGCGCGACCATGATCGCGACCGAGGGCGCGCTCGACTTCCCAGCCCCCGATCGCCTCTACGCGATCCTGGCCGAGTACCACGTGACCAAGATCTTCACCGCCCCCACGGTGCTGCGCATGCTCGCGCGCCACGGCGAGGAGCTGGCGCGTCGCTTCGACCTGTCCGACCTGAAGCTGGTGGCCCTGGTCGGCGAGCCCCTCGACGCGACGACCTGGACCTGGGTGCGCGACCACGTCGGTGACGGTCGCGTCGAGATCAACAACACCTACGGCCAGAGCGAGACGGGCAGCGCCTGGACCTCGTCGCTGGTGGGGGTGACCGAGGCCAAGCCCGGCTCGTGCGGCGTGGCCCTGCCGGGCCACGCCTACGCGATCCTGGACGCCGAGGGCGCTCCGGTGCGGCCGGGCGAGGCGGGCTACCTGACGATCACCGCGCCGTTCCCGACGCTCTTCCGGGGGATCTGGCACGACCCCGAGCGCTACCGCACGCAGTACTTCACGCGCTTCGGATCCCACCGCTACGACAGCGCCGACGCGGCCATCGAGGACGGCGACGGCCACGTGTGGGTCGTGGGGCGCGTCGACGACGTGATCAATGTGGCGGCCCACCGCCTGTCGACCATGGAGATGGAGAGTGCCCTGCTGACGACGCCGGGCGTCGCCGAGGCGGCCGTGATCGGCGTCGCGGACCCGGTCAAGGGCCAGGTCCCCGAGGCCTTCGTCACGCTCAGCGCGTCGGCGAGCGGGACCGTGAGCGAGGAGGACCTCGCCGAGCGCCTAGGAGTCTGTTGAACAACGGCCTCCGAAGACGTAGGTTCACCAGTGCACGTCCGGTAATGGCCGAGTCGAAGCGCTGGCGCGAAGAGGGTGAAGTCAGCCGCCCCGACAGGGTTGATCCCAGAT
>JAKANY010000041.1 GCA_021823525.1 Actinomycetes bacterium
AGCGAGCTGTGGCGCGACGGCGCGTACCACCTGACGGGGGAGGGCCGGGTGCTCTCGAGCGCCGAGCTCGTCGACTACTGGGCGGACCTGGTGGACCGCTACCCGATCGTGTCGCTCGAGGACGGCATGGCCGAGGAGGACTGGGACGGGTGGGCCGCCCTGACCGCGCGCCTGGGCTCGCGCCTGCAGCTCGTGGGCGACGACGTCTTCGTGACCAACCCGCGCCGGCTCGCCGAGGGGATCGCGCGTGGCGTGGGCAACGCCATCCTGATCAAGCTCAACCAGATCGGCACGCTCACCGAGACGCTCGACACGATGGCGATGGCCGCGCGGGCCGGCTACGCCTCGGTCGTCTCGCACCGCTCGGGCGAGACCGAGGACGTCACCATCGCGGACCTGGCAGTCGCCACCAACGCCGGCCAGATCAAGACCGGGGCCCCGGCACGCTCGGACCGGGTCGCGAAGTACAATCAACTTCTGAGGATCGAGGAGGGCCTGGGCGCCCAGGCGCGCTTCCCCGGTCGGACGTCGTTGTCGGGGGCGAGTTGACACCAGCGCGAGCCAGGGACAGGCACTCCAGGTGGCTGTACCCCCTCTCGGTCGCGACGGCCGTCGCGCTGCTCGTCTCGTGGTTCCCCCTGGGCACGCTCCTGCGCCAGCGCGCGGCCCTGGCCGCCGTGTCGAGCCAGATCGCGGCCGTCGAGCGCCAGCGCGCGGCGCTGGCCACGCAGCGCCGGGTCAACTCCTCGACGACCCAGGTCCTGTTGCGCGCCCGCGAGCAGTACCAGCTGGTCGAGCCGGGACAGAGCCTGGTGCAGGTCCTGCCGGGGGCGTCGGGCGTGGTGTCGGCCGGCAGCGGTGACCCGGGGAACCAGCCCCTGGTCGCCCCGGCGCTGGCCGGCGTGAGCGCCGCGGACACTCCGCGCGCGCGCGGAGCCTCGCAGTCGCCGGGTGGGTGGCGCGGCTTCGTCGACCGGCTCGCGCGCACCCTCGAGTTCTGGCGGTGAGCACGCACGACGAGCCGCCGGTCGCGGACCGGCGGGCCGTCGAGGCGCTCCTCGGGCGTCCGGCCGCGGGCCGATTCCGCGTCGTGGTGCGCCGGGCGTCGGGCGGGCCCGTGGTGATCGAGGACGAGCCCCACCTGCGCGACGGGACGCCCATGCCCACCCTCTACTGGCTCGTCGACCGCGAGCTGGTCGAGGCCGTCAGCCGGCTCGAGGGTGCGGGCGGCGTGCACCGGTTCGAGACCCTCGTCGACGTCGACGCCCTGGCGGCGACGCACGCGCGCTACGCGGCGCGCCGCGCCGCGCGCGCGCGCCGGTCGGATCGCCCCCAGCCCCAGGGCGGCGTGGGGGGCACGCGCGTGGGCGTCAAGTGCCTGCACGCGCACCTGGCCAACTACCTGGCCGGTGACGACGACCCGGTGGGCGTCCTCGTGGCGCGCGAGGTCGGGGCGACGGCGCTGCGTCGGCCGGCCGTCGCGGGCGAGCCCGCCGCCGTGGTCGACTGCGGCTCGAACTCCACCCGGCTCCTCCTGGTCGACGGGGAGGGCCACGCCCAGCGGCGCGAGATGCGCATCACCCGCCTGGCCGCGGGCGTGGACGCCGCGGGGCGCCTGGCCCCCGAGGCGCTGGAGCGCACCGCGCGGGTCCTGACCGACTACCGCACCTGGAGGGACGAGGCGCGCGTCACCCAGGGACTCGTGGTGGCGACCTCGGCGGTGCGCGACGCGGCCAATCGCGACGACTTCATCGCGATGGCCACCGAGCGCACGGGGCTGCCCGTGCGCGTCCTGACCGGCGTCGAGGAGGCCGGCTTCTCCTACCGGGGCGCGACGGCCGGCCTGCCCGCGGGCGGCGACCCGCCGCTGGTGGTGGACGTGGGCGGGGGCAGCACGGAGCTGGCCCTCACCTGGGACGGCGCTCTGCACGCTGCGTCGCTCCAGCTGGGCTGCGTGCGGGTCACCGAGCGGGCGATCGGGACGGGCGTCCTCAGCGCCGCGGCGCGCGCGTCGGCCGAGTCGCTGATCGACGAGACGCTGCGCGACGCCCTGAGCGACCCGGTCTGGGACGCGGCGGTGGGGCGGGTGCAGGTGGTGGGGCTGGCCGGCACGGTGGCGACGCTCGCCCAGCTGCACGCGGGCCAGAGCGCGTACGTGCGCGAGGCCGTCCACCACCAGCGCCTGGGAGCCGACGTCGTGGACGAGTGGATCGAGCGCCTGGGTGCCGAAGAGCCCGCCCAGCGCCTGTCCCACGCGGGCATGGTCGCGGGCCGCGAGGACGTGCTGGTCGCCGGACTGCTCGTCCTGCGCGCGGTGCTGGCGCGCTTCGGCGCGCGCGACCTGATCACCTCCGAGGACGACATCCTCGACGGCGTCGCCGCGTGGCTCGTGACCTGAGCGGGACATCGCCCAGACCTGCCACGATAGAGGGCGGAGGTGGCGCGTGAGCAGCCGTGGATCCAGTCCGACCATCACCCTGCACGGGCCCCGCGTCATGCTGCGCCCCATGACCGAAGCGGACTGGGACGGGTGGCACGAGGTGCGGACCCGGTGCCGCGACTGGCTGGTCAAGTGGGAACCGCGCTCGGCGCACGCCAGTTACCCGGCCGAGGACCGGCGCACCTTCGCCAGCCGGTGCGCCCTGCGCGAGCGCGAGCGCCAGCTGGGCACCGGCTACGGCCTGGGCATCTTCCTCGAGGGGCGCTTCGTGGGGGAGCTCACGCTCTCGGGCATCCAGCGCGGCCCCATGCAGATGGGCTACATCGGCTACTGGATCGACGAGGCGGTGGCCGGGCGCGGGCTGATGCCCGAGGCGGTGGTCGTGACCATCCAGTTCGCGCTCGAGACCCTGCGCCTCCACCGTGTCGAGATCAACATCATCCCGCGCAACCACGCGTCGCGCCGGGTGGTTGAGAAGATCGGGCTGCGCTGCGAGGGCGTGGCCGAGCGGTACCTGGAGATCGACGGGGCCTGGGAGGACCACGCCCGCTACGCCATCACCGCCGAGGAGTGGGCCGATCGGGCGCCCCAGCTGGTCGCCGACTGGCTGCTGCCGCGCGGCGCGCGTCAGAGCGGCACGTAGTCGCGCTGGGCGAGCTGGTCGAGCGTCGCGACGCCGGACTCGCCCGCGAGGTCCCGGGCCAGCGCGGGGAGGGCGTCCACCTGGTCGCGCGCCACGACGAGCAGGTCGTGGTTCACCCCGCGCGCGACGACCGCGCCGGGGGCCCCCGCGGCGACGGCGACCGGCGCGAGGTCGCCCGCGGGCCGGCCGGCCGGGATGGTCACCGCGGGCAGGGCGTAGGCGGTGCGCTGGATGCGGCGCAGGTCGCCGAGCATGTCCAGGGGGGCCCGCGACAGGCGCACCGTCGAGCCGCCGACGTCGCGCCAGCTGACGCGGCGGGGCTCGACGCGCATCCCGAGGCGCTGGGCCAGGTGCAGGTACTCGGCGTCGTAGGCGAAGCCGTCGATCGTGGCCAGCAGCGCGAGCAGATGGCCCGCCCCCCCGCGCAGCGCCTTGGCGCCGCACTGGGTGTCGGCCAGGCGCACGCCGGTGTAGTGGCGCACCAGGAGGTTGAAGCCGCGACCCGCCCAGGTTCGGGCCCGGCTGGTGTAGCGGATGTGGCCGTCATCGGCCCGCGAGCCGGGGACCACGTCGGCCTCGTCGAGGCCCGCGAGCAGCGACGGGTAGTGCTCAGGGTCGATGGCCATGTCGGCGTCGACGACCAGCAGGCGGGCCCCGGTGGCGTGGCGGATGCCGGTGGCCACGGCGGCGCCCTTGCCGCGATTGCGCGGGTGGCGCACGACCCGCGGTCCCAGCGCGCCGTAGACGCGCCGCGCCTCGTCGGCGGTGTCGTCGTGCGACCCGTCGTCGACGATCACCACCTCCAGGGCGGATCCGAGGCGCTCGAGCGTCGGGGCCAGGCGCGCGTAGCCGTCGGCCAGGCGCGAGGCCTCGTCGTAGGCGGGGACGATCAGCGAGACCGCGGGCTCAGGGACGGGCGGCACCGATGAGCCCGAACGTGAAGAGGGGGGCGTAGTTGATGCGCGTCCCCGGGTACGCCGCGGCGATGATGGTGTTGGTGCCGTAGGGGCCCGAGCCCACGTACATGACCACGTGGTCCACCAGGCTGTCGCCGTCGAGGTTGTAGTAGAAGAGCAGGTCCCCGGGCTGGAGGGCGTGGAGGGACACGTGGCGCAGAGCGGGCCACTGCGTCTCGGTGGTGCGCGGGATGGTGTAGCCCGCGCGCGCCCAGGCCCACTGGACCAGCCCCGAGCAGTCGAAGCCCTGCCCGGGCGTCTCGCCCCCCCACACGTAGGGGACGCCGATCTGCGAGACGGCCGCGGCCACGGCCGCGTGGCCGGCGGCCGACCCTGCGGGGGACCCGCTGACGGTCCCGGTGACCTTGGGCGGCGTCGCCGCCGCGATGGCCGCCAGCACCAGGTTGGCCGCCGCCTGGCCCCCAACGGCCGAGGCCGCGGCCACGGCCTCCTGCTCGCCGGCCACGTCGCCCACGCGCGCCGACGCGGCGCCGGCCTGCACCTCGTAGGTGATGATCTGGTGCTTGAGCGTCTGGGTCACGACCGCCAGCGTCGTGCGCGTCGCCTGCTCGTTGCGGGCGTTCTGGGCCAGGAGGCTGGCCATGGTGCGCTCCTGGTCCTGGGCCTGCACGCGCTGGGCGGCGACCTCGGCCAGCGTGGAGTCGAGGGAGCGCTTCTGGTCGAGGTAGCGATGCTTGATGGCGCTCAGGTCGCCGATCGCGCGGTCCTGGTAGACGGTGCGCGCGTCGCTGGTCGTGACGGACTGGTTGAACAGGGACAGGATCTGCGCGTCGGCCGAGCCCAGCACGTAGGCGCGCACCACGGCCGCGACCAGCTGGCGCGAGGTGGCGCCGATCGCCCGTCGCTTGACCACCTCCTTGGCGCGCAGGCGATGGATGTTGGCGGTGATGTTGGCGAAGGAGACCTTGGCCGCGTCGAAGGCGTTGGCGGTGGTCTCGGCCAGGCGCTGCTGGCGAGCCAGGCTCGAGGTGAGGCTCGCGATCTCGGCGCGGGTCTGGGCGATCGAGCCCGCGCGCGCCGGGCTGGCGGCGCTGAGCACCGCGGCGGTCACCGCGCCGGCCGCGAGAGTGCGGGCCAGGCCCGGCCGCCAGAGCCTCATTGACCCAGCCTAACGACGACGTCACGAGCGGCCGGCTCGCGGCGGGAGCCGTGTTACCGTCGAGCGCGGGGGGGCGTAGCCCAATCGGCAGAGGCAGGGCGCTTAAACCGCCTTCAGTGAGGGTTCGAGTCCCTCCGCCCCTACGGGTGTGATGTCTCAGAGTTCTTGGGACAGACGAACCCTCAGACCCTAACGCCGCGGGCCTGGTAGTCGCGCGAGGGGTCGAGGGTGAGGTGGCGGATCATCTCGCCGCTCTCGTCGATGACCCTCACGT
>JAKANY010000007.1 GCA_021823525.1 Actinomycetes bacterium
GGCAGCTTCGGCATCGGCGATGTCGGCTGCGACTTCACCGTCGATGGTGAATGCCCGTCCGACGAGCGGGTCTGGAACGTAGGCTTCGTACTCGCGCCCGCGGTTTTCTTTGCGTGACTGGCCGGTGTAGTCGTTGATCCAGCGGCGGCGGATAACCCGAGACATGGTTGCTCCTTAGATAGGGTTATCATACAACCCTAAATACAGCTCTGGAGTATTTAGGGTTGCGCTCCGCCTCCAGCACCGTCCAGCAACCGCTCCAGGGCCACCTTGGGGATGAGGATGCGCCTGCCGATGCGGATGCAGGGAATCTCGCCACGGGAGACGGCGTCGTAGGCAGTCGCCCGGGAGATGCCGAGCACGACTGCAGCCTCCTCGACAGTCATGGTGAGCCGCTGCGGTGGGCGCTCCTCGATGACCGGCCCGACGGTCCGGCGCTCGACGTGCAGCTCGTCCCACTCGATGACCGCAACCGCTTCGCTGAAGGCATCGGAGTGTGCGTTCCACCAGTCCAACTGGGTGACGGTGATGCGTCCGACCGTCTCGGCGCCAGCAAGCTCGGGAAGGTCGAGGTCGGTCTCGTCGGACACGAGCCCAGTCTTATGCGCCAGACGGCAGTCCGGCGGATTCCTTCCTGGCGGCGAGCACCTGGCCCATGATGGTGGCAGCAGCCCGGTTCCGTTCCTCGATGGCATGCGAGTACACCCGGAGGGTGAGGGAGGGATCGGAATGGCCGAGGAAGTCGGCGACGGTCCGGATGTCCATGCCAGCGTGGATGAGCTGCGTTGCCGTGAAGTGGCGGAGGTCGTGGAGACGCACGTCGGGTGCTCCGACGGCGTCCCGCACCCGGATGAAGAACGACGTCACGTTGTCCGGCCGGAAGGGCGTCGTCGCCTCGACATAGGGCGAGAAGACGAAGGCGTCGGCGGCGAGCGTTCCTCCGGCGTCGGTGATCCAGTCCTCGACCCGCTTCCGGTGTGCCGTGAGGAGGGCGATGCCAACGGGGTCGAGCGCGACCTTCCGGGAGCGGTCGGTCTTGGTGCTCTTCTCGGCGAGCCCGCCCCGGGCCACAACGACGGAGCGGGCAACGTCCAGCACGCCAAGGTCGAGGTTCACGTCGGACCACCGGAGGGCGCACAGCTCCCCCCGGCGCATCCCCGTGAGCGCAGCGAGCATGAGGAGCGGAGCAAGACGGGGATCCCGCCGTTCTGCCTCTTCGATGACCTGCTGGACGACCTCCACGGCGGGAGCGGTCACCCGTCGGTTCGACACCCGGGGAGGCTTCGCCCGGTCGGCGATGTTCTCCCGGAGCCATCCCCAGCGGACGGCCTGGTGGAGGGCAGCGGAGAGGATGGCGTGGACGTTCCGGATGGTCTTGGGGGACTTCCCGGCGTCCTTCAGGGTGCCGTAGAGGTCGTCGAGGTGCTTCGCCGTGAGCTGGTGGAGCTTGATCTTCCCGAGGCGGGGACGGATGGTCCCGTTGACCTGGGAGGTGTAGTTGCGGACCGTCGTCGGCGAGAGGTCGAGGCGTTCGCACTCCTCAAGCCAGCGGTCGAGGAGCTGGCCGACCGTGACGCCCATGCCGTCGGTGCGGCCAGGAGCCTGATGGTCCACAAGGTCCCGGAGGGCAGCGTCGGCTGCCCGGGCGCCGCCGTGGAACGTCTTCGAGACCTGGTGGCGCTTGCCGGTCTCCGGGTCGTAGCCGAGGGATACCCGTAGCTCCCAGACCCCTGGACGCAGCTCGCGCTTCGATCCACGCACGTCCGCATCGTAGCGGTGGGATGTGACGGGATTGGTGAGAATCCGGTGGGACGCAGTCCGGGGCAGCAGAAGGGCCGGTGCTTTTGCACCGGCCCTGACCTGCACTTTCTTTGGTGGCGGGGGCAGGATTTGAACCTGCGACCTTCGGGTTATGAGCCCGACGAGCTACCAAACTGCTCCACCCCGCGGTGGGACACCCAGTCTAGCAGCGACGGCCAGGCCCCGGCCAGCCGGACCTCACCCCCGTGCGGTCGTGGTGGTGGTCGACCGACTCGTGGTGGTCGACCGACTCGTGGTGGTCTTCGCCGTGCCCGATGCGGAGGTGAGGGCGTTCTGCGCCGCGACAAGCGCACGGTGCATGGCCTCGACGTCGCTCTGATACTGGCCCAGATCCCCGGCCGCGAGGGCGGCCTGCGCCGCGGCGTAATCGGCGCTGGCCCGCGCCAGCAGCGCGGAGGCCGACGATCCAGCCGGCGTAGTCCCCGACGACGGCGCCGGCCCGACGCCGCTCACCTCGGCGCCCAGCGCCTTGCTCAGCGCCCCGGCGAGGGTCGGTGCGATGGCCACCTGCTGGTTGAAGACGGCGATCACGTAGCGCAGCTCGGGAATGGAGTTCGACGTCGACGACACATAGAGGGGCCGGATGAACAGCAGGCTCTGATCGAGGGGTACCATCAGGTTGTTGCCGAGCAGCACCACCGAGCCGTGCTGGTCGAGCAGCGTGATCGTCTTGCTCACCTGGGCGTCCTGCTGGATCTCCGAGTCGGCCTGCACCGGGCCGGTCACGACGGTTCCTCGCGGGGTCTCGTAGAGGTAGAGGTTCCCGTAGTCGCTGGGGTTGGCCGTCGCGATCAGGAACGCCGAGAGCGACTGCACCGTCGCCGAGTTCCCCGCCGGGACGAAGGCCAGCGACTCGAGGAGCTGCTGCTGGTTGGTCCCGGGCAGCGCGCCCACCTGCAGCAAGGGGCTCATCGGCGACAGCGACGAGGCGATCACGTTGCCCGCGGCGTCGGTGACCTGCGTCTGGGCCAGGGACTGGCCCGGGGTGCCCGAGCCCGTCGTCGGCGAGACCTGCCAGCCGTCCGAGGCCGTGTAGAAGGCGCTGGCACCCGTGATGTGGTAGCGGCCGAGAACCGCGGCCTGCACCGAGAAGAGATTGGCCGGGTAGTGCAGGTGGGCCGCGATCTCGGGAGGCATCGAGGACAGTGGCAGGAACATCCCCGGGAAGGCCGCACGGTAGGCCTGGAGGATGGGGTCCGACGGGTCCATCGCGTAGAACTTCATCTGCCCGGTGTACGCGTTGATGACGACCTTGACCGAGTTGCGCGCGTAGTTGAAGCTCGAGGGCAGCCCGCCAGCGGCGACGTCGAAGTTGCTGGCGTTCTGGCTGTAGGGGTACTCGCTGGTCGTGGTGTAGCCGTCGAGCACGAACTGCACCGAGCCGTCGGCGATGACCGCGTAGGGATGGGAGTCGAAGGTCAGGAACGGCGCGGCCTTCTGGGCCATCGCCAGGACGTTGCGCACGAAGATCACGCGGCTGTGGCTCGTGATCTGGTTGGAGATCAGGAAGTTGAAGTCGTTGAGGCGCAGGGCGAAGGCCAGCCGTCGCAGCACGTTGCCCACCTGGACGCCGCCCGAGGCCGCGTAGTGGGTCTCGACGGGCTGCCCGGCGTTCTTGCCCTGGTTGACCTGGTAGTCGAGCTCAGGCTGGCGCGTGTTGGCGGCGACCCACCCAGGCATGTTGAGCCCGAAGTAGACGTCAGGGTGGGTCAGCACGGGCATCCCGCCACTCGAGACCGGGGGCACGCTCGAGACCACGAGCTTCGGGTTGCCGGTCGAGTAGTCGGCCGTGTTGGCGGCCACCACCACGGCCCCGATGCCGTGCGTGTACTGGAGGTGGACGTTCACCCAGCTGGGCGACACGAGGTTGGCCGTGTTGATCTCGCGCGCGCCGATCAGCACCGGGGTCAGCTTGCCGTTGACGTAGTAGCGGTCCACCCCGAGCGAGGCGAAGGTGTAGTAGGAGCGGATCGACTGGCGCTTGCGCAGGTTGGCCAGCGCGATGTTGGAGGCCGGATCCCAGAGACGGATGTTCGCCAGGGTCGGCTGGTCCGCCGCGACCTGTGTCTTGTTGATCGTCGTCGAGCCGGCGAAGGACTCGTAGGCGACGTGCTGGAGGCCGTAGGCCGCGCGCGTCGCCTCGATGTTGCGCTGGATGTACGGAGCCTCCAGGGTGGCCTGCGCGGGACTCACCTTGAGCGCCTGGAGGATCGTCGGGTAGAGCACCCCGATCACCAGGGCGACGAACATCCACAGCCCCACCGCCACGGCCGGCAGCGACCAGCCCCGCGCGCGCACGTTCACCAGAAGGATGGCCGCCGACGCCAGCGACAGGACGATCAGGATCGTGAAGGCCGGCAGCCGTGCGTGGACGTCGGTATAGCCCGCTCCCTCGACGAACCCGTTCGTCGAGGTCACCAGAGCGAAGCGGGCGATGACGTAGCCCGCCGCCTTCATGACCGCGATGCCCGCACCGATCACCGAGAGGTGCGCCTTGACCCGCGGGGCCACCCGGGGGGCCACCCGCACCGCGCGGATGCCACCGTTGAGGTAGTGGAAGACCGTCGTGACCACCAGCACCACCACGAGCGAGACGAGCAGCCAGGTCACGATGAACGATAGGAAGGGCAGCGTGAAGACGTAGAAGCCGATGTCGAGGTGGAACAGCGGATCCTTGGCGTGGAACGACTGGCGGTGGACGAACAGGAGGAAGTTCTGCCACTGACCCGTGGCGTTGAGGCCCGCGATCAAGCCCATGACCGCGGCGATCAGCGCGTAGACGCGACCCGCCCGCGGCCGCACCAGGTTCTGGAATCGGCGCACGACCTCGTCTTCGGGCTCGAAGGTCAGCTCGCGCGCGCCGAAGCGGTCGGTCAGGAGCAGGTTGCCCCACGCCAGGGCGAAGAAGATGGCGCCAAAGGCGATGGCCAGCCCGACCTTGACCAGCAGGAGCGTCGAGAAGACGCTGCCCAGCCCCACCGAGGAGAACCACATCTGGTCGGTCCACAGCACCGCGAGGTTGCGCAGCGACAGGAACACGACGAGCAGGATGATGATGGTGAGCGCCACCCAGAACCGCCGCGAGAACCGCCCGACGCGAGCGGGGCGTGGCGGGAGGTCCGTCGGGCTGCGCACGCTGGCAGCCTACGGGACCGCGACGGGCAGCACCGTGCAGGCGCACCCCGCGTGGAGCGGCGGAAAGGCCGCCCCACTGGGGAACCGCTCACCGGCGCGCCGCTCGCCCGCCGCCGCATCGAGCCCGCACACGTCGCACGGCGGCTCGCCCGGCGCCGCGAAGAAGCGCACCGCCCGGCCGCGCGACGCGGCGATGACGCCGATATGGAAGGCCCGCCGGGCGGCGTCGGTGCAGAGGCGCTCGACGCGTGGGCCGCGCCACTCGCGGTACGCGACGTTCACCCGCTCGGCGGCGTCGCCACTCCCGTCGGCGAGGATGCGCTTGCGCAGCGCCAGCACGATGGTCACGGCGAAGTCGGCGGCGACCTCGTCGAGCTCGCGGGGGTCGACCGCGTCGCCCGTGACCCCTCGCTCGTCGAAGGCGAACTGGGCCCCCGCGGCCGCGGCGTCGGCCAGGGCGTCGTAGGCGGCGTCCGCGTAGCGGGTGCGCTGCGCGCGCTCATCCTCGAACTCGCCCGTGGGGGCCGCGCTGGTCGCGCGCAACCGCTCGAGCACGATGTTCTGGTCGTCCTGCAGAGCCCTCTTGACCTTGCGCGTGAGCACCGCCAGCGATTCGGCCAGGGCGTCGTCACGCCGTACGAAGAGCTCCTCGCCGACCGAGCCGGTGGGCTTGGGTGCTGCGGCACGGCGCGCCGCGGGCGGTGGCGTCCCGCGCTCGGCCCGCGTGGCCTGGCGCAGCCGCGCGAAGATCTCGTTGACGACGTCGCTTCCCGCCGCGTCCTCGGGAGGCTCGGTCGACGATCCGGCCGGCGCGACCGACGCCACGGCCGTCGGCGCGGTTGGCTCGCCCGCCACCAGGGACGCGGGCTCGGGCGCGGGGGATGCGACCGCCGCGTCGACGACCTCGCGCAGCGGCGTGCCCGCCAGGAGCTCCTCCTCGGTGGGATCGGGGCTGGGCGCGCGCAGGCGCAGCGCGTCGATCGCGGCGACGCGCGCGGCCTCGTCACTGCCGTGCAGCGCGTCGAGCAGCCGCTCGGACTCCTCGCGGACGCTCGCCACGTGGCTGGTGAGCGCATCGCGCGCCACGCGCAGCTGCTCGATTTGGAGGTTGAGGGCCTTGCGCTTCACGAGCAGGTCGTTCAGGACGGCCTTACGCGCCTCGGTGGCCTGGTCGACGATGGCCCGACCCTGGGCGCGCGCGCGATCGATGATCACCGTCGCATTGGTCTTGGCCGTGTCGACCAGGCGCTCGGAGGCCAGGCGCGCCTCCCGGTCGATCTCGCCCGCCGACGTCTCGGCCTCGCTGACCAGCGCCGAGGCGCGCTCCTGGGCCTCGATCAGGTAGGCGGCCCCCCGCTGCTGGCTCTCGGAGGAGAGCTGCGCGGCGCGCTCCTGGGCCTCGGCGGTCACGCGACCCGCCTCCTCGTGCGCCGAGCGCAGGATGGCCGCACTCTGGGTCCCGAGGGCCGACGTCAAGGTGGCCTCGTCGAGCACCGGATTGGCGGCGCGACGGATGGCGTCGGCCAGCTGGTCCTGCAACTCGCGGATCTTGTGCTCGAGGTGGGACATCTCGCGCCCAACGGCCTCCAGATGGGTGCGGACCTCGTGGGGATCGAGCCCCCCGCGACGGACCGTCGCGAAGTTCACCCTGGTCACCTCCACCGAGGACTGGCGGGTCGTGGACAGGATCCGGCGCTCGTCCATCCCCCCACACTACGACCTCACCGGGCGCGCGCCCGTCTCTCAAGAGGCGGTGGGTGCCTGTCGTGGCTGGGGTTTCGCGCCTCCGAGCTGGTGCAGTGCCGCGAGCGCCTGGGCGAGGGTGGTCACGCCGACCACCCGCAGCCCGGGACTCGCGGCCGCGCGTGCCGTCGCCACCTCCACCTGGGGAACCAGGAAGACCGAGGCTCCCGCACGCTCGACGGCGATGGTCTTCTCCGCCACCCCGCCCACATCACCGACCTGGCCCCCCGGAGCGATCGTTCCGGTCGCCGCGACCACCGCGCGACCCGTGATCGGCTGGCGGCTCAGCGCGTCGATGATCGCCAGGCACATGGCCAGGCCGGCCGAGGGCCCGCCGATGCTCCGCGTGTCCACGGCGATAGTCCCGGGCAACCGGTAGGCCACGCCGTCCTCGACGGCCAGTCCGAGCCAGGACCGGGCCGCACCCGTGACGCCCGCGCACGTGGGCGCGAGGAGACCCGCCGGCGCGGCCGCCGTGACGAGTCGCAGCGTGCGAGAGGCGCGCCAGCGCAGCTGCCCGGTCCCGCTGATGCGCACGGGCGCGACCTCGACGCGCAGGCGGGTCCCCGGCGCCACGTCGTGGACCGCGCGCACGAGAGCGCAGCCCGAGCGCACGGCGCGCCCCCCGACCGCGACGATGCGGTCTCCGACGGCCAGCCGGGCGCGCTGCGCGGGCGAGGACGACGTGACCGCCGTCACGACGGCCCCGTCGCCGGCCGCCGGCACGCGCCAGCCCAACGCCCGCAGTGCGGCCACCGCCGCGGCCTGCTTCGAGTCGTACATCTCGAGATACCCCTGGGCGCCCAGCTCGCTGGCCGGAACGCCGGGGTCGACCAGGTCCGCCGCGCTCACGAACTGCACGTGGGCCTGGAAGTGCAGGATCAGCCACTGCCACGCGGTGAGCGACTGCAGGTAGACGTCGGTCAGCAAGATGTGCGTGCGATGGGGCGTCGCCGACAGTCCGTGGATGCTCACCAATGGGCCCACCGGACGGGCGTCGCCCGGCGTGAGCGCGTACTCGGGGAGGCTCCAGGCCTGCAGCGCCAGGACGGCCGCCAGGGCGACCCCCAGCGCCGCCAGCGCCCGGACCCAGCGTCGACGGCGGCGTGGTGGAATGTCGTCGTGCACGATGGATCCACGCTAGCGACCGCCACCGCGCTGCTGCAGGCGGGCAGCCGACGCGACAAGAGGTCCGCGGCCCTGGTGCGCGGGGCCCTCGTCGCGCCCGATCCCCGGCTGCGGGTGCTCGCCCTGCGCGCGGCCGGTCAGCGCGCGCTGCTGGCGAGTGACGACCTGGCCCGCGCCCTCGGCGACGACGACGCCGAGGTCCGTCGCGAGGCGCTCGACCAGCTGGCGCGCCGTGACGACCCGGCCGACCCGCTCGGCCAGATCGTCACCGCGCTGGGCGACCGCGACCCCCTGACCGCCGAGGCCGCCGCGTTCGCCCTCGGCGAGCGCGGCGGTCCGGGCGCACTGGACGCGCTGGCCACGACGGCGCGCGAGCACGCCGATCCTCGATGCCGCGAGGCGGCGGTCGCGGCGCTGGGCAGCCTGGGCGACCCCCGCGGCGCCGCCGCGGTCCTCGCGGCGCTCGACGATCGCCCCAGCGTGCGCCGGCGGGCCGTGGTCGCCCTGGCGGCCTTCGAGGGACCCGAGATCGAGGCCGCCTGGGAGCGCGCGCGCAGCGACCGGGACTGGCAGGTCCGCGCCGCTGCGGCGTCGCTGCTGGGAGAGGACGCCCCTCCCGAGGACGACGGCGACACGGACGCCTAGCGGTCGGCCTCTCGGAACAGCGCGTGGAGGCGCGACATCTCGTCCAGGCACATCTGCAGCCCCCGTACGATGACAAGCTCGGGATCGGCGGCCACGCGCACGTCGACGCCCGTCTCGCGGGCCAGCACCTCGGCGAAGTCCCGTAGCCGAGCGTGCCCCCCGACCAGCGTCATGCCCCGGGCGCTCACGTCCTGGGAGAGGTCCGGCGGCGCCTCGGCCAGGGCCTCTTGCACCATGGCGGTCGCGGCGTGCACGACGTCGGCGACGGCCTCGTCGACCAGCTCGGCATCCACGTCGACCTCCACCAGCTCGCCCGCCTCGACGGTTCGGGCCATCACGCGCTCGCGCTGGGGGCTGGCGTGCCCGCGCGCCGAGCCCAGCAGCACCTTGAGGCGCTCGGCGGTGGTGGGGGCGATCACGACGCCGAAGCGGTGACGCAGCCGGGTGGCGATCGCCGCGTCGACGTCGCTGCCGCCCTGGCGGCGCGCCGAGCGCGTCACAATCCCGCCCAGCGACAGCACCGTTGACTCCGAGGCGCCCGCGCCCAGGACCGTCACCGCCGAGCCGACGGGCTCCTGGACCGGGAGCCCCAGTCCGATGCCGGCGGCCAGGGGTGCCTCGAGGAGGCTGACCTCTCGGGCACCTGCCTGGATCGCCGCCTGACGCAGCGCGCGGCGCTCGATCGCCGTGGCCAGCGACGGCACGCTCATCACCACGCGCGCCCGGCTCAGCGCGGACACTCCCGCGCGGTCGAACAGCCCCGACACCAGCCGGGCCGTCACGTCGAAGTCGATCGTGGCGCCCTGGGCCAGGGGCCGGAACGCCACGATGTGCCGGCTGGTCCGCGCGACGAGGTCACTCGCGCCCTCACCGACGTCGACGACCTCGCCGGATCGCGTGTCGATGGCGACCACCGTGGGCTCGTCGAAGACGATGCCCGCCGACGTGGCCACGCGGGAGTTCGCTGTGCCGATGTCCATTGCCACGTCGGTTGCCACGCGACGATGTTAGGCCGACCGGTTTTTCGCCCGAGGCGCTCGGTAGCCTGGTCAGTCGTGACGGGAGCGGCCGCGCGCGGGAGACCCTGGCGACGGCGGCGGGCGGCGCCGCCGGACCCCGAGACCCGGACCTGGCTGCATCCCAGCGAGCTCCCCGATTTCGGCGCTCTGCCCACCCAGCCCGGACCGGCACCGCCGCGCGGCGTCCGGTGGGCTGGCGTGATCCTGATCCTGGCGGTGACGGGCCTGGCCGCCGCCCTGGCCACGGCCCGGACATCGGTCCCCCCCGACCAGCCGCTGACCGCCAACACGGCGGCGCGGCTCGCCGCGATGCCCGCGGGCGTGCGGGTCGTGGCCGCGCGCACCGTCGACCTGTCCTTCACGCTGCCCGACCACGTGACCACCACCTCGGCGCTGGTCCTCCCGGGGGGCCTGGCGGTGACGCCCACCCCGATCCCCGCTACGGCGCTGGTCACCGCGTGGACGGTGCGCCAGGGCACGTTCGCGGCGACCTGGGTGGGACACGACGCCGTCATGGGCTTCACGATCGTGCGCCTCGCGCGCGTGGTGCCCGCACCCCGGCTCGGACCGCTGCCGGCGGACAGTGCCGTGACGGCGCTGTCGCCGATCATCTCGGGCCCGCAAGCCCGGGCCCGCTTCACGTGGGCGTCCACGACGCTGGGCGACCCCGTGACCCACGCCGCCGGGGTCGTCAGCTACCTCGCCACGCCCTCGGTGGCGAACCTCGACGGGGTCCCGGGCGCGCTGGCGGTCGATGCCGATGGCGACGTCGTCGCGGTCCTGGGCGCCCAGGGTCAGTGGTTCGCCTCGCGCTTCGTCGCGCGCGTGGCGCAGATCGTCGCCACCGGCCACGGCTGCCACGCGAGCCTCAACGTCGCCACCGCGAGCGCGCAGGGCGGCGGCGCGCAGGTGACCAACGTGCCACTGGCGAGCCAGGCGCGCGGGCATCTCGACGTGGGCGACGTCATCACCGCCATCGACGGGCACCCCATCGACTCGACGAGCGCGCTGGCCACCTACCTCTATCTCACTGCGGCGGGCGGCCGCGCGACGCTGACGGTCCTGCGCGGCACCGTGACTCACGCCGTGGTCGTGCCGCTGGCCTGCGGCCTCTAGGTTGGGGTTGTGACCAGTCCCTTCGGGCCGCTCTTCGACGACCTGCTCCGGCTCCTCCACGGCCAGGGACCCGACGCGTGGTTCGACTCGGCCACCCAGCTGGCCCTGTCGATCGCGCGCGGCAGCGACGGCGACCCGAATCCGGCCCCCGCCGAGCGCCAGCGCCTCGAGGCGCTCACCCCCCTGGTCGCGCGCCGCCTCGACGCGCTGATGGGCGTGGCCGTGGCGTCCGAGGTCTCCTACGTGACGCGCTCGGGTCTGACCCTGGCCGCGCTGGCGCAGTGGCGTCCCCTCCTCGCCCCGGTGCTCGCCGCGACGTTGCCTGCCCTCCCCGACGCCGAGGGCGTCGACGCCATGGCGCAGATGCTCTCGGCCCTCGGCCCCCTGCTGATGGGGATGCAGCTGGGATCGGTCGCGGGCCACTTCTCGGAGCGGGCCTGGTCACTCGCCGCCCTCCCGCTGCCGCGCGTGGACGACGAGCGGCGCATCGCGGTCAACAACGTCGCGGCGTTCGCCGAGGCGTGGTCTCTCACACACGACGAGGTCGCGACCTTCGCCCTGGCCCACGAGCAGATCGCGTCCCTGGTGCTCACACGGCCCGGGACCGGCGACGCCCTGCGGGCGCTGCTGCTCGACTCGGTCCGCGAGGCGGCGGCCTTCCAGGGTGACATCGTCGGGCGGCTGCGCGACGCGCTGGGCGACGCGGGAGCCGACGTCAGCGAGATGCTGGCCCACCCCGAGTCGCTCCTCGAGGGCCTCGAAGCCCCCGCCGACGGCCCGGCGGCGCGCGCGATCAATGCAGCGACGGCCGCGCTGCTCGCCTTCTTCGACGCGGTGGCGCTGGAGATCACCACGGCGATCATGGGGCCGCGACCCGCCCTCGAGGAGGCCTACCGACGCCACCGGCTGCTCGACGCCCGCGGCGAGGACGCGGCGGCGGCCCTCTTCGGCGTCGCCACCCAGGGACCGCACCACGAGGAGGCGCGCGACTTCGTGGCGGCTCTGGTGGCCGACAACGGCTTCGGGGTGTTCGACGCACTCCTGCGCGTCGACGGGCTGCCCAGCCCCGAGGAACTCGCTGCGCCGACCCAGTGGCTCGCGCGCGTGTCCTCGTCGCCGCTGGCCTGAGGCCCCGGGGCAACTAGGCCGGGGTCTCCTCCTCGTAGCCGAGGAGCCACTCGACGATCAGCCCCTCGCGCTCCGCGTCGCGGTTGACGCGCTCGCGGTTGCGGCGGAACTGCGGGTCGTGGGGCGGGAGGTAGCGCAGGCGCGCGTCGATCCGGTCGACGAAGGCCTGGATCTGCTCCTCGTCCCCGAAGACCATGCGACACTCCCAGTGGGGCGCCACCGGTCCCAGGTAGATCACCTGGACGTGGCCGACGGGCTCGAGGACCTCGGTGGCGTCGGCGGTGGGGACGTGGCTCATTGCGCTCCTCTCGCCCCCAGTCTACCCCTCGGCGCCGCGGCGCCCCCGGGCCGGTCCCACGAACTTCCGGGCTAACTTTACGCATTCCTTAGGGTTGGCTGGCTACGCTGGCCCCGTCGAGGGAAAGGAGGTCGGATGCCTACCGAGTGGATGGCCGACGGGACGTGCCGCGAGCACCCCGCCGAGGTCTTCTTCCCGCGCGACGGGCTGGGCGTGATCCGGGCACAGCGCATCTGCGCCACCTGCCCGGTGGCGGCCCCGTGCCTCGAGTACGCGCTGGACAACCACATCGACCACGGCGTGTGGGGCGGCAAGAGCGAGCGCGAGCGCCGCCGGCTCCAGCGCACCCGCCGTCGCCAAGGCGCCGAACGGCCCTGAGCCGTGTTCGAGTGCGTGGTCAACGTCTCGGAGGGACGCGACCTCGCCCTGCTCGATGAGCTCTCGATCGCCAGCGGGTCCTCGCTGCGCGATCGGCACGCTGACGCCGACCACCACCGCAGTGTCTTCACCCTCATCAACGAGCGCGACGCGCTGGTGGACGACGTCCACCACCTCGTGGCCGCGGCCCTCGAGCGCATCGACCTGAGCGCGCACCACGGCGTGCACCCGCGACTGGGATCGGTAGACGTGGTCCCCTACGTCGCCCTGGGAGACGAGGATCCCGGCGAGGCCTGTCGCCTGCGCGACGCGACCGCTCACTGGATCGCCACGACGACGGCCACGCCCGTGTTCCGCTACGGCCCGCGGCCCGACGGCCCGGCCCTCAGCCTGCCCGCGATCCGCCACCGCGCCTTCACGTCCCTGGACCCCGATGAGGGTCCCGCACCCGACCCGCGCCGCGGGGCCGTGGTCGTGGGCTGTCGGGCTGTGCTGGTCGCGTGGAACCTGTGGCTGGAGGGCGTCACGATCGACGAGGCGCGCGAGCTGGCCGACCTGGTGCGCTCGAGCGCCGTGCGCGCGCTCGCCTTCCCGGTGGCGGGGGCGATCCAGGTGAGCTGCAACCTGCTCGACCCGCTGCGCGAGCCGCCCTCGGTCGTCTACGACCTCGTGGCTGCGGCCACCACGGGCTGCATCGCCCGGACCGAGCTCGTTGGCCTGGCGCCCGCAGCGCTGCTCGCGCGCGAGGATCCCGGCCGCTGGGGCGAGCTCGACCTGGACGCCGCGCGCACCATCGAGGCTCGCGCCGGCGTGGCCGCCTATCCGGCCTGAGAGCGGCGCTCCAGCGCACGCGCCCGGCGCAGCCGCCGCCGCTCGCGCTCGCTCAGGCCGCCCCAGATGCCGAACTTCTCGCCGTTGTCCAGCGCGTACTCGAGGCACTCCTCGCGCACGACGCAGCCCCGGCAGACCTCCTTGGCCTCACGAGTCGAGGCGCCGCGCTCGGGGAAGAACAGGTCGGGGTCGACACCCATGCAGTTCGAGCGCGCCTGCCACCCCCGGTCCTCCAGGCCACTGAGCAATGCAATGATCTCCACTCGTCCCTCCGCGGACCGCACACCGGTGTAATTACACCGTTGTCATTGTGTCCACGTCGGGCCGCCCAATGCAAATGAAACTTTAAGAATCTCGCGGAGAGGAGCGCCGGCGCACGTAGTCGTCCAGGACGAAGCGCCCTAGCTCTCCAGCATCGGTGAAGAAGGTCCGCCCGTGGTTGACGCGCGCGATCTGGTCGACGAAGGGGAACTGGCTGCGCTCGAGGTCGAGCGCGAAGGTGTTGATCACGATGCCCGCACGCGTGCAGCGCACGACCTCGGCCATCGTGCGCTCGAGGGTCTCGCGCACGGGGGGCCAGGCGAAGAACGGCGTGCCCTCGTCGTCGAGGTGCGCGGTGGGCTCGCCGTCGGTGACGACCACGATCTGGCGCTCGCCCGGGCGTGCGACCAGCAGGTGGCGCGCCAGGGCGAGGGCGTGCTGGAGGTTCGTTCCGTACGCACCGTCGATGCCCAGCATCGCGACGTCCTCGAGGGCCAGTTGCGTGGCGCGCTGCCCGAAGCCCACGAGCGCGAGGTAGTCGCGGGGATAGCGCGTGCGGATCAGCGTCGTCAGGGCCAGCACCATCTTCTTGGCCGGTGCCAGGTTCCCCCGCATGCCCATCGACAGCGACAGGTCGATGGCCACGACCGTCGCACTGGTGCGCGCGGCCCCCTCCGGCTCGATCATGAGGTCCTGGACGCTGAGGCGCACCGGGAGGCCCGGACCCGAGCGCGCCAGCGCGTTGCGCAAGGTCGCCGACAGATGCACGTCAAGGGGATCTCCCGGCTCGTAGGGCCGCGGGAGCTCCTCGTGCTCGCCGCCGCGCGTGCCGGTTCGCGCGTGCTGGCCGAGCAGTCCGGCGGGCTCGCGGCGCTCGAAGAGCTCCCGCAGCGCCCGCTCGCCGATCCGCCGCGTCCCGCGCGCCGTCAGGCGCAGCCGGCCCTCACGGTGCTCGAGGAGCCCCTCGGTGCGCAGAGCTCGCGTGGCGCGCGCCAGTCGGTCCACGGACGCCGCGAGGTCGGGCCCGAGCTGGGACGCCACGGCCTCGATGTCGACTTCGCCCAGCGCGTCGCGCGGGCGCTCCCCGCCCAGCAGGGACTCGAGGTCGGCCAACCGGCCGATCTCGGCGCTGGCCTCGGAGGCTGCCGTCAGGTCCGACGCCTCGCCCCGCTGGCGCACGGCGCGGGACCAGTCGATGTCGGGGGTGGCGCGCCGGAGGTTCGACGTGAGGCGCTGGACCGACCAGGCCAGGTCCACGTCGTCGAGCACGCTCTCGACGAGGGCGGCCAGCTCCGCGCGCTGCTCGGCGCTCAGCGAGCGCATCATCGCCTCGGCGGCCGCCACCCGCTCGGCCAGCTGGCGCACGACGTCGTCGAGCGACGTCGCCCCCGGGAAGAGGTCACCGTAGCGCGCCAGGAACTCGTCCTCGCCGGTGCCCAGCTCCTCGCCGCGCGCGCGCCGCTCGAGCAGGGCCGACAGGTCGTCCATCATCGTGCGCACGCGGGCCAGCGCCGCCGGGTCCGGGTCGCTCAGCGCCGCGCGCGCCGCCGCCACGTACGCGCCGGCCGCGTCGGCGCGCACCTCGGCCAGCAGCTGGTCGAAGGCCTCGCGCGCCTCGCTCGAGACGAACGCGTAGGTCTGCAGTCCCGTCAGGCGCTCGGGCACGGACGCACCCATCAGCGAGCGCGCCACGCGCTGGTCGCTCACGTAGCGCTCGGTCACCTCCCGGCGGCGCTCGTCGCCGCTGGCGTCGGCCGCACGCGCGAGATCTTCGAGAGCCGCGTCCTCGATCTCGTCGATGCGATCGAGGCGCTCGCGGTAGCGCTCGAGCACGCCCGAGGGGTCCGCGGCGCGCTCGAGCTCGCGGCGGCGCGCGCGGACCCTCTCGAGCAGCTCGCGCAGCCCCGTGACGTGCTCCCCGCCCGTCGTGGTGAACCCCTCGCGCACCAGGCGATCGAGCGCTCGCTCGACGTCGCCCGACTCGAGCAGGTCCTCGCTCAGCCGGTCGAGCAGCTCGGCCGGGTCGAGCTCGTCGTCCTCGCGCTCCGAGCGACGCCGGTAGCGGTAGCGCGCGCTCACCGGCCCGATCGTGCGCGGTAGAGCGCGCGCGGCCCCGCGGCGTCCTTGGCGAGGCGCTTGGTCAGGTAGAGGCCCTCGAGGAGGAACTCGGCCGCCGCGGCGCGCGCGCCGAGGTCGGCCCCCGGCTCGACCACCCGCTCGACGGCCGCCGCCAGCGCGGGCAGCGCCGCCAGGATCGTCGCGTAGTGGCCGTCGGGCAGGTCGTCGCCCACGTGGACCGCCACCTCGCCATCGAAACCGGCCACGATGGCCGCCGCCTCCTCGAGCACCACGCGCTCGGTGAAGCACTGGCGCACCGCCAGCGCGACGAGGGCGGCGATGACCTGCTCGGGGTCCTGATCCTCGAGCCCGTCGAGCTCCAGCTTGCCCGTGGCGGCCGGCACGATCGCGACCAGGTCGCTCACGCGCGCGGTCGCCCGTGCCTCGCCGGTGCGCAGGGCCCTCCGGGCGGCGCTGGCCATCACCGCCTCGAAGTCGGCGATCGACACCCGCACCGAGACGCCCGAGTGCTGGCTCACCGCGTGGCTCTGGCGAGCCAGCTGGCTGATGCGTCCGACGATGTCCTCGAGGAACCACGGCATCGACACCGGGACCGAGGTGGCGACGCGCGCCTCGGCGCGCACGATCGCCAGCTCGGTGTCGACGTCGCGCGGGTAGTGCGTGCGGATCTGAGAGCCGAAGCGATCCTTGAGCGGCGTGATGAGGCGACCGCGATTCGTGTAGTCCTCGGGGTTGGCCGTCGCCACCACCAGCAGGTCGAGCTCGAGGCGCACCAGGTGCGCGCGGATCTGGACGTCGCGCTCCTCCAGGACGTTGAGCAGGCCCACCTGGATGCGCTCGGCCAGGTCGGGCAGCTCGTTGAGAGCGAAGATCCCGCGGTTCGCGCGGGGCACGAGCCCGAAGGCGATGGCACGGGGGTCGTCGAGGAACAGCCCGCCCGCCACGCGGATCGGGTCGATGTCGCCAATGAGGTCCGCCATCGAGGTGTCGGGGGTGGCGAGCTTCTCGGCGTAGCGGTCGCGCCGGTGCACCCAGGCGACCGGTGTCTCGTCACCGTGCTCCTCGACCAGCTCGCGCGCCACGGCCGAGACCGGGGCGAAGGGGTCGTCGCGCAGCGGTGCGCCCTCGACCACGGGCAGCCACTCGTCGAGCAGCTCGACCAGGGCGCGGGCCAAGCGGGTCTTCGCCTGGCCCCGCTCCCCCAGCAGGATCACGTCGTGCTCGGCCAGCAGTGCCGTCTCGAGCTGGGGCACCACGGTCTCGTCGTAGCCGAGCACCCCGGGGAACGTGGGCCGGCCCTCGCGCAGGCGCGCCTCGAGGTTCTCGCGCACCTCGGCGCGCACCGAGCGCGAGCGGTAGCCCGCCGCCCGCAACGCGCCACGCGTGCGCGGCCGCGCCGCGGGCGGGATGGGTGTCGTCATGCAGGCACCCTAGAGGACCCCGGGGTCCCGCGCGCCGTCATCACCTCCCCGATCACGTCGCCGAATCGATAGGCCAGGTGAACCGCGCGCGGCGCGTCGAGCACGACCAGGTCCGCCCGCGCGCCCACGCCGAGGTTTCCCACGTCGGTGCGGCAGAGCGCGCGGGCGCCACCCGCGGTCGCCGCCCACAGCGCCTCGTCGGGGCTGAGCCCCATCTCGCGCACGGCCAGCCAGATGGCCGTGGCCATGCTCGTGAGGTACGACGTGCCGGGGTTGCAGTCGGTGGCCAGCGCGACGGTCGCGCCCGCGTCGAGCAGGCGGCGGCCCGACGGCGCCGGGTCGCCGCTGAAGAACTCGGCCCCCGGCAGCAGTGTGGCCACCGTCGACGAGCCGGCCAGCATCGCGACGTCCTCGTCGCTGAGGTGGGTGCAGTGGTCGACGCTGGCGGCTTGGAGCTCGACGGCCAGAGCCACGCCGGCGCCGGGCCCCAGCTGGTTGCCGTGCACCCGCAGACCCAGTCCGTGCTGGCGGGCCGCCGTGAGGATGACGCGCGCCTCCTCGACGCTGAAGGCGCCGCGCTCGCAGAAGACGTCCGCCCAGCGCGCCCGCGGCGCGCACGCCACCATCATCTCGCCGGCCACCAGCTCCACGTACGACTCGCGATCCCCCGCGTACTCGGGGGGCACGACGTGCGCCCCGAGGAACGTCACCTCGTCGGTGACCTCCTCGGCGACCTCGAGCAGGCGCACCTCGCCCTCGACGGTCAGCTCGTAGCCGGACTTGACCTCAATCGTCGTGGTGCCCGTTCGGTGCGCCCGGTCGCGCCGGTGGCGCGCCGCCGCGAGCAGGTCGGCGCTCGACGCGGCGCGCGTCGCGGCCACCGTGCGGCGGATCCCGCCGCCGTCGTAGGGCTGGCCGGCGAGGCGCGCCGCGAACTCGTCGCTGCGCTCGCCCGCGAAGACCAGGTGGGTGTGGCTGTCGACGAATCCCGGCACCACCGCCCGGCCGCCGAGGTCCACCGCGTGGTCGGCCGCCGGAGCTCGGCTCGCCGGGCCCACCCACACGACGGCGTCGTCGTCCAGGACCATCGCCGCGTCGGTCAGGCGGCCCAGGGGGGAACCGTCGCCGAGCGAGGGGTCGTTGGTCGTCAGCTCGGCGATGCCCCGCAGCAGGCGCGCGCTCACGCGCCCTCGCGCATCGGGATGCGCACGCCCCGGCGCTCGGCGGTCGCGTCGGCGAGCTCGTAGCCGGCGTCGACGTGGCGCACCACCCCCATCAGGGGGTCGTTGGTCAGCACGCGGGCGAGCTTCTCGGCCGCCAGGGCCGTGCCGTCGGCGACGCTGACCTGGCCGGCGTGGATCGATCGGCCGATCCCCACGCCGCCGCCGTGGTGGATCGACACCCACGACGCGCCCGAGGCGGTGTTCACCAGCGCGTTGAGCAGCGGCCAGTCGGCGATGGCGTCCGAGCCGTCGAGCATCGCCTCGGTCTCGCGGTAGGGCGAGGCGACCGAGCCCGCGTCCAGGTGGTCGCGGCCGATCACGATGGGCGCCGCGACCTCGCCGGTGGCCACCAGGTCGTTGAAGGCCAGGCCGGCGCGGTCGCGCTCGCCCAGCCCGAGCCAGCAGATGCGCGCGGGCAGTCCCTGGAACGCGACGCGCTCCTGCGCCTGGGTGATCCAGCGGTGCAGGGGCTCGTTGTCGGGGAACAGCTCCAAGATGGCCTGGTCGGTGCGCCAGATGTCGCGGGGATCCCCCGAGAGCGCGGCCCAGCGGAAGGGGCCCTTGCCCTCGCAGAACAGCGGCCGGATGTAGGCCGGGACGAAGCCGGGGAAGGCGAAGGCCCGCCCGTAGCCGCCCAGGGCCGCCTCGCCGCGGATCGAGTTCCCGTAGTCGAAGACCTCGGACCCCTGGTCCAGGAAGCCGACCATCGCCTCGACGTGGCGGGCCATCGACGCGCGAGCCCGATCGGTGAACTCGTCGGGCTTCTTCTCGGCGTAGTCGGCCCAGTCGGCGAGGTCCACGCCCTCGGGCAGGTAGCTGAGCGGGTCGTGCGCCGAGGTCTGGTCGGTGACGATGTCGATTTCCACCCCGCGCGCCAGCAGCTCGGGGAAGATGGTCGCGGCGTTGCCCACGACGCCCACGCTCCGCGCGCGCCGCTGGGCCTTGGCGGCGAGCACACGCTCGAGCGCCTCGTCGAGGTCGGCGGTCCACTCGTCGAGGTAGCGCAGCTCGGTGCGCCGAGCGAGGCGCGAGGGGTCGACGTCCACGCACAGGCACGCCCCGCCGTTCATCGTCACGGCCAGCGGCTGGGCCCCGCCCATGCCTCCGACGCCGGCCGTGAGCGTCAAGGTCCCCGCCAGCGTCCCCCCGAAGCGCTTGGCCGCCACCGCGGCGAAGGTCTCGTAGGTCCCCTGGAGGATGCCCTGGGTGCCGATGTAGATCCACGAGCCCGCCGTCATCTGCCCGTACATCGTGAGGCCCAGGGCCTCGAGCCGCCGGAACTCGGGCCAGGTCGCCCAGTCGCCGACCAGGTTGGCGTTGGCGATGAGCACGCGCGGCGCCCAGGGATGGGTCCGCACGACGCCCACCGGCCGTCCCGACTGGACGAGCATCGTCTCGTCGTCGCCGAGTGTGCGTAGGGTGCGCACCAGCGCATCGAAGCTGCGCCAGTCGCGGGCGGCGCGACCCGTGCCCCCGTAGACGACCAGGTCATCAGGCCGCTCGGCGACCTCGGGGTCGAGGTTGTTCTGCAGCATCCGCAGGGCGGCCTCTTGGGGCCACGAGCGGGCGCTCAACGTGGTGCCGCGCGCCGCGCGCACGGGTCGGGCTCCTTGCATCTCTCCTCACTCTCCGAGGTCGGGGGCCGCGCCCGTGGTGGCACGGCCCCCGACCCCTCAGACAACCGTCGTCGCCGCCGCCGCGCTCACCGTAGCGGACGCTCGACGCCCAGGGACTCCAGCTCCTCGCGGACCTTGAGGCGCTGGGGTCCCTTGGTGGCAACCAGGTAGTACGCGACCGCCGCGACGATGAACCCGATGATCCACGCCAGGTCGGCGCCCTGCATCTTCTTGGCGATGAACCCCACGTAGATGGTCGAGTCCATGAAGGGCAGCTCGATCACCACGGTCAGGGCGAAGATCACCAGCGCGGCCACGTTGGCCCGTCCCCAGCGGCCGTCGACCTTGAAGAACTCGCGCACGTCGTAGTGGCCGTGGTGCACCAGGTAGTAGTCGGTCAGGTTGATGGCGGTCCAGGGGATGAGCAGGTAGAGGAGGAAGACGATGAAGTTGGTCAGGTTGGTCGAGAAGTTGGTGCTCATCGAGATCGCCACCACCGTGCCCACGATCGCCAGGACCGTCGTGGTCACGATGCGGCCCCGCGCGCCCTGGGAGCTGCGCCCGCTCGGCGACACGCTCGTGAAGAAGGTGAGGAACGCTCCGTAGAGGTTCTCGAGGTTGATCGAGATCACGCCGCCGGCGATGATCAGCAGGAAGAGCCAGCGCACCGACGGGAAGAGGCCCGCCAGGTACGCCGGTGCGTCGCTGGTCATGGGCCCGTAGGCCGTCACGGCCGCCAGGGCCCCGGCGATCATCACCAGCGAGGCCCCCAGCGCCGACCCCAGGTAGGTGTACCAGAAGGTCACCGGCGAGGGTGTGTCCACGGGCAGGTAGCGCGAGTAGTCCGACACGTAGGGCGCCCAGGTCAGCTGCCAGGACACGACGATCGAGATCACCAGCAGGACGCTGCCGTAGTTCACCGAGGACGCCGGCAGGTGAGCCGGCAGGTGGGCGGCCAGGTCCACGAGCGCGACGACGAAGATGATCAGCGAGAGCACCGACATCACCCGGTTGTAGGCGTGGATGAGGTCGTGGCCGAACCACGTGCCCACCACGACGAGCGCGCTCGAGATGATGATGCCCTCCGAGACGGTCACGTGCAGGAGGCTCGCGAAGGCCTGGCCGCCCAAGACGGCGCTCAGCACGAAGAAGCCCATGTACATGATCACCACGATCACCAGGGGCAGGATCGCGCCGTACATGCCGAACTGCGCGCGGCTCTGGATCATCTGGGGGACGCCCAGGCGCGGACCCTGGATCGAGTGCGTGGCCATGTACAGGCCACCGACCAGGTTGCCGATGAGGATCGCGGCGATGGCCCAGCCGATGTTGAGCCCCAGCACGACGGCCAGCGCGCCGGTGGCCAGCGTCGTGATTTGCACGTTGCCCGCGAACCACAAGGTGAGGAGCCGCACCGGTCGGCCGTGACGGTCCTCGGGCGGGATGTAGTCGATCCCGTGCTGCTCGACCGTGAAGGCGCCTTGGCGCGCCTCCCGGCCGGTGTCTGACTGACTCATGGTCGCATCCTCCTTGGTGCGGTGCTGGACTGCGAGACGGCCATCGCCCCTCGCGCGCGAGGCTCGGCGAGCCGCGACGTCTCGAGGCCGGCCGGGATGCGCACCCCGCCGTTCGCGTGCGGCCGTCGGGCGGGCGTCGGACGGAGCCGCGCGCACGTGTCCTCGAGCTCGAGCACGGATCCCCCCTCGGTCCTCGCTGCTCGCACGGTACGGCGCGACGCGCGGACCGGCAACCCGATTCCCACCGGGTGAGAAAGAGTCGTCCCGGCTAACTCGTCAGGCTCTCGGCCAGGTCGGCGGCGGCTCGGCGCACGTGCGGCGCGGCGGTGCGGACCCAACTGGTGTCGCAGCGCTCACGCGGGCCCGCCACGCCCACCGAGCACACGACGGACCCGCCGACGAGCACGGGCGCCCCCACGGCGACCGCGTCGGTCTGGAACTCGCCGTGGGACACGGCCAGGTGGCGCAGCCGGATCTCGGCCAGGCTCGTCAGCAGGCGCTCGGGCGTGAGCGTCGCGGCGGTGACGCGCGGCGGGCCGCTGATGAGAACCTCGTCGAGGATCTCGGCCGGAGCGAAGGCCAGCAGGACGCGCTGCTCGGCCCCCGCGTGCAGGGGCAGGGGGTCGCCCTGGGGCAGAATCGTGGGCTCGAGGTCGGCGGGCGTGACCTCACCCACGCAGATGGCGTGGCGGCCCGAGCGCACCAGGACGTCGGCCGTCGCACCCGTCGCGGCGACCAACGTGCGCAGGACCAGCCGGCTGCGCTCGGCGATTCGCGCGACCGTGCGCTCGTCGGCGGCCCGCGCGGCGAAGCGCGCGTCGAGCTCGTAGGCGCCGGAGCGCTCGATCACGAGCCCGAAGGCCCGCAGCGAGGCCAGGATCCGGTAGACCGAGCTGAGCGGCACGTCGAGCGCTGTCGAGACCTGCGCCGCGTTCAGGGGGCCCCGCCGGGCGATGGTCGTCAGGACGAGCAGGCCCCGTGCCAGCGCGCCCGACGCGGCTGGGTCGGGTCGCGGCGTCGACGGGACCATGGCGCGAAACTACCCGAGCCGCGACGCGGGCTCAAGCGGCTCGGCCGGGGTCCGGCGCGAGACCGGCCAGCGCCAGCAGCTCGCCGCTGCGCACGAGCTCGCTCACCGCGCTGATCACCGGCGTGAGCCAGCGGTCGGGACCGGGTCCGCCCCCCCGCGCGTTCACGCGGTCGGCGACGGCCGCGGTAACCGCCGAGGGCGCCTGCTCGCGCAGGGCCAGGGCCCGCGAGGCCGCGAGCATCTCGATCGCCAGCACGTCGGCCAGGGCGGCGACGGAGCGGCGCAGCTTGCGCGCGGCGTGCCAGCCCATCGACACGTGGTCCTCCTGCATCCCCGACGAGGGGATCGAGTCGACGCTCGCGGGCACGGCGAGCCGCTTCATCTCGCTCACCAGGGCCGCCTGGGAGTACTGGGCGATCATGAGGCCCGAGTCCACGCCGACCTGGTGCGCCAGGAACGGGGGCAGCCCGAAGCTGCGGTCCGGGTCCAGCAGGCGATCGGTGCGGCGCTCGGCGATGGAGGCCACGTCGGCCAGGGCGATGGCCAGGAAGTCGAGGACGTAGGCCACCGGGGCTCCGTGGAAGTTCCCGTTGGAGACCAGGGCGCCGTCGGCGAGCACCGAGGGGTTGTCGATCTGGGAGGCCAGCTCCACCTCGGCCACGCGCGCCGCGTGGGCCAGCGTGTCGCGCGCGGCGCCGTGGACCTGGGGCGAGCAGCGCAGGGAGTAGGCGTCCTGGACCTGGCTCGCGTCGTCACGGTGGGAGGCCACCATCGGTGAGTCGGCGAGCAGGCGCTCCAGGTTGGCGGCGCTGGCGCGTTGGCCCGGATGGGGCCGCAGCTCGTGGATCTCGGCGACGAACACCCGGTCGGTGCCGCGCAGCGCCTGGATCGACAGCGACGCCGCCAGGTCGGCGTGGGCCAGGAGCGCCTCGATGTCCGCCAGGGCCAAGATCAGCTGCCCGAGCATCCCGTCGGTCCCGTTGATCAGGGCGAGGCCCTCCTTCTCGGCCAGCGCCACCGGCGCGAGTCCGGCGGCGGCGAGCGCCTCGCCCGCCGGCCGGAGCACCCCGTCGGCGTCGCGCACCTCGCCTTCGCCCGTCAGGGCCAGGGCCACGGCGGCCAGGGGCGCCAGGTCCCCCGAGCACCCCAGCGATCCGTACTCGCGCACGACCGGCGTCAGCGCGGCGTTGAGCAGGGCGGCGTAGGCCTGCGCGGTCGCGGGGCGGACACCCGACACGCCGCTGCACAGGTTCGTGAGGCGCGAGACCATCATGGCGCGCACCACCTCGCCCTCCACCTCCGCTCCCACGCCCGCCGCGTGGGAGCGGATCAGCGAGCGCTGCAGGTCCCGGCGCCGATCGGGCGAGATGAAGGCCGTGGCTAGCGCGCCGAAGCCCGTCGAGAGCCCGTAGACGGGTCGTCCCGACTCGACCAGCGCGTCGATCGCCCGGCGACGCTCCTCCAGGCGCTCGAGGACCTCGGGCGCGATGGCGACCTCCGCGTGCCCGCGCGCCACGGCGATCAGCTCCTCGCGCGTCATCGGCGCCAGTCCCACGACGACTCTCACGGTCGACCTCCCACGCCCACCAGGGCCTCGAGCACCAGCAGGGCGACCAGGCGAACCGTTCGCTCGTCGGCGCTGTCGCGTCCCACGTCGACCTCGGTGAAGTCGATGGCCCGCACCCGCGGGTCCCGGCCGACGGCGCGCACCACGTGGCGCAGCTCGTCGGCCGACAGGCCGCCCGGGGCCGCCGCCGGGCAGCCCGGCACGATGGCCCGGTCGGCCACGTCGAGGTCCACGTCCACGTACACCGGCCGGCCGTCGGCGCCCGCGATGGCCAGCGCGTCGCCGATGGCGGCGACCGCGCCGCGGGCGCGCACCTGGTCGCGCGACCACGTCGTGATCCCCGCGTCCGCCGCGCGCCGCGCGTAGGCCGGGGAGTTCGAGAAGTCCGCCAGGCCGACCTGGACCACGTGGTGGCCGTCGAGCCCCTGCTCGAGCAGCTGGCGCACCGGCGAGCCGTTGGAGACCCCGTCGCGCAGGTCCAGGTGGGCGTCGAGCGTCACCAGGCCCCAGTCCGCCAGGTCGTCCCCGCCCAGGGCCGTCAGGGCGTGCCAGGTCGCGGCGTTGTCGCCGCCCAGCACGAGGTGGCACGCGACGTCAGGCCCGCGGGCCAGCAGCGTGGCCGTGCGCTCGGTGCCGCCCTCGGCGTCGGGATCGAACACGTCGCCGCGGTCGTCGACGGCCACGAGGTCGCGCAGGTCGACCTGCTCGCTGTAGGACCAGGTCGAGTAGCGCTCCAGCGCCTCGCGCACGGCGGTGGGCGTGGCGTGCCACGAGCGCGGGGTCACCGAGGTGTGGTACGTGGAGATCCCGGTCAAGCCGACCAGGCGCCGCCCCTCGCGCGGGGCCCCGAGCAGCGAGCGCGCCGAGGGCCACTGGGGATCGGACGACGCTGTCACGCCGCCATGTTACGCACCGGGCCCCCGCGGCCCCGAGGCTAGCGGTCCACGGCGCGCGTGCCGCGCGACGGGCGCGGCGCGACGGCGGGCCCCTCCTCCTCGATGAAGGTGGGGACCGGCGCGGGGGCCAGCTCCTCGGCGACGTCGTCGACGAAGGCCGGGGCGGGCGTGGCCTCGTAGGTGCCCTCGGCCGAGCGGGTGACCACGTTGGGCGTCTTGCGCTTTCCGGCGCCGTGCAGCGCGTGCATCTCGCGCGCGATGGCGTAGGCGATCGGGTAGGCGACGAAGGGCGAGATCAGCACGAGCACGCGCATCGCCCACAGCACCGTGTTGAGCGACAGGTGGAAGAAGTTGGCGATCACGTCGGTCGAGCTGGCCACGAAGAGCATGGCCAGCAGCGCGAGCACCGCCACGCCCGCGGCCGTCCGGCGCGGACGCGCGCTCGGCCGGTCCAAAAGGTGGTGGATCGCGTCGTCGTGGGTCACCCGGCGCTCCAGGGCCGGCCAGGCGTAGGCCAGGCCGAAGAGCAGGCCGGGCAGCACGACGGCCGGGATGGTCACCTCGAGGGGGATGGTGTGGCCGAAGCTGTGGAACGACCACGACGGGAAGATGCGCAGGGCGCCGTCGAGGAACGCCATGTACCAGTCGGGCTGGACGGCGTACGAGATGCGCGAGGCCTCGTAGGGGCCGAACTGCCAGATCGGGTTGATCTGCGCGAAGCCGCCCAGCAGCGCGATCACGCCGGTCACCACGAGCAGGAAGCCGGTGGTCTTGGCCATGAAGACGGGGAACATCGGCGTGCCGACGACGTTCTCCTCGGTGCGCCCCTCGCCGGGGAACTGGGTGTGCTTCTGGCGCACCAGCAGCGCGAGGTGCGCGCCCACCAGGCCCAGCATCACCAGCGGGACGACGAGCACGTGCAGGATGAAGAACCGCTCGAGCACGACCGTGCCCGGGAAGTTCCCCCCAAAGACCCAGAAGGCCAGGTACGTGCCGACCAGGGGGACCGACAGGAGGATCGAGTAGGCGATGCGGATGCCGGTTCCCGACACCAGGTCGTCGGGCAGCGAGTAGCCGAGGAACCCGTTGACGATCGCCAGGGTCAGCAGCGTGACCCCGATCGTCCAGTTGAGCTCGCGGGGCTTGCGGAAGGCTCCGGTGAAGAACACGCGCGCCATGTGCACGACCATCGAGCCGATGAAGATGTCGGCCGCCCAGTGGTGCATCTGGCGCATCAGCAGGCCCGCGCGCACCGCGAAGGACAGGTCGACGGTCGAGGCGTAGGCCTGGGACATCGGCATCCCGTCCAGGGGCAGGTAGCTCCCGTGGTAGGTCACCACCGTCGAGCTGGGCACGTAGTACAAGGAGAGGAAGACTCCCGTGGCCAGCAGGACGACGAACGAGTACAGCACGATCTCGCCCAGCATGAACGACCAGTGGTCGGGGAAGATCTTGTCGAGGAAGGTCCGCGCGCCCCGGGCGACGCCCAGGCGCTCGTCGAGCTCGGTGACCGCCTGCGAGACCCGGCCGTACCGACCGCGTCCGTGCGGGCGGGCCGCGCCGCTGGGGGACACGTCGCTCACGAGCGCTCCCAGAACCCGGGCCCGACCGGCTCGTGGTAGTCGCTCTGGCTGCGCACGAAGCCGGCGGCGTCGATGTAGAGCGGCAGCTGGGGCAGGGGCCGCGGTGCGGGGCCGAACTCGGGGACGGCCCCGTCGGTGACGTTGAACATCGACTGGTGGCACGGGCACACCAGCAGCTGGAGCTGCTGCTCGTAGAGACCGACTGGGCAGCCCAGGTGCGTGCAGAGCTTCGAGTAGGCGAGGTAGCCCTGGGGGCCCCACGACTCGCGCCCGGCCTCGGTGACGAAGTCCTCGTTGGAGATCCGGATCAGGATCGTCTGGTCCACCGCCTGGCCGCGATCGGTGTTCTGGGTCCCCTCGGGGAACACGGTGACGACCGAGCCGACCGCCAGGTCCCCGACCTGGATGCGCCGGCCCGTCTGGTCCACCGCGTAGGAGCCGGCGCGCCAGTCGGTGTGGAAGAGCGTCCCCTTGGGCAGCGGGCCGAGGCTGCGCAGGACCGGGAACAGGGCGACGATCCCGAAGGCGCCCAGCCCGCCCCCGAGCAGCCCCCCGAGGACCCGGCGGCGCTTGACGATGGCACCCCCGCGTTCGACGAGGGCGGCCGCCAGAGCGTCGCGCTCGGCGGGCGCGCTGGCCAGCGGGTGGCGCTCCTCGACGAAGGGGCCGCGCGCCATGAGGTACTTGCCCCAGCCCACCAGGCCCACGCCCAGGAAGAAGAGCCCGCCGCCCATCGTCGCGCCGAGGGTCCAGGGGGCGGCGTCCCTCCAGTAGCACACGCCGAAGCCGACCACCAGGGCCAGTCCCACCAGCAGGCTCAGCGCGAGCACGCGCTCGACGAGCTCGGGCCGGCGCGCTGCGGGCTGCAGGTGCGGGTCGTCGGCGCGCAGGCCGCGCAGGTTGACGGGCGTGCGGTGCTCGCTCACTGGCGCTCCCCCACCCAGAAGGCGATCAGCGCCAGGCCGGCCACGCCCACCAGCAGGGCGACGAACCCCTCACCGACCGGTCCGAGACCGCCCAGCCCGAAGCCCCCGGGGTTGCGCGGGTGCTGGATCTCCGTCGTCACGTACTTGACGATGTCGCGCACCTGGTAGTCGCTCAGGTTGCCGGTGAAGCGGGGCATGTTGCCCGGGCCGGTGCGGATCGCCTCGGCCACCTGGGTCGCCGGGATGTGGCGCAGCGAGGGCGCGAAGGTGCTGCGCGCGAGCGCGTCGCCGTCGCCCTCGATGGTGTGGCACGCCGCGCAGTTCAGGGCGAAGAGGGCCATGCCGGTGGCCACGTTGCCCCCCCGGAGGTGGACGGTGGGGATGCCGGGGTAGCTGGGGTCGAGCGAGTTGATCCAGGCGGCGATCGCCAGCGCCTGGTGGTGCGTGAGGCGCGGCGGGCGGCGCGGGGCCTCGACGCTGCGCGGGTCGGTCGCGGGCATGCGGCCCGACTCGATCCAGAAGTCGATCGTGGCCGGCCCCAGGCCCACCAGGTTGGGGTAGGCGCCCGTCGTCCCGGCCACCGGAACACCGTTGGCCTGGGTGCCGTGGCAGGTCGCGCAGTTCTCCAAGTACAGCGCGTAGCCCAGCGCCTTGAGCGTGGCCGGCGGCGCGCTGTAGGTGATGGCCGAGTCGCCGTAGGACGTCACCACGCCGTGGTGGCGCACGACGACGTCGGAGTTCGGCGTGCCGGCGTCGTGGCGCGTGGTCTGGTAGATCGGTCGCGGTCCCGCCCCGGCCCGGGCCGCGAGGGCCAGCGGGGCCACGGCCAGCAGGCCCACGGCTCCCGCCACCCGCCACGACGCGCGCACCCGACCCATGCGACCTACTTGAGGAGGAACAGGGAGGAGAACAGCCCCACCCAGACGACGTCGACGAAGTGCCAGTAGTAGCTGACGCCCTGGAAGGCGGCCAGCTCGCCCGCGTCGCCCTCCCGGCCGCGCATGCGGAACAGCAGGAAGGCCATCGCGACCAGCCCCAGCAGCACGTGCAGGCCGTGCAGGCCGGTGGTGATGTAGAAGACCGAGCCGTAGGAGTTCGTGTACCAGCGCGTGGTCAGGTGGACCCACTCGTAGGCCTGGTTGCCCACGAACAGCGCTCCCATGATCATGGTCGTGATGACCCAGCGCCGCGCCTCGTCGCGGCGTCGGTGCTCGATGAGCCACACGGCCCACTGCATGGTGAAGGAGGACGCGACCAGGACGACCGTGAACGCGCCGGCCTGCAGCGTGTCCAGGTGCGTGCCGCGGGGCGGCCAGGAGGCCAGGTGCGCGCGGATGGTGAACAGGGCGGCGAACAGTCCCGAGAAGAACATGAGCTCGCTGCCCAGCCAGATCATCACGCCGATGGCGAGCATCGGAGGACGGTCGTGGACGATCCTCTCGGGCGTCGCCAGGTTCGGGAGGGGAACCGCCTGACTCACGCGTCCCGTTCTACCCGACCCGGCCCCTCCTCCCTGATCGGACGACTGAGACGCCTCACAGCAAGGAGGCGGGCAGCGGCGTGCTGGCCACCACCGCGAGGCGCCGCGTGGGTCGCGTCAGCGCGACGTAGAGGGTGCGCAGGCCGCGCGCCGAGACCGGGCCCTCCCCGGCGCCGTCCGCGACGATCCGGGCGGGCTCGACGACCACGACGGCGTCGAACTCCAGCCCATTGGCGGCGTCGGTGGCCACGACGACCAGGTCGGCGTCGAGTCCGGGTCCGTCAGGATCCGCCGGGTCGGCCGCGACCAGGCCCGCCCGCGCCAGAGCGGCCCAGACCCCGGCCAGCTCCGCGCGCGGTGCCAGGATCGCGGTGCGTCCGGGAGCGACGGCCGCGCGCTCGCGCGCCACGGCGGCCACCAGGACCTCGTCGCGGCGCTCGGGCGCGACCTGCTCGACCGTGGGGGTGACGCCCACGCGGCGCACCGGCCGCGGGGGCACCAGGCCCGGGGAGGCGGCGGCCAGCGTCGGCGCGGCGAGGGTCAGCACCTCCTCGGGGGTGCGGTAGCTCACGGTCAGCTCGATGCGCGTGGGCGGGCGCCGCGGGTCGAGTGCGGCGACGACGGCGTCCCAGGACGCCGTCGCGGCGGCGGTCGTGGCCTGGCCGATGTCGCCGACCAGCGTCATCGACCCCGACAGGTCCCGGCGCGCGATCACGCGCAGTTCCATGGGCGAGAGGTCCTGCACCTCGTCCACGACGATGTGGCCGTAGGTGAGGAACTCCGCCTCGTCGAGCTCGCGCGGCGCGCTGGCGGCCACCCGGGCGGCCTCGCGCAGCGCCGCGGCACGCACGTCGCCGCCGTAGGCGTCCAGGTCGACGCCCTCGAGCGCCGCCTCGACGCGGTGGATCGGCCGGGGTCGGCGGCGCGGCCCGAGCAGGACGCGCGCCTCGTCGATCAGCGCGGCGTCGGCCGCCGTCCAGCGCACCTCCTCGAGCGTGGACGCCCGGGGGCGCACCAGCAGCTCGCACTCGGCAGCGGTGAGCACGTCCGCGCCCGCGGCGCGGATCAGCGCCGGCGCACCGAAGAGGTCGTGGAGCAGCTCCTGGCCCGTCAGCCGCGGCCACACGCGCTGGAGCGCCGCCTTGAACTCCGGGGTGCTGCGGATCTGCTCGGCGAGCTCGGCCTGCGTGTCGCCGCTCGCCTCCTCGCCCGGCGCGAAGCGACCCACCGCGCGAGCCGCGACGCGCGCGGCCAGCTCGCGGCCCACGGCCGAGCGGCGCTGGTTGTGGTTCCCCGGGCGGCGCCGCGCCCGCTCGACGACCTCCTTGGTGTCGCGCACGGTGAGCAGGAGCTGGGCGCGGCCCAGCGGGATCGTCACGTCCGCGCGCAGCGGGCGCTCGCGCGTGCGCACCGCGCGTTCCAGCACGCGCGCCATGCGCTCGTCGCCCTTCAGGCGCGCCACCTCGTCGGGCTCGCTGGCGCGGACCTCGACGTTGGCCACGAGACCCGCGACCGTCGAGAGCGTCACGCCCGACTCGCCCAGCGACGGCAGGACGTTGCCGATGTAGGTCAGGAACAGGGGATTGGGGCCCACGACCAGGACGCCCTGGCGCTCGAGGGTGGCCCGATGCGTGTAGAGGAGGTAGGCGGCCCGGTGGAGGGCGACCGCGGTCTTGCCCGTCCCGGGCCCGCCCTGGACGATGAGCATCCCGGGCAGTGGCGCGCGGATGATGCGGTCCTGCTCGCCCTGGATCGTGGCCACGATGTCGCCCATGCGTCCCGTGCGCGCGCGGCCCAGGGCCGCCAGCAGGGCGCCGGGCCCGCCCAGGGCCAGCCCGCCCTCGACCAGTCCGTCGCCGCTCACGGCCGTGGTGGCCGCGCCCGCGGCGCCGAAGCGGTCGTCGTCGACGAAGACCTCGTCCTCGACGCCCACGACCTCGTGGCCCCGCAGCGCGACGTGCCGGCGGCGCGCCAGCCCGAGCGGCTCGACCGCGGTGGCCCGGTAGAAGGCCTCGGCCACCGGGGCCCGCCAGTCCACCACCAGCGCGTTGAGGTCCTCGTCGCTGACGGCCAGGCGCCCGACCCGGTACACCTCGCCGGGGCGCTGCCCGCGGTCGTAGTCGAGGCGGCCGAAGAAGAGGGGCTGGTCGCCGATGGCCAGCTGGTCGAGGCGGTGCAGGGCGGTGCCCATCACCACGTCGCGCTCCACCAGGTCGCCGGCCCCGCGCATGAGGGCCACCGCCGCCCCGTCGCGCATCGAGAGCGCCTCGGCGCGCATGCGATCCAGGGCGACGAGCGCCACGTCGAGGAACTCCTGCTCCTCGGCAATCTCGCGCTCGTGGGCCATGGGGGCTGCTCCGTCTCCCGGTTCAGGGTCTATCGATTCTAGTGGCTGCCCGCGCGCGCCACCGATCTTGCCTGGCTCCCCCACGGGGGCCCCGCCGGGCCCCTCGCCGACCCGGGCGACGAAATCGAACCCCAGTAGGCTGTGCCCATCACGACCACGAGAGATGATCCCGTCCTGGTGCGCGCCTGTCGCGGAGAGCCGGTCGACCACGTTCCCGTCTGGTTCATGCGCCAGGCGGGCCGATCCTTGCCCGAGTACCAGGCCCTGCGCGGCACGGGCTCGATCCTGGACGCCGTGGCCGACCCGGCGCTGGCCTGCGAGATCACCCTCCAGCCGGTGCGCCGCTACGGGGTGGACGCGGCCGTCCTGTTCTCGGACATCGTCGTGCCCTACCACCTGGCGGGCTTCGGCATCGACGTCGTGCCTGGTCGCGGGCCGGTCATCGCCGAGCCGGTGCGCGCCGAGGCCGACCTCGAGCGGCTCAGCGTGCCCACGGCCCGCCAGCTCGCGCCGGTCGCCGAGACGGTCACCCGGGCGATCGCGGAGCTCGCGGCGACCGACACGCCCCTGGTCGGCTTCGCCGGAGCCCCCTTCACCGTGGCCAGCTACCTCATCGAGGGGGGTCCGAGCCGCGAGTTCGGCCAGGTCAAGTCCCTCATGCATCGCGACCCGGCGCTGTGGGGCCGCCTGAGCGACCGCCTGGTCCAGGTCACGACGGCCTTCCTCGAGGTCCAGATCGCGAACGGGGCGCGCGCGGTGCAGCTCTTCGACTCGTGGGCCGGGGCGCTCACGCGCGACGAGTACCGTCGCTTCGCCCTGGAGCCCACGGCGCGCATCCTCGCGTGGGTTGCGAGCCGCGGCGTCCCCTCGATCCTCTTTGGCGTGGGCACGGGCGAGTTGCTCGACCTGATGGCCAGCGCGGGCCCGACGGTGATGGGCGTGGACTGGCGCGTCGACCTCGACGAGGCGCGCCGGCGCGTGGGCGGCCGGCCAGTCCAGGGCAACCTCGATCCGGCGCGGTGCCTGGCCGGCGCGGACCTGGCCGTCGCCGCGGCGCGCGAGGTCCTGGCCCACGCGGGCCGCGAGCCCGGACACATCTTCAACCTGGGCCACGGCGTCCTGCCCGCGACCGACCCCGACGTGCTGGCCGCCGTCGTGCGCGTCGTCCACGACGAGGGGCGGGCCGGGCGATGAGGTCCGTGGGGGTCCTGGTCATGGCCTACGGCACGCCGTCCTCGCGCGAGGGCGTCGCCGCCTACTACACGCGCATCCGCCACGGGCGCGCCCCGAGCCCCGAGCAGCTCGCCGACCTGGTGCGCCGCTACGACGCCATCGGCGGGACCTCGCCGCTCGCCGCGCGCACCACCGACCAGGTCCGCGAGCTCGCCGTCGCCCTCGAGCGGCGGGCCCCCGGCGTCTACGACGTGTGCCTGGGCGCCAAGTACGAGGAGCCCCTCATCGAGGACGCCGCGGCCGGACTGCGCGCGGCCGGCATCACCCGGGTGGTCGGGCTGCCGCTGGCTCCCCACAGCTCGTCGATGTCGACGGACCAGTACCACGAGCGCGCGGCGGCCGCCCTGGGCGACGCTATCGACTACCGCCCCCTCGGGGCGTGGTGGGAGGAGCCGGGCTTCGCCGACCTGATCGCCGCGAGGGTCCTGTCGGCCCTCGAGGTCGTCCCGCCCCAGCGGCGGACCACGACCGAGGTCGTGTTCTCGGCCCACTCCCTGCCCCAGCGCATCCTGGTGGCGGGCGACACGTATCCCGCGCAGCTGCGCGCCAGCGCCGAGCTGGCGGCCCGGCGCGCGGGGCTGCGCCACTTCGACCTGGCCTGGCAGTCGGCGGGCCGCACCGACGAGCCGTGGCTGGGTCCCGACATCCTCCAGGTGCTGCGCGACAAGCGCGCCGAGGGCTTCACCGACGTGGTCGTGTGCCCCATCGGCTTCGTGTCCGACCACCTCGAGGTCCTCTACGACATCGACGTCGAGGCGCGCGCCGTGGGCCAGGGCATCGGGCTCAATGTCGTGCGCACCGCCTCGCTCAACGACGACCCCGCCTTCATCGCCGTCCTGGCGTCCCTGGTCGAGCGAGCGTGACGTCGCGCGCGTCGGTCGTCGTGGTGGGCGGCGGGGTCGCGGGCCTGGCGGCCGCCTGGGAGCTGAGCGGCGGCGCGCGACCGGGGGCGGACCCACCGCGCATCGAACTGCTCGAGGCGACCGCGCGCGTCGGCGGACCCCTCGCGGTCGGCCCCCTCGGGGACCAGGAGATCGACCTGGGGCCCGATGGCTTCCTCGCGCGACGGCCCGAGGCCACCACGCTCGTCGCCGAGCTGGGCTGGGAGGACCGCCTCATCGCGATCGCCACCTCGGGAGCGTCGCTGTGGCTCCACGGCGCCCTCCACGCGATCCCCCGTGGGCTGGCCGTGGGCGTCCCCACGTCGAGTGCCGTGCTGGCCGAACTCGGGGGGCTCAGCTGGCGCGCGCGCGCGGCCGCCTGGCGTGACCACTGGATGCCGCGACCGCTGCACGTGGGAGAGGACGAGTCCATCGGCCGGATCGTGCGCGCCAAGCTCGGCGACGAGATCGCCCTGCGCGTGGTGGAGCCCCTGATCGGCGGCATCCAGGCCGGGCGCATCGACGACCTCTCGGCCGCGCTGGTCTTCCCGCCGCTGCTCGCGGCGGCGCGCCGCGGCGGGTCCCTCATGCGCGCCCTCGCTCCGCCACCCGCGAACGGCTCCGCCCCCGCACCCGCCCCCGGCCCGGCGTTCCGCTCGGTGCGCGGGGGCCTGGGCACGGTCCCCGACGAGGTCGTGCGCCAACTGCGCGACCGCGGCGTCGTCGTGCGCACCGGCACCCCCGTCCAGGCCGTGCGGCGCGTGAGCGGGGAGCACCCGCTGGTCGTCGAGACGGCCACGACCGCCACGCCCGCCGACGTCGTGGTGGTGGCGACCCCCGCGCCGCGCGCCGCGCAGCTGCTCGGTGCCTTCGACCCTGACCTGGCCGCACTGGCCACGATCGCGCACGCCTCGGCCGCGATGGTCAACGCGCAGTATCGCGCGTCCGAGCTGGCGCTCCCGCCGGGCACGGGGGTGCTGGTGCCCCTCGCGACGCCCTGGACCGGGGAGGGCTCCTTGATGGTGACGGCCCTCACGTTCCTCGACCGCAAGTGGGAGCCGCTGCGCCGCGAGGGAACGGTGCTGGTGCGCGCCCACGTGGGACGCATCGACGACCAGCGCTACGCCGCCCTCGACGACGGCGCCCTGGCGGAGCGCGTGGCCTCCGAGGTGGCCCTGCTGCTGGGCTCCGCGGCGCGCCCGGTGGCCACCCGGGTCCAGCGCTTCGCCGCCGGCCTGCCCCAGTACCGCGTCGGCTACGCAGACCTCGTGGCGCGGGCCCGCACCGCAGCCGATCGCCTGGGTGTCGACCTGGCGGGCAGCGCCTACGACGGTGTGGGGATCCCCGCGTCGATCGGGTCGGGGCGCCAGGCGGCGCGGTCCGCGCTCGCGCGCCTGGGCGCGCGAGCGGCCTCGCACGCCTGAGACCCGGTGAGGTCACCGCCGGGTCTCTGGAAGACTGGACGGGTGGTCGCCGAACGCTGCACGCTGCCCGTCCCCCTGGGGCGTCGCGTCCACGTCCTGAGCGACCTCTCGCTGAGCGCCACGTCCAACTCAGCGCGCCGACCGGTGCGAGAGCTCATCTCCCTGCTCGAGGACCTCGACGACCCGGCGCTGGTCGTGGTCGCGGGCAACCTCTTCGCCCCGGCCGGCGACGAGCCGGCGCAGGCCGTGCGCGCGGCGCTCGGTGCCCTGCCCACGCTCGTGCGCGCGGTGCGCGCGTACCTGGCCCGACCCGAGCACCAACTGCTCGTCCTGCCCGGCCAGGACGACCCGTGGCTGGCCGATGTGGACGTCGCCGCGCCACTGCGCGACCTCGGCATCGAGGTCGTCGGCTCGCTCATGCTGCAGGTCGCCACGCGCGACGCCGTGCGCGACGTGGCGATCGCGGCCGGGGAGCGTGCCGTCGCCGCCGGTGACCTGGCCGCCGCCGACCGGGGCGATGCCGCAACGCTCGAGGACCCCGATGCCGTCGCGCGCTTCGCCGCCAGCCGCCTCCTCTATCGCCGGCTCGGCGCGTGGGTGTGGCTCCCCGTGGTCGCCGTGGTGTTGGCCGACCTGTCCAGCCTGATCCTGGCCCTGGCCAGCCGGCTGACGCGCCGGCACCTGCACCTGGACCTCGAGGTCCACCTGCGCCACCACCCCACCGGACTCCTGGCGACGCTGGTCACGACCGTGCTCGTCGTCGGGCTCATCGAGGCGGCCGTCGCGGCACTGGCCGGGCTCCTGGTGCGCCGGCGCTTCGCGCGCGGGGCGCGCGGGGCCCCGCCGCGCCCGCTCGATCCCCTGGCCAGCGTGACCGTCGACGGCGTGGACGCGCTCGAGTACGCGCGGCGCATCGTGGGGCGTGGCGGCGCCGGGGCCATCGTGGGCGGGGCCAGCCAGTCGGCGCTGGCCTTCCTCGACCGGGGCTTCTGCGCGACGCCGGGACCCTCACGCGCCACCGTGATCGAGCGGCACGGCCGCTTCGGCCTGCCCCCGGTCTTCGTGCCCGTCGACCGCGTCGGAGTCGTCCACCTCGAGGCCGGCAGCGCCGTGCAGGTGCGCCTGATCGTGGGCCAGTCGCGCGCGCGCCCCGGCACGTGGCTCGAGCGCGTCGTCGCGACCGACCCGGCCCAGGTCGACGTCCCGAGCGCCACGACCGAGGTCGGGGCCTGGCCCGTGGGCGATCCCTACCCCATCGCCCCCGACGGGCTCTCGGCCCAGCGCCACCAGCGCTCCGTGCGCCGGGTGCTGAGCGGGCTCGTGCTCCTCGACGGGCTCGTCGACGTCACCGTCACGACGCTGCCGCCGCTGCGCAGCCGGCTCCACCTCGTCGAGTCGTTCCTGTCGCTGGGCGCCGCCCAGTCGGCGGCCGCCCTGACCGCCCTCGCGGGCGTGGTGCTCATCATGGTGGCCCGCGGACTGCGCCGCGGCCAGCGGCGCTCCTGGACCGTCGCCGTGGTCCTGACGGGCGCAACGACGGTGGCGCACCTGGTCCGCGCGGGCAGCCTGCTGTCCCCCCTGATCGCCGTCAGCCTGCTGAGCGCCCTGCTCGTCGAGCGGCGCCACTTCCGCGCCACGGCCGACCGCGAGAGCCCGCGCGTCGCCCTGCCCCGCCTGGGGCTCGTCGCGCTCCTCGTGGTGGGCGCCGCGACCCTGGGCATCGACCTGTCGATGCGCCGCACCGCCCCGTCCCTGGGCACCGTCCTGCTGGCCGTCGTCGAGCGCCTGGTGGGCATCACGTCGATCACCCTGCCCGACCGCGTCGGAGACTTCGCCACGCCGACGCTGGCGACCGCCGGGCTGAGCCTGGTCGTGGTCGCCCTCTACCTGGTGACCCGGCCCGTCGTCGACCGGCGCCTGTCGGGGGCCTCGGGACGGGAGCGACGCCTGGCCGAGCTGCGCGCGCGTGAGATCGTGCGCCGCCACGGGCGCGGGACTCTCGACTACTTCGCGCTGCGCGACGACAAGCAGTTCTTCTTCTTTCGCGACTCGCTGGTCGCCTACGCCGTCTACGGCGGCGTCGCGCTGATCTCGCCCGATCCCATCGGGCCCAGCGCCGAGCGCACCGAGGTCTTCCGGGCCTTCCGCGCCTACGCCGACGCGCGCGCCTGGACCGTGGCGGTCATGGGTGCGGGCTCGGAGTGGCTCCCGATCTACCACGCCGCGGGCCTGCACGCGCTCTACCTGGGCGACGAGGCCATCGTGGACTGCCAGCGCTTCAGCCTGGAGGGCCACAAGATGAAGGGGCTGCGCCAGGCCAGCACCCGCCTGGCCCGCAAGGGCTACCGCGTCGAGTTCCTCGACCCGGCGACGATCGACCCGCTGCGCGTGCCCGCCTTGGTGGACCTGATCGCGATGCTGCGCCGGGGCGAGGGCGAGCGCGGGTTCTCGATGATGCTGGGGCGGCTCTTCGACCCGCGCGACCAGGGGCTGCTGCTCACGGTGGTCTCGGACGCGGAGGGCCGACCGGCGGCGGTCTGCCAGTTCGTGCCCTCGCCGGCCATCGCGGGCTACTCGCTGGACCTGATGCGCCGCGACCCGGGCGAGCACCCCAACGGGCTGCTCGACTACGCGCTGTGCTCGACCATCGCCCACCTGCGCGAGCGCGGCGCGCGGGGCCTGAGCCTGAACTTCGCGGCCTTCCGCACCGTGCTCGAAGGCGAGCGCGGCGAGGGGACCTTCACGCGTATCGAGCGCTGGGCGCTCAAGCGGCTGTCGGGCATCTTGCCCCTCGAGTCGCTGTGGTCCTTCAACGCCAAGTACCAGCCCTCGTGGCTGCCCCGCTACCTCGTCTACCCCGCCGCTGAGAGCTTCGTCCCGGTGGTCTCGGCGACGCTGCGCGCCGAGTCGATCACGGAGATTCCCCTGATCGGGCGGTTCTTCGCCAACGACCCCATCCACCGGCCCGGCACGGTGGTGCCCGAGTCGGTCCTGGCGGCCGCGCGCGAGCGCACCGGTCGCTAGACGTCTCCCTCGCCGGTCGCTCCCTCGCCGAGCACGCCGACCACCCCGGCGCGGCCCTCGTGCACGACGGGGGTCGCCGCGTAGCGCACGCTGGCCGGGACGCCCGCGCGGTTCACCCGCAGCGTGCCGCGAGCCACGGCACGCACGCTCGCCAGCGGGCTCAGGCCCGCCCGGGCCTCGGGCGGCGCCGCCACCAGGGAGGCCGAATCGGCGAAGCCCAGCAGCGCCGCGGCGCGCTCGTTGGCGAAGGTGAGGCGCCCCTCGTCGAAGGCGACCACGCCCACGACCTCCTGGTCGACCACGGCGGCCAGGCGCGCCTCGAGGTCGCCGTGACGGCGCTCGGCCGCGAAGCGGTCCAGGGCGAAGCTGACGTCGCCGGCGATCTCCTCGAGCAGCGCGGCGACCGACTCGTCGAAGAACCCGCCCTCGGCGGCGTAGATGGCGAGCGTCGCGACCGGACGGCCGGCCCGGCGCAGCGGCAGCGCGACGCCCGAGCGCCAGCCGCGCCGCAGCGCCGCCTCCCCCAGGGCGTCCATCGCGCTCACCCCGATCTGGCGGAACGCGATGCGGTCGGTGGCGATCGCCCGTGACGGCAGGTCGTCGCTCGCGCCCCCGGACCCCACGAGAGCGGCCCGCTCGCCCAGGAACGCCTGGAGCCCCTCACCAGCGTGGGCTACGACCCGCAGCCCTCCCGGGACGACTTCGGCGACCCAGGCGGCTCGCGAGCCCACCCGCACCGCCGCCGCGCAGATCCGCGCGTAGAGCTCGGCCTCGCTGGCGCTGTGCACCACGGCCTGGTTGCACTCGCTCAGCGTGGCGTAGAGCCGCGTGAGCCGCTCGAGGCGGCGCTCGAGGCGGTGGCGCTCCGTGACGTCGATGAGGGCTCCGCGCACCAGGACCCCCCGTCCCTGCGCGTCGCGCGCCACCACGCGGCCGCGCACCCAGAGCCACCGCACCGCCTCGGTGGGGTCCAGGACCCGGAAGTCGAACTCGTACTCGTCGGGTCCTCCCGACGCGACCGCCTCCGCGATGGCGCGCGCGCCCAGGTCCCGGTCCTCGGGGTGGGTCGCGGCCAGGAAGGTCTCGAGGCGCCACACCTCCTGCCACGCCAGGCCGTAGAGGGCGTCGTGGTTGTCCGAGCGGGCCATGGAGTTCGTCGCGAAGTCGTACTCCCACACGGCCACACCCGTGAACTCGGTCGCGAGCCTCAGCAGGTCCTCGTCGCCGCGCAGCTCGCCGCGACCGCCCCCGCCCGATTCCACGGCGAACAGGCTAGACGCTGGAGCGCGCGACCAGTCCCGCCGCCAGCCGGTCGGCCGCGCCCTCGGCGTAGCCGAGGTAGAGCATCGGCTCGACCAGCTCGAGCTCCAGGACGCGCCATCCCTCGCCGTCGGCCAGGAGGTCGACGCGCGCGTAGGCGAGGTCGGACCACCCGAGCGCGCCCAGCACGGCGTCGGCGACCTCGCGGGCCCCGCCCTCGGCGCGAGCCGGGCTGATGCCCGCCCGGCGCAGGTCCGTCGTGCGGGCCTCCTCGGCGTGCCCGAGCAGGGCGTCCTTGCGCACCGCGTGCGAGAGCGCGCCGTCGAGGTAGATCAGCGCGAGCTCGCCCTCGGTGTCGACGCGCTCGAGGTAGGGCTGGACGATCACCGCGCCGCGGCGCGCGAGCACCCGCGCGTGGGCCCGGGCCGCTGCCCCCTCGGTCGCGGCGAAGCGCGCGGCGCCGCGCGAGCCGGCCCCCACCGCTGGCTTGACCACGACGGCGCCCTCGGGCAGCTCGATCTCGTCGCCCGGCGCGAACAGGCGCGTGGCGACGGTGGGCAGCCCTCGGGCGGCCAGGTCGAGCAGGTAGCGCTTGTCGGCCGAGTAGGCCAGCACCGGCGCCGGATTGAGGATCGACGCGCGCGCGCGGGCCCAGGCGAGGAAGGCTGCGGGATCGTCGGTGTAGTCCCACGTCGAGCGCACGACCACCTGGTCGAACGCCTCCCACGCCACGTCCGGATCCGACCAGACGCACGCCCGGGCGGTCCAGCCGACCCGCGCCAGGGCGGCGATCAGGGCCCCCTCGTCGGGATCCTCGACCCCCGGCGCCGTCGCGATCGCGACGGACCTCACGAGGTGAACAGCACCGTGGCGTGCTGGGCCAGGGCCGCGAGGGGCCCGGGCCAGACGCCGAAGACCAGCGTCAGGGCGACGCCCGCCCCGATGGCGATCGCCGTCGCGCGAGGCACCGGCACGCTCGTCGCCCCCTCGGGCGAGTCGGCGTACAGGACGATCGTCCATCGCAGGTAGAAGAAGGCGGCGATCGCCGCGCCGAGCAGCGCCACCAGCGCCAGGGGACCGCCCCCGCCGTCGACGGCGGCCGCCAGGACCGCGTACTTGGCGAAGAAGCCCGACGTCAGCGGGGCGCCCAGCTGGCTGAGCAGCAGCACCCCGAGAGCGGCGCCGAGCCACGGCTGGCGACGCGCCAGCCCGCGATAGGAGTCGATGGTGTGGCGCTCGTCGCCCGGGCCGCCCACGATCGTCACGACCGCGAAGGTCGCGACCACGACGGGCGCGTAGGTCGCCAGGTAGAAGAGCGCCGCCGCCGAGCCCCGCGCGCTGGCCGCCCACACGCCCAGCAGGATGAAGCCGGCGTGGTTGATCGAGGAGTACGCGAGCATCCGCTTGGCGTTGCGCTGGACGATCGCCAGGGCCGCCCCGACCAGGGTGGTGAGTGCCACCAGGCCCCACAGCAGCGGCCGCCAGGTGGTGAGCTGGCTGCCCAGGGCCGACACCAGCACGCGCACCAGCGCGGCGAAGGCGCCCACCTTGACGATGGCGGCCATGTAGCCGGTCACCGGGGTGGGCGCGCCCTCGTAGACGTCCGGCGACCACTGGTGGAACGGGACCGCGGCCACCTTGAAGGCGAACCCGACCAGCACCAGGGCGCCCCCCGCGTAGAGCAGGCCCGGGCGCAGCACGACGTTCGCGCCCAGGAAGTACGAGACGGTGGTGAGGTTGGTCGAGCCCGTCGCCCCGTAGATGAGGGCCGCGCCGTAGATGAACAGTGCCGACGCGAAGCCCCCGAGCAGGAAGTACTTCAGCGCCGCCTCCGAGGACGTGGCGCGGCGTCGATCGAAGGCCACCAGCACGTAGAGGCCGATCGACAGGGTCTCGAGGCCGAGGAAGATCACGATGAAGTCGTTGGCCTGGGTCATGAGGACCGCGCCGGCGGCCGTGGCCAGTGCGAGGATGTGGTACTCGGCCCCGCGCACGCCCTCGCGGTGGAACCAGTCGTGCGCGACCAGCGTGGCCATCGCGAGCGACACGGCCACGACGGCCGAGGCCACCACCGAGAAGCCGTCGAGCACGATGGCGTGCGCGATGGTCGTCGAGGGCCCGTGCGCGTCGAGGTCCGCCCACTGGAAGAACGCGCTGACGAAGGCGGCCACGGCCGCGAGCAGCGTGATCCCGGTGGCGATCGACGTGCGCAGTGCGCCGCGCACCAGCGCCGTCACGCCCAGCAGCACCACCGCGCCACCGAACAGGATCAGGACCGGCAGGATCGCCAGGTAGTGGATCGAGGGGATGCTCAGGGTCACTTGGTCACCCCCGTCGCGGTCGAGGTGGCCACGATCTGGTGGGCCGCGGGCGTGATCCGGTCCAGCACGGGCTTGGGGAAGATCCCCAGCACCACCACCAGGACGACGATGGGCGCCAGCACCCAGCGCTCGGGATGGGTGGCGTCGGGCACCTGGTCGACGTCACGGGCCTGCCCGTGGAAGACCCGCTGGTAGGCCCACAGGAGGTAGACGGCCGCGAGCACCACGCCCAGCGTGGCCACCACGGCCCACCACGCGTGGGTGGTGAAGGCCCCGAGCAGCACCAGGAACTCGCTGATGAAGCCCGACAGGCCCGGCAGGCCGATCGAGGCAAGCATCACCACCGTGAACAGGCCCGCCAGGACCGGGGCGGGTCCCTGCATCCCGCGCAGGTCCGCGATGGTCGCCGTGCCGCGTCGCCGCTCGAGGAAGCCCACCAGGAGGAAGAGTCCGGCGGTGATCACCCCGTGGTTGAACATGAGGAGCACGGCACCGGTCGTGGCGATCGTCGAGCCGGTCATGATCCCCAGCGTCACGAAGCCCATCTGGGCCAGCGAGGAGTAGGCGATCAGGCGTTTGAGGTCCGGCGTGGCGGCCGCCAGGGCCGACCCGTAGAGGATGCCGATCACCGCCAGGGTCAGCACGTAGGGGCGCACCGTGGGCAGGGCGAGCGGCAGGAGCCCCACGGCGAAGCGCAGCAACCCGTAGGAGCCGAGCTTGGCCAGCAGCGCCGAGAGCTCCATCGAGCCCGCGGTGGGCGCCTCGGCGTAGGCCAGGGGCGACCAGGTGTGGAGCGGCCAGATCGGCGACTTGACGCCGAAGGCGATCGCGAAGGCCACGAACAGCCAGACGGCCGTCGCGTGGCTCATGGCCGTGGCCGCCAGCGCGCTGTCCGAGAAGGTCAGCGCCCCACCGACCTCGTGCTGGTGCAGGAACCCGAGGTACAGCAGCCCGGTGAACAGGAACGCCGATCCCGCGAAGGTGTACACGAAGAACTTCAGGGCCGCGCGCGCCCGCTCCGCCTTGCCCCAGTGGGCCACCAGGAAGTAGCTGGGCACCAGGGTCAGCTCGAAGAAGATGAAGAACTCGAGCAGGTCGCGCGCCACGAAGCTGCCCATCGTGAAGGTGGTCAGCAGCAGCATCCAGCTCACGAAGGACGCCTCGGCGCGCCGCTCGCGCGCCCCCAGCAGCGCCAGCAGCAGCACCAGCGCGGTCAGCACCACCAGCAGCAGGGAGATCCCGTCGACCCCGACGTCGTAGGCCAGCCCGAAGGGCGCCGCCAGGACCCAGCGCCCCACGAAGTCGAAGCTGTGGGCTCCGGCGAGGTGGTCGTTGTAGAGCACCGCGACGATCAGGGACACCGCGAGCTCGACGGCCGCGGTCGTCACCGCGACGGCGAAGGGCGCGCCGGGGCGCCGACGGGCGAGCAGGGCCAGCGCGGCGCCCAGGACGGGCAGCCACACCAGCACGGTCAACCAGAGAGATGAGTGCATAGCTATCCGACCCTCGCCACGAGATAGACGACCACGATGCTCACGCCCAGGACCATGGCCAGTGCGTAGTGGCGTGCGAAGCCCGACTGGGCCTTGCGCAGCCCCTCGGCGCTGCGCCGCACGCCGCCGGCGACCGCGGCCACGGCGCCGTCGATCACCCGGGGCTCGACGACGGTGTCGCCCAGCTGCGCGGCGCGCGTCAGCGGCCGCCCGATCGTCGCGTCGTAGGCGTCATCCCAGCGCCACACCCGCTCGAGGAAGCGGCGCTCGTAGACCGGCGAGCTCACGCGGTTGCGCCAGATCGAGAAGGCGGCGGCCAGCCCCAGCAGGGCCGCCACGACGTCGACGGCCGCCAGCGCGTACTGCGCCCCGGTCGACGCGTGCGCCGTCAGGGGCAGGTAGCCGAAAGTCGGGTCCAGGAACCCGGCCAGCGAGTTGTGGTGGATCCACGGCAGGTCGATGACGCCGCCCAGGGTCGTCAGCACCGCCAGGACCACGAGCGGCACGGTCATCACCCAGGGGGACTCGTGCGGGTCGTGACCGTGGGTGACCTCGCGAAAGCGCTCGGTGCCCCGGAAGGTGAGGACGAACAGGCGGCTCATGTAGTACGCGGTCAGGATCGCCGTCAGCACGCCGAGCAGCCACAGGGGCTTGGAGTAGGCGTAGACGTTGGTCAGGACGTCGCCCTTGGCCCAGAACCCCGCGAAGGGCGGGATGCCCGAGATGGCCAGCCACGCGATCAGGAAGGTCGGGAACGTCAGGGGGAGGTAGCGCGCCAGACCGCCCATCTTGCGCATGTCCTGCTCGCCGTCCAGCGCGTGGATGACCGAGCCCGAGCCCAAGAAGAGCAGGGCCTTGAAGAAGGCGTGGCCGATCATCAGGAAGATCGCGGCCGAGTACGCCCCCGCACCCACGGCCAGCACCATGTAGCCGATCTGGGAGACCGTCGAGAACGCCAGCACCTTCTTGATGTCCCTCTGGGAGGTCGCGATGGTCGCCGCGACGAAGGAGGTCGCCGCGCCGATCACCGCGATCGTCGCGCGACCCGAGCTCGACAGCGCCAGCACCGGGGCCATGCGCGCCAGCAGGTACACGCCGGCGGTGACCATGGTGGCCGCGTGGATCAGCGCCGACACCGGGGTCGGGCCCTCCATGGCGTCGGGCAGCCAGTTGAACAGCGGGATCTGCGCGCTCTTGCCCGTCGCGGCCAGGAGGAGCGCGAGCACCACCACGGTGGCGCTCACCGAGGTCATCGTGCCGGCGCGGTCGAAGATGCGCAGGTAGCTCAGGGTGTGGAGGCGGCTGAAGAGCAGGAACATCGCCACCAGCAGGCCCACGTCGCCCACCCGGTTGTAGATGAACGCCTTCTTGCCGGCGGTGGCCGCGCTGTCGCGGTCGAAGTAGTAGGCGACCAGCCAGTAGGAGCACACGCCCACGCCCTCCCAGCCCACGAAGGTCACGACCAGGTTGTTGGCCAGGACCAGGGTGAGCATCGAGAACACGAACAGGTTCAGGTACAAGAAGAACTTGCGGAAGTCGCGCTCCCCGTGCATGTAGCCGATCGAGTACAGGTGGATGAGCGCCGAGATTCCCGTGACGAACAGGGCCATCGTCACCGACAGCGGGTCGATCAGGAGGGCGGCCGACACGTGCAGCCCGCCGACGTCGAACCACGTGAACATGGTGACGGTGACCTCGCGCGCGCTGCGCGAGAGCAGGTCCACGTAGGTGGCGACGGCGAACGCGAAGCTGAGGGCCACCGCGCCGGTCCCCACCGCGCCGATGGCCCGCTCGGACAGGCCGCGGCCGAAGATCAGCACGACCAGGAAGCCGGCGAGCGGCAGCAGCAGGATCAGGGTGGACAGGTGCGCCATCTCAGCCCTTCATCTCGGAGAGTTCGTCCACCGACGTCGAGGACCGGCGGCGGAACACCGTGACCACGATGCCCAACCCCACCGTCACCTCGGCGGCGGCCACGACCATCACGAAGAAGACGGCCGCCTGGCCGCCGATGTCGCGCAGCGTCCGGGCGAACGTGACGAAGGTGAGGTTCACGGCGTTGAGCAGGAGCTCGAGGCACATGAACATGATCAGCGCGCTGCGCCGCGTGAGCAGGCCGAAGGTGCCGATGCCGAAGAGCACCGCCGCCAGGACCAGGTACCAGGCCGCGGGGACGTTCACGCCTCCTCCTCTCGGTCCATGCGCCTCTCGCGCCGCGCCAGCAGGACGGCCCCCACGACCGCGATGATCAGCAGCGCGGCGGTGGCCTCGAAGGCGAACAGGTAGGTCGTGAACACGGCCGTCCCCACGGCGCGCACGTTGCCCGCCCCCACCGCGGCCGGGTGCCCGCTCGTGGAGACCGCGACGGCGCCCGTGACCCAGTGCGAGGAGGCCAGCAGCACGATCAGCCCGCCGACGGTGATCACGGCCCCGACGCCCGCCAGGGCGCGCTGGCCCACCAGGGGCTCGACGCGCACGGTCTCGAAGCGGTCGACCCCGAGGAACATGATCACGAACAAGAAGAGCACCACGATGGCGCCGGCGTAGACGATGATCTGGACCACGGCGAGGAAGTCGGCCGCCTGGGCGACGAACGCGACGGCGACGCCGAACAGGGTGAGGATGAGGCTGAGGGCCGCGTGCACCGGGTTCTTGACGGCCAGGACCCCGAGCGCGCCCACGACGATCATCACCGCGGCGGTGAGGAACGCCAGGATGTCGGGGATGGCGTACGCGGCGGCGATCACAGCTGGCCTCCCTTGATCGCGCGCCACGCGGCGATGCGCCCGCGCAGGCCGCGCCCGGCCTCGGGCAGGTCCTGGGGCATCACGTGCCGGAAGAACGCGGTGCGCAGGGGCTTGGACCCCGTCGCCGCGTCGTCGCGCTCGTCGGACTGGCCGCCCTCGGGGGCGCGCACGCCCACGCCCAGGTCGGCCGTCCACTGGACGACGCCCTCGTAGTCGGCGGCGCCCGCGGGTGAGGTCGCGCGCATCCAGCCTCCGGTCATCGCGGCCTCGCCCTCGCGCCAGTCCTCCCAGGGCAGCCGCTGGGGCACGCCCTGGTCGTCGACGAGCAGCTCGGCCTTGGTGTAGATGGCGTCGGCCCGGTTGGAGAAGGAGAACTCGAAGAGCTTGGACTCGGTGATCGCCTGGGTGGGACAGGCCTCCACGCACATGTCGCAGTGGATGCAGCGCAGGTAGTTGATCTCGTAGACGTAGCCGTAGCGCTCACCGGGTGAGACCGGGTGATCGGGTGGGTTGTCCAGGCCCCGCACGTGGATGCAGTCCACCGGGCACACGCCAGCGCACAGCTCGCATCCGATGCACTTCTCGGAGCCGTCCTCGTAGCGGTTCAGGACGTGGCGCCCGTGCTGGCGGGGCTGCTTGGCCCGCTTGGCCTGGGGGTAGGCGGTGGTCACCCGGACGCGGCCCAGGTGCCGCAGGGTGATCTTGAAGCCGCCGAAGAAGTCGAGGGGTCCGGCCATCAGTCCTCCTCGTGATCGGTGAAGGCGCGGAGCACGCGGCCGGGCAGCGGCCGCTCACCGATCGCGGGCAGCAGCGAGTCGGCGCCCTCCTGGCGCTGGGCCCCGATGGCCACGGTGCGCGTGAGCAGCGTCCAGGCCAGGATGACCAGGGCGGCCATCAGGAAGCCCCACGACGGGCGGATCAGGAAGCCCGCCACGATGAGCATCCACCCCAGGCTGAGGGGGATGAGCCGCTTCCAGCCCAGGTCCATGAGCTGGTCGTAGCGGAAGCGCGGCAGCGCGGCGCGGAACCAGATGTAGCCGAAGGCGAAGAGCGTCGTCTTGATCAGGAACCACAGGATCGGGAAGAGCCAGCGCAGGTGCGGGATGTTGGGCACCCAGCCCGCCGGACCACCGAGGAACAGCGTCACGATGATCGCCGACATCGTGATCGTGTTCATGAACTCGGCCAGGTAGAAGACGCCGAAGCGGAAGGACGAGTACTCGGTGTGGAAGCCGCCCACCAGCTCGGTCTCGGCCTCCACCACATCGAAGGGCGGGCGGTTCAGCTCGGCGGTGATGGCGATGAGGAAGATGACGAAGGGGACGATGCCCAGCCGGATCAGGTTCCAGTGCCAGATGCCGTGGGCCTGGGCGGCCACGATGTTCTGGGTCGACAGGGACCCGGTGGCCAGCACCACGGTGACGATCGTCATCCCCAGGGCCGCCTCGTAGCTGATCATCTGCGCGCTCGCGCGCACCGAGGACATCAGCGGGTACTTGGACCCCGACGACCAGCCGGCCAGCACGACGCCGTAGACCGAGATCCCCGACATGGCGAGCATCAGCAGGACGCCCACGGGCGGATTGGCCATCTGGAGCACGACGGGGTGCCCGGCGATGTCGACGGTCCCCCCCACGGGCACGATGGCGAAGGTCACCAGTGCCGGGATCAGCGACAGGTACGGCGCCAGCTTGAAGACGAAGCGGTCGGCCTCTTGGGGGACCAGGTCCTCCTTGACGATGAGCTTGAGCCCGTCGGCGAGGGTCTGGAAGAGCCCGAAGGGACCCCAGCGCGTCGGGCCGATCCGGCTCTGCATGTCCGAGATCGCCTTGCGCTCGAACCAGATCATCACCGTGACCGCGCCCATCAGGGCGGCGAAGCCCACCACCATGCGCACCAGCACGATCACCACGACGGCCAGCGTCACGCCGTGGGCGTAGATCGGATCCACCGCGGAGGCCAGCATCATCGCGTCTCCAGTCGGACCTGGGCGACGGTCGCGCCCTCGTCGTACACGTCGGCGATCACCTCGTCACCCTCGATGGTCCCGGTCGCCCCGTCCAGGCTCACCACGTGACGCGGCAGGCCCTCGTCGAGCCGGACCGCCAGGGGGGTGGCCCGCGAGACGCCCCGCACCAGCACCTCGTCACCCTCCCCCACGCCGAGTCGGTCGGCGTCCATCGGGTTTAGGCCGAGCGTCAGGGGGGCCCGCAGGCCCGCCAGCGCGGGAGACGCCGCGAGCGCGGCCCCGTGGTCGTAGAGGCGCCGGCCCAGGAGGACCCGCCAGGCGTACGCGTCGACGGGCGGAGCCTCGCGGGCGGGAACCGCCACCTCGGCCAGCGACGGGACGATGTGGCCGCGCGCCTCGGGCGTGGCGGTGGCCGCGACGGTCGCGCCGGCGAATGACGCCAGGCCCACCTCGTCGGTCGAGCGCACCCCGGGGAAGGCGATCGGGTCCAGCACGTGGCGCATCGACACCTCGCCACTGGCCGCGAGGACGCCCTCGAGGCGGCCATCGCTCAGGACCGAGAGCGCCGGGTAGCCCGTCGAGCGCTCGATCGCCGCGGCCGCCGACTCCACCGTGTCGTAGTCGAGGGCCGATCCGAGCGCGACGGCGAGCTCGGCGGCGATGGTCACGTCCGACCACGCGGAACCCGGCGCGCCGACCTTGGCCACGACCGCGCTGACGCGGCCCTCCAGGTTCGTCACGGTGCCGTTGCGCTCGTGCTGGACGAGCGCGGGGAGCACCACGTCGGCGTGGGCCAGCGTGGGCGAACCGTGGCCGGCCACCGCCACGACGGCGGCGGCGGCGAGCGCCTCGGCGGCACCCGCAGTGTCCAGAACGTTGCCCAGAACGTCGGCACCCAGCAGCAGCACCGCGCCCTGCGTCCCCTGGCGCATCGCGGCCAGCTGGGCCAACGTGTCGCGCCCGCCATCGTGCGCGTCGTGGACCCGCCCGGGCCGCCACGAGGGCGCGAGTCCCATGTCGAGGGCGCCGCGCACGTTGCCCCGGCGGAGCGCGACCAGGAACCGCGCCGCCGGATAGCGCGCGGCGAGGCGCAGCGCGGCCCGCTCGACGATGGCGGGACTCTCGAGGAGGTTGGCGCGCCCCAGCACGACCACGACGCCGTCACCGTCGCCCAGCAGCGCCCGGGCGTCAGCCAGGGCGGTCGTGTCGGCGCTCGACGGGCGGGCCCCATCGGTCAGGATCCCCACCACCTCGGCGGCGTCTCCGGGCGCGACCGGCACGACCACGCGCGCCAGCGAGCGCAGGGCGCTGGGCCCGGTGGCCAGCTCGATCAGGCTGGAGCGACCCGCCGCGAGACCCGCGCGCAGGCGCAGGAACAGCACGGGGAGCTCCTCGCGCAGGTCACCGGCGAGGGTGACCACGACGCGAGCGCGCGCGGCGTCCTCGATAGTCGCCGGGGGCAGCGCCTGCACCAGCGTGGCGTCGAGCCCGTCGCCGAACTGGGCGTCGCGGTGCGGGCTGCCCAGCACGTCGCGCACCACCTGGTACCAGGCGTAGGCCGCCTCGTTGGTCAGGGACGCCCCGCCGATCGCGCCCACTCCGTCGGGGCCGGGCGCCCGCAGGAGCGCGGCGGCTCGGGCCAGGGCGTCGCCCCAGCTGGTCGCCACGAGTTGCCCGTCGCGCCGCACCAGGGGAGCCGTCAGCCGGGTGCGCGGATCCAGCGGGTCCGTGGACTCGGGGTTCCCATCGACCGCGTCCAGGGTGAAGCGCCCCTTGTCGCAGAGCCAGCCGTGATTGACCGCATCGCTGTCGAGGCCCAGGACCCGCGTCAGGCGGTTCTCGCTCGACTGGACCGCGATGCGGCAGCCCACGGCGCACGCCGTGCAGGTACTCTCGACCTGCTCGAGGTCCCACGGGCGCGCGCGGAAGCGGTAGGGCGTGGCCGTCAGCGCGCCCACCGGGCAGATCTGCACCGTGTTGCCCGAGAAGACCGAGTCGAAGGGCTGGGTGGGGCTGGGCGCGACCTCGATGAGGTCGCCGCGGCCGGCGAAGTCGATCTGGGCGTCGCCGGCGACCTCGGCGGCGAAGCGCGTGCAGCGCGAGCACTGGATGCAGCGCTCCCGATCCAGCAGGACGAGGGGGCCGATCGCGACGGGCTTGATGTAGTGACGCTTCTCCTCGACGAAGCGCGTCTCGCCCGAGCCGTGCGCCAGCGTCTGGTCCTGGAGCGGGCACTCGCCACCCTTGTCGCACACTGGGCAGTCGAGGGGGTGGTTGGCCAGCAGGAACTCGAGGACCCCGTCCTGGGCCTTCTTGGCCTTGTCCGAGTCGGTGATCACCGCCATGCCGTCGCTGACGCGCACGAAGCACGCGGGCTGGAGCGTCGCGCCCCGCGGGCTGTCGACCTCGACCAGGCACATGCGGCACACGCCGACGGGTTCCATGCGCGGGTGGTAGCAGAAGCGCGGGATGAAGACGCCCGCGTGCTCGGCCGCCTCGATGAGCAGCTCACCGGGCTGGGCGGCCACGGTGCGCCCGTTGAGGGTGATCGAGATGGGCTCAGGCATGCGGGCAGCTCCCGTGGTGGACGTGCGCGTAGAAGTCGTCGCGGAACCGCGAGATCGCCGACGTGATCGACGAGGGGATCGAGGGACCGAGCACGCAGATCGTCGTCTGCTGGGGCGGCCAGTTGAGACCTGGGGAGATGTTGTCGCACAGGTCCAGCAGCAGGTCCACGTCCTCGGTGCGTCCTCCCCCGTGCTCGAGGCGGTAGAGGATCCTCTCGACCCAGCCCGACCCCTCGCGGCACGGCGTGCACTGCCCGCACGACTCGCGCGAGAAGAACTTGGTGATCCGCCACGCCGCGCGCACCACGCACGTCGTGTCGTCCATGACGACGATGGACCCGGACCCGAGCATCGACCCCGCCGCGCCGACCTCGTCCTGGCCCAGCACCATGTCGAGGTGCTCGGGGAAGAACCACGGTGCCGAGACGCCCCCGGGGATGAAGGCCCGCAGCTCGTGGCCCCCCGGGATCCCGCCACCCAGCTCGGGATCGAAGATCAGGTCGCGGAACGTGTTCTTGACCATCTCGATCTCGTAGACGCCGGGCCGGTTGACGCGGCCCGAGAGCGCGAACATGCGCGTACCCGTCGAGCGGCCACCGCCCAGCGCGGCGAAGGCGGCACCGCCGTGCAGGACGATCCACGGCAGGTTTGACATGGTCTCGACGTTGTTGACGACCGTCGGCTCGCCGTAGAGCCCGGTGACGGCCGGGAAGAAGGGCGGCTTGATGCGCGGGAAGCCGCGCTTGCCCTCGAGGGCCTCGAGGAGCGCCGTCTCCTCGCCGCAGATGTAGGCACCGGCCCCCGGGTGCACCACCAGGTCGACCGAGAAGCTCGACCCCAGGATGTGGCGGCCCAGCGCGCCGTGCTCGTAGGCCTCGTTGATCGCCTGCTGCACCCGCTCGAGGCCCAGCGCGAACTCGCCGCGCAGGAAGATGAAGGCCTGCGTGACCTGCAGGGCGTAGGCCGCGATGATCACGCCCTCGACCAGCTGGTGCGGGTCGCGCTCGACCAGGTAGTGGTCCTTGAAGGTGGCCGGCTCGGACTCGTCGCCGTTGACCACCAGGTAGGAGATCGGCGACTTGCGCAGCATCGACCACTTGCGCCCGGCGGGAAACCCGGCTCCCCCCCGCCCCAGCAGCGAGGCGGCGTCGACCTCGGCGGCTACGGCCTCGGGATGCATCGTCAGCGCCTGGCGCAGCCCGGCGTACCCGCCGGTCTCCAGGTAGCGCGCGAGGGTGTGGGAGTCGGCCATCTCGCGGCGCGACGTCACGATCGGATTTGCGTCCAGCACAGCCACTACGAGGCCTCCTTGGCCGCCGCCTCGCGCGCCTCGCGCGCCTCGCGCGCCTCGCGCCGCTCCTCGGCCAGCTCGGTCGCGCCCACCCGCAGCCCGCCGGACCGGCGCACGCGGATCAGCGTGCCGTGAGGCGGGATGTCGTGGTCGCGACGTCCCGCCCGCAGGTCCTCGAGGAGCTGGTCGAGCTGGTCGGGAGTCGTGGTGTGCACGTAGCGGTGGTTCACCTGGACCGCGGGCGCGACGTTGCAGTCGGCCAGGCACTCGGTCTCCTCGAGCGTGAAGAGCCCATCGGCGGTCGTGCCCCCGACCTCGCAGTCGAGGGAGCGCCGCGCGTGCTCGAGCAGCTCCTCGCCCCCCGCGAGCAGGCACGCGATGTTGGTGCACACGCCCACCACGTAGCGGCCCACCGGCTCGAGGTGGAACATGTCGTAGAAGGCGGCCGTGCCGCGCACCTCGGCGGGCGTCGTGCCGGTCAGCTGCGCAACCTCGGCCATCCCCGCATCGGTGAGGTAGCCGTCCTGCTCCTGCGCAAGGTGCAGCAGGGGAAGCATCGCCGAGCGCCGGCGCGGGTAGAGCGACACCAGCTCCTCGGCCCGCTGGCGGATGTCACTGCGGAAATGGGTCATCGATCCACCTCTCCCATGATGGGGTCGACCGTCGAGATGACAGTGATGGCGTCGGACATCGACCCGCCGCGCATGAGCAGCGGGATGGCCTGGAGGTTCACGAAGCTGGGTCCGCGCACGTGCAGCCGGTAGGGCTTGGGCCCCCCGTCGGAGACCAGGTAGCAGCCCAGCTCTCCGCGGGGCGACTCGACGGCCGAGTACACCTCGCCGGCCGGGACCCGGAACCCCTCGGTGAAGAGCTTGAAGTGGTGGATCAGCGCCTCCATGGACTCGCCGATGCGGGCCCGCGGCGGCGGCGTCACCTTGGGGTCCTGCGTGCGGTAGTCACCCGCGGGCATGCGCTCGAGGCACTGGCGCACGATGCGCACCGACTCGCGGATCTCGTTGAGGCGCACCGCGTACCGGTCGAAGTTGTCGCCGTAGGTCCCGACGATCACGTCGAAGTCGACCTCGTCGTAGGCCAGGTAGGGCATCGTGCGCCGCAGGTCCCAGGCCACCCCCGTCGAGCGCAGCAGGGGACCGGTCACCGACAGCGCGAGCGCCTCCTCGGCGGTGAGGGGCGCCACCCCGACCATGCGCTCGCGGAAGATCGGCTGACCCGTGAGCAGCTGGTCGTACTCGTAGGAGCGCTCCTCCACGGTGTCGCAGATGACCTCCACGTCGTCCTGCCATCCGTCGGGCAGGTCGGCGGCCACCCCCCCGGGACGCACGTAGTTCAGGTTCATGCGCAGCCCGGCGGTCTTCTCGAAGAAGGCCAGGATGAGCTCGCGCTCGCGGAACCCGAAGATCATCATGGTCGTCGATCCGACGTCCATGCCGTTGGTCGCCATCCACACCAGGTGCGAGGCCATGCGGTTCAGCTCGGCCATCATCATGCGGATCCACACCGCGCGCGCCGGGACCTCGAGGTCTAAGAGGGCCTCGACGGCCATCGCGAAGGACAGCTCGTTGATCACCGGGCTCAGGTAGTCCATGCGCGTGACGTTGACGCCGCCTTGGACGTAGCTCAGCTGCTCGCCGGTCTTCTCCATGCCGGTGTGCAGATAGCCGATGACCGGCTTGGCGCGCAGGATGAACTCGCCGTCGAGCTCGATCATGATCCGCAGCACGCCGTGCGTCGACGGGTGCGACGGGCCCATGTTGAGGATCATCGTCTCGTCGTCGCGGCGCTCGACGTCCACGTCGCTGGGGTCGAAGGCGTGTCCCTCGAGCCGCACGACCGAGCCGACCTCGCGACCGAGCTCGGAGCCCGCCGTGTCCCGGCGCTGCTGGAGCTCCTGGGCCCCTTCGGACGTCTCGGCGGTGAGCAGGTCAGGTCGCTCGGCGACGCGCACGGTGGGATCGCTCATCGGGGTCCTGGCGCCTCCTTGAACTGCACCGGCACGCGTCCGACGCTGTAGTCCTTTCGCAGGGGGTGGCCCTCCCAGTCCTCGGGCATGAGGATGCGGGTCAGGTCCGGATGGCCGGTGAACACCACGCCGAGCAGGTCGAAGGCCTCGCGCTCCATGGCCTCGGTGCCCGGGTAGAGCGAGAAGAGGCTCGCGACCTCGGGTGCCTCGTCCCCGGCCTGGACGCGCACGCGCACCCGCTGGCGACGGGACATGCTGAGCAGGTTGACCACGACCTCGAAGCGCGTGGGCTTCACGCCCTCGGGCAGCCAGCGCCCGGCGTGCTCCAGGTAGTCGACGGCGCACAGGTCGACGCAGACCTCGAAGCCGTCCTCGCGCCAGGCGCGCACCAGATCGACGTACTGGTCCGGTCGGGGGAAGCACACGACGTCGCTGCCGCGGCCCTCGGCCACGATCACGTCGTCGGGGGCGCCGGCGGGCCGCTCGATCACTGGGGTGTCCCCACGCGCACGGCGACGGGGACCTCCGGCGTCCACGGGCTGTGCTCGTGCTCGAGGTGGAGGGGCTGGCCCGACGCGCGCCGCCGCAGGATCTCCCCGGTGCGGATCTGCTCGTGCAGCGTCAGGATCGCGTGGATCAGCGTCTCGGGGCTCGGGGGGCAGCCCGGGGCGTAGACGTCGACGGGCACCACCTGGTCGACGCCCTGGACGATCGCGTAGTTGTTGAACAGCCCGCCCGTGGAGGCGCACACGCCCATCGAGATCACCCACTTGGGCTCGGCCATCTGGTCGTACACCTGGCGCAGGACGGGCGCCATCTTCTGGGAGACCCGGCCCGCCACGATCATCAGGTCGGCCTGCCGCGGCGAGTTGCGGAAGACCTCCATCCCGTAGCGCGAGAGGTCGTAGTCGGCCGCTCCCGCGGCCATCATCTCGATCGCGCAGCACGCCAGACCGAAGGTCGCCGGCCAGACCGAGGCGCGACGGGCCCAGCGAACCAGGTCCTCGACGCGCGAGGTCAGGAAGTTGTGCTGGAGGTCCTCGAAGCCCATCAGGCCGCCCGGCCCGGGTCGCTGCCGATCCGCGCGATCGTCGACTCGCTGGTGCGCGCGGGCACCCCGCGCGTGAGGTGCTTGACGGGCCCCCAGGTCAGCGCGCCCTCGCTGAGCAAGAAGAGCAGCGCGGCGAAGACCGCGACCGAGAAGGCCAGGACCTCCACCAGTCCGAAGAGCCCCAGCTGACGGAACACGACAGCGAAGGGGTACATGAAGACCACCTCGATGTCGAAGATGACGAAGATCATCGCCACCAGGTAGAAGCGCACCGGGAACCGCTGGGGCGGTGCGATCAGGGGAACGATGCCGCACTCGTAGGGCGCGACCTTGGCGTCGGTGGGCCGCTTGTGCGGCGCCAGCCACGCCGAGGCCACGAACGAGCCCGAGGCGAACAGAACTCCCAGCACGAGGAGTCCCAGTAGGGGGAGGTACTGGTCCACGACCGTATGTTCTACCAGACGCGCTGGGGCCGCCCGCCCCGAGGGCCGCGGGGACGAAGGTCCTAGGATTCCCCCGTGCCCGAACTGCGCGACCTGCCCGCGGACCAGACCTTCGACGTCGTGATCGTGGGCGCCGGACCCAGTGGCAGCGCGTGCGCCTACTGGCTGGCGCAGGCCGGCTGGTCCGTGGCGCTCATCGAGAAGAAGTCGTTCCCGCGCGTCAAGACCTGCGGCGACGGGCTGACCCCGCGCTCGGTCCTGCAACTGCGCGCCATGGGCCTCGAGGAGGCCGTCGCCGCCCGCGGGCACCGCTACGAGGGGCTGCGGGCCCACGGCTTCGGGGCCAGGGTCGAGATGCGCTGGCCCGCGCACGAGGTATTCCCCAGCTACGGCTACACGATTACCCGCTACGCCCTCGACGAGCTGGTGGCCGACCGCGCCGCCGGCGCGGGCGCCACGGTGCTCACCGGTGTCGAGGCGACCGCCCTGGCCGAGCCGTCCGAATCCCTCTCGGGCGGGCTGCGCTCGGCCCGCGGGGTCGAGGTGCTCGAGGCGGCGACCGGCGCGCGCGGCGTCGTGCGCGGTCGCTACCTGGTCGCCGCCGACGGGCAGAACTCGCGCGTGGGCCGGGCGCTGGGCGTCGAGCGCAACCGCCGCTGGCCGATGGGGATGGCGCTGCGCGGCTACTACCGCAGCGAGCGCGACCGCGAGCCCTGGATCGAATCCCACCTCGACATCCGCGATCCGAGCGGCAAGGTGGTGCCCGGCTACGGCTGGGTCTTCCCGCTGGGCGACGGCCGGGTGAATGTCGGCGTAGGACTGCTGTCGACCGACGGTGCGTGGAAGGGCGTCAACACCACCAAGCTCCAGGAGTACTTCGTCGCCCAGGTCGGGTCGGCCTGGGGGCTCAGCCCCGAGACGAGCCTGGGCGCGCCCACGGGCGGGCGCCTGCCCATGGGCCTGGCGCGCGGGCCGCGCACCGGCGCCAACACCCTGGTCGTGGGCGACGCAGGGGCCGCGATCAACCCCTTCAACGGCGAGGGCATCGCCTACGGATACGAGACGGGCCGGCTCGCCGCCGGCGTGCTGGGCGCCGCCCTGGCCGCCGACGACCCGTCGCTGCTGGCCACCTACGAGCAGCGCCTCGACGCCTACTACGGCGACTACTACCGCGTGGCGCGCACCTTCGTCCGCCTGATCTCGGACCCGACGGTGCTGGCGGCCTGTGTGTCCGTGGGCATGCGCATCGACCCGCTCATGCGTGAGGTGCTCACGGTGATGGCCAACCTGATGAGCAACGACCGCCCGGGACTGGGCGAGTTCGCGTACCGCGCCCTCGAGCGCCTGACGACCCTCCTGCCCGATCGCGCCCTCGACGCGCTCACTGGCAGCGACTAGGACGGCGTGAGTTTCGCGCGCACGGTCCTGCTGGGCTTCGTCGCGGGCGCGACCATCGTGCTGGGCCTGCCCGTGGCCCGCTGGCGGCGGCCCAGCGAGCGCCTGCGCACGCTGCTGACCGCGCTCGCGACGGGCATCCTGCTCTTCCTGGTGGTCGACGTCTTCTCGGCCGCCGACGGTCCGGTCCAGGGGGCCGTGCGGGCGCTGCGCCACCACGGCGGGGTGGGACGCGCCGCGCTCGACGTCCTCCTCCTGATCGGGGGGGCCACCGTCGGCCTGCTCGGACTCGCGATGCTCCAGCGACGCTCGGGACGCGGGGAGGGCGCCGACGCGCGCGATCCGCGCCGCCTGAGCCTCCTGATCGCCACGGGCATCGGGCTGCACAACATGGGCGAGGGGCTGGCCATCGGTGCGAGCGCCCGCCAGGGACTGCTCGGCCTCTCGACGGTGCTGGTCATCGGGTTCGCGCTCCACAACGCCACCGAGGGCTTCGGCATCGTCAGCCCGCTCGCGGGCGCCGTGCGCCCGTCGTGGGGCTACCTGGGCGCCGTCGCGCTCATCGGCGGCGGCCCCACCACGCTGGGCACCGTGCTCGGCTGGTCGTGGTCGTCTCCGACCGTGGCGATCGCCTTCTTGAGCCTCGCGGGCGGCTCGATCATCTTCGTCGTGGCCCAGCTGCTCGGCGTGACCGCGCGCAGCTCCCACCAGACGACCGTGATGGCGGGCATCGCGGCCGGGCTGGCGGCCGGGTTCCTCACGGACCTGGTGGTGAGCTTCGCGGGAGGGTGATCAGGCCGCCGCGGCGCGGCCGCCGACCCGCGCCTTGAGTGTCCCGACCAGGCTCGTGACGAGCGCCTGGTCGGCGGGCCACGAGGGCGTCAGGACCGTGAGGGTCGTCTCGTCGTGGCCCCCGGCGATCACCACCACCACCAGCGCGTAGGGCGTGGCCACACCGGGCAGCGCCAGCGACACCAAGCCGCCACGGGCCCAGCCGTGCTCGAAAGTCCGTGGCGTCCACACCTGACCGCGTCCGGCCACCGTGAGCTGTCCCGTGTAGTTCGACAGCAGCAGTGACGCGTTCGCCGTGGCGAAGCACGCGCCGAAGCCCGGACGCGACATCTCGGCCACGTCGCGGCGCACCATCGAACTCGAGGCGTAGTACTGGGCGACGGTCGCGAGCTCGGTCTCGAAGGGAACGACGCGATGGAAGATCGGGGAGGTGACCTGCACGTCGGGCAGCTGGGCCGACCCGCCGAACACCCGGTCGGTGGCCGCCGAGACCCCCAGGCACCGCTGGAATCGCGCGACCACCGCGGGCGTCACGAGGTCGACCGCGAGCGACGTGGTCGTGGTCACCGGATCGACCCGACCCGGCGGCGGCATCAGGAACGACAGGAGCCCGGTGGGTGTTGCCGACCAGCCCGTCGGCAGGTCGCGATTCGCGATCGCCGCCGCGCTGGCGCGGGCGGTCTCGTGCTCCAGGCGCGCGCGCGCGCTCCACAGCGCGCCGATGACGCCGCTGAGCGACGCCGCCAGCACGGCCACGGCCGTCACCACGACGACGACGCGCCGGCGCGAGGCGTGGGCGATGACCCCGCCCCGGGCGACGACGATCTCGCGCAGCGCCTCGTAGTCCTCGAGGCCGTGGCGGTGCCACTGGTAGCGCCGGCCCGCCACCGTGGCCGACAGCACCATCCGCGAGCCGCGCCGCACGAGCCCCAGGCTCCCGAGCTCGGCCCAGGGCGTCTGCCAGGCGACGGGGTAGACGCCCGCGAGCTGGGTGAGCCCGAGGTCGTCGGCGATGAGCGTGATGGGCGCCACCGGCCCGTGCGGCACGAAGCGAGGGCGCACCCGCCAGCCCTCGCTGCGCAGGTCGGTCACGTCGGGGCGGCCGCGACTGCGGCCGCGTCGGCCACGGCCTCCAAGGCGCCGGCGAGTGCGGACTCGTCGTGAGCCATCGAGACGAAGAGGATCTCGTAGGCGCCCGGGGCTAGCGCCACCCCACGCGCCAGCAGCGCGTGGAAGAAGGCGCGATACAGGCCGTTGTCGGCGAGGGGACGGACCTCCGCGACGTTCCGGGGGGCCGCGAAGGGCTCGCGCGACAGGAAGAGGCCCAGCAGCGGGCCGACCACGGGCGCACGGGCCACCAGGCCCGCGGAGGCCACCGCCTCCTCGAGCCCCGCCGCGAAGCGCGCCACGCGCGCGCTCAGCGCCGCGTAGTCGTCGGGCCCGACCAGCTCGAGGACCGTCGAGCCCGCGGCCGTCGCCAGGGGGTTCCCCGAGAGGGTGCCGGCCTGGTAGACGGGCCCCGTGGGCGCCAGGGCCGCCAGCAGGTCCGCGGACCCGCCGAAGGCGCCCACCGGCAGGCCCCCGCCGATCACCTTGCCGAAGCACCACAGGTCGGGGCGGACCCCGAAGTGGTCCGACGCGCCCGCCCACCCGAGGCGAAAACCCGTGATCACCTCGTCGAAGATCAGCAGCGCCCCCACCTGGTCGCAGGCCGCACGCAGGTCGGCCAGGAACCCCGGGGCCGGCGCCACGAGGTTCATGTTGGCCGCCACCGGCTCGACCAGGACCGCCGCCACCGTCTCGTCGAGCTCGGGCACGCGGTTGTAGGCAGCGACCCGCGTGTCGGCCACGGCGCCGGGCGTGACGCCGGCCGAGCCGGGCAGTCCCAGCTGGGCGACCCCGCTGCCCCCGGCGACCAGGAGGGCGTCGGAGTGGCCGTGGTAGCAGCCGTCGAACTTCACCACGCGCGATCGGCCCGTGACGCCGCGGGCCACGCGCACGGCGCTCATCACCGCCTCGGTCCCCGAGGACACGAAGCGCACCTGCTCGAGGCCCTCCACGCGCGCGGTCATCAGCTCGGCCAGGCGCACCTCGCCGGGCGTGGGGGCGCCGAAGGTCGTGCCGCGCGCGACGGCCTCGGTCAGGGCCGCGACGACCGCCGGGTGTGCGTGGCCCAGCAGCGAGGCGCCGTAGGACTGGACGAAGTCCAGGTACCGGCGGCCCTCGACGTCCTCGACGTAGGCCCCGCTGCCGCGCACCACCGTGTAGGGCGTCCCGCCCACCGACGCGAAGCTGCGCACCGGCGAGTCCACGCCACCGGGGATCACGCGCTGTGCGCGCGCGAACCACTCGGCGTTCGACGAGCTCACCCCTGCAGCCTCTCGGCGACCCGCCCGGCGAAGTACGTCAGGACGAAGTCGGCCCCGGCGCGCTTGATCGCGGTCAGCTGCTCGAGGGCCACGGCGTCGGTGTCGATCCAGCCGTTGGCCCCCGCGGCCATGACCATCGCGTACTCCCCGCTCACCTGGTAGGCGGCGACGGGGACGTCGACGGCCTGGCGCACGTCAGCCAGCACATCCAGGTACGTGAGGGCGGGCTTGACCATCACGATGTCGGCGCCCTCGGCGACATCGGCGCGCACCTCGCGCAGCGCCTCGCGCCGGTTGCGCCAGTCCTGCTGGTAGCCGCGGCGGTCTCCGCCGTCGGCGATGGCGACGTCGACCGCCTCGCGGAACGGGCCGTAGAGGGCGCTCGCGTACTTCGCGGAGTAGGCCATCACGACGGTCTGGTCGAAGCCCGCGTCGTCGAGGGCGCGGCGGATCGCGCCCACCTGGCCGTCCATCATCCCGCTGGGCGCCACGACGGCCGCGCCGGCGGCGGCCTGGGCCACGGCCGTCGCGCCGTAGAGCGGGAGCGTGGCGTCGTTGTCGACCGAGCCATCGGCGGCCAGCACGCCGCAGTGACCGTGGACGAGGTACTCGTCCAGGCACAGGTCGGCCATCACCACCATCTCGTCGCCCACGTCGTCGCGCAGCGCGCGCAGGGCGACCTGGACGATGCCGTCAGGGTCGTAGGCGCCGGTGCCGCGCTCGTCCTTGCGCGCCGGGACCCCGAAGAGGATCACGCCGCCCACGCCCACCCGGTGCAGGTGGTCAACCTCCGCGCGCAGCGACGCCACCGTGTGCTGCACGTGTCCGGGCAGCGCGTCGAGGGGCCGGGGCTCGTCGCGGCCCTCGGCGACGAAGAGGGGCGCGACCAGGTCTCCGGGGGCGATGGAGGTCTCGGCGACCAGGCGGCGCAGCGCGGGGGTGCGCCGCAGGCGTCGGGGCCGCTCCACCGGGAACATGCGTTCAGACTAGGCCGGGCCCGTTGGCGCCGACGCGGCGAGCTCGACGAGGCGCTCTCCCGTCGCGCGGTCCCAGCCCACCAGCACGCGGGCGTGGTCGGCCCGCACCGCCGCGGCCGTCGTCGCGCCCGGCACGACGACCCACGTCGCGGCGCGCACGTGGGCGCGCGCCACTCGCCAGGCCGACGGCGCCCCGACGATGACCCCAGTGGCCCGCGCGAGCAGCCGGCGGCCCTCTTCGTCGGGCTCGAGTGGCAGCGTCTCGTAGCACCACACGGATCGCCACGGCACCGCACGCGCGTCCAGCGTCTGGCCGAGCTCGTCTCGGGGCTCGCGCGCGGCCAGGACCAGCACGGGGCCCTCGGTGAGCGCCTCAGCGACCTCGCGCGCGGTGGGCGCCGTCGCGCTCGCCTCGGCGCCCTCCGCGGCCAGCGCCGCGCTGGTCGCGGGTCCGATCGACCACACGGCAGCACCCGCGCGCAGCGCGCCGGCCACCGCGGGAACGTAGCGGGCCGCCCGGGCGCTCGTGATCACGAGTGCGCGCGCGTAGCCCGCGCCCAGAGCCCGGGCCTCCTCGGCCACCTCGGCGAGGGCGCGGTAGCGCGTCGCGGTCAGCGGCACCTCGCGCAGGTCGACCACCGCTGGCAGCCAGGCACGCACCTCGTCGTTGCGACCGCGCTCGCGCGTGGCCACGACGATCACGCCGTCCCCCAGCCCGGCAGTGCCGCGCCGCCCAGGTCGTCGCGGAGCCGGCGCGCGAGTACCAGTCCCAGGCTCTCGGGGTCGGCTCCCGCGAGCGTGGCCCGGACGCTGCGGCCCCCATCGAGGCCGACCATCACGCCGGCGATCCGCAGACTTTCCTCGTCACCGGTGGCGTGGGCGCCCGCCGGGATCGTGCACCCGGCCCCGAGCTCCACCAGGAACGCGCGCTCGGCGCGCACGGCGGCGTGCGCGGCCCGGTCGTCGATGCGGGCCAGGGCGCGCCCGGTCTCCTCGTCGTCCTCCCGGCACTCGAGGGCCAGAGCCCCCTGGCCGACCTGAGGGATGAACCACGCCGGGTCGAGGCGCTCGCGGATCTCGTCTTGCAGGCCCAGCCGCTCAAGGGCGGCGGCGGCGGCCACGATCGCGTCGACGCCGCGCGACAGGGCGGCCAGGCGCGTGGCCATGTTGCCGCGCAGCCCGACCACTGACAGGTCCGGTCGCCGCTCGAGCAGCAGGGCGCGGCGGCGTGGCGACCCCGTCGCCACCGTCGCCCCGGGGGCCAGTCCCGCCAGCGAGCGGCCCACCAGCGCGTCGGCCGCGTCGCGTCGCTCGGGCACGGCGGCCAGACGCAGTCCGGCCGGAGTGCGGCCGGGCAGGTCCTTGGCGCTGTGGACCGCCACGTCGGCGCGCCCCTCGAGGACCGCCTCTTGCACCTCGACGGCGAAGGCCCCCTGCCCCGCGAAGTCGACCAGGGGTCGATCGCTGTGGCGATCGCCGCGCGTCAGGACCTCCACCAGCACGCTGTCGACGCCGTGGTCACCGAGGCGACCTCGTACCGTCTCGGCCTGGTGCCGGGCGAGCGGCGAGCGCCGCGTGGCCAGGCGCAGCGTCATAGGTCGAACAGCGTGCGCAGCGACTCGCCGAGGCGCACGCCGTGCTCGGAGCCCGCGGCCTCCTTGAGCGCCACGGTGGGCCGGTGGGCGATCTTGGACACCACCGTGCGCACGACCGAGGCGAGCTCGGCGCGCTGCTCGTCGGTCCAGTCGGTGAGCTCGCCGGCGCGGCGGGCCAGCTCGGCGGCCACGATCTCGTCGAAGCGCTCGCGCATCGCCGTGACCAGGGGCGCGGCGCCGCGTCCCCGTCGGCCCTCGAGGTAGCGCTCGACGTCGGCCTCGACGAGCGAGCGAGCGTGACCCACCGCCTCGCGCCGACCCACGAGCGCCGCGTCCACGCGCTCGCGCAGGTCGTCCAAGTCGAGGCGCCGCACGCCGGGCGCGTCGCAGGGCGCGACGGCGCGGGGCAGGCCCAGGTCGACCAGGAGCAGAGGCCCGGGAAGCGCTCGCTGGTCCTCGGTGCTGATCAGCGGGGTGGGGCTCTCCGCGGCCACGACGGCGAGGCGCGCGTCCCCGAGGATCGCGGGCAGGGCCGTGAGGTCCGCCGTGGCGACCCGCGGGTCTTCGAGCGATGCGGCCAGCGCGTCGGCGCGCGCGAGCGTGCGGTTGACGATGATGAGCGCGCCGAGCGGTGGATGCAGCCCGATCAGCGAGCGCGCCACCCCCGAGGCCAGCTGGCCCGCGCCCACGACCACCACGCGCGCGCCCGCCAGCGTGTCGCCGACGCCCTCGAGGGCCAGGGCCACCGCGGCCGAGGCGAAGCTGGTCGTACCGCGGGCAATGGCGGTCTCGGCGCGCACGCGCCGCCCCGTCGCCACGGCGTGGTGGAACAGTTCGGTGAGCTCGGGTCCGACGGTTCCCTCCTCGGCGGCCACCTCGAAGGCTCGGCGCAGCTGCCCGAGGACCTCGTACTCACCGGGCACCACCGAGCGCAGTCCCGCGGCCACCTCGAAGAGGTGGCGCGCCACGCCCCGATCGAAGCTCACCGTGACCAGATCGGACAGCTCGGACTCCTCGACGCCCGACGCTGCCGCCAGCGTCCGCGTCACATCCTCGATGGCCGAGTGGAAGAAGTCGATGGTCGCGATGACCTCCGTGCGCAGGCACGTCGACACGAAGACGGCCTCGTGGATGTTGCGCTGGCTGACCAGGTCGCGCAGCACCTTGCCCCAGCGGTGCTCGGGGATGCTCACGCGCTCGAGCAGATCCAGCGAAGCGTGCTCGTGGTCGACGCCGACCACGATCACGGCCACGGGTAACCCCTCACGGCCTCGTCCTCCCGACTGCGCAGCTCGGGTCCTCGGGCGCGCTGACGCGAGGAGGCGCCTCGTCGAGGCTGGCGCGCCAGAGGTCCCCCCAGAAACCGCCTCCGTGGTGGAGCCGGTAGAGGAGGACCTGGAGGGCGATGGACAGGTCGACGTCGTGGACCACGGTGCCGGGCGGGACAGTCAGCACGCGCGGGGCGAAGTTGAGCAGGGCGCGGATGCCCACCTCGACGCACTCGTCGGCCACCGCCTGGGCCGCGCTCGCCGGTACGCACAGCACGGCCACGTCGGCGTGGGGGATGCCTCCGGCCACCGAGGTCACGCGGTGGCTGCCCACCTCGGTGCCCACGACCGCGTCGTCCTGGTCGTAGATCCCGAGCAGGACGGCGCCCTGGGGCAGGAAGCTCGCGGAGTTGACGAGCGCCCGACCCAGGTTGCCCGCCCCCAGGACGATCACCTCGCACGAGCGGTCCTGACCGAGCGCCTCGGCCAGCGCCTCGCGCAGGGGCACGACGTCGTAGCCCGAGCCCCGCGTCCCGAGGGTTCCGAGGCCCGCCAGGTCCCGGCGCACGGTCGTGGCCGTGACGCCCGCCCGCTCGGCCAGGGAGACCGAGTCCACGCGCGTGCGCCCCTCGTGCATCCACTCGTCGACGATGCGCTGGTAGACGGGAAGTCGGGCGATCGTGCGCTCCGAGAGCCGCCGTCGCGGCGCTGGCGTCATCTTCCCCACGTTACCGAGCGCGCGCCCGGCCCCGGTCGCGGCATCACCGGTCAGCGCCCCAGCTGCCGGCTGCGCTCGGCGGCCACGGCGACCGCCTCCATGAAGGCCGAGCGCACCGCGTGGCGCTCGAGCGTGTAGAGCCCGGCCGCCGTCGTGCCCCCGGGCGACGTGACCTGGGCACGCAACTCCTCGGGCGCGGCGCCGGTGCTCGACAGGAGGGCGGCAGATCCCGCGAACGAGTCGACGACCAGGGTGCGGGCGACGTCACGCGGCAGGCCCTGGTGGACGCCCGCCTCGATCAGCGCCTCGACCACGAGGTACAGGTAGGCCGGCATGGGTCCCGAGAGCCCCGTCACTGCGTCGATATTGCGCTCGGTGACGCGCACGACCGAGCCCACGGCGCCCAGGATCGACTCGGCCCAGGCGAGGTCCTCTGCTGTGACGTGACTGCCCCCGGCGATGGCACTGGAGCCCTGGCCCACCAGGACCGGCGTGTTGGGCATCGAGCGCACCACCGGCATCGGCCGACCGATCGCCGCCTCGAGTCGCGCGGTCGTGAGTCCCGCGACGACCGACAGCATCCGGGCGACGCCCGCAGAGGCCACGGTGCGCGCGACCGACTCGGCGTAGTCGGGCTTGACGCACAGGACCGCGCCCGTCGCGGCGCCTACGACGTCGCTGGTGAGCGCCTCGAGCACGCTCAGACCCGGCACGCGCGCCGCCAGGGCCTCGCGCTTGGCGGCACTGGGCTGCACCACCGCCAGGCGCTCGCGGGGGGCCCAGTTCGCACGCACGAGTCCCTCGGCCAAGGCGGCACCCATCCGCCCGCCGCCCACGATGATCAGGTCGTAGCTCATGGGATCACGCTACCGCTGTGCCCAGCCGAGGTCCTCGGGCTCAGCAGCGGACGAGGCCAGCCGCCGCGAACCCCCCGACGAGGTCGACCAGCTCCTCGGCGGCGGCACGCCACGTGTAGCGCCGGGCGAGCGCGGCGGCGCGCTGCGACCAGCCCTCGCGGTCTCCCTCGATCATCGCCGCCGCCTCCTCGGCCCAGCCCCCAGGCTCGCGGTGGTCGAGCCGCCGGCCGTTGACCTCGGGCTCGACCAGGTTGCGCAGCCCCCCAACGTTGGAGGCCAGTACCGGGGTCCCGCACGCCGAGGACTCCAGGGCGACCAGCCCGAAGCTCTCCGAGCGCGAGGGCACGAGCGTCAGGTCGGCGGCGCGCAGCCACGACGAGAGGACCTGATGGCTCTGGGGAGCGACGAACAGGACGTCGTCGATCACCCCCGCCGCGCCGACGCGTCGGTGGAGGCCGGCGAGGGTGGCGGGTCCCTCGGGGCCTGACGGCCCCCCGATGATCGCCAGGCGACCCTCGCCCCGACGCTCGCGCAGGGCGATCAGCGTCTCGAGCGCCAGGTCGACGCCCTTGAGCGGCTGGAGGCGCCCCACGTAGACGAGAAGCGGGCCCTCGGGCTCCAGCCCGAGGGCCCGGCGTGCCTGGACCCGATTGCCCGGGCTGAAGAAGGCGTGCTGGACCCCCAGGGGGACGATCCGCACCCGCGAGTCGGCGGCGCCGTACAGCTCGACGACCTGATCGGCCTCGACCTGGCAGCTGGCCAGGACCGCGTCGGCGCACGCGATGATGCCCGCCTCTTGGGACGCGCGGTGGTCGGACTCCCCGCTATTGACGGCGGCCTTGACGCGCTCGAGCGTGTGGAAGGTGACCACCAGGGGGACGTCGAACTCGTGCTTGAGGCGATGGCCGGCCAGTCCGCTCAGCCAGTAGTTGGCGTGGATCACGTCGGGACGCGGCCCGCAGGCCAGCGACGCCGACACGCCGGCCGTGTACTGAGCGACGTGGTCCACGAAGCTGTCGCGGCCGATGGGCGCCGCGGGCCCGGCCGTCACGTGGTGCACGCGCAGACCCGGCTCGACGAGCACGGTCTCGCGGCGGGCGGGGTCGTCGCGGCGGGTGTAGACGTCGACCTCGTGGCCCAGGCGTGCCAGGGCCGAGGACAGCTCGCGGACGTAGACGTTCATGCCCCCGGCGTCGCCGGTCCCCGCCTGAGCCAGAGGTGAGGTGTGGTAGGAGAGGACGGCGAACCGGGCCACCGCGTCAGCCTACGGTCGTGGCCGGGGGGCGCGGTCCGACGACCAGCCAACGGACCGAGCGGCGCGGCACCGCGCCGAAGGTGCGCGAGTCGGTGGAGGCATCGGGGTTGTCCCCGCGCAGCTCGACCCGTTGTCCTCCGCACTGCGTGCATCGCTTGAGGAGCCAGCGACCCGGGTCGCGGGGGTCGCGGGCCAAGACCACGTCGCCGGGGCGCAGCGGCCGCCAGCGACGGACGACGAGCACGCGGTCGCCGGGTCGGTAGGTCGGGGCCATCGACCACCCCTCCACGGTCACCCGCCGACCCAGGAGGTGGACCAGTCGCACCACGGCTGCACGTTATCCGGGTGCGCTGGCTAACCTGCTGCTCGAAGACCCGTCCCGCACCCGAAAGGTGCCCGCGCGAAAGGCTGACCATGCCGTTCACTTCCCGTCTCCGTGACCTGCTCGACCGCTGCGGGGCCCCCGCCTCGGCCCGGGCTCACTGCGACCTCCCCTGCGGCGTCTACGATCCGGCCCAGGCCCGCATCGAGGCCCAGTCGGTCAAGGCCATCATGGAGAAGTACCACGCCTCCAGTGACCCGGACTTCAAGGTTCGGGCCAACGTGATCAAGGAGGAGCGCTGCGAGCTGGTCAAGCACCACCTGTGGGTGCTGTGGACCGACTACTTCAAGCCCGAGCACCTGGCGGCGCACCCCGCACTGCACGACCTGTTCTGGAAGGCGACCAAGTCCGCGGGCGAGGCGAAGAAGACCAACGACGTGGCCGTCGCCGACCGGCTGCTCAACGAGATCGACGGGATCGCCGAGATCTTCTGGGCGACCAAGAAGTAGTCAGCGCGCGAGGGCGTGCGCTGGGCACCGCTCGAGGAGCGGGTCCCGGTGAAGGTCGTCGGCGTCGAGTTCGGCGCCGCAGTCCGCGCAGGTGCGATACGTGCCCTCGCGGAGCCGCTCGAGGGCGCGCTCGACCGCGTCCAGCGTGGCGGCCACCGTGGCGATGGCCTCAGTGATCGCGTCGGAGTTCGGCTCGCCCACGGCCCTAGCGTACGCGGCGGGTCATCGTCCGCTCGTCGCGAGTGCGGGGACCGAGTACGGCTCTCCGGTGGCGGGGTCGCGCCTGGTCCAGGCGGGCTCACGCTCGTCAGGGCTGCACTACGCTCGTGGACCGGTGGGCGGGACCGGCGCGTTACCCGGCTGCCAGTGACGGGCCGCTAGCTCATCGGGTAGAGCAGGGGACTTTTAATCCCAAGGTGCCGGGATCGAGACCCGGGCGGCCCACCAGGAACCCGAGCACCCAAAGGACGTGGAGCCATCGGGGTGCGTCGACTCACGCGACGACGGAGGTGGTCGTTCCGTCGTCGCGTCGACGGGTTCGTCACCGTCCCGACGCGATCCTCCTGGACGAACCGTCGGTCGTCGCATGCTCGATGACGCGTCGACGTGAGTCGAGCCCCCACCCATCGCACTCCGCGTCACGTCGACTCGCTCCGCGCGGACAGCCGATCCCGATCGTCGTTGCGTCGGTCTCTCTGGGGATGATCCAGGTGCCCAACGACGCCACGATGATCCAGTGCGTTCCTCGCGCATCGCTCCGAGTCGCGTCGTCACGCGCACGTACGCGCGTCGGAGGCGTTCGCGCCCGCTGGGTGGGATCGCATCACGCTTCTCGGGAGATGAGATGGCATACGCCTGTCGCCGGGCAGTCCTCGGGGCGTAGATGCGCCGACCGCTCGACGAGGGCGTCGAGCGCCTGTTCAGCGAGCCGGAGCTCGGCGATGCGCGCTGCGCACTGGTCACGGCGGTGGCGCAGCAGCTCGAGCACATAGGCACACGGGGCATCTCCGTGGTCGCGGTAGGCCACGATCTCTCGAATCTCGCCGAGCGTGAGACCGAGCGCTTGGCTGGCGCGCACGAAGCGCAGTCGTTCCACGACCTCGGGCTCAAAGTCCCGGTACCCGGAGGGCAGGCGTCGTGCCGAGGCGAGAACGCCGATCTCCTCGTAGTACCGGATGGTCTTGATCGGCACGCCGGCACGCTCTGCCACCTCGCCGATGCGCATGCGGGGGACCCCCTTGACTCTCCAGTGCACTGGATGCTTTACCCTCACAGTACGGCCCGTGAGACGTCCTCGCCCGGTGGCGCTGACCCATCGCCGAGTCAAGGGACAGAGAGGAAGCAGTCGACATGACGACCAAGCAGACCGGATCAGGGACGCGCCAGAGGGGCCCGTCGGTGCCGACGCGATACGACATCGTGATCGTTGGGTCGGGAAGCGCCGCCTTCTCGACCGCCATCGCCGCGAGGCGCACCGGCGCCTCAGTCGCCCTGGTCGAGCAGGGACGCGTGGGCGGCACGTGCGTCAACGTGGGCTGCATCCCGTCCAAGGCGCTGCTGGCAGCCGCCGAAGCGCGCCACGTGGCGTCGGCCGGTCGATTCCCCGGAATCAGAACGGAGGCACACGACGTGGACATGGCGGCGCTCATCGCCGGAAAGGAGTCGCTCGTCGCGACGCTGCGCCGCGAGAAGTACGAAGACCTCGCCGACCTATATGGCTTCGACATCGTCCACGGCCACGGCCGCTTCGGCGCCCACGACACGCTGTTCGTTGACGGGGTGCCCGTCGTCGCCGACCACTACGTGATCGCGACGGGTGCGACGCCCTGGGCACCCCCGCTCCCGGGTCTCGACCAGGTCCGCTATCTGACCTCGACGACGGTCATGGAGCTCGACCACGTGCCCGAGTCGCTCATCGTCATCGGTGGCAATGCCGTCGGCCTCGAGCAAGGACAGCTCTTCGCTCGTCTGGGCGCGCGGGTCACCATCGTCGAGGCTCTCCCCCGCATCGCCCCGTTCGAGGAGCCCGAGATCTCCGAGGGCCTCGCCGGGATCCTCGGCGATGAGGGGATCACGATCGAAGCGGGCGTGCGCGTGACCAAAGCACTCCAGGAGCCTGATGGCGTGGTCGTCGAGGTCGCGAGTTCCCACGGACGAAGGGAACTTCGCGCCGCCGCTCTCGTCGTCGCCACCGGTCGCCGCCCCAACACGGCCGACCTCGGTCTCGACACGGTGGGTGTGGAGGTCGGATCCCGTGGCGACGTCGTCGTCGACGACGAACTGCGCACGACGAATCCGCGCATCTTCGCTGCCGGCGACGTCACCGGCCACCCCCAGTTCGTCTACGTGGCCGGCGTGCACGGAGGGATTGTCGCCGACAACGCGCTGTCGGGCGCCCATCGTCGCGTGGACTACCGCACACTTCCCCGGGTGACGTTCACCTCGCCGCAGATCGCAGCGGTGGGCATGACGGACGAGGAGGCGAGCCAGAGCGGCATTGACTGCGAATGCCGCGTGCTCTCCCTCGCGCACGTGCCTCGTGCCATCGTCGCGCGCGACACGCGCGGAGTGGCCAAGATCGTCGCCGAACGGGGCTCTGGCCGAGTCCTGGGTATCCACCTCCTCGCGGAGGGGGCGGCCGACGCGATCCTCGCCGGTGTCTACGCCCTGGAGGCGAACTTCACCGTGGACCAGCTCGCGACCATGTGGACGCCGTATTTGACGATGGCCGAGGCGATCAAGCTCGCCGCGCAGTCGTTCACGCGGGACGTCGCCGCCTTGTCCTGCTGTGCGATGTGACCCCGATGTGCGTGGCCTGCACGAGAATTGCGAGTTGCGTTCGATCTCCCAGACGTTCAGCGACTCCCCAGGGGCCCCGCCGACACGGATCGAGCCGCTGGGGATGCCCCGCGTGGCGTACCGGGCCCGTGTGCCGGTCGACGGGCATGGGATCTACGCCAGGGCGACGTGGCGCACGCCCCGGACCGCTCGCGTCGCCGTGCACGGGCCGAAAGACTGCAGTAGGGTGCGCACGAGTTCCGGAGGTGGGCGTTGGCTCCTGTGACTCGTCGAAGGATCGTGGCCCTCGCTGTCATGAGTGCCGGACTGGCGTCGGCCTCTCTGGTTGGGGTCGGTGCGGCGGGGAGTTCCTCGCGGAGCAGCGCCGCGGCCGAGCTGAAGGCCGGCTACCGTGCGGCGCGCGGAGCGCGCAGCTTCGAGGTCTCGTGGTCGCCGCTCATCCCGGCGCTCGACTGGGTGATCCAGACGCGCTCGTCGACTCGTGCGGTCGAGCGCTTCACCGTCGGTGCGCCCGTTGGCTACATCTACACCCTCCTCTCGCCGCGACGCGCGTGCTTCTGGAACGAGCACGGCGCGCCCACCGCCTCGGCCGCCCAGTGCGGAGCGGAGAGCCTGGCGACCTACAACGCCGAGGTCTTCCCCTTCCTGGACCTGACGAGACCCGTCCTGGTCGGGACCAGGCGCATCCACGGCACGCCCGCCGAAGGCGTTCGCGGCCACCTCGTCATGAGGACGCGCGAGGGCGCGTCGACGAGCACCTTCAGCGTCGGCCTCGTCACCGCCTGGTTCGCCACGCGCGGTCAGCGGCCCCTCGCCATCACCTGCAGCTCCTCGCAGTGCGCAGGCGTTTCCTCCGTCGTGACCTTCCTCGACTGGAACGGTCGTTCCGTCCGCTTCCCCCCCGGAACGCCACGTCCTGGTGGACCGACGTCGACGGGGGGCTAGGGCACACCGAGACGCCACCGCCGTCGCCGCGACACGGACACGGTGCGGTGCTGAACGTGCGAACCCCTTGGCACGCACGATGAGGATGCGTCGTCGCGCCCCGGCGCGCCGCTGGGGCGCCACGCAGGGGTGCGATGCTCAGCCCGGCGGCTGCCGGGCGACCTCGAGGTCGTAGCGCAGGAGCGGCAGGGGGCGATCCGGGGCGAGGCTCGATGGCCGAGTCCCCGTGCGCCGCGCACCCATCGCGAGATAGAAGCCCTCGGCGTGCGGGTCCGACTCGAGCTCGAGGACCTCGCGACCCCAGGAACGTGCGACGTCGAGGATCGCGTCGAAGAGCGCGCGACCCACGCCGCATCCGAAGCTCGGCGGATCGACCCACAGGTCCTCGAGCCAGGCTCGCGAACCCTCGTCGTCAGCGACGGCCAGACCGACCGGCCGCTCCCCCAGCAGGGCGACCAGGCACACCCGGTGCGCTCCGACGAGTTCGCGCGTGACCGAGGTGGCCGCGAAGCGGCTCATGAACGCGGCGTCGTAGCCCCAGGAGGCCTTCGAGCGCAGCACCAACGCCACCAGCTCGTCCAGGCGCGTCGCCGCCTCGGTCGGGCTCAGCGAACGCACCACCAGTGCCGCGCCGGGTGGCCCCGAGCGATCGGTGCGATACTCCTCGGGCGCCCCGTGGCGCTCGCTGTCCCCCCGGTCCATCACACCACTATGTCGGCCGCGTCCGCGTCGTACGGGGCGGGTTGGCGGGCTTTCCCCCTTCGCCCAGGCCAATCCGTCCGTTCGAGGCTTCGAGCCCCTCGCCCGTGCGCTCCGAGTCACACGAACGATCAGGTCCACGCATCGTCCCCGCGTGGGGAGACCCCCTCCGCGGCGTGCTCGACCGTTTCGGGGTCTCGTCTTCGTCGTGGGTGGGGCCACACCCGGAGCGGAGGCCCTCGATGGCTCTGGGCGCGAAGTCCAACCCTGGAGCCCTGGGGCCCGGACGTCGCGATGACCCCATCGACCCACGCCAACGTCACGACCGGGTCGTGCGGACTCAGATCTCCGTCCCTCTCGAGCCGGTCCCAAGATGGCGCGGGGCCGCCGGGCTCGAGGTCGTGGAGGGTTCAACGCGATCGCTCGCGCCCGGTCGAAACTCGATGGGCAGCTCGATCAGCGTCGTGCGCCCCCCGCGCGGAGTTTCTTCGACCCGCGTCTGTCCGCCGACGCTCGCGACCAGGTTCTCCGCCACCGCCACGGCGAGGTCTTCGTCATCGCGGACACTCCGTGCGCGGTCGATAATGGTGATCTCGACGCGGGATCCGAAGCGAGCCGCGCTCAGGCGCACGAGCTCGAGAGGGCCACTCACATCCAGGGCGGATCGGAGGCAGACCGCGATCGCGTGAGCGACGACGTCAGGATCGGTCACGATCGTGACGTCGGCAGCGACGTCGGCGCGCACGCGAGCATCGCGGCCTTCGATCCGCAGAGCGTCGGTCACCACGTTCTCGAGCGTCGTGAGACCAACTGTCAGCCGCGCGGACGACTCCGTCGAGGCAATGCCGTCGAACTCCTTCACGACATGCTCGAGGTCCGCCAGTGACCGGTCGAGCAGTTCGAGGCGGCCCCGCTGCGTCAAGACCGAATCCGTCCCGATCCCGTCACGCATCATGACCAGAGCTCGTCGGGCGCCGGCCGCCCGACGGGACAACGCGGCACTCACGGCGTGCGTCAGGTGTCCCCGGCGTCTCGCTTGGAACAGTGAGTCCTCGGCGGCGGCCAACTGGCCCGCGATGTCGACCACGGCGATCCCCACGGCGATTCGCCCCGCGAAGGCCGCGATCAGCTCTCGATCGTCGCTGCCCTGACCCACACCTTCGATGGCCAGGTCATGGCGATCATCGACGCGGACGATCCGCGCCCGAGCACGTTCCCCTGACGGAGAGCCCACGGCCAGGACGACCTCGCTCGGTGCACCACCAGTCGCGACCAGCGAGACAGCCGTCGCGCCCAGCGTGCTGGCCAGCGTTGCGAGCAGGGGCTCGAGAACGTCGAAGGAGGTTCCCACGGCAAGTGCTGCCTGGGAGAGGACGCGAATCTCGGCGCGAGCACGTCGCATCTCGCCTGACTGGCGCACGATCGACACGGAGATCAGGCTCGCGCCCAGGGCGAAGGCGAGGTAGCCCACGAGCGCGACGACGTCGTCGAGACGGTTCACGCTCAGCGTGTGCACGGGAGGAATGAAGTAGTAGTTCTCCAGAACCGTTGCGGCGAGGGCGGCCACGACTCCCACCACGACACCGCCCAATGACGCCAGGGCGAGAACCACGACGAGGAAGGCCAGGTACACCGTCGAGATCGAGACGCTCGAGCGCACCGAGGTGAGGGCGACCGTGAGGAGGGGGAGGGCGACGAGCGAGATCGTCGCACCCAGGACCCAGCGCCGCGTCGGCAGCGCGGGAGCGCGGCGGCGGCGCGAGGTCGGGGGCGTGGCCACGCCGCGATGCGCGATGACGTGAACGTCGAGGTCGCGGCTGAGGGCGACGAGACGCTCGACGAACCCTCCCCGCGGTCGTCGCCAGGAGCGGCCGTGGCCGGCACCGACGACGATCTGCGTCGCCCGCTCGCTGCGAGCGAGGTCGACGAGAGCGCCGACCACGTCGTCGTCGACGATCTCGCGAAATCGCCCACCAAGCTCGGCGGTCAGCGCGCGCGCCGGCTCGAGGTCGCGCGCGCCCGCCGTTTCGGCATCGTCGCCCACGACGTGCGCCGCGACGAGCTCGGCCCCCGTCCGGGCGGCCATCCGCGCCGCCCGGCGCAGCAGCCCATCGTCGGCGGGCCCGCCGACGACCCCAACCACCAGTCGCTCCCGCGTCTCCCACGCGCGTTCGATGGCGTGCTCCTCGCGGTAGCGAGCGAGCGCCTCGTCGACACGGTCGGCGAGCCACAGCAGGGCGAGCTCCCGCAGCGCGCCGAGGTTCCCCGCACGGAAGTAGTTGGCCAGTGACGCGTCGATGCGATCGGCCGGATAGACGTTGCCGTGCGCGAGACGCCGGCGCAGGGCTTCGGGCGTCATGTCGACGAGCTCGATCTGATCGGCTCGCCGGACGAAGGCGTCGGGCACGGTCTCGTGCTGGGCGATCCCCGTGATCGCCTCGACCACGTCGTTGACGGACTCGAGGTGCTGGATGTTCACGGTCGTGATCACATCGATCCCCGCGGCGAGCAGCGCCTCGACATCCTCCCAACGCTTCTCGTACCGGCCGCCCGGGACATTCGAATGGGCCAGTTCGTCCACCAGCGCGACCTTGGGACCCCGCGCCAGCACGGCGTCGAGGTCCATCTCGCTCAATGCGGCTCCCCGGTACTCCCGGGTGACGCGCGGCACGACCTCGAGGTCGCGCAGTTGGGCTTCGGTCAGGGGTCGCTCATGGGTCTCGACGAAGGCGACGACGACGTCGGTGCCTCGCTCGCGCCGACGCCAGCCCTCATCGAGCATGCGGTAGGTCTTGCCAACGCCGGGTGCCGCGCCAAGATAGACACGCAGGACGCCGCGGTTCACGGACCGCCGCCGAAGCTCGTGCGGGACCAGGATGTCGTCACCGACGCATCCTGGACGCGGGGGACGTCGCCAGACCTCAGCGTCGCGGCGGACCGGGCGGGCGAGCGCGCCAGACGACCGCTCACGACGACCGTCCCCGTAGTTGCGCCAGCGCTTCGTTCAGCGTCAGGACGTCGACGTAGGGCGAGCCGAGAAAGCCCCACTGTGGACCATGGGTCTGGCGCGCAATGAGCGCTCGGAGTCGGGCCGGGGCGATCCCCGTCGCCTTCGCCACCATGGGGACCTGGACGAGTGCGTCGGACGGCGAGATGTCGGGGTCGTATCCACTGCCCGACGTCGTCACCAGGTCCGGCGTGGGGTTCGCGACGCCCAGCCGGTGCCACAGGATGACGAGCGAGCGGGTGTCCCGCAGCAGCGCCAGGGAGCGCGGCCCGAGGTTGGTGGCCCCTGACGCGCCGGGCACGCCATTGGCGACGAGTGGGTTGTCGCCGCCGCTGATGTGCGTCGCGCGGTTCGCCGCGTAGGGCCCCATGTCGTCGGGGCGTCCGTGGAACCACGCCCGTCCCGTCCAGTTCTGGCCGATCAGCAACGAGCCGTTCGGCCCGATCGACCCGTTGGCCTGACTCGCGAAGAGGACCTGGGCCGCTCCCGTCCCGGCCACGGCGTAGAGGAGACCGCAGACGAGAAAGCAGATGACCGCCATCGCGATCGAGCGGCGCAGGTGGGTCCACATGTCAGCTCCTAGTAGGCGTGTAGGGCGACCAGCAAGAGGTCGATCAGCTTGATGAAGATGAAGGGGGCGATGACGCCGCCGACGCCGTAGATCCAGACGTTGCGGCGCAGGATCGCCGCCGAGCTGGTCGCACGAAACCGCACACCGCGCAAGGCGAGCGGAATCAGGGCCACGATGACCAGCGCGTTAAAGATCACCGCCGACAGCACGGCGCTCTGAGGACTGTGGAGCCGCATGATGTCGAGTGTGTTGAGCTGCGGGTAGGCCGCACCGAACATCGCGGGAATGATCGCGAAGTACTTCGCGACGTCGTTGGCGATCGAGAACGTCGTGAGCGAGCCGCGCGTGATGAGGAGCTGCTTGCCGACCTCGACGATGTCGATGAGCTTGGTGGGGTTCGAGTCGAGGTCCACCATGTTGCCGGCCTCCTTGGCCGCCATGGTCCCGGTGTTCATCGCCACGCCGACATCGGCCTGCGCGAGTGCCGGTGCGTCGTTGGTGCCGTCACCGGTCATCGCGACCAGCCTCCCGCCCTCTTGCTCCTCGCGAATGAGCGACAGCTTCGTCTCGGGAGTCGCCTCGGCGAGGAAGTCGTCGACGCCAGCCTCCTGAGCGATGGTCGCAGCCGTGAGCGGGTTGTCACCCGTGATCATCACCGTGCGGATGCCCAGTCGCCGCATCTGGTCGAACTTCTCGCGGATGCCTTGCTTCACCACGTCGCGTAGCTCGATGACTCCCAGCACGTCAGGCCCGTCGGCGACCACGAGCGGCGTCGAGCCGGCGCGGGCGACGCGCTCGACGATCCCGTCCAGATCGGCCGGAATCGCCCCACCCTCCTCGGCGGCCCAGCGTGTGACCGCGTCCGCGGCACCCTTGCGTATCCGCCGGCCTGCGACGTCGACACCGGACATGCGCGTCGCCGCGGAGAATGCCACGAACTCGTGTGGCTCGTCGAGGATCCGCTCGCGCAGCTGGAAGCGCTCCTTGGCCAGGATAACGATCGATCGACCCTCGGGCGTCTCGTCGGCCAGCGATGCCAGCTGGGCGGTGTCGGCGACCTCCGACTCCGTGTGCGCGTCCACGGGGTAGAACGCCGAGGCCATGCGGTTGCCCAACGTGATCGTCCCGGTCTTGTCCAGGAGCAGCGTCTGAACGTCCCCGGCGGCCTCGACGGCTCGACCGCTCATCGCCAGGACGTTGCGCTGCACGAGCCGATCCATGCCGGCGATCCCGATGGCCGAGAGCAGCGCCCCGATGGTCGTAGGGATCAGACAGACGAGCAGCGCCACCAAGATCACGACCGAGACGCTCGCCCCCGAGTAGCGAGCGAAGGGCACGAGGGTCACGACGACGGGAAGGAAGACGATCGTCAAGACGGACAGGAGGATCGTCAGCGCAATCTCATTGGGCGTCTTCTGACGGTTGGCCCCCTCGACGAGGCTGATCATCCGGTCGAGAAAGGTGTGACCCCGCTCGGCGGTGATGCGCACGACGATCCGGTCCGAGAGGACGCGCGTGCCGCCGGTGACCGCTGACCGGTCTCCGCCCGACTCCCGGATGACCGGAGCGGACTCCCCAGTGATGGCCGACTCGTCGACCGAGGCGATGCCCTCGATGACCTCGCCGTCGGAGGGGATCACGTCGCCGGGTTCACAGACGACGAGATCGCCCGTCGAGAGCTCGGCCGCAGCCACGCGCTCCTCGAGGCCGTCAGCCCGCAGGCGGCGTGCGCCGGTCTCCGAGCGCATCCGGCGCAGCGTGTCGGCTTGCGCTCGGCCGCGGCCTTCGGCCATGGCCTCGGCGAAGTTCGCGAAGAGCACCGTCAGGAACAGCCAGACCGTGATCGACCACGTGAACGTGTCGGGGTGGGCGATCGCTTCGATCAGGCTCACGGCGGTGCCGACGAGCACGACGAACATGACCGGGTTGCGGACTTGGATGCGGGGGTCGAACTTGCGCAGGGCGCCGGCGACGGCCTGGCCCAGAATCTCGCCGTCGAAGAGCCCTCGAACCTGGGCGACGCCGTGGGGTGCTGGTGCGGATCCTGCGGGCATCAGAAGAACGACCCGTGACTCAACTGCTCGAGAACCGGCCCGAGGGCCAGGGCGGGAAAGAACGTCAGGCCGCCGACGATGACGGTGACGGCCGTGGTGAGGCCAACGAACATCGAGTCGTCGGTGCGGAAGGTGCCCAGGGTCTGGGACACGTGCTCCTTTCTCGCGAGCACCCCGCCGAGGGCGAGGACGGGGACCATGATCGCGAAACGGCCGAGGAGCATGTCGATGGCGCCGACCACGTTGTAGAAGGGCGTGTTCCCGCTCAAGCCCGCAAAGGCCGACCCATTGTTGTTGCCCTGGCTCGTCAGGGCGTAGAGGATCTCGCTGAAGCCGTGGGGGCCGTGATTAAGCGGACCAGCTCGTCCGGCCGCGGTCGAGACCGCGACGGCCGTGAGAACGAGCACGGTGATGGGCATGATGAGAACTCCGAGTCCGGCCAGCTTCACCTCCGTGGCCTGGATCTTCTTGCCCAGGTATTCGGGGGTGCGCCCGATCATCAGGCCACCGAGGAAGACCGCCATCACGGCGAAGAGCAGCAGCGTGTACAACCCCGTTCCCGCTCCCCCGGGTGAGACCTCGCCGAGCATCATCCCCGCGAGAAGACCCAGACCGCCCAGGGGCGTGTAGGAGTCGATCGCGCTGTTGACCGATCCCGTGGAGGTTCCGGTGGAGGCGACGGTGTAGAGCGCCGACGCCGTGTCCCCGAAGCGCACCTCCTTGCCCACGGTGTTGCCCACGGTGCTCCGGACGCCCGCGGCGGCGACCGCCGGGTTGTTCTGGTGCTCGGCCGCCGCCGTGAGTGCGAGGAGCGACCCGAAGAGGATCGCCATCACCGCGAGCAGCGCCACACCGTGGCGGACGCTGCCCACCATCGCGCCAAAGGTGTAGGTGAGCGCTACGGGGATCGAGAGCACGAGCCACACGGACAGGAAGTTGGTGAGCCCGGTCGGGTTCTCGAAGGGCGCGGCCCCATTGGCGTTGAGGAACCCACCGCCGTTGGTTCCGAGCTCCTTGATCGCCTCCATGAACCCGATGGGGCCGCGGGCGATGGTCTGGGTCACGCCGTTCAGAGCGTCGTGGATGGTCGCGGGCCCGGCGAGCGTCTGCACGGCCCCTTGCGCGACGAAGACGATGCCGGTGAGAAAGGCGATCGGGAGCAGCACATAGAGCAGGCATCGCGTGAGGTCGACCCAGAAGTTGCCCACGGCCGACGCCTGGTGGCGGGCGAAGCCCCGCACCAGGACCAGGGCCGCCACGATGCCCACGGCGGGACTGACGAACTGCTGGACCGTGAGGGTGATCTGGGACAGGTACGAGAGCGTCGCCTCGCCCGCGTAGTTCTGCCAATCGGTGTTGGTCACGAACGAGACGGCGGTGTTGAAGCTGAGGGCCGGGCCAACATCACCCAGGTGCTGCGGGTTCAGCGGGAGATGTCCCTGCAGGCGCAAGACGACGTAGGTCGCGAGGATCGACACAGCCGAGAAGACGACCAGGGCCCCGGCGTAGCGCTTCCAGGACTGCTCCCGCTCGGGACCGGTTGCCAGCATGCGGTAGACGGGACGCTCGATCCACGACAGCCACCGCACCCGACCGCCGAAGACGGCCGCCATGTACGAGCCCAGGTAGCGCCACGTGAAGGCCAGGACGACGACGAGCACGAGGAGCGTGAGGGCGAAGTCCACTAGAACTTCTCCGGGTGGAACATCGCGTACCCCAGGTACGCGAGCATGGCGACGCTGACGACGAGCAGGACGAGATGGGACGCACTCATAGCCGGTCGAGCGCCGCGATCAGGCCGAGCATGGCGGCGACGAAGGCCGCGACGGCCGCGACAACGAGAATGTCTGCCACGGACCCATCGTCACGGACCGTGGCTGAAACCCTTCTCGACGTGCCGCACAGACGCTGAAAAAGATCTCAACGCCCCGACGACACGCTGCTCGCGCGATACTGAGGTCGTGAGACGACGCGCCTGGGGACTCGGGGCGGGGCTCGCGAGCCTGGCGCTGCTGGCGGCGCTCCTGGTTCCCCTGCGCCACGTCGTCAACGTCTCGACCGACGCGCTCGTGCTGATCGTGCCGGTGGTTCTCGGCGTCGCGCTCGGAGGCTTCGTCGCCGGTGCGGTCACGGTCGTGGCCGGTTTCTTGGTCTACGACTTCTTCTTCATTCCCCCCTACGGAACGCTCCAGGTCAGCTCGGGCCAGGACTGGATCGCGCTCGCCGTCTACGGCGTGGTCATGCTTCTCGTCGCTCGAATCGTCGACGCACGCGACACGATGCGCTCGGAAGCGCGCCGCGGTCGCGAGGTCATGCACCAGGTGTCAGCCGTCTCGGCCAGCCTTGTGGCCGACCAGCCCGTCGACACCGTGCTGCAAGCGATCGTCACGACGGCCCGCGCCGTGTTCGGCGTGGCGGGCGCGGCACTGCTGCAGCTGCATGAGAATCGGCTTGTCGTCGTCGCGAGCTCGGGAGATCCCCTCAGCGCACAGGACCTGGAGCACCTCGACCCCGGCTCGGGTCGGCCAGTGCCGCTCGCGCCTCACGTCCAAGATCACGCGGGCCTGCGAACCGTCGCCCTCTCGACGTCGGGGCGGGCCGTGGCGATGCTCGCGCTGCGCGGCGAGTCGGACGTCACCCCGGAGCTCGAAGTCCTGTCCACATTCGCCAACGACGCGGCCATCGCGCTCGAGCGCGCCCAATTGCGCGAGGAGGCGCTGCGTGCCGAGCTGCTCGAGGAGGCCGACCGCTTTCGCCACGGGCTCATCGGTGCGGTGAGCCACGACTTGCGCACCCCCCTGGCGACGATCAAACTGGCTTCGTCGACGCTGCTCGAGCGCGGCCCGGCTCTCGCCGACGCCAACGCCGCGGAGCTCCACCAACTCATCGAGGCGGAGACCGACCGCCTGACGAGGATGGTGACGAACCTCCTCGACCTCTCGCGGCTCGAGGCAGGTGCCCTGCGGCTCCAGCGGGTCCCGACTGCCGCATCCGTTCTCGTCGAAGAGGCACTGCGCGCGGTCCACTCGACACGGGGGGATCACGACATCACCGTCGACTACGACCGCAACCTTCCCCTCCTCGACGTCGACCGGGGCCTGATGAACCAGGTCCTCGTCAACCTCCTCGACAACGCGCTGCGCCACAGCCCACCGGGCGCCTCGGTGACGGTCTCGGTGACGCGCCACGACACCGCGATCGTGATGCTGGTCGATGACGACGGACCGGGCGTACCCGAGGAGCAGAGGTCCCTGGTCTTCGATCGCTTCACCCAGTTCGACACCGGGGGTCGTGCCGGACTGGGCCTGACGATCGCCCGCACGTTCGTCGAGGCCCATGGCGGGCGCATCAGCTGCGAGGCGGCTCCGGGTGGCGGAGCGCGTTTCAGCGTCGCACTGCCCCTCGCGGAGTCCCCGTGATGGCCCGGGTCCTCGTCATCGATGACGACCGTTCCCTCCAGCGGGCCCTACGCCTCGGTCTCGAGTCCAGCGGGCACACGGTGACCACGGCGTCTGACGGCACCTCGGGCATCGTGCACGCCGCAGCCGACTCCCCCGAAGTGATCATCGTCGATCTCGGTCTCCCCGACATCGACGGACTCGAGGTGTGCCGGCGCATTCGCCAGTGGAGCGACCTCCCGATCATCGTTCTCTCGGCGACGGGCGCGGAGTCCACGAAGATCGCTGCGCTCGACGGCGGCGCCAGCGACTACGTCACCAAGCCGTTCTCCATGGGCGAGCTCGATGCCCGGCTGCGCGCCGTCCTGCGTGACCGCCAGCACGCCGTATCGCCGCCGGACGCTCCGACCCTGAGCGTCGGCCCCCTGCGCCTCGATCTGATCCACCACGACGCGCACCTCGAGGGCCGTCGCGTCGAGCTCACGGCCAAGGAGTTCGGCGTTCTCGCCTTCCTGGCCAGGCACGCGGGTCGAACCTGCACCTACCAGATGATCCTCGTCGCGGTATGGGGCCGGGGCTACGGCGCCGAGACCGCTTACGTGCACACTTACATCCACCGCCTCCGCCAGAAGCTCGACGACCCGCAGGGTCGACGCATTGCGACTCTGCCGGGGATTGGCTACATGCTGGAGGCCGACGTCTAGTCGTCGGCGAAGGAGCCGTGGCGCCCCGCGCCTGCGGCGAACCGGGCCGCGCCCGCGCGCGTCTCGATCTCCAGCGCGCTCTGGCCGTGAGCGAACTCGCTGCGCAGCGCGGCCCCCTCGTCGAGGCCCTCGGCGTCGAGCAGCGATGCGCGGTCGCTGCGCACGCAAGTCTGGGGAAACGCGGCGATCTGCGCGGCGAGCTCCTGGGCCGCGGCCAGGGCGCGTCCCGCGGCGACGACGCGATTGGCCAGTCCCATGGCCAACGCCTCGTCGGCCGCGACGGGACGCCCCGTCAGGATCATGTCCATCGCCCGCGACGCGCCGATGAGGCGCGGCAGGCGCACCGTGCCCCCGTCGATCAGCGGGATCCCCCAGCGACGACAGAAGACGCCGAACACGGCGGTCTCGTCGGCGACGCGCAGGTCGCACCACAGGGCGAGCTCGAGGCCACCGGCCACGGCGTAGCCCGAGACCGCGGCGATGACGGGCTTGGATAGGCGCAGGCGGCTGACGCCCATCGGGCCGTCACCGGTGTCCGACACCCGATTGGAGCGCTCGGTCCCCACGGCGGTGAGGTCGGCACCGGCGCAGAACACCCCGCCCTCCCCGTACAGGACGGCGACGGCGGCGGCGGCGTCGGCGTCGAAGGCGCGGAAGGCCTCGGCGAGCGCCGCCGCCGTCGGTCCGTCGACGGCGTTGCGCCGATCGGGCCGCGAGAGAATGACGGTCGTCACCGCACCGGAGCGCTCCACGCGCACCGCGGGGCTCACCGCCGGCCCTCCCAGAGGGGGTCGCGCAGCGCGCGCCGCAGCACCTTGCCGACCGGCGACAGCGGAATGCGCTCGACCACGTCGATGCGCTTGGGGACCTTGTAGCCGGCGAGCCGGGCGCGCACCGCTTCGGCGAGCTCGCCCGTGGTGGCCGTCGCACCCGGACGCAGCGCGACGAAGGCGACGACCGCCTCCACCCAGGTGTCGTCCGGCGCGCCCACGACGGCGGCCGCGGCGACCGCGGGGTGGGCGAGCAGCGCCTCCTCGACCTCGGTGGGATAGACGTTGTAGCCGCCGGTGACGATCATGTCCGAGGTCCGGTCCACCAGGGTCAGGTAGCCCCGGTCGTCGACGCGCGCGAGGTCGCGCGTGCGGACCCAGCCGTCCGCGCCGACCGTCTGCGCCGTGAGCGCGGGGTCGTCCGCGTAGCGCGCCATGGCAAAAGGTGCGCGCACCACCAGCTCACCGACCTCGCCGACCCCCACGGGTGCGCCGTCGTCGGCGACGATCGCAACCTCCGCGTCGACCGCCGGCTGCCCGCAACTGCCCCACAGCCGCGGATCGCGATGGTCGTCGCGGTCGAGCACGCTGATGGCCAGGGGTGCCTCGGTCTGCCCGTAGTACTGGACCAGGCGCGGACCCCAGCGCTCGAGGATCTCCTCGAGCAGCGGGCGTGGCATCGGGCTCGCCCCGTAGACGGCGGTGCGCAGGCTCGACACGTCGGCCCGCGCGGCTGCTCCCGTCGCGACGAGCATCCCGAGCATGGTGGGGACGAGGTTGATCTCGGTGACGCCGTGGCGAGCCACGGCATCGAGGTAGGTCTCGGGATCGAACCCGCGCAGCACCACGGCCCGCCCACCGCGGATCCAGTAGGGCAGCACGAACGTACCGCTCGCGTGCACGAGCGAGGCGGCGTGCAGCATCGCCGAGTCGCGCCCGGGCGACACCAGGTTGGCGAGGATGTTGGCGCTGATGGCCGCGAAGCTCGCCTGGGTGTGCTCGACGGCCTTCAGCGCGCCGGTCGTCCCCGACGTGTAGAGCACGAGCATCGGGTCCGCGGGGCCGACGAGCACCCGGGGGTCCAACGCGGAGGCCTCGTCCATCGCCGCGAGCAGGTCGAGCGCGTCGACGGCGGTGGTCGGGCCCAGACTGATCAGTTCGAGCCCGTCGACGCGACTCGCGAGCTCGCCGGCGCGCTCGCCCAGTGCGCCGTCGTGCACGAGGGTCGTGACACCCGAGGCGACGAGCATGCGCACCTGCTCCTCGGCGGCGAGGCGGGCGTTGAGGGGAACGCGCGCCACGCCCGCCTTCAGGCAGGCGAAGTCGAGCGGGATCGACCAGAGGCCATTGTCGACGAGGAGACCCACGCGGTTCCCCACGGTGAGACCCAGTCCCACCAGGACGTTCGCGATGCGATTGGCGCTCGCGTCGACCTCGGCGAAGGTGAGCGACCGGTCGCCGTACTCCACGGCGACGCGCGGCCCGAATCGCGACGCCCCCCGACGAACGAGGTCCACTGCCAGCACGCCCGCCCCCCTCCGGCTCGACGCCCTCACTCTACCGAGGGGCGGGCATCCTCCCCGGGGTGTCGGTGGTCCGCAGTGCGGACTCTCGTCATCACGAGCGCCCCGCCGCCCGGCACGGCCCCCTCGTGGACCCGCGACGGTGCGGCATAGGATGCGCCCCGGCATCCCCCCGACACCGAAAGGCTCCCGCATGACCGCTCGCGACCCCCAACGCATCCGCAGCACGCGCCTGGCCGAGCGAGTGATGACGGCCGAGGAGGCGGCGGCCTTCATCCGCCCGGGCGACAACGTGGGCATGAGCGGCTTCACGGGCTCGGGCTACCCCAAGGCCGTGCCCGCCGCGCTGGTCGCGCGCATCCAGGAGGCCCAGGCCCGGGGCGAGTCCTTCACGGTCGGCGTGTGGACCGGCGCCTCGACGGCCCCCGAGCTCGACGGGGCCCTGGCCGCGGTGGGCGGCATCGACCTGCGCATGCCCTACCAGTCGGATCCCGTCACGCGCGCCAAGATCAACGCGGGTGAGCTCGACTACCTCGACCTGCACCTCTCCCACGTGGCCCAGATGGTCTGGGAGGGCTTCTTCGGTCACCTGGATGTCGCCGTCATCGAGGTGGCCGGCATCACTGCGAGCGGCGAGCTGATCCCCTCGTCGTCCGTGGGCAACAACAAGACGTGGATCGACGTGGCCGACCGGGTGATCCTCGAGGTGAACTCGTGGCAGCCCATCGCGTTCGAGGGCATGCACGACATCTACTACGGGACCGCCCTGCCACCGAACCGCCGACCGATCCAGATCACGAGTCCCAACGACCGCATCGGGGTGCCCTATCTCCGGTGCCCGCCCGAGAAGGTGGTCGCCGTCGTCGAGACCGACGCCCCGGACCGCAATGCGCCCTTCAAGCCCGTCGACGACACGTCCGAGCGCATCGCCGGCCACGTGCTCGACTTCCTGTCCCACGAGGTCCGCCAGGGCCGTCTGCCCGCGACCCTCCTCCCCCTGCAGTCGGGCGTGGGCAACATCGCCAACGCCGTGCTCGCCGAGCTCGACCGCGGGCCCTTCCGTCCGCTCACCGCCTACACCGAGGTCATCCAGGACGGGATGCTGGCGCTGCTGGCCTCGGGCACGCTGGCCTCGATCTCGGCAACGGCCTTCTCGCTCAGTGAGGAGGGCGTCGACGACCTGCGCGCCAACATCCAGGACTACCGCGACCGCATCATCCTGCGACCCCAGGAGATCTCCAACCACCCCGAGGTGATCCGCCGCCTCGGCTGCCTGGCGATGAACGGCATCATCGAGGCCGACATCTACGGCAACGTCAACTCGACGCACGTCATGGGCACCCGGATCCAGAACGGGATCGGCGGCTCGGGCGACTTCGCGCGCAACGCGTACATCTCGATGTTCCTGACGCCCTCGACCGCGGCGGGCGGCGCGATCTCGTGCATCGTGCCGATGGTGAGCCACGTCGACCACACCGAGCACGACGTGCACGTCGTGGTCACCGAGCACGGCGTGGCCGACCTGCGCGGCCTGGCGCCGCGCCGACGCGCGCAACGCATCATCGACAGCTGCGCCCACCCCGACTACCGGTCCGCGCTGCTCGACTACGTCGAGCGCGCCCTGGCGGGCGGCGGCGGTCACCACACCCCCCACCTGCTCGGCGAGGCGCTCTCGTGGCACGACCGCTACGAGCGCACGGGATCGATGCACGCCCGCTGAGACCCGGGCGGCCGCGATCGCGACCACGGATGACGGCGCCGCCGGGATCCCGATCAACTCGCCGTTCGGGCGCCTGCACGGGACTGACGACATCACCACCAGGCAGCGAGGGGCTCAGCGTCGTCACGGGGGTCAAGCTTCATCTGTGCGCGAACACCCCGAGCGTCACCGAGGGCGCATACGTCGCGAGCGTCGAGATCGGCGGGGACCTGCTCACCCGGCGACCCTGGCGTCACCCTGGCGGTCGCCGGCACGGGCGACGCCCTGCGCGTCACGGGCGCCGTTCACGCCCGCGGCCACGGTTCGGACGGCGCTCACCTCGTGGCCGCTCGGGACCCCGCCAGCCCCGAGATCGTGGCCGCCAGCCGCGCTGCCCCGGTCCCGACCGACCGCTCTAGCCTGGAAACGACTGATCCATCACACGCCGCCTGCGGCGGCGGCCGGGAGGTGAGCCATGAGCCCTGAGGTCAACGACTGGAACGCCTCGGTCATCGCGGAGTTCCGCGCCAACGGCGGGAAGGTGGGTGGCGGCTTCGCCGGCGCACCGCTCCTGCTGTTGCACACGACCGGTGCGCGCAGCGGCCAGGAGCGCGTGAACCCCGTCATGTACCAGGACCTCGGCGACGGGCGCATCGCCGTGTTCGCCTCCCGTGGCGGCGCCCCCACCCACCCCGACTGGTACCGGAACCTGATCGCCCATCCCGACGTGACCATCGAGATCGGCACCGCGACCCGGCACGTCCGGGCGCGCACCGCCACGCCGGACGAGCGCGCACCGATCTGGGAGCACCAGAAGGCCACGTTCCCAGACTTCGCCGACTACGAGGCCAAGACCGAGCGCGTCATCCCCGTCGTCATCCTCGAACCGGCCTGAGCCCCGCCCGCTCGCGCCGCGCGTCATGAGGGGCGCCCTGCGACGTCCGCGCCACCAGCCTGTTGCCTCATGTCAAATCCTCCGCGAAGACTGATTCATTGCCTCATCGAGAACCTCCGGATGGAGGGGGTGGTTGAAGGCCGTGTGGACCCGACGGATGGGGGCCAGTCCCTTGGTCAGCGCCA
>JAKANY010000026.1 GCA_021823525.1 Actinomycetes bacterium
GCGAGCGCCCCTCGACGAGGACCGCGTTCACGCAGTACTTGGCCAGGTCCATGGACACCACCCTTTGAGCCGGTGTCCCAGAATTGCTGACACATGGTGTCCCAACAACTGTGGGACCTCAGACTGCTCTGGGAGCCCTGCCGAGCCTCCGCGCGGCGCACGCGCGGGATCGTGGCCCCAACCATCCCCGGCGGACCGAGCGCGCCCGATAGGTTGGGTGCCGGCGGTATCGCCCGCCGCAGGGCCGTAGCTCAGTGGTCAGAGCAGGGGACTCATAATCCCTGGGTCGTGGGTTCGATCCCCACCGGCCCTACCACCAGGGAGTCACGACACTCGCTCGCTCTCTCGTTCATAGGACTCCCCGGCGCTCGCGCGCTTCGACGTCGCGACCGGTGACCGCGGCGGGGAGCAGGCGATCCTCCGCTCGTCCAGGACCCCGTCGGCCCGGAACCCGCAAAGGAGATGACCGTCCCCGCGCCGCCGTGCGCTACGCACCGGGGAGGGCACGCCCCCTGTTCACCCGCCCCATCTCGGGTGAGGCGGATGAGCGGCCAGGGGTCGACCCTTGCTGCACCACGCGCCAGATCCCACGAAGCGGTGGGCCCGATCATATGACAACCCTGGGTTGACACACGGGGGCGCCCCGGGTACCGTGTGGACCATGGTGAAGTACTTCGAAAGCCCCGAGGAGCAGCGAGCACTCGAGGAGCTGAAGCGCGTGCGGTCCGAGGCCGTCGCCCACTTCACTGCGGCCGTGCAACTGGCCCAGCAGCGCCGGGTGTTGATCTTGGACCTCGTGACCCAGGGTTTCTCCCTCGCCGACATCGGTCGGGAGTTTGGCGTCTCACGCCAAGCCGTCGCCAAGATGGTCAAGGTCGGGCGTTCGCCGAAGAAGTAGTCACGTCGGCGTCGGCGTCACCACCTGCTGATGGGACCGCAATGGCCGGGTGATGGAGCGCCGGTCAACCCTGGACGGCTGAAAGGGCGCCATCCTTGATGGGAGCAGAGGTCAGTGAGGAGTTCGTCGACCCGGTGTCTGACGGTGGTGCCACGCGACCTTTGAGCATCGGCCGCGCGGCCGCTGAGCGGACGTGAGTGTCGGCATCCTTCGACGGGGAGCCACGAAGGTCGCCGACTCCTCCCCACCAAGAGTCTCACGGGTCGCACGCATCGACGGGGCGATCACGGACTTCGGGTTTTCGCGCACTCGCGAGGGTCGACGAGCCGGCGAATCGTCGCGCGTCCCGATCCAGACGGCACAAGGACCGCGCATCCCCGACGTCCCCACCGCGACGCACCGCGACTTGAGCTTCCTGGTGGCCGTGATGCTCGGAGGCGGACTCTCGGAGTGCCCGCACATCCCCGTTCACGTCGCCTCGTCACGCCGACGGATCCACCGATGGTCGGCCCCGTCGAGGCGGTCGACCGACGCGCGGGGCGCGGCGCTGCGCCCACCGAGCGAGAACGATGCGCACTTCGACATCGCCGATCCGCGCCACCCGCGTGATCGACCAGGCGCCCGCTCCGTTGACGTACTGGTACGTCGCGTGTCCGGAGTCGGCCGTGAGGTCGATCACCCCCCGCCCGACGCTCACGCGAAACCCTCGAGGAATCGCGGACTCTGCGCAAAGCTCCCGCGGGAGCATTGCGGGGTCCGTTGCCGTGCTCGGCTAGGAGCCGACGTCCGCGGAGGGTCGCAGCGCGCGGAGTCCGGAGCTGAGCAGAGCCAACTCGTCGAGCAGGGCCGACGCGGCGCGCAGGGTCGAGTCCGAGCCCGAGAAGACGCCCTCGACGACGGGCGTCGTGACGAGGGGGATCGAGACGTCGCCGGCGTGGACCATTCGCAGGGCATTCAGAACGGTCTTGAGGTGCTGGGCCGAGCGCGTTCCCATCACCGGCCCGCCATAGCTGACGATGCCCGCGGGCTTATAGCGCCACTCGTGGTAGAGGTAGTCGAGCGCGTTCTTGATCGCGGCGTTGAAGCTGTGGTTGTACTCGGGGACGACGAAGGCGAAGGCGTCGGCGCGCTCGACGATGGCCGACCAGCGACGCGTGTGCTCGTGCGCGTAGCGGCGCTGGATGGGGTGGTGCGGCTCGTCGAACAGGGGCAGGCCGACCTCGGCCAAGTCGACGAGCTCGACGGCGAAGCGCGGGTCGGCCGCGGCCAGGTCGGCGAACCACCGGGCAATCGCCGGACCTACGCGGCCCGGGCGTGTCGATCCGATGATGACCTCGAGGATGGGCGTGGGCACGAGTGGTCTCCTGGTTCAGTCGGTCGCCGCGGCGGCGCGCACCGCGGCCAGACCGCGGCGAGGCAGAAGCAGCGCGGGGCCCAGCGCCAGCACCGACGCGCCGAAGGACCACCAGAAGGAGGTGCCGAACGCGTGCGCCACTGCCGCCAGCGTTGGCCCGCTCATGGGCAGTGTACCGGTCTGGAGCGCGGCACTCGCCGCTCCGACGTGGTGCGCGATCTGCGTCTGGAGCACCGCGGCGAAGACGGCGACGCCCAGCGAACCGCCGACCTGGCGAAGGATGTTGGTCGTCGAGGTGGCCTTGGGGACGTCGGCGTGCGTGAGGTTGTAGTAGGAGGCGGCGAAGGTCGGCATCATCGTCGAGCCCATGCCGAGTCCGCGCACGAACAGGGCCGCGCCCAGCACCCAGTAGTTCGACGTGGCCGACAGCTGGGTGTACGCGAAGGTCCCCGCGGCGAGCACCACCACGCCCCAGGGGACCACGCTGCCCGGTCCACGCCGATCGGCGGCCAGGCCGCCGAGGCGCATGGTGATCGCGGCGCCCAGACCCTGGGGCGCCATCATCAGCCCGGCGACCAGGGCCGAGTTCCCCCGCACGATCTGGTAGTAGAGCGGCAGCAGGAACATGGTCCCGTAGAGAGTGGCCCCGACCAGGAAGATCCCGGCGGACGCCACGGCGAAGGTCCGGTCGCGGAACAGGCGTAGGTCGATCAGGGGCTCCTCGGTGCGCAGCGAGTGCCCGACGAAGGCGGCGCACAGCGCGAGGCCCGCGAGGAGGCTGCCCACGACCGTCGGATCGCCGAAGCCGCCCGAGGTGCCCACGTCGGCCAGGCCGTAGACGATCAGCGCCAGACCGGGGGAGAGCAGCGCGAAGCCCATGAGATCCAGGCGGTGCGCGCGGTCGCGCTGCGAGGGCTGCAGGGTGCGACCGGCCAGCCACAGCGCGACGATCCCGACGGGAACGTTGACGAAGAAGATCCAGCGCCACGACGCGTTGGCGATGATCACGCCCCCGATGACCGGCCCGAGGATCGGGCCGAGCAGCTGGGGCACGCCGATGATGCCCATGACCTGGCCCATGCGCTGGGGGCCCGCGGTGCGCGCCATGATCGACTGGCCGACGGGCATGATCATCCCGCCCCCGAGGCCCTGGAGCACCCGGAAGGCGATCAGCGACCCGGCGGACCACGCCAGGCCGCTGAGGGCCGACCCCAGCACGAACAGGCTGAGCGACGTGAGGTACACGGTCTTGGCGCCGACGCGGTGGATGGCCCAGCCCGACACCGGGATCACGATCGCCAGGGCGAGCAGGTAGCCAGTGGTGACCCACTGGATGGTCGACACGTCGACGCGGAAGTCGTGGCTGAGCGTGCGCAGCGCCACGGCCACGATCGTCGCGTCCAGGATCGACATCACCGCACCCAGGACCACGACGATGCCCGTCTTGATGATGATCGGCTCCAGCCGCGGCGCGCGCGCCACGTCACCTCCCGGGTCCAAGCCGCGCCGAGCCTATCGGGCAGGGCGCCACGATCCGTGAGAGAATGATGAGAGTCCGCGGAAAGCCTTGTGGCGACAGTAGAATCACGTTATGGCTAAGCAGCAGCGGTCGGTGGCAGTGATGCGCGCGGTCACCGATGCGGTGATCGAGCGGCTCTGGTCGGGCGACGAGACGATGATCCGGATCCCGGAGGTCTGTGCGGCGACCGGTGTCAACTACGGTTCCGTGTACCACCACTTCGGCTCCCGTGAGGGCGTGATCGATGCCGCCTACACCGAGCTGTTCCGCCGCGCCGTGGGCGGCGACCTGGCCACCCTGCGTCGGGCCGCCGAGGAGGCCTGCGCGCCTCGCGACTTCCTCGGCGTCGTGCGAGCACTGGGGGGAGGCGCGTCGTCGGCGGGCGCAGCGGGCGACTCGCGCGCCATGCGCGCGCGCGTCGTGGCCGCTGCGCTGGTGCGCCCCGAGCTGCGCACGTCGGTCGGTGCGGCCATCGGTGCCACCACCGACGAGCTGGCCGAGATCCTCGCCACCGCGCAGCGCCGCGGGCTCCTGCGTCCGGACCGGGCCCCTCGCGTGCTGGCCGCCGTGCTCGAGACGCTGATCTTCGGGCGCGTCCTCGAGGACCTGAGCGACGCCCCGGTCGAGTCGTCGGAGTGGGCGCAGGCGATCGAGGACCTCCTGACGGGGGCCGAGGCGGGGGCTGCGGCCAGTTACGCCTGAGCCCGTGGGAGACTGACGAGGTGATGCCCCTGCGGTGGGTGAGCGCCGTCGCTGCGACCCTGGCGCTCGTGGCCGTCAGCGTGCGCGCCTCGACGGTGGCGGCGCGTCCGCCCGTGCCCGCGCCCTGCTCGGCGAGCGCGCTGACCGCTCACCTGACGAACATCGCGCCCGGTGGGGTCGTGGCCTTCGGGTGCGAGGGCTCGTGGGCCTACGCCTGGCTGGTCGTGGGCAGCGGCGCGCAGCGCGTGGGGGTGACCGAGCTCTTGAGGTTCGCCGACGCCACGTGGCGAGCGGTTCCGCGCGTCGGGCCCTGCCGCCCGGGCGCCCTGCCCGCGGTGGTCTACCAGCGGGCCTGCTTCTCGAACTGACGCGAGCCGTCTCGTACGCTAGGACGTCGTGCGCGCACGCAGCCTCCTCTCGCTGGCCCGGACGGCGGCGAGCGACCTGTTCGACCAGTCCACCGGGATCGGTCGGCTCGCGCTCGCCCACGTGGCCATGATGGTGGGCGACACCTTCGTCACCGTGTCCCTGGCCAGCTCGCTGTTCTTCGCCGTCTCGCCGACCGAGGCCAAGGGCCGCGTGTTGGGCTACCTCTTGTTCACGATCGCGCCCTTCGCGGTCGTCTCGCCGATCCTGGGCCCGCTGATCGATCGCTCGGCGAACGGCCGCCGCGTCCTCGTGGCCCTGTCGGCGGGCCTGCGCATGGTGCTGTGCTGGCAGATGAGCCAGCACCTCACGTCGTTGTGGCTCTACCCGGACGCCTTCGCGGTCCTGGTGGCCTCCAAGCTCTACGTCGTCACGCGCGGAACGCTGGTGCCCGAGATGGCGCGCAGCGACCAGCTCGGCGCGCCCGGATCATCCCTCACCACGACCGCGGGCTGGAGCGGCGATCCGGGGGCCTCGGGCGTCGGCTTCGCCGGTTTCAACGCCCAGCTCACACTGCTCGGCACGGTGGGCGGACTCGTGGGTGGGGTCGTGGCTGCGGGGATCCTCAAGGCCCTGGGCGCGCCAGCGGTGCTGCTCAGTGCCTCGGTCGTCTACGCGGCCGCGCTGCTCCAGAGCGGCCGGCTGCCGCGGCCCGCGACGCGCGTGCGGGCCGCGGTCGCCTCGCTGACCCAGGCGGAGCGCGACCTCCAGGCTCTGCGACCCTTCGGCGAGGCGCAGCTCGCTTGGGGCCTCGTGGCGGCGTCGCTGATGCGCTTCGCCGCCGGTTACACGACCTTCCTCCTGGCCTTCGGTCTGCGACGGGTCCACGCCGGCCTCGCGTGGTTCGCCGTCGCGCTCGCACTCTCAGGCCTCGGGACCCTCGTCGGCCTCTCGCTGGTGACGCGCCTGCGCGATCGAGTGCGGGAGTCCCGGGTGCTCACCGTCGCCCTGGCGGCCACCGCCCTGGGCGCCGGCGCGGCCGGGTGGGTGGCGACCTTGGTTGGTCAGGTCCTGCTCGCGGCATGGCTGGGAGTGTGGACGGCCGCGGCCCAGCCGAGCTTCGACGCCGTCACCCAGCGGCTCGTGCCCACCGGCGCCCAGGGGCGGACGTTCGCCCGCTTCGCGGTGCGCCAGCAGCTCGCCTGGGTGGTCGGCGCGATCATCCCCGTGGGTGTGTCACTTCCCTGGACGACCGGCGACGGGCTGCTCGCGGCGGTGCTGGCGCTGGGGATGGTGGCCTACGCCGTGGGCCGTCGCGGCTGAGCGACGACCCACGGCGTCAGGCTCACGAGAGACGCCGAGCCAGTTCGTCGACCTGCTCGGCGAGTGCGGCCGGCAGCCGGTCACCGAACTGGGCGTAGTGGTCGCGGATCAGCGGGATCTCGGCGCGCCAGTCGTCGGTGTCCACCGACAGCAGCGTGTCGAGCGCCTCGGGCGCCAGGGTCAGCCCCTCGACGTCAAGGGCGCCCGGCGCGGGGACGTCGCCGATGGGCGTGGACACAGCCTCGCCCCGGCCCGAGACGCGGTCGAACACCCAGGCCAGCACACGGCTGTTCTCCCCGTAGCCGGGCCACAGGAAGTGGCCGTCCTCGTCCTTGCGGAACCAGTTCACGTAGAAGATCTTGGGCAGGGCGGCCTCGTCGAGCCGATCCGTGAAGCTGAGCCAGTGGGCGAAGTAGTCGGCCATGTTGTACCCGCAGAAGGGGAGCATGGCGAACGGATCGCGTCGCAGGTTGCCCACGGCGCCCACGGCCGCGGCCGTGGTCTCCGACGCCATGATCGAGCCCAAGAAGACGCCGTGGGCCCAGTCGCGCGCCTGGACCACCAGGGGCACGACGCGAGCGCGACGGCCGCCGAAGAGGATCGCGTCGATGGGCACGCCTGCCGGGTCCTCCCACTCGGGCGCGATGGCCGGGTCCTGGCTCGCGGGTGCGGTGAAGCGCGAGTTGGGGTGGGCGGCGGGACCCAGGTCCGGGGTCCAGGCGCGACCCCGCCAGTCGGTCAGCCCGGCGGGCGGCTCACCCATGCCCTCCCACCACACGTCGCCGTCGGCGGTCAGGGCCGTGTTGGTGAAGATGGTGTTGGACTCGACCGAGTACATCGCGTTGGGATTCGTTTCGAAGTTGGTCCCGGGCGCCACGCCGAAGAAGCCGGCCTCGGGGTTGATGGCGTAGAGACGGCCGTCGGCACCTGGCTTCATCCAGCAGATGTCGTCGCCGATCGTCTCGACGCGCCATCCCGGCAGGGTGGGCACCAGCATCGCCAGGTTCGTCTTGCCGCAGGCGCTCGGGAAGGCGCCCGCGACGTAGCGGACCTCACCGGCGGGGTTGGTGAGCTTGAGGATCAGCATGTGCTCGGCCAGCCAGCCGTCGCTGCGGGCCATCACCGAGGCGATGCGCAGCGCGTAGCACTTCTTTCCTAGCAGCGCGTTGCCGCCGTAGCCCGAGCCGTAGGAGATGATCTCGCGTGTCTCGGGGAAGTGCACGATGTACTTGTGCTCGCTGTTGCAGGGCCAGGGGACGTCCGCCTGACCCGGGGCCAGCGGCATACCCACCGAGTGGAGGCAGGGCACGAACGCGCCGTCGGAGCCCAGTGCGTCCAGGACGGCGGTCCCCATGCGCGTCATGATGCGCATGGACACGGCCACGTAGGCCGAGTCGGTGATCTCGACGCCGATGTGCGAGATCGGTGAGCCCAGCGGACCCATCGAGAAGGGGACGACGTACATCGTGCGACCCGTCATCGAGCCCGCCAGCAGGCCCTGGAGGGTCGCGCGCATCTCGTCGGGATCGCGCCAATTGTTCGTCGGGCCCGCGTCCTCGGGCTGGCGCGAGCAGATGAAGGTCCGGTCCTCGACGCGTGCGACGTCGCTCGGGTCCGAGGCGGCCCAGAAGCTGTGGGGGCGCTTGGCCTCCGACAGCCGCCGGAACGTCCCCTGGTCGACGAGCTCCTGGCACAGGGTGTCGTACTCGACGTCGGAGCCGTCGCACCAGTAGATACGATCGGGTGTCGTGAGTGTTGCGACCTCGTCAACCCAGTTGAGGAGGCGCTGGTGAGTGGTGGGGTGGGTCACGTGCTGTCCTTGTGTTGGCTGGGCCTGCTGGGGAGCAGGGTCAAGCAGTCGTGATCCCTCCGGACGGCTCCACCCCAACCCGAGGCACCGTCGGCCGAGAAGACGACGTCCTGCAGCGTATCGCCCAGGTGACGGGGCTCCGAACGGCCCGGGGCGACGAGGTGCACATCGGTGATGACGCGGCGGTTCTCGCCCCGGTGGTCGGCCAGGCGATCGTGAGCGTGGACACCGCCGTCCTGGGCGTCCACCTCGATGCCGAGCTCTTCTCTCTCGAGGACCTGGGCTACAAGTCCGTCGCGGCGGCGATGTCCGACCTCGCGGCGATGGGGGCGTGGCCGCGCGCGATCCTGGTCGCAGTGACCGCGCCGCCGGGAACCGACCTGGTGGCGCTGCACCGGGGGGTGGGCGAGGCCGCGCGCGACCTGGGGTGCCCGGTGGTGGGTGGCGACCTGTCACGCGGCAGCGACGTCGCCGTCGCGGTCACCGTGCTCGGCGAGTGTCCGAGCGGTGGCGCCGTTCTGCGCAGCGGGGCGCGTCCGGGCGACGAGATCGTGGTCACGGGCGCTCTGGGCGGCTCGGCCGCCGGGCTGCGCCGGCGCCGGGCCGGGGCCGCGCTCGACGACCCGCTCGTGCGCGCGCACCGGCGCCCGCACCCGCGCCTGGTCGAGGGCGTGGTCGCGCGCCAGGCTGGCGTCCACGCGATGATGGACATCAGCGACGGGCTGGCGCTGGATCTGCACCGACTCGCCGACGCGAGCGGCGTGGGCTTCGAGCTCACCGAGCTGCCGGTGAGCGAGGGCGCGACCCCCGAGGAGGCGCGCGGCGGGGGCGAGGACTACGAGCTCCTCCTGACGACCAGTGACGCCGAGGCGCTACGCGTCGCCTTCGCCGCGCGGGGCTGTGCGGCGCCCCTGGGGATCGGGCGCGTCGTGGTTGATCCGGCCACGCGCACTCTCGGGGGCCGGCCGCTCGGGCGCGAGGGATTCCAGCACGCGCTCTGAGCGCGGCGTCAGTTCGTGGTGGCGCGCCGGCTCGCCGGCTTGACGACCTTGCCCGAGCGCAGGCACCCGGTGCACACGTTGAGGTGTGTCGGGGTCGACCCGACGAGGGCGCGCACGCGCTGGATGTTGGGGTTCCAGCGGCGCTTGGTGCGGCGGTGGGAGTGCGATACGTTCATCCCGAAGAACGGCTTCTTGCCGCAGATCTCGCAGACGGACGCCATGGCTGCTCTCCTTACCATCGACCACGGGGCCCCGCAGTCAAAACCGGAGAGCCATTGTAGCATCGAGAGTGATGCCGGTACGCTCGCGCCTGTCTCCCGCTGACCTGCGCCGGGCGATGGAAACATTCTCGGGTCTGCTGCACGCGCACCGCGAGCAGCTGAACCGGCTCAATGTCTACCCCGTGCCCGACGGGGACACGGGCACGAACATGGCACTGACCGTCGCCTCGGTGGTGGACGCCCTGGCCCCCATGTCCGAGGATTCGACCATGGACGAGGTGTGCGCCGCGATCGCGCGAGGCTCACTGATGGGAGCGCGCGGGAACTCGGGCGTCATCTTGTCCCAGATGCTGCGCGGCATGACCGAGCGGTTCCGCTCGGCGGCCACCATCACGCCCTCCGTGCTCGCCGAGTCGCTGGCCCACGCCGACCGCCTGGCGCGCCAGGCGGTGGTTCGCCCGGTGGAGGGCACGATCCTGTCGGTCGCGCGCGCCGCGGCCCAAGGCGCGAACGCGACCAAGTCCTCGCTGAGCAACCTGGTGCACGGGGCCCGCGAGCGCGCCCGCGAGGCCCTGGCCCACACGCCCGATCAGCTCCCGGTGCTGAAGCAGGCGGGCGTCGTCGACTCGGGCGGCAGCGGGCTGGTGCTGCTTTTCGACGCGCTGTGCCACGTGACGTGCGATGACCCGCTACCCGAACCTCCGGGTGAGGACGACGTCCCGATCGTCAACGTCGAGGCGGCGATCGCGCTCGAAGGGGTTGGGTCGCCGCGCTACGAAGTCATGTACCTGCTCGAGGGCGACGACGCACGCCTCGGGGCCTTTCGCGAGGCCTGGACGGCGCTCGGCGAGTCGATCGTCATCGTCGGTGGTGACGGCCTCTACAACTGCCACATCCACACCGACCACATCGGCGAGTCGATCGAGGCGGCGCTGGACGTCGGCCGACCGCGGTCAATCCGCGTGACCGACCTCGAGGACGCGACGCGCCGCAGCCACCACGACGAGTGCGCGCCACCGAGCGCTCCCGCCGAGACGACCGTGGGGACCGCGGTGGTGGTTGTCACGGCCGGTGAGGGTCTCGAGCGGATCTTCCGCTCCCTGGGTGCGGGCGCGATCGTGGCGGGCGGTCAGTCCATGAACCCCTCGGCGTCCGAGCTCCTGGCCGCCGTCGCGCGCTGCGCGGCGCGCGAGGTGATCGTGCTGCCCAACAACCCCAACGTCATCCTCGTCGCCCGCCAGGCCGCCGAGATGGCCGAGATCCCGGTGCGCGTGGTGCCCACGCACGCCGCGGTCGAGGGGCTCTCGGCACTGGTCGCGTTCAACGCGACGCTCGGGGCCGACGCCAACGTCGAGGCCATGGCGCACGCCGCTCAGCGCGTGCACGCCGGCGAGGTGACCCGCGCGGTCCGCGACGCAGCGATCGACGTGGGCCCGGTCCGCGAGGGCGACTGGCTCGGGGTTCGTCGGGGTCACGTCACGGCCGTCGCCGACTCGCTCGAGGGGGCGTGCCTCGCGCTCCTCGACCAGCTGCTGGCCCCTGACGCGGAGCTGGTGACGGTGGTCGAGGGCGAGGGCTCGCGAGCCGACGTCACGGCGGCGATCGCCGCGGCGGTCGCCGCGCGCGCGCCCGCCGCGGAGGTGGAGGTGCATCGCGGCGAACAGCCCTCGTACCCCTACTACCTCGGCATCGAGTGACCGAGCCCGTCGCGCGCCCTCTGGCGCGCCTGCGCGACGTCGAGCTGACCCGGTTGCGCCGCGTGGGGGCCAAGCGCGGCGAGGAGTTGGCCTCCCTGGGGCTCCACTCGGTTCTGGACCTCCTCGCGTACTACCCGCGCACCTACCTGGACACCACCCGACGCGCCGACCTCGACGAGCTGGCCGTCGGGGACCAGGTCGCGGTGATGGGAGAGGTGCGTCGCGTCAGCGCGCGACGCACGCGCCAGGGCCGAGCGCTCGTGCAGATGGTGATCGACGACGGATCGGGCTCGCTCGAGGTCGTGTACTTCAACCAGCCGTGGCGCGAGCGCCAGCTGTCGGTGGGCAGCCAGGTCCTGCTGTTCGGCACCGTCGGCGACTACCGGGGGACCCGCCAGATGACCAACCCCGTGACCGACGTCCTGGTGGGCGCCGATCCCGCGGAGTCGAAGCGGCGGGTCGGGCGTCTGGTGCCCGTCTATCCCACCTCCGAGCGGCTATCCCTCTCCAGCTGGGAGATCGGCGAGCTGGTCGAGGAGTCCCTGCGGCGCGCGGGCCCCATGGAGGACCCCTGGCCCGCGTGGGTGCGCCAGGACCACGGGCTGCTGGGTCGCACCGAGGCGATGTGGGCCATCCACGCGCCTCGCGATCGTCAGGAGCGCCAGGCCGCGCGCGAGCGCCTGGCCTTCGACGAGCTGCTGCGCCTGCAGCTGGCCCTGGCGCTGCGGCGCCGCCACGTGGAGCAGGCCGGCCACGGCGTCGCCCACCGCGCGGACCCTCGCGTCGCCGACGGGGGCCCTCGGTCACGTGACGGGGCGAGCTTGGTCGCGCAGCTGCTCGAGCGCCAGCCCTTCACGCCGACGAGCGCCCAGCGTCGCGTGCTCGCCGAGATCCTCGCGGATCTTGCGGCTCCCGTGCCCATGCACCGCCTGCTGCAGGGCGATGTCGGCAGCGGCAAGACGCTCGTGGCCACCGCCGCCCTCGCCGCCGCCGTCGACGGCGGATACCAGGCAGCGCTCATGGTTCCCACCGAGATCCTGGCCGAGCAGCATCTCGCATCCCTGCGCCGGGACCTGGGGGACCTCGTGCGACCCGACACGTCGACCCTCGAGGGCCGTCGCACGATCGACGTGCGACTGCTCAGCGGTCGACTCGGCGCCGCCGCCCGTCGGGCGACGCTCGCCGACCTGGCCGCTGGTCGCGTCGACGTGGTCGTGGGGACGCACGCCCTGCTCGGCGAGCACGTGGAGTTCTCGCACCTGGGGGTGGTCGTGATCGACGAGCAGCACCGCTTCGGCGTGGACCAGCGGGCCGTGCTGCGCGACAAGGCGTGGGGATCGCGCGCGGGCGTCGTGGATCCCGACCTGCTGGTCATGACCGCGACGCCGATCCCGCGCACGGCGGCCCTGGCGCTCTTCGGTGACCTGGACCGCTCGATCATCGACGAGATGCCCGCGGGGCGCGTGCCGATCACGACCGAGTGGGCGACCACGACGGAGGGGGCCGACGAAGCGTGGCGCCGGGTGCGCAACGAGGTCGCCGCCGGCCGGCGCGCCTACGTCGTGTGCCCGCTCGTCGAGCAGACGGGACACGTCGAGGCGGCGGGAGCCGTCGCCGAGTTCGAGCGCCTCAGCGCGGGGGAGCTGGCGGGGCTCACCCTGGGTCTGGCCCACGGGCAGATGCCCGCGGCTCAGCGCGACGAGGTGATGGCCGACTTCCGGTCCGGTCGCGTTCAGGTCCTGGTCGCCACCGTCGTGGTCGAGGTCGGCGTCGACGTGCCCGACGCCACGGTCATCGTCATCGAGGACGCCTGGCGCTTCGGCCTGGCCCAGCTCCACCAGTTGCGCGGTCGCGTCGGTCGCTCGAGCCAGCCCAGCTGGTGCTACCTGCTCGGCGAGGCCCCCTCGTCCGATGCGCAGCGACGTCTTGAGGCGCTCGTGGCCAGCACCGACGGCTTCGCCCTGGCTGAGGTCGACCTGGACCTGCGCGGCGAGGGGGCGGTCCTGGGTAGCCGGCAGCGCGGGCGCAGCGACCTGCGGCTCGCCTCGCTGGTCGACGACGGCGATCTGGTCCAGCGGGCGAACGAGGTGGCGCGCGCGCTGGTGGCGACCGGCGAGGCCGACGGCGACTCCGTGCGCGAGGAGCTCGCGCTCCTGGGCGAGGACGTCGACTACCTGTTCAAGTCGTGACTGGCCCTAGCCTGGTCCCGTGCGTGTGATCGGCGGCCAGGCCCGGGGGCGCGCCCTGCGCGCCAAGCTGCCCGTGTCGGTGCGACCGACGACCGACTTCGCGCGCGAGGCCATCTTCTCGATGCTCGAGAGCCGCGGCGGCGTCGAGGGCGCGGTGGTCGCCGACCTGTTCTGCGGCTCGGGCGCGATGGGCATCGAGGCGCTGTCGCGCGGTGCGGCGCGGGTCTACTTCGTCGACGCGGATCCGGCCTGCCTGGCCGCGGCGCGAGCCAACGCCGGGTCGGTGCAGCTGGGCGAGGGGGCCGTGTTCGTGCGCGCCGCCCTCCCGGGCTGGACGCCGCCCGAGCCCCTGGACCTGGTGCTCGCGGATCCGCCCTACGGTCCCCTGGACGTCGCGGCGCTGCTCGCGGCGGTACCGGCGTCGCGCGCGGTCATCGAGAACGACCGCTTCGCCGAGGCGCCCGCGGGATGGGCTATCGCCAAGCACAAGCGCTACGGCACTACGCTCGTGACAATGCTTGAGCGAGGCGCGACGACGTCGTGACGGTCGGACTCATCCCGGGCTCCTTCGACCCGTTCCACAATGGGCACCTGGAGGTCGTCGAGCGAGCCGCGCTCATCTTCGACGACGTCGTGGTCGCGGCGATCAGGAATCCCCAGAAGAGCGAGGCGATGTTCGACCTCGAGGAACGGCGCGAGATGATCGCGGAGAGCTGCGTCCATCTCTCGTCGGTGACCATCGTCTCGATCGATCGGCTCCTGGTCGACGTGGCCCGCGACGTGGGCGCCACGGCGATCGTCAAGGGGCTGCGCGCCGTATCGGACTTCGAGAGCGAGCTGCAGATGGCGCAGATGAACCGTTCGCTGTCGGGTGTCGAGACACTCTTCATCCCCACCAGCTCGAGCCACTCGTTCATCGCCTCGCGCCTGCTGCGCGAGGTCGCCCGCTACGGCGGCGACGTCGGCGCCTTCGTGCCGGCCCCCGTGGCGGCGCGGCTGAAGGTCAAGCTGGGAGGAGTCGCGTGACATCGTTCGATGGCTACGATCCCGACGACTTCGTGGGCGACTACCCGGCCGAGCCCGCACCCCCCGTCGGCGACATCGACGCCGACCTGGCCGCGCTGATCGACATCGTTCGCAGCGCCAAGCAGATGCCCCTGTCCAACTCGGCGCTCATCGCTCGCGACGACGTCCTGGCGCTGCTGAGCCGGGCGCGCGAGAACCTCCCCGATGAGATCCGCGAGGCGCGCTGGGCCCTCCGCGACCGCGAGGAGCTGATGGCCGCGGAGGTGCACAAGGCCCAGCAGCTCATGGAGCAGGTGCGCGCCGAGGCGGCGCGCATGGTCGAGCGAACCGAGATCGTCCGCCAGTCGCGCCTGGTGGCGGACCAGATCGTCGCGGACGCCGAGGCGCGCTCCCGCCAGATGATCAACCAGGCCGAGGACTTCATCGACGGCAAGCTCGGCAACTTCGAGATCGTCCTTGAGCGCCTGCTCAAGACGACCCACTCGGGGCGCGAGCGCCTCAACGCCCAGGGTCTGCCCACATCCCTCCTGGACGCGCACCAGGTCGGGGGCGAGTTCCTGGGCGCCGAGGAGCCGCCCGCCGCCGCACCTCCGGTCGAGGACACGTCCTTCTTCGACCAGGACGCCCCGTAGCGGTGGCGTCACCCTTCGTCGTCCCCGCCGCGCGGCTGCTGCGCGAGGTCCCCTCGACCGTGGCGGTCGCCTTCGCGGCGCCGTTCGCCCCTGCGGAGGAGGTCACGTCGCGCGACGAGACCGCCACGGACGTGCCTGCAGGGGCCGAGGTCGAGGTCGCCGTGCGCCTGGAGAGCTTCCAGGGCGGGCTGCGGGCCCGCGGGACCGTGCGCGCGCCCTGGCGCGGGCAGTGCCGCCGGTGCCTGGCGCCCGTCAGCGGGGTGATCGAGTCGACGGTCGACGAGCGCTTCGTGGCGGACGGAACCGCTGACGACGACCTGGCGTACCGGTTCACGGGCGACGAGGTCGACCTCAGCGATCTGGTCCGCGACGCCCTCGTCCTCGAGCTGCCGCTCGTGCCGCTGTGCCGGCCCGACTGTCGGGGCCTGTGCCCCCAGTGCGGCGTGGACCGCAACGTGACCTCGTGCGACTGTCGCGCACCGGGCGACCCGCGCTGGGCTACACTTGACGCGCTCCGATTCGACGTCGAAGCGGGCGGATCCGACCCCGCGTGACGACGGCACCCTGATGGCGGAAAGAGAAGATTGATGGCAGTCCCGAAGCGAAAGACCTCGAAGGCGAAGACGCGCAGTCGGCGGGCGGCCAACTGGCGCCTGGAGCGACCCGCGCGCAGCGTGTGCCCGCAGTGCGCGACGGCCAAGTTGCCCCACGTGGTGTGCCCGAACTGCGGCTGGTACAAGGGTCGCGTCGCGGTCCAGGTTGACTGAGTTGCGCCTGCCCATCGCGGTTGACGCGATGGGTGGCGACCACGCGCCCGGCGCGATCGTCGCGGGCGCCCAGCGCGCCGTGGACGAGCTCGGGCTCGAGGTCGTGCTCGTGGGGATCCCCGAGCGCCTCGGCGACGTCGGCGACCTCCCGGTGGTCGCCTGTCGCGAGGAGATCGCCATGGACGACGACCCCGCGGCCAGCGTGCGCACGAAGAAGGACTCGTCGCTCGTGCGCGCCGCCGAGCTGGTGCGTGACGGGCGCGCCAGCGCGATGGTCTCGGCGGGCAACACCGGCGCCACGATGGCGGCGGCGCTCCTGCGGATGGGGCGCCTGCCCGGCGTGGCGCGACCTTGCATCGCCCTGCCCATCCCCAACCCGGGGCGCGCCCCGACGATCCTGGTGGACGCGGGCGCCAACGCCGAGTGCACACCCGACATGCTCGTGCAGTTCGCGACGATGGCCAGCGCGTTCGTCGCTGCACACCACGGGGTCGATGAGCCCACCGTGGGCCTGCTGTCGATCGGCGAGGAGTCGAGCAAGGGGACACCGCTCGTCAAGGAGACCCACGAGCTCCTGGCCAGCTCGGGCCTGCGCTTCGCGGGCAACGTCGAGGGTCGGGACCTGATCCCCTCACCGGTGGACGTGGTGGTCACCGATGGCTTCACCGGCAACGTCGCGCTCAAGACACTCGAGGGCGCGCTGCAGTTCGTGTTCGGGACCTTGATCGCCGCAGCCGACGCCGACGACGAGAGCCGGGCGGCCGGAGCGGTGCTCTGGCGCCACCTCGGACCGACGGTGGCGTCGCTGACCCCCGAGAGCCAGGGCGGCGCCATGCTGCTCGGGCTCAAGGGCTTGTGCGTCATCAGCCACGGGTCCTCTAACGACACGGCGATCCGGAACGCCATCCGCGTGGCGGGCGAGATGCGTGACGCGGACGTCGTGGGCCGGCTGCGCGCGGCTATCGCCGCCTTGACGCAGGGTGCACCCGATGTCACCGGCGCCGACCGCTGACTGGCTAGTGTGGGGCCCCAAGGAAGGAGGTCCGGCGATGAGCGATGAGACGGACCTCGGCCCCCTCGACCGGGAGCGCGTTGCCGCGCTGGTGCGAGCGGAGTTGGCCGACATCCTGGAGCGGGACGTCGACCAGGTCCCCGAGGAGGCGACGTTCGCGGACGTTGGCGCGGACTCGCTGGCTCTGATCGAGCTGGTCGAGGCCCTGGAGGAGCGCCTGGCGACACGGGTGCCGGCCTTCCACATCGACGATGCCGACCTCGAAGGCCTCACGTCCGTGCGCGACGCCGTCGACTACGTGACGGCCAGGCTTCCGACCCCCTGACGAGGATCGCCCCGGTGCCGACTGCCCTGGGGGATCTGGCGCAGCGCCTCGGGCTCGATCCCGACAGCCCGGTCCTGGCCGTTGCACTGACGCACTCGAGCCATGTCGCCGAGCACGGCGGGACGTCCAACGAGCGGCTGGAGTTCCTCGGTGACGCGGTGGTCGACCTGGCGGTGGCCGATCACCTGGTGCGCGAGCACCCGACCCTCGACGAGGGGCAGGCCTCCCTGGTGCGCTCGCGCACGGTCAGCGAGGCCGCTCTGGCCGCTGCCGCCTCGCGCCTGGCGCTGGGCTCGTGCCTGCGCGTGGGGCGAGGCGAGCGCAAGACGGGGGGGCTGGCGCGCCCCTCCCTGCTGGCCGACGCCTTCGAGGCCGTGGTCGCCGCCCTCTATCTCGAGCGCGGCTACGAGGCGGCGCGCGCCTTCGTGCGCGACGCCCTCGAACCCGAGCTCGCGCGCGCTCTGGCCGCGCCGAATCGGGCGGACCCCAAGTCCCGCCTGCGCCAGTGGGCCGAGACCTCCGGTCGGGGCATCCCCGTCTACGAGGTGACGATGACCGGCCCGTCCCACGACCCGACCTATCACGCCACGGTCCGGGTCGCGGGCGACGTCGCGGGCCGCGGTCGCGGGCGCTCGAAGAAGGCCGCCGAGTCGGCCGCGGCGCGTGCGGCCTGGACGGGGAGGGACGATGCCTGAGCTGCCCGAGGTCGAGACCGTGCGCGCGTCGCTGGCCCGCGACATGGTGGGGAGGCGCATCAAGGCGGCGGCCGTCACCAACGGACGGGTCGTGCGCCGCCATCCCTCGGCGCGCGAGTTCCGCGCCCGCATCGAGGGGCGCGTCGTCAAGGGTGTCGAGCGGCTGGGCAAGTACCTGGTGATGGCGCTGGACAACGGCGACAGCCTGGTCGTCCACCTCGGGATGTCGGGCCGGCTCCTGCGAGCCAAGGGCCCCAAGGAGGTCCGGCCCAAGCACACCCACGTGGTGTTCACCCTCAGCCCCGCGGGCGAGTTGCGCTACGTGGACCCGAGGACCTTTGGCGAGCTGTTCGTCTCGAGCCCCTCTCCCGAGGACGCCGACGTGGCCGTGGCTCCCGTCGTACGCCTCGCGGTCGGCGGCGAGGGTCTGGCCCTGCGTCGTCGCGTGCCCGAGCTGGCCCACCTGGGACTCGACCCGCTCGCCGACCAGGTCGCCTGGGACCGCTTCGGCGCGGTGCTGCGCTCGCACGGAGGACCCGTCAAGGCGATCCTGACCGACCAGGAGATCATCGCGGGACTGGGCAATATCTACGCCGACGAGATCCTCTTCGCGGCTGGGCTGCGCTTCGACCGGCCCGGGTCCAGCGTGACGACCATCGAGGCGCGGCGCCTGTTCCGGGCGATGATCGAGATCCTCGGCGAGGCGATCAAGGCGGGCGGCTCGACGCTCGAGGACGAGCAGTTCGTGGACCCCGACGGGCGCCCGGGGAGCTTTCAGGCCTCCCACCAGGTCTACGGCCGGGAGGGGCGGCCGTGCCCCCAGTGCCGGCGGCCCATCGAGCGCGTGGTGTTCCACGGCCGGGCGACCTTCTGGTGCCCCGCCTGCCAGGCCTGAGCCGTCACGGGGCAGTTGGTAGCGTCTACGCGTGTTCCTCAAGCGCCTCACGATGCGGGGCTTCAAGTCCTTCGCTGACAGCACGGTCGTGGAGTTTGAGCCGGGAGTGACGGCCATCGTCGGGCCGAACGGTTCGGGCAAGTCCAACGTCGTCGACGCGGTGACGTGGGTCCTGGGCGCCCAGAGCACGCGAGCGCTGCGCAGCGCCAAGATGGACGACGTCATCTTCGCGGGCACGGGCACTCGTGCCGCGCTCGGGCGCGCCGAGGTGTCCTTGACGCTGGACAACGCGTCGGGGCGCCTGGGCATCGAGGGCGCTGAGGTCACCATCGGCCGGACCCTGTTTCGCAACGGCGAGTCCGAGTACGCGATCAATGGCGCGGTCTGCCGCCTCCTGGACGTCCAGGAACTCCTCGGCGACTCGGGCGTGGGTCGCCAGCAGCACATGATCATCGGTCAGGGCCAGCTCGACGCCGTGCTGAGCGCCAGCCCCGAGAACCGTCGCGCGATCATCGAGGAGGCCGCCGGCGTCCTGCGCCACCGGCGCCGCAAGGAGCGCGCCGAGCGGCGCCTGGCCCAGACCCAGGAGAACCTCGATCGCCTCGGGGACCTCGTGCGCGAGCTGCGCCGCCAGATGCGCCCGCTGGAGCGCCAGGCCGCGTCGGCCCGCTCCTTCGTGGACCTCGAGCGGTCCTTACGCGAGGCGCGCCGCGACCTCTACGGGCGACGGGGCGCCGAGATCGCCGCACGCCAGCTCGTCGTCCAAGCCGCTGATCGCGACGCGGACCTCGAGGCGGCCCGTCTCGACGGCGAGCTGCTCGCGCTCGACGAGGCCAGTGCGATGCTGACCACGGAGATGGCCAGCGGCCGCGGCGAGTGGCTGGCCACGATGCTCGGACAGGTGCGCAGCCTCTCGGAGCGGTCGCGGGGTGTGGGCTCGGTCATCGGGGAGCGGACCCGCGCCGTCGCCACCGCCCTGGACGCTGCGGCTGACGTGAACGTCGTGGCGACGCTCGAAGCCGAGGATGCCCGGCTGGCGCGCGAGCTCGCGTCGGTCGCGGCCGACGAGGACGCGCTGTCTCCTCGTCGGGGCGCCCTGGACGCCCGTGCTCGCGACCTGGTCGCTCAGCGCGACGCGATCGCCGGGCTCGAGCCCCTCGAGGCGGCGGTCGAGGGGGAGGAGGCCGCGCTGCGCGAGCGGGCCGCCGCCGCCGATCGCGTGCTAGCCGACCTGGCCGCGCGGCAGACCCGGGGCGAGCAGCGCCGGGCCGAGGCGCACGCGAGCGTCGAGGACATCGACGTGCGGCTGGCCGCCGTGGCGGCGGACCTCGATCGCGCGCGCGAGCACGAGGAGGCCGCGCACGGGTCCGTGCGGCGGGACGAGGCGCTGCGCGACGAGTGCGAGCAGGACGCGCAGCGGGCCCGCGATCTGCGCGAGGAGGCCCGGGCGGAGTCCGCGCGAGCCCAGGCGCGGGCCGAGGCGCTGACGCGCGCGTATCGCGAGGTCAGCGGCGCGAGCGGTCGCGACGTCCTCGAAGACCTCACCGGGGTGGTCGGCGCTCTCCTGGACGTGATCGACGTCGACCCGCTTGCGGTCCGTGCGCTCGAGGCCGCCGTCGGCGCGTCGCTGGGCGCCACCATCGTCGAGGACCCCCGCGCGGCGCGCGCGGCCCTGCTGCGCCTGCGCGACGCTCACGATGGCGGGCTGGTCCTGCCCGGCGGTGAGCGTCCGATCGCCGCGGTGGCGCTGCCCGACGGGGGCCGGGCCATGCGCGGCCTGGTGCGCTCGCGTGATGGCGACCCCGCGGTCGAGCGGCTGCTGGACGCCCTGCTCGCGGGGGCGGTCCTCGTCGAGGACTGGGAGCACGCCCTGGAGATGGCGGTCGCGCGCCCCGACCTCGTCGTCGTGACCCCCGAGGGCGATCGCTTCGCGCGATCGGGCTGGCGGGGCGGCACGGGCCACTCTGCGGTCACGCGCAGTGCCGTGGAGCAGGCGACCGCGACGGCGAGCGCGTCCCAGCGTGCCGCGCAGGAGGCCGACGCGCGCGCTGCCGATGCCGAGGCTCGGCTTCGCGTCGCTCGGGAGTCCGTCGAGTCGGCCCGCGGCGAGCTGTCCGAGGCGCGCCGTCGCGTCGAGCAGCTCGAGGGCGAGGCGACCCGACTCGCCGAGCGTCGCGCGTCGCTGGCCGCGGTGCTGACGGCGCTCGACGGCGAGGTCGCCGACGTGGTCGCCCGCGTGGTCGAGGCGATGGCCGACAAGGCGGCCGTGGAAGCCCTACTGCCGGAGGTCGCGGCGAGGGTTGCCGCGACGACGCGGGAGCGCGCCGAGCGCGCCGCAGCCCTGGGCGAGCTGCGCCAGCGAGAGGACGAGCTCGCGCGGGAGCTCGAGGACGTGGCGCGCCAGGAGGCCGCCCTCGGAGCCCGGCGTGCGCTGATTGGCGAGCGACGGCGCGAGCTCGAGCGGCGACTCCACGGGCACGCGGCCGAGCGCGAGATCGCCGCCGCGCGCCGGCACGGGCTGGAGGCCGATGCGGCCGCCCTCGCCCGGTTGGCGTCGGTCGTTGCGGGGACCGCCGGCGAGGTCGAGCGGCTCCAGCGGGTGCTGGACACGGACTACCGCGCCCAGGTCGAGGCCGCCCGCGCCGGAGCCGAGCACCTCGAGAGCCTGCGCGTGACGCGCCACGGCCTCGAGCAGCGCGTGGTGTCGGTGCGCGAAGCCCAACGTCGTGCCCAGGTCGAGCTCGCCGAGCTGAGCGCGCGTCGGGGGGCACTGGACGAGTCCGTGCGCCGCGAGCTCGGGGAGAGTCTGGACGCGCAGCCCGCTCCCGACGAAGCCACCGCGACGGCCCAACTCGAGGCGCGGGTGGCCGAGCTCGAGGCGCAGCGCAGCGCGCTGGGCCCCATCAACCCCCTGGCCCTCGAGGAGCTCGCCGAGCTCGAGGAGCGCCACCACGTGCTCGACGAGCAGGTGGGCGACGTGCGCCGCGCCCGTCGCGAGCTCCAGGAGGTCGTGCGCGCCGTCGACGACCAGATCATGACGACGTTCTCGTCGGCGGTCGCCGACGTCAACGAGCACTTCGCGGCGCTGGTGGCGATGCTCTTCCCGGGTGGGCAGGGTCGCCTGATCCTCACCGAGGCCGAAGATCCGCTCAACACCGGGGTCGAGATCGAGGTGCGTCCGATGGGTCGCAACATCCGGCGCATCTCCCTGCTCTCGGGGGGCGAGCGCTCCATGGCGGCACTGGCGTTCCTGTTCGCGGTGTTCCGCTCCCGCCCGTCGCCCTTCTACCTGATGGACGAGGTCGAGGCAGCCCTCGACGACGTGAACCTGCAACGCTTCCTCAGCCTGCTCGACGAGTTCCGCGCCGAGGCCCAGCTGCTGGTCGTGACGCACCAGAAGCGCACGATGGAGGCGGCCGACGCCCTCTACGGGGTGACGATGGTGCCCGGCGGTTCCTCCAAGGTGGTCTCCCAGCGCGTGACGCGCGAGGTGGTCGCGTGATTGCCGCCGTGGACCTGTGGCCGATCCTGGCGATCGTGGTGGTTGTGGGTGGTGCGGGGACCCTCGTGGGTACCCGGCGCCGTTTCCGCCGCCCGCCCGCCCCGCCACCCACGCCGGCACCCCTGCCCGAGGTGCTCGTCACGGAGCTCGCGCCACGCCCCACCATCGCCGAGCCCGAGGCGTCGCTCGCCCAGCGGCTCGCGCGCTCGCGGGGGGTGTTCGATCGGCTCCGGGGGCTGTCGGGGACGGCGGTCGACGCGGAGCAGCTGGCGGTGGTCGAAGAGGTCCTCTTGCGCAGTGATGTCGGGATCGCCACCACCGATGCGGTGATGGGCGCCCTGGCCGATGGGGCACCTCAGGGGATCGCGGCCACCGTGCGCGGCGCGCTGCGCGCGGCCCTGGTGCCGGAGCGCGCCGTGCGCACCACAGCGGACCCGGGCCGCGTGGCGGTCTGGCTGTTCGTGGGAGTGAACGGCGTGGGCAAGACGACGACGATCGGCAAGATCGCCGCGCGTGAGACGCGCGAGGGGCACTCGGTGGTCCTGGCCGCCGGCGACACCTTCCGGGCGGCCGCGGCCGACCAGCTGGCCCAGTGGGCCGAGCGGGCCGGGGCGGACCTGGTGCGCGCCGCGGAGGGGGCTGATCCGGGCTCGGTCGTTCACGACGCGATCGGCCGAGCCGCGTCGCGGGGGGCCGACCTGGTCCTGGCCGACACCGCGGGGCGGCGGGCGAGCAGCACCAACCTCCTCGACGAGCTCGCCAAGATCCGCCGCGTCGCCGACCGGGGCCCGGGTCAGGTGGTCGAGACCCTGCTGGTGGTGGACGCGACCACGGGCCAGAACGCGCTGAGCCAGGCTCGCGAGTTCCAAGCCGCGGCTGCCGTGAGCGGCATCGTCTTGACCAAGCTCGACGGGACGGCCCGCGGGGGAATCGTGGTGGCCATTGAGCGCGAACTGGGGATCCCGGTGAAGTTCGTGGGCGTCGGCGAGGGTCCCCATGACCTGGTCGCCTTCGATCCGGACGCCTTCGTGGACTCGCTGCTCGAGCCCTGACGGTAGCCTGCGACCATGTTTGACGCACTGGCGGAACGCCTCGAGCGCCTCGGCGCCTCCCTGCGCAGCCGGGGCCGGCTGAGCGACGCCGACCTCGACGAAGCTCTCGGCGAGGTTCGCACCGCGCTGCTCGAGGCCGACGTCGAGGTCACGGTGGTGCGGGCGTTCCTCGAGGCGCTGCGGGCTCGGCTGAGCGGCCAGGCCCTCAACCAGAGCCTGACACCGGGCCAGCAGGTGATCAAGGCGGTGCACGAGCAGTTGGTCGAGGTGCTGGGCGGGACGGCGCTCAAGATCACCTACGCGTCGCGCCCGCCCACCGTCATCCTGCTCGCGGGCTTGCAGGGTGCGGGCAAGACGACGGCCGCGGCCAAGCTCGCCGCCTGGTTCAAGGAGCAGGGGCGCCATCCGCTGCTGGCGGGCGCCGACCTCCAGCGACCCGCCGCCGTGGACCAGCTGCGCGTGCTGGCCGCCCAGATCGGCGTGGACGTCTTCAGCGAGCCGACCGACCCGGTGGCTGTCGCGCGCGGCGCAGTGGCCGAGGCGGCGCGGGTGGGCCGTGACGTTGTGATCGTCGACACGGCGGGCCGCCTCACGATCGATGAGGCGCTGATGGACGAGGTGCGCCGCGTCGGCGAGGCCGTGAGCCCTCACTACACCTTCCTCGTGATCGACGCGGTCACGGGTCAAGACGCCGTCCACACGGCGCGGGCCTTCCACGACACGCTCGACTTGAGTGGGCTCATCGTCACCAAGCTCGACTACGACGCACGGGGCGGAGCGGTGCTGTCGGCTCGCGGGGTGGTCGGGCGCCCGGTGGTCTTCGCCTCGACGGGGGAGAAGCTGCGCGACTTCGACTTGTTCCATCCCGACCGCATGGCCTCGCGGATCCTGGGGATGGGCGACACGCTGACCCTGATTGAGCAGGCCGAGCGGACGATGGACCACGAGGTCGTGGCAGCCTCGGCCGGACGCATGCTCGAGGGCACCTTCACGCTCGACGACTTCCTGGCCCAGATGAGCCAGGTGCGGCGCATGGGCTCGCTGGGTGGGCTGATGCGCATGCTCCCGGGCGTCACCAAGGAGATGCGCAGCGCGGCGTCGAACCTCGACGATCGCGAGCTGGACCGCGTCGAGGCCATCATCCGGTCGATGACGCCCGGCGAGCGCCGCGAGCCCGCGATCATCGACGGCTCACGCCGGGCGCGGATCGCGCGCGGCGCCGGGACGACGGTGAACGCGGTCAACCACCTGCTCAAGCAGTTCGGCGAGATGCGGCGAATGATGCGCCAGGTGCGCGGCGGGGGCGGCCCCCCGGGCGCCCCGTCGCTCGGGCGCCTCGCGGCCTTGGCCGGGCGCGGGGGTGGGGAGGCGATGCCCCCGGGCTTCGAGGCGCTGGCCGAGGGGCTGCGGGCGGGCCGACCCGTGCCGTCAGCGCCCAAGGGCAAGAAAGAT
>JAKANY010000008.1 GCA_021823525.1 Actinomycetes bacterium
ACTCGGCCGGGTAGCCCATCGACACGATGAGGTGGCGGTCCAGGGTGATCGCGTGGGTCTCGTGGTTGTACTCGTACTTGTTCTGGCTCCCGCGGGGGATCTCGACGACGACCGTCACGCTGTCCATGGGGCTCCTCTCGGCTGGGGCCATCGTAGTCAGGAGCGCCCGCCGGGGGGCCTCGAGCCGGGCTCCTAGACTCGAGGCGCTCGGTGGCAGTCGACGAGGAGGTCCAGATGCAGCGAGTCGGGGTCGTGGGATGCGGGCTGATGGGCTCGGGGATCGCGGAGGTGGCGGCTCGGTCCGGCGCCGACGTCGTGGTCATCGAGCGCAACGCCGAGGCGCTGGCCGCGGGCGTCGCGCGCATCGAGCGGTCGCTCACGCGCGCCGTGGCCGCGGGCAAGCTGCCCGAGGAGGACGCCAACGCCGCGCGGGGCCATCTGAGCTTCTCGGAGGACTACACGCGCCTCCACGACCGCGAGCTCGTGGTCGAGGCCGTCGCCGAGGACGAGCCGACGAAGATCCAGGTCTTCCAGCGCCTCGACGCCGTGGTCTCGGACCCGCAGGCGATCCTGGCGACCAACACCTCGTCGATCCCGATCATCAAGCTCGCCATGGCCACCAAGCGGCCCGAGCAGGTCATCGGCATGCACTTCTTCAACCCGGTCCCGGTGCTGCGCCTGGTCGAGGTGATCTCCTCCCTGCTCACCAGCCCCGAGACGACCGCGCGGGTGCGCGAGTACGCAACGGCGACGCTCGGCAAGAAGGTCATCAGCTCGCCCGACCGCGCCGGCTTCGTGGTCAACGCCCTGCTGATCCCCTACCTGCTGTCGGCGATCCGCATGCTCGAGTCGGGCTTCGCCAGCGCCGAGGACATCGACACGGGCATGGTCGTGGGCTGCGCCCACCCCATGGGCCCCCTGGCCCTGACGGATCTGATCGGCCTGGACACCACGCTCGCGGTGGCCGACTCGCTCTACACCGAGTTCAAGGAGTCCCACCTCGCGCCGCCGCCCCTGCTGTCGCGCATGGTGCAGGCCGGGCTGCTCGGGCGCAAGTCGGGTCAGGGCTTCTTCGCGTACCGCGGGTAGATGACCGACCTCGTCGTCACGCTCCAGTGCGCTGACCGCCCGGGGATCGTGCGCGCGCTGAGCGCGTCGATCTTCGCCATCGGGGGCAACATCCTCGAGAACGACCAGTTCACGGACCCCACGACCGCGCTGTTCTGCATGCGCACGCGCTTCGAGGCCGACGCGACGCTCGCGCAGATCGAGGCGCGCCTGGCCCAGGACCTGGCCGACTTCGCGCCGACGCTGACGCTGCGGCCCGACGCGCGCCACCGGCGCGCGGTGGTGATGGTCTCCCAGTTCGACCACTGCCTGGCCGACCTGCTCTACCGCCGCGAGCGCGGCGACCTGCCCCTGGACATCGTGGCGGTGGTCTCGAACCACGAGGTCTGCGCGGAGGTCGCGCAGCGCTACGGCGTCCCCTTCCACTACGTGCCCGTGACCGCCGCGACCAAGCACCTCGCCGAGGAGGAGGTCCGCACGCTGGTCGCCGAGCACGACGCCGACCTGGTGATCCTGGCGCGCTACATGCAGATCCTCAGCCCGGCGCTCTGCGCGGACCTGGCCGGGCGCATCATCAACATCCACCACTCCTTCCTGCCCGGCTTCACCGGTGCGCGCCCCTACCACCGCGCCTACGACCGGGGCGTCAAGCTCATCGGGGCCACGGCCCACTTCGTCACGGCCGAGCTCGACGAGGGGCCCATCATCGAGCAGGACGTCGAGCGCGTCACCCACGCCGCGCGCGCCGAGGACCTCGTCGCGCTGGGCCGCGACATCGAGCGCACCGTGCTCGCGCGGGCCGTGCGCCTGGTCGCCGAGGACCGCGTGATGATCGTGGGCCGGCGCACGGTGGTCTTCCGCCAGTAGGTCAGGTCACCGCCTGGTGCAGCGCGTAGCGCGCGTCGCGGTGCTCGCCGCCCTCGAGGACCGCGACCAGGTGCGCGACGAAGTCGACCACGTCGACGTGGCGCACGAACAGCGGGGCGAAGCCGAAGCGGGCGATGTCGGGCGCGCGGAAGTCGCCCACGACCCCGCGCGCGATCAGGGCCTGGACGATGCCGTAGGCGTCGGGGTGGCGCCAGGAGACCTGGCTGCCCCGCCGCGCGTGCTCGCGCGGGGTGACCAGGTCGAGCTGTCCTGGCAGGCGCTCGTCGACCAGCGCGATGGCCTCGTCGGACAGGGCCAGGCTCTTGGCCCGCAGCACGGCCAGGTCCACCCCGTCGAACGCGTCGAGCGCTCCGTCGAGGGCCGCCAGGGCCAGGATCGAGGGTGTCGAGGTCACGAAGCCCCGCACGCCCGGCGCCGCCGTGAACGCGGGCTCGAAGGCGAAGGGCCGCGCGTGGCCCAGCCACCCGGGCAGCGGGTTGGCGGCCACGCCCTGCCAGCGCGGCGCCACCCAGAGGAAGGCCGGCGCGCCGGGCCCGCCGTTGAGGTACTTGTAGGTGCAGCCCGCCGCGAAGTCGGCGTCCGCACCGCGCAGGTCGACGGGCACCGCGCCGGTGGAGTGGGCCAGGTCCCAGACCATCAGGGCGCCGGCGGCGTGGACCTGGGCGGTGACGCCGGCCAGGTCCAGCATCTCGCCGGTGCGAAAGTCCACGTGGGTGAGCATCACCAGGGCGACGGTGTCGTCGAGGTGGGCGGCCAGGTCCTCGCGCGGAAGGGCCCGCACGCGGATCGGCCGGCCCGCGCGTGTGGCCACGGCGTCGAGGATGTAGCGATCGGTGTGGAAGTTGGCGACGTCGGTCAGGACCGTCGAGCGCTCGGGGCGCAGGTCGAGCGCGGCCAGCACCGCCTTGGCCAGCACCAAGGTGAGCGTGTCGAGCGCCACGACCTGCCCGGGACCCGCGCCGATCAGGGGGGCGATGCGGTCCCCCACGCGATCGGGCAGGTCCATCCAGCCCGCCGTGTTCCAGCTGCCCACCAGCCCGCGACCCCACTGCGCATTCAGGGCCGCTCCCACGCGCGCGCGCGACGCGTGGGTCAGGGGGCCCAGCGAGTTCCCGTCGAGGTAGATCAGGTCCTCGGGCAGGTCGAAGGCGTCGCGACGGCGGGCCAGGGGGTCCGCCTCGTCGCGCGCCCGGGCGTCGGTGCGAGCGCGGTCGTCCATGGCGAACCCTAACGCGTCACGGGCGGTGCAGCGGCTTGTAGCGCAGGCGGTGGGGCTGGTCGGCCTCGGCGCCCAGCCGGCGGTGCCGGTCGGCCTCGTAGTCCGAGAAGTTCCCCTCGAACCAGCGCACCTGCGCGTCGCCCTCGAAGGCGAGCACGTGGGTGGCCACACGGTCGAGGAACCAGCGGTCGTGGCTGATGACGACGGCGCACCCGGGGAAGGCCAGCAGCGCCTCTTCGAGGGCGCGCAGTGTGTCCACGTCCAGGTCGTTGGTCGGCTCGTCGAGCAGCAGAACGTTGCCCCCCGAGCGCAGTACCGTGGCCAGCTGGACCCGGTTGCGCTCGCCCCCCGACAGCTGGCCGACCAGCTTCTGCTGGTCCGAGCCGGTGAAGCCGAAGCTGGCCACGTAGGCGCGCGCGGCCACCTCGCGACCGCCCACGACGAGGCGGTCCTGGCCGCCGGCGATCGCGTCGAAGACGGTGGCCCCCGCCTCGAGCGCCTCGCGCGACTGGTCGACGTAGGCGAGCTGCACCGTCGGGCCCACCCGCAGGGCGCCCGCGTCGGGGCTCTCGCGTCCCGCGATCATCTTGAACAGCGTGGACTTGCCCGCCCCGTTGGCCCCGATGACGCCCACGATGCCGCCCGGGGGCAGCAGGAAGGACAGGTCCTCGATCAGCAGCCGGTCGCCGAACCCCTTGGACAGGCCCTCGGCCTCGACCACGAAGTCGCCCAGGCGCGGTCCCGGCGGGATGGCGATCTCCAGGCGCTCGGGCAGCCGGTCGGCGGCCTCGGCCTCGGCGGCCAGCGCCGCGAAGGAGCTCAGACGCGCCTTGCCCTTGGCCTGGCGAGCCCGTGGGGAGAGCCGGATCCATTCCAGCTCGCGCGCCAGGGCCGCCTGGCGCGCCTCGTTGCGCCGCTCCTCGGCGGCCAGGCGCGCGGCCTTCTGCTCGAGCCACGACGAGTAGTTGCCCTCCCAGGGGATGCCCGCGCCGCGATCCAGCTCCAGGATCCAGCGCGCCACGTTGTCCAGGAAGTAGCGGTCGTGCGTGACGGCCACCACCGTGCCGGGGTACTCCTGAAGGGCGCGCTCGAGCCAGGCGACGGACTCGGCGTCGAGGTGGTTGGTGGGCTCGTCGAGCACCAGCAGGTCGGGGCGCGCCAGCAGCAGGCGGCACAGCGCCACCCGGCGGCGCTCGCCGCCCGACAGGCTGGTGACCTCGGCGTCGGCCGGCGGCAGGCGCAGGGCGTCCATCGCGATGGCCAGGGTCCGCTCGAGCTCCCAGGCGCCGGCGGCGTCGATGCGCTGGGCGAGCGCCGCCTGCTCGGCGAGCAGCGCGTCGAGGTCGGCGTCGGGCGACGCGAAGGCGGCGCACACCTCCTCGTAGCGCACCAGCAAGTCGCGCTGGTCGGCCACCCCGTCGGCCACGTTGCCCGCGACGTCCTTGGTGGGGTCGAGGACCGGCTCCTGGGGCAGGAAGCCGACGCTGAAGCCCGGCGCGAGACGGGCCTCGCCCGTGAAGCCGTCGTCGAGGCCGGCCATGATGCGCAGCAGCGTCGACTTGCCCGAGCCGTTGGAGCCGATGACGCCGATCTTGGCCCCCGCGAAGAACGACAGGCTGATGCCGCGCAGGACCTCGCGGTCGGGCGGGTAGAAGCGTCGCAGGTCGCGCAGGGTGAAGATGAAGGGGGGCGGCACCCTCTCAGTCTGGCCCACCGCGAGACCGGGCGCGGCGCGGAGCCGCGGGCTAGTGTCCTCGGTGCACGCACGCGCCGAGGCCAAAGGGGGCTCGGCGACACCGTGCGGCTGGGAGGCATTTTCATGAGCAGGGGAGACCGTCGGGGCGTGCGCCTCGGCGTATGGCTCGGGACCGCGTCGCTGGTGCTGGGCTCGCTGACGCTGGGCGTCGGGAGCCTGACCGCGCAGGCGGCGGCCAAGCCGTTCAAGGCCTGTGTCGTCACCGACACCGGCGGCATCAACGACAAGTCCTTCAACGCGTCGGCCTGGAAGGGCATGCAGGACGCGCACGCGCGCAACAAGAACATCGTGGTCTCGTACCTATCGTCGACCTCGTCGGCCGACTACGTGCCCAACATCAACACGTTCGTGCACCGCGGCTGCGGCATCATCGTGACGGTGGGCTTCCTCATGGACACGGCCACCCAGCAGGCGGCCAACGCCCACCCGACCCAGAAGTTCGCCATCGTCGATGACGCGCCCCAGCACCTCAAGTACCACAACGTGCTGGCCCTGCAGTACGAGACGGACCAGGCCGCCTTCCTCGGCGGCTACCTGGCCGCGGCCAGCACCAAGACGGGCGTCGTGGGCACCTACGGCGGCATGGAGTTCCCGTCGGTCACCATGTACATGAACGGCTTCGTGGCTGGCGTGCGCTACTTCGACAAGGTCAAGGGCGCGGCGGTCAAGGTGCTGGGCTGGACGCCGGCCAAGGGCACGTGCTCGCTGGCCAGCTGTGGCGGCACGGGCACCTTCGTGGGCAACTTCACCGACCAGACCGCGGGCAAGACCATCACGGCCAACGACTTCGCGGCCGGCGCCGACATCGTCTTCCCGGTGGCCGGCTCGGTCGGCCTGGGCTCGGTCGCCGCGGCCCAGCAGGCCGGCAAGGGCCACTCGATCATGTGGGTGGACTCCAACGGCTGCGTGTCGGACGCCGCGGACTGCTCGTGGTTCATCGGCACCGTCGCCAAGGGCGTCGAGGCCTCCGTGCGTGACGCGGTCCTCGCGGCCGCCTCGGGCAAGTTCCACGGCGGGACGTACCTGGGCACGCTGAAGAACCAGGGCACCGCCCTGGAGTACGGCGGCATCCCCGTGCCGGCGTCGGTGAAGTCGGCCATCGCCACGATCGCCAAGGGCATCATGGCGGGGACGATCTCGGTCAACCCGAACAACTACCCCGCCAAGTAGCCCCCGGGGGCCCCACGGGCGGTCGCCACGACCGCCCGTGGGGCCCTGGCTACGATACGGACCCATGCGCCTGGAGCTGCGGGGGATCACCAAGCGATTCGGCCCGCTCACCGCGAACGACCACATCGACCTGACCGTCGAGCCCGGGCAGATCCACTGCCTGCTCGGCGAGAACGGCGCGGGCAAGTCGACGCTGATGAACGTCGTGTTCGGCCTGCTGCACCCCGACGAGGGGGAGATCCTCGTCGACGGCGTCCCCCAGCGCTTCGCCAACTCCGGCGAGGCCGTGCGCAAGGGCATCGGCATGGTCCACCAGCACTTCATGCTGGTGCCGGTGTTCTCGGTCGCCGAGAACGTGGTGCTCGGCTTCGAGCCCACGCGCTCGCTGGGCCGCCTCGACCGGGCCCGGGCCCGCGAGGAGATCCGGCGGACCTCCCAGGAGTTCAACCTCGAGGTCGACCCCGACGCGATCGTCGAGAACCTGCCCGTCGGCCTCCAGCAGCGCGTCGAGATCCTCAAGGCCCTCAACCACGACGCCGAGCTGCTGATCCTCGACGAGCCGACCGCGGTGCTCACGCCCCAGGAGATCGACGCGCTGATGGCCATCATGCGCTCGCTGGCGGCCTCGGGCAAGTCGATCCTGTTCATCAGCCACAAGCTGAAGGAGGTGCGCGCGGTCTCGGACGTGGTGACCGTCATCCGCCAGGGCCGGGTGATCGACCAGGTGCCGCCCACGACCGACGAGGCCACGCTGGCCTCGCTGATGGTGGGCCGCGACGTCACCCTGACGGTGGCCAAGGACGCGGCCGCGCCCGGCGAGCCCGTCTTGCGCCTCGAGGACGTCGTGGTGCGCGACGACCGGGGGCTGGTGGCCGTCGACCACGTCTCGCTCAGCGTGCACGCCGGCGAGATCCTGGCCCTCGCGGGAGTCCAGGGCAACGGGCAGACCGAGCTGGTCGAGGCGGTCGCGGGGATGCGCGACGTCGAGTCGGGCCGGATCACCCTGGGCGGGCGCGACATCACCAACGCCACGCCGCGCCACGTCCTCGACGGGGGCCTGGGCCACATCCCCGAGGACCGCCAGCGCTACGGCCTGGTGATGTCCATGACGCTGGCCGACAACCTCGTGCTGAACACGCCGCGCCGCGCACCCTTCGCCGCGCGCGGCACGCGCAACCTGGGCGCGGTGCGCGCCAACGCCGAGGACCTGGTCGGCCGCTTCGACATCCGCACGACCTCGGTGGAGTCGCCGCTCTCGGCGCTGTCGGGGGGCAACCAGCAGAAGGTCATCGTCGCGCGCGAGCTCTCCCGGCCCCTCGAGGTCCTGGTCGCCGCGCAGCCCACGCGCGGGCTCGACGTGGGCTCCATCGAGTACGTGCACCGCCAGATCGTCGAGCAGCGCAACGAGGGCCTCGCCGTGCTGATCGTCTCGTCCGAGCTCGACGAGGTCATGGCCCTGGGCGACCGGATCGCGGTCATGCACGCCGGGCAGATCACCGGCGTCGTCGACCCCTCGACCAGTCGCGAGCAGATCGGCCTGCTGATGGCCGGAGCCGTGGGGGCCGCCGATGCCTGAGGGTCGCCGGCGCTGGTGGCACCACCTGACGACCCAGCGCCCCTGGCTGGTCACGCTCTACGCCCTGGTGCTCGGGTTCGTCGTGGGGGCCCTGGTGATCATCACGACGACCGCCTCGGTGCTCGACGCGTGGCGGGCCATCTTCTCGAGCTGGTCGGCGCTCGGTCACGCGATCAAGCTCACCTTCGACGTCGTGGGCGCCGCCTACCGCACGATGTTCACCGGGGCGGTCGTGAACCCCCGCGTGTTCTGGCACGCCGTCACGACCGGGCAGGGGTGGACCTACGCCCTGACCCCGATGTCCGAGACCCTCACCTACGCCGCGCCGCTGATCATCGCGAGCGTCGGGGTCGGCATCGCATTCCAGACCGGCATCTTCAACATCGGGGCCAACGGCCAGGCGATCCTCGGGGGCGTGGCGGGCGCCTACGCGGGCTCGCTGATCCACCTGCCCACCTTCCTCCACCTCCCCCTGACGCTGCTGGCCGGGATCCTCGGGGGCGTGGCCGTCGGGCTGATTCCCGGACTGCTCAAGGCCTACACGGGCGCCCACGAGGTGATCGTGACCCTGATGCTCAACTACGTCGTCGCGGCGCTGCTGATCTTCACCCTCCTGTCGACGGCCCTCCAGCAGCCGGGCCAGCAGAACGACATCTCGCGCACGATCGACCCCTCGGCCCAGCTGGCGCCGCTCTTCGGGGCCGCCTCGGGGCTGCGCGTGAACTGGGGCCTGGCCGTGGCCGCCCTAGTGGTGGTCTTCGCGTGGTGGTTCCTCGAGCGCTCGTCGCTGGGCTTCGACTTCCGGGTCACGGGCGCCAACCCCCAGGCGGCGCGCGCGTCGGGGATCAACGCCCGGGCGGTGATCATCCTGGTGTTCGTGATCTCGGGCGGGCTGGCGGGTCTGGCCGGGATCGTCCAGATGGCCGGCACCACGCACTACCTCGACGGGGGGTTCCTCATCGGCAACGCCGGCATCGGCTTCACGGCGATCACCGTGGCGCTGCTGGGGCGCAACCGTCCCGGCGGCATCGTGTGGTCCTCTCTGCTGTTCGCGGGCCTGGGCGTGGGCGGGCGCGCCATGCAGGCCGCGACCGGCATCCCGCTCGACCTGGCGACCGTGATCCAGTCGGCCGTCGTGCTCTTCGTCGCGACCCCCGTCCTGGTCCAGGAGATCTTCCGCCTGCGCCACACCGAGGCCGGCGAGGTGCGCCTGGCGACCAGCGGGTGGGGATCGTGACGCGGGTGTCGCGCCTGCGGGTGCGGGGCATCGGCGCCTTCAACGTCCTGCTGGGGCTGGCGACGGCGCTGGGCTTCGGGCTGGCCAGCGGGTGGAAGGCGCGCTCCTCGCTGACCTTCAACCCCGTCGACCTGAGCGCGTCGGCCCCCTGGCACGTGGGCACGCTCACCCTGGCCACCGCCCCCGCGGACCTGGTGCTCGGCCTGGTGATGGTGGCGCTCGGCGTCGAGCTGTGGATCCGCGTCCCCACGCGCGGGGTGATGGCGCGCTTCGGCGGCGTGGCGGTGGTCTTCTTCCTCGCGCTGCTGCTGTGGGCCGTGCGCACCACGGGGCCCGCACCCATCAACTTCGTCAACGTCACCGCGGTGCTCGTGGGGGCGTCGGCCCTCACGATGGTGCTGATCTTCGGCTCGCTGTCGGGGGTCCTGTGCGAGCGCGCGGGCGTGGTCAACATCGCCATCGAGGGCCAGTTCATCGGCGGGGCCTTCGTGGGCTCGATGGTGGCGTCCACGACCCACGACTTCTTCTTCGCGGCGATCGCCGGGGGCGCCGTGGGCGGCCTGCTCGGCCTGATCCTGGCCTTCCTGTCGCTGCGCTACCTCTCGGACCAGATCATCGTGGGCGTCGTGCTGGTCACGATGCTCTCGGGGCTCTCGTCCTACCTGAACCTGCAGGTGCTGACCCCGTTCCCCCAGTACAACACGGGGAACCTGGCCCCCAACCTGCCGATCCCCCTGCTCACCAAGATCCCGGTGCTCGGCCCGGTGCTCTTCGACCAGACCGGCTTCTTCTACCTGATGATCCTGCTGGTCGCGGTGGTCAGCTTCGGGCTGTTCCAGACGCGCTGGGGCCTGCGCGTGCGCGCCGTGGGCGAGCACCCCCAGGCAGCGGCGACCGTGGGCATCCGGGTGGTGGGCGTGCGCTACGCCAACGTGATCCTGGGCGGGGTCGTCGCGGGGTTCGGGGGCGTCGCCTTCATGGCCTCCCAGGGGCAGTTCCAGCCCGGCTACACCTCGGGCCTCGGGTACATCGCCCTGGCCGCCCTGATCTTCGGCCGGTGGCGCCCCTCGGGAGCCGTCGTGGCCTCGATCATCTTCGGCCTCTCGCTCTACCTCTCCTACAACCTGCAGACCTTCCAGGTCCCGGTCTCGACCGAGGTCCTGGGCATGGTCCCCTACCTCATCACCATCGCGGTCGTCTCGGGGCTGATCGGCCGGGTGCGCCCGCCCGCCGCCGACGGCGTCCCCTACCGGCGCGACTGAGCCCCCGGGCCCAGCACCCCGACGGTCGCCGCCGCGGCGGCCATCGCCGCGGCCAGGCACGCGGCCAGCGGGTCCCCGCGCAGGCGCGCGTCCAGGTAGCCGGCCGTGGCCGCGTCCCCGGCGCCCGTCGTGTCCAAGGCGTGAACCGCGCGCGCCGGTGCGCGCGCCTCCTCGGGCCCGCGGCGCGCGATCGCCCCGGCAGCCCCCCGGGTCACGACGACCTCCCGGTAGCGCGCGGCGAGGGTCGCCAGGGCCCCCTCGAGCGCGCCGCCCCCCACCAGCTCGGCCTCCTCCTCGTTGGCGAAGAGCAGCCCGGCGTCTGGGGTCGCCGCGAGGAAGGCCGCGGCGCCGACCTCGCGCCACGGGGCGACCGAGCAGACGTCGACCGACGTGGCGACGCCCCGGCGCGCCGCCGCCCGCAGCGCCTCCACGCCCACCGGCCGGGTCGCCGGGTCGACCAGCGTGTAGCCCGAGACGTGGAGGTGCTCGAGGGGCTCGGCGAGCGCCGCCGCGACGTGGGACGCGCGCAGCGCGCTCAGCGCGCCGCGGCTCGTGCGCATGGCGCGCTGGCCGTCGGGCTCGATGAGCGCGACGACGACGCCGGTGGGCTCGTCGACCTCGACCAGCGCGGCGCGCACGCCCGCGGCCTCCAGCTCCTCGCGCACCATCCGCCCCGCGAGGTCGCGCCCGATCGCCCCGACGAAGGTGACGTCGTGGCCCCGCGCCGCCAGGTGCGTGGCGATGGTCGCGGCCGAGCCCCCGCGGCCGAGCCGCACCTGGGCGGGCGTGTCGCTGGTGGGCGCGACCGGGCCCAGGGCGCGCACCGCGACATCGAGGACCGCGTCGCCCAGGACGGCGACGCGGCTCACGAGAGCGCGGCCAGGGCGACGGCGACCTCGCCGGCCACGCGCGCGTTGGCCACGACCAGGTCGCGGTTGGTCGCCACGGACGCCCCGCCGGTGCGCTCGGCGAAGCTCGCCAGCAGCGCGGGCGTGACCGCCTTGCCCGTGACCCCGGTGCGGCGGGCCTCGTCGAGGGCCGCCGCCACCGCGGCGTCGTGGAGCTCGGCGTCGAGCTCGCTGGCCGCCGCGACCGGGTGGGCCAGCAGCCAGCCACTGGGGCTGAAGGCGCGGTGCGCGGCGAAGGCGCGTGCCGCCTCCTCGGGCGTGGCCACTGCCCACTCCAGCGCGAATCCGGCGTCGCGCCGGTAGAAGCCGGGGAACCGGTCGGTCTGGTAGCCCACGACGGGCACGCCCAGCGAGTCCAGGCGCTCGAGGGTCGCCCCGACGTCGAGGATCGACTTGACGCCCGAGGCCACCACCAGCACGGGCGTGCGCGCGAGCGTGGCCAGGTCGGCCGACTCGTCGAAGGTCGTCGCCGCGTCGCGGTGCACCCCGCCCAGGCCCCCGGTGGCCATGACGGCGATGCCCACGCGGTGGGCGACGGCGATCGTGCCCGCGACGGTCGTCGCCCCGTCCAGGCCGCGGGCCGCGGCCAGGCCGAGGTCGCGCGCCGAGAGCTTGGCCACCTCGCGGCCCGGATCGGCCAGGGCGGCCAGGTCGGCCGCGCTGAGGCCCGCCACCACGCGCCCCTCGCGCACCCCGATCGTCGCGGGCACCGCGCCGGCCGCGCGCACCGCCGCCTCGCAGTCGGCGGCCACCTCGAGGTTGAGGGGTGCGGGCAGGCCGTGGGCCACGATCGTCGTCTCGAGGGCCACGACCGGGCGCCCCGCCGCCAGGGCCGCGGCCACCTCGGGGCTCACCGCCACGTCACCGCGCCAGGAGTCGCTCACGGGCCGAAGTGTACTGTGGGCCGATGAGCGAGCCGACCCCCGACGCCGGCGCGTCCGGCGTCGACTGGGCGACGCTGCGCGCGCACGCCGCGGCGGCCGCGGCGCGCGCCTACGCGCCCTACTCCCACGTCCACGTCGGGGCGGCCGCCTGGACCGCGTCGGGCGATCTCGTCGAGGGGTCCAACGTCGAGAACGCCAGCTACGGCCTGACCCTGTGCGCCGAGTGCGGCCTGGTGAGCGACCTCGCCCGGCACGGCGGCGGCCGCCTGGTCGCCGTCAGCGTCCTCGCGGGCGACGGCGCGCCGCTGGCTCCCTGCGGGAGGTGCCGCCAGCTGCTCTTCGAGCACGGCGGGGCCGCCCTGCTGGTCGACGACGGCACGCCCGTCCCGCGCCAGCGTCTCGGTGACCTCCTGCCCGGGGCCTTCGGTCCCGACGACCTGGAGACGCGCCGGTCGTGAGCTTCGACGCGGTCGAGCTGATCCGGGCCAAGCGCGACGGCGCGGCGCTCGGCGACGACGCCATCGACTGGCTGCTCACCCAGTACCCGGGGGGCGCGGTGGCCGACGAGCAGATGGCCGCGCTGCTGATGGCCATCGTCTTTCGCGGCCTGGACCCCCGCGAGCTGCGCACGTGGACCGACGCGATGATCGCCTCGGGCGAGCGCCTCGACCTGCGCGGCCTGGATCGGCCCACCGTCGACAAGCACTCCACGGGAGGCGTGGGCGACAAGATCTCGCTGATCCTCGCGCCGCTCGTCGCGGCCTGCGGCGCCGCGGTCCCCCAGCTCTCGGGCCGCGGCCTGGGGCACACCGGCGGCACGCTCGACAAGCTCGAGGCGATCCCTGGCTGGCGCGCCACGCTCTCCCCCGACGAGATCCGCCGCCAGCTCGACGAGGTCGGCGCGGTGGTGTGCGCGGCGGGCGGCACCCTGGCGCCGGTGGACCGCGCGCTCTACGCGCTGCGCGACGTGACCGGGACCGTCGAGTCGATCCCGCTGATCGCCTCGTCGATCATGTCCAAGAAGATCGCCGAGGGGACCCAGGCCCTGGTGCTCGACGTCAAAGTCGGGCGCGGCGCCTTCCTGGGGGACCAGGAGCGGGCCCGCGAGCTGGCCGCGACCATGGTGCGCCTCGGTGCCGACCACGGCGTGCGCACCCTGGCCCAGCTCACGGCGATGGACCGGCCCCTGGGGCGCGCCGTGGGCAACGCCCTCGAGGTCGTCGAGTCCGTCGAGGTCCTGCGCGGCGGCGGGCCCGCCGATGTGCGCGCGCTCACGCTGGCCCTGGCCGCGCTCATGCTCGAGGCCGTGGGGATCGTGGCCGACCCCGCTGCGGCCCTCGACGACGGCTCGGCCTACGCGACCTGGCGCGCGATGATCGCGGCCCAGGGCGGCGACCCGGACGCGCCGCTGCCCGTCGCCGTGCGGCGCACGACGATCCTCGCCGCCCGACCCGGCGTCGTGGCCGCGCTGGACGCGCGCGCGATCGGCGTGGCCGCGTGGCGCGCGGGCGCCGGCCGCGCCCGCAAGGAGGACTCGGTGAGCGCGGGGGCCGGCGTGCGGATCCTCGTCGCGCGCGGTGAGGAGGTCGCCGCGGGCCAGCCGCTGCTCGAGATCCTGGCCGACGACGACGACCACCTCGCCCACGCGCGCGCCGCGGCCGCCGACGCGGTGGCTCTCGGCGACGAGCCCGCGGCGCAGCTCCCCCTGCTGCTGGATCGCGTCGACCAGGCCACGCACTAGCCTGTCGCCATGCCGGGCCCGGTCCTCACGCGCGAGCTGCTGGTGCAGGCGCCCAAGGTGTTGCTCCACGACCACCTCGACGGCGGGCTGCGACCCGCGACGGTCCTCGAGCTGGCCGCCGAGTGCGGCTACGACGGGCTGCCCACACGTGACGCCGACGCCCTGGCGGCCTGGTTCGTGGCCGACGCCCCCGGCGGGGACCTGGTGCGCTACCTCGAGGGCTTCGCCCACACCACCGCGGTCATGCAGCGCCGCGAGCACCTCGAGCGCGTGGCCGCCGAGTGCGCCCTCGACCTGGCCCGCGACGGCGTCGTCTACGCCGAGGTGCGCTTCGCCCCCGAGCTGCACACCCGCGAGGGCCTCTCCCTCGACCAGGTGGTCACGGCGGTCCTGACGGGCCTGGCCCGCGGCACCGCCGACGCGCGGCGCGAGGGCCGCGCCATCATCGTGCGCACGATCCTGTCGGCCATGCGCCAAGCGGCGCTCTCCGAGACGATCGCCGCGCTGGCGGGCGCGCGACGCGACGAGGGCGTGTGCGGCTTCGACATCGCCGGGCCCGAGGACGGCTTCCCACCCACCCGTCACCTACGCGCCTTCCAGATGGTCAAGCGCGACAACTTCCACATGACCATCCACGCCGGCGAGGCCTTCGGGCTCCCCTCGATCTGGGAGGCCCTCCAGTTCTGCGACGCGGAGCGCCTGGGCCACGGCGTGCGCATCATCGACGACATCACCAACGTCGACGGCGAGTACCGCCTGGGCCGGCTGGCCAACTACGTCCGGGACCGCCGCATCCCCCTCGAGGTGTGCCCCACCTCCAACGTCCACACGGGCGTCGCCCCCTCGGTCGCGGCCCACCCCATCGAGCTGCTGCGCCAGCTGCGCTTCCGCGTCACGGTCAACACCGACAACCGGCTCATGAGCGGCACCTCGCTGTCGGCCGAGATCGCCGCCGGCGTCGCCGCCTTCGGCTGGACGCTCGCGGACGTCGAGTGGCTCACGCTCAACGCCGCGAAGAGCGCCTTCTTCCCCTTCGACCAGCGCCTGGCGCTGATCGACGGCGTCATCAAGCCCGGCTACGCCGCGCTGCGCGCCCCCGAGCCCCTCAGCGCGGGTCCGCGGGCGTGATCAGGACCGCGACGGCGGCCTCCAGGGCGCCCAGGCGCTCGCGCGCCGCGGCGCGGCGCGTCCCCAGGGTGGCCCGCGAGCCGGGCTCGCCCACCACCTCGAGGTAGGCCTTGACCTTGGGCTCGGTGCCCGAGGGTCGCACCACCACGCGCGCGCCCGCGAGCTCGAGCACGACGCCCTCGGTGGGCGGCAGCCCGCCCGCGCCCGCGGCCAGGTCCACCACCGCGCGCACCGCGATCCCGCCCAGCGCGTCGGGCGGCGCGGCGCGCAGCGACGCGACCACCGCTCCCAGGCGCTCGCGCCCGCCCGGCGCGTCGTCCCGGCGCGCGACCTGGGCGCCCGCGTGCACGCCGAAGCGGTCCTCCAGGTCGTCGAGCAGGTCCAGCAGGCTGCGGCCCTCGCGCGCGAGGTCCTCGGCCAGGCGTGCGAGCGCCAGCCCGGCCGAGAGGCCGTCCTTGTCGCGCACCGCCGGGTCGACGGCGTAGCCCAGGGCCTCCTCGTAGCCGAAGCGCAGCTCTCCCGGGTCGGCGGCCCGGGCGATCCACTTGAAGCCCGTCAGGGTCGTCACGCAGGGGATCCCCGCGTCCGCGGCCAGCGCGGCCAGCAGGCCCGAGGAGACGACCGAGGTCGCCACGACGGCGCCGGGCGCCGACGCGTCGGCCAGCAGCGCCCACCCGAGCAGCCAGCCCACCTCGTCGCCGCGCAGCGCGCGCCAGCGTCCCGCGTCGGGCACAGCGACGGCCAGGCGGTCGGCGTCGGGGTCGTTGGCGAGCACCAGGTCCGCGCCGCGCGCGCCGGCCAGCGCCAGGGCGCGATCGAGCGCCCCGGGCTCCTCGGGGTTGGGGAACGGCACCGTCGGGAACGCCGGGTCCGGCGCGAACTGCTCGGCCACCACCGCGACGTCGCGGAAGCCCGCCTCGGCCAGCAGCCCCACGAAGGTCGCGCCGCCCACGCCGTGCAGCGGCGTGTAGACGATCCGCAGGTCGCTCCCGCCCGCGGGGGCGAAGCGCCGCAGGATCCTGGCGCGGTAGGCGGCGAGCACCTCGGGCCCGAGGTAGCGGTGGGGTCCCGCCGCGCGAGGCGCGCGGGGCACCGCGCCCCCGCGCCTCATCAGCGCCTCGACGCGCTCGTCGTCGGGGGGCACGATCTGCGTGCCCGAGGCGTCGTAGAGCTTGTAGCCATTGTCGGCGGGCGGGTTGTGGCTGGCGGTGATCATGATCCCGGCCGCCGCGCCCAGCGCGCGTACCGCGTAGGGCACCAGGGGGGTCGGGCCCGGCTCGGGCCACTCGAGGACCGGCACGCCGGCCCCCAGCAGGACGGCGACCGCCTCGTCGGCGAAGGCCTCCGAGCCGCGCCGGGCGTCGCGGCCCACCACGACCCCGCGCCGCGCGTCGGCGGGCCCCGCGGCCAGCCACGCGGCCACCGCGGCGGTGGCGCGCGCGACGGTCCGCCGGTTCATGCCCGCGGGCCCCGCCTCCTCGGGCCCGCGCAGGCCCGCGGTGCCGAAGCGCAGCGGCTCGGCGAAGCGGCGGGCCAGCTCGGTGCGGTCGGTCGCGGCCAAAGCGGTGAGCTCGGCCCGCTCGTCGTCGTCCGCGCCCGCGAGCCAGGCGGCGAGCTCGTCGTCGAGCGCGTCGCTCCGTCGTCCCGCTCGCCTCACAGCGCCGGCACCACGGCGGCCAGCACGTCGCCCAGGGACGCCGCGGCGGCACGGCCGCGCGCCAGCACCTCGGCGTGGTCGAGCACCGCGCCCGCCACCCCGGCCGCGTAGTTGGTCACCAGCGACAGTCCCAGCACCTCGGCGCCCAGGTGCCGCGCCGCGATCGCCTCGAGCACCGTGGACATGCCCACCAGGCGCGCGCCGGCGCGCGCCAGCATGGCGATCTCGGCGGGCGTCTCGTAGTGGGGGCCGCGCAGCCCGGCGTAGACGCCGGCCTCGAGGCTGGGCGCGGCCGCGGCGGCGGCCGCCCGCGCCCGCGCTCCGTACAGGTCGCTCAGGTCCACGAAGCGCGACCCGAAGGGGGCGGGTGGCTCGGGCCCCGACAGCGGCGAGGCGCCCGTGAGGTTCAGGTGGTCGGTGATCAGGCAGACCACGCCGGGCGCCAGCGCCGGGTCGAGGGACCCGGCGGCGTTGGTCAGCACCACGGTGCGCGCGCCCGCGGCCACCAGCGTGCGCACGGGGTGCACCACGGTCGCCGGGTCGTGGCCCTCGTAGAGGTGGACGCGGCCCGACAGCAGCGCGACCACCCGCCCGGCCACGCGCACCGTGGCCACGCGGCCGTCGTGGCCCGGGACGGTCGGCGCGACGAAGCCCTCGAGGTCGGTCGTGACCACCTCGCTGGTGGGCTGGCCCAGCGCGGCGGCGCCCTCGCGCCAGCCCGAGCCGAGCACGATGGCCAGGTCGTAGGCGTCCACGCCCGCGCGTGCGCGCAGCGCGTCGGCCGCGCGCTGCGCCCGCGCGAAGGGCGTCACGCGCCCACCGTGTGCCAGACCGTCGTGGTGTCCACGAACGCGCGCAGGCGCCGCAGCGCGTCGGCGGGCTCGTCGCCCGCCACGCGCGCCAGGACCCGCGTGATGCTCTGGGACGCCAGCTCGGCCAGCGGTCCGGGGTCGTCGGCCCCCGTCAGGTCCAGCCCGTCGACGTCCTCGTGGGCCGCGAGGATCGGACCCAGCTCCTCGCGCCGCCCGCTGAGCACGTTGACCAGGCCCGCGGGCAGGTCCGCGGTCGCGGTCATCTCGCCGAGCACCAGGGCCGCCAGGCCGAGCCGCTCACCGACGACCGCGACGACCGCGTTGCCCGTCACCAGCGGCGCGACCAGCGCGTCGACGAGGCCCGTGAGCGAGCCCGCGCACGGGGCGACGACGCCCACGACGCCCACGGGCACGGGCAGCGAGAAGTTGAAGTAGGGGCCGGCCACCGCATTGGCGCCACCCAGCACCGAGGTCACCTTGTCGGTCCACCCCGCGTGCCACACCAGGCGGTCGATCCCGGCCGCCACGCTCGCGCGCGCCGGCGCGGGCGCCAGCCCCGCCCCGCGCGCCAGCAAGTCGGCCAGCTCGCCCGCGCGCGACTCGGCCATCTCGGCCCAGCGGTAGAGGACCTGGCCGCGGTTGTAGGCGCTCGCGCCCCACCAGCCGGGCTGGGCCGCGCGGGCCGCGCGCACGGCGTCGCGCACGTCCTTGCGCGAGGCGCGCGCCACGTTGGCCAGGAAGGTCCCGTCGGCGGCGGTGACCGGCTCGGAGCGGCCCGACTCGGAGCGCACGAAGGCGCCCCCGATCACCAGCTTGTAGGTCTTGCGCACGTCGAGTCGCTCAGACATCGAGGTAGGCCTCCAGGCCGTGGCGGCCGCCCTCGCGGCCGAACCCCGACTCGCGCACGCCCCCGAAGGGGCTGGCCGGGTCGAACTTGTTGTAGGTGTTGGCCCACACGACGCCCGCGCGCAGGCGCTCGGCCACCCACAGGGTGCGGCTGCCCTTCTCGCTCCAGATCCCGCAGGCCAGCCCGTAGGTGGTGTCGTTGGCCTTGGCCACGGCCTCCTCGGGCGTGCGGAAGGTCATCACGGCCAGCACCGGGCCGAAGATCTCCTCGCGCGCGATCCGGTGCGCCGGGGCCACGTCGGTGAAGACGGTGGGCGCGAACCAGTAGCCGGTACGGGGCAGCGGGCAGGGGCTGGTGTAGCGCGTGGCCCCCTCGGAGTCGCCGGCCGCCACCAACTCCTCGATGCGCGCCAGCTGCGCGGCCGAGTTGATCGCGCCCACGTCGGTGTTCTTGTCCAGGGGGTCGCCCACGCGCAGCTGGTCGACGCGCCGGCGCAGGCGCCGCAGCACCTCGTCGGCGACGCCCTCGTGCACCAGGAGGCGCGAGCCCGCGCAGCACACGTGGCCCTGGTTGAAGAAGATCCCGTCGATGATGCCCTCGATCGCCTCGTCGAGGGGCGCGTCGTCGAAGACGATGTTGGCACCCTTGCCGCCGAGCTCGAGGGTGAGCGCCACGCCCCGCCCGGCCAGGCGCCGCTGGATCTGGCGGCCCACCTCGGTCGATCCGGTGAAGGCGACCTTGTCCAGGCCCGGGTGGCCCACGAGGTCCGCCCCCGTCGTCCCGTCGCCGGTCACGATGTTGACCACGCCGGGGGGCAGCTCGGCCTGCTCGAGGATCTCGGCGAGCACCAGCGCCGACAGGGGCGTCGTCTCGGCGGGCTTGAGCACGCAGGTGTTGCCCGCGGCCAGGGCCGGGGCCAGCTTCCAGGCGGCCATGAGCAGCGGGAAGTTCCACGGGATGATCTGCCCGGCCACGCCCCGGGGCCGCGGATCGGGGCCGTAGCCGGCGAAGTCCAGCTTGTCGGCCCAGCCCGCGTAGTAGAAGAAGTGCGCCGCGGCCAGGGGGACGTCGATGTCGCGCGTCTCGCGGATCGGCTTGCCGTTGTCGAGGGTCTCGACGACGGCCAGCTCGCGGGACCGCTCCTGGAGGAGGCGCGCGATGCGGAACAGGTACTTGGCGCGCTCGGCGCCCGAGGTCGTCGACCAGCTGGCAAAGGCGCGCCGCGCCGCGCCGACCGCCGCGTCGACGTCGGTGGCGGAGGCCCGCGCGACCCGGGCCAGGGGCGCCGCGGTGGCCGGGTTCTCCGTGGCCAGGCCCTCGTGGGCCTCGGGGTCGGTGAAGCGGCCGTCGATGTAGAGGCCGTAGGCGTCGGCCAGGCGCACGGTCGCGGTGGACTCGGGCGCGGGCGCGTAGTCGAGCGCGCCCAGGCGCGAGACGCCCGCGGTGGGCGCGAGTCCCCCGGCGGTCGGCTCACTCGACACTGAAGTTCTCCGGTCGGCTGTAGGCGCCGGTGCGCTGGGTGCGGCGCTGGACGAGCAGGTCGTTGAGCAGCGAGGACGCCCCGAAGCGCATCGTGTGCGGGTCGAGCCACGTGGAGCCGGCCGTCTCGCTGGCCAGCACCAGGTAGCGCAGGGCGTCCTTGGCGTGGCGGATCCCGCCGGCCAGTTTGACCCCCACGACCTGGCCGGTGGACTCGGCGAAGTCCCGCACCGCCTCGAACATGACCAGGGCGACCGGCGGGGTGGCCGACACGGCCACCTTGCCCGTCGAGGTCTTGATGAAGTCGGCGCCCGCCAGCATCGCCAGCCAGCTGGCCCGTCGGACGTTGTCCAAGGTCACCAGTTCGCCGGTCTCCAAGATGACCTTGAGGTGCGCGGGGCCGCAGGCCTCCTTCACGGCCACGATCTCCTCGAAGACCTGGCCCAGGCGACCCGCGAGGAAGGCGCCGCGGTCGATGACCATGTCGATCTCGTCGGCGCCCGCGGCGCACGCGTCGGCCACGTCGGCCAGCTTCACCCGGCGCGACGCCCGGCCCGAGGGGAAGGCCGTCGCCACGGCGGCCACGTGCACGGGACTCCCCGCCAGGCGCTCGCGCGCCACGGCCACCAGGTCCGGGTAGACGCACACCGCGGCCACGGGCGGGGTGCTCGGGTCGGCCGGGTCGGGCTGGCGCGCCTTGGCGCACAGCGCCGCCACGTGGCCCGGCGTGTCGGCCCCCTCGAGGGTCGTGAGGTCGACCATGGCGATCGCCAGGTCCAGGGCCTGGCGCTTGGTCTCGCGCTTGAGCGAGCGGGTCGCGAGCTTGGCCGCGCGGGCGCTCGCCCCCACGGCGTCGACCCCCGACAGCCCCGCCAGCAGGGTGCGCAGCTGGGCCTCCGAGGCGACCGCGGGCACCCGCGCCGCGGCGGGGATCTCCACCACCGCCGACTCCCGCCCCGCCGTCGTGATCACCTCGTCACGCTAGCAAGGGCCCGCTCTCAGCGCCCGGGGGCGCCTCCGTAGGTCGGCAGCTGCCCGGCCGCGCGGCGCTGGGCCAGCGTCGGGGCGGCGGCGTCCTTGGCGCTGAGCACCGGCTCGCCGTCCAGGTCCCAGGGCACGCCGATCTCGGGGTCGAACGGGTCGATCTCGAGCTCGACGGCGGCGTTGTAGGGCGAGGACAGCAGGTACACCAGGGTGGCCGACGCGCTGCGCACGACGAAGCCGTGGGCCACGCCCGCGGGCAGGTAGACCGAGCGCCCGGCCTCGGCGGCCAGCGGCACCACGGCGAGGGCCCCGAAGGTCGGCGAGCCCAGGCGGATGTCGACGATCACGTCGTCGACGGCCCCCTGGGCGCAGGTGACGAGCTTGGCCTGGCCCTCGTCGGCCAGCGAGTAGTGCAGCCCGCGCACGACGTTGTGGGCCGACACCGACAGGTTCGCCTGGGCGACGCGGAACCCGGCGTCCGCGCCCAGGGCGCTGGCGCGGAACCACTCGCGAAACAGCCCGCGGTCGTCGCCGAACACCGGCGACTCGAGCACCGCGAGGTCGGCGACGGCCCCCGGGAGCGCGTTCACGCGCGGGCCGCGGTGAGCGGTCGCCACCACGCCTCATTCTCGTGGTACCAGGCGACCGTGGCGGCCAGGCCCTCGGCGAAGGGGACCTGGGGCGCGTAGCCCAGCTCGTCGTGGATCTTGGTCCAATCCACCGAGTAGCGCCGGTCGTGGCCGAGGCGGTCGGCGACGGGCTCGATGGCCGACGCGTCGGCCCCGCACAGGTCGAGCAGCCGGGCGGTGAGGTCGCGGTTGGTCAGCTCGGTGCCGCCGCCGATGTTGTAGACCTCGCCGGCGCGGCCGCGCGCGAGCACCGCCAGGATGCCCCGGCAGTGGTCGTCGACGTGGAGCCAGTCGCGCACGTTGCCCCCGTCGCCGTAGAGCGGGACGCGCCGCCCGTCGACCAGGTTGGTCACGAACAGCGGGATGACCTTCTCGGGGAACTGGCGCGGACCGTAGTTGTTCGAGCAGCGCGTCACGCGCACGTCGAGCCCGTAGGTGCGGTGGTAGGCCAGCGCCGCCAGGTCCGAGGCGGCCTTGGACGCCGAGTAGGGCGACGAGGGCTCGAGCAGGTGGTCCTCGCGCCACGATCCGGTCGCGATGGTCCCGTAGACCTCGTCGGTCGAGACGTGGACGAAGGTGGCCACGCCCGCGCGCCGGGCCCCCTCGAGCAGCTCCTGGGTGCCCAGCACGTTGGTCGCGAAGAAGGGCGCGGCCGAGGCGATGGAGCGGTCGACGTGGCTCTCGGCGGCCAGGTGGACCACGGCGTGGGCCCCGGCCAGGGCCTCGTCGACGCGCGCGGCGTCGGTGATCGAGCCGTGCACGAAGCGCACGCGCGGGTCGGCCAGCACCGCGACGAGGTTCTCCAGGCGGCCCGAGTAGGTCAGCGCGTCGAGGATGACCACCTCGTCGTAGCCGAGGGACTCAGCCTGCTCGAGGAGCATCTCGGCCAGGCGCGAGCCGATGAAGCCGGCCGCCCCCGTGATCACAACGCGCATGGAGTACCTCATCTGGGCTCGCGACGACGGCTTCTTATACTACTGGGGTGAAGGGAATCATCCTGGCTGGCGGGAGTGGCACGCGCCTGTACCCGATCACGCGCGCCGTCTCCAAGCAGCTCCTGCCCATCTACGACAAGCCGATGATCTACTACCCGCTGAGCACGCTGATGCTCGCCGGGCTGCGCGAGATCCTGCTGATCACCACGCCCCACGACCAGGACGCCTTCCGCCGGCTGCTCGGCGACGGCTCCCAGCTGGGCCTCGACCTGCGCTACGTGGTCCAGCCCGAGCCCCGGGGCCTGGCCGAGGCGCTCATCCTGGGCGAGGAGTTCCTGGCCGGCGACAAGTGCGCGCTCATCCTGGGCGACAACCTCTTCTACGGGCCCGGCCTGGGTACCCACCTCGCGGCCAACCGCGACGTCGTGGGCGCGCGAATCTTCGCCTACCAGGTCGCCGACCCCTCGCGCTACGGCGTGGTCGAGTTCGACGACGAGGGCCGGGTGCTCTCCATCGAGGAGAAGCCCGCCGAACCCAAGAGCACCTACGTGGTGCCGGGCATCTACTTCTACGACGAGCGCGCCCCGCGACTGGCGCGTGCGCTGGCCCCCAGCGCACGCGGCGAGCTCGAGATCACGGCCCTCAACTCGCGTTACCTCGAGATGGGCGAACTGCGCGTCGAGGTGCTGTCGCGGGCGACGACCTGGCTCGACACCGGGACCCACGAGTCGCTCTACGAGGCGGGCATGCTGATCCGCACGCTCCAGCAGCGCACCGGGCTGCGCATCGGCGACGTCGACCAGATCGCGCGCGACCAGGGCTGGCGCTGAGGGGCTCGTCGCCTAGAGTTGGGCCAACCAAGGAGGCCTCATGTCCACCGTCGCCGTGCCCGCCCGCCGCGTCCTGGCCGACGTCTTGTCGCCGTCGCGGCTCACCGACCTCGGCCTGGTGGTCGGGGGCGCCACGCTGACCGGGCTGCTGGCCCAGGTCAGCATTCCGCTGGGCTTCACGCCGGTCCCCGTCACCGGCCAGACGCTGGCCGTGATGCTCGTGGGCACGGCCCTCGGGTGGCGGCGCGCGACCGCCGCGATGTCGCTGTACGTGGTGGCCGGCGTGCTCGGCGTCCCCTGGTTCGCGGGTCACGCCAGCGGCTTCCCGGCCGCGACCTTCGGCTACCTGCTCGGCTTCGTCGTCGCGGGCGCCGTGCTCGGGCGCCTGGCAGCGGCCGGCGCGGACCGCACCGTCGTGCGCGCGGCGGCCTCCATGGTGGCCGGCGAGGTGGTGATCTTCGCCTTCGGCGTGACGTGGCTGGCCCTGGACCTGCACGTGTCGCTGGCTGAGGCCCTGACGCTCGGCTTCACGCCCTTCGTCGCGGGCGAGCTCATCAAGTCCGGCCTGTGCGGGATGGCCCTGCCCGCGACCTGGCGCGCGATCGATCGCGCGCCGCGCTGATCACACCCCCGGGGGGAACCCCAGCGTGGTGGTGACGTCGCGGAAGACCACGCGCTTGTGGGCGGCCACGACGGCCCGGTCCTTGCCGGCCTGCGCCGCCGCGACCGCGACCGCGCGCGCCACCAGCTCCTCGCCGGGCGCGACCTCCTCGACGATGCCCGCGCGCTGCGCGTCGGGTCCCGCGTAGCGGCGCCCGGTCAGCATGACCTCGAGGGCCGTCGCGCGCGGCAGGCGGTTCAGGAGGATCGACGCCAGCTTCTCGTCCAGGGGCAGGCCGATGTCGACCTCGTTCATGCACCAGAACCCCCGGTCGGCGCGCATCACCCGGTAGTCGAGCGCGCAGCTGAGCAGCGCGCCGCCCGCGAAGGTGTGCCCGTTGAGCGCGCCCACCGTGTAGGCGGGGAACAGCAGCAGGCGCGCCACCACGCGGTGCAGCTCGGGCAGGATGGCGACCAGGCTCGGCCAGTCGCTGCCGTAGCGCTCGAGGTCCAGGCCGTTGGAGAAGAACTTCCCCTCGCCGGTGAGCACCAGCGCCAGGGGCCCCGAGCGCGCGGCGAGCTCGTCGAGCAGGGCGTGCAGCGCGGCCAGCGAGTCCTCGTTGATGCGGTTCTCCCCGTCGTGCCAGCGCACCAGCGCGACGGGTCCCTCGTCGTCGAGCGTGAAGATCACGGACGCACACTACGTGGTCGGGCGCGGGAGCCCGCGAGGGGCGCTGGGCTACATTGAGCCCATGACCGACCGCCCCGTCTCCGAGCCCGACGTCTCCGCGGAGCACCCGCTGTCGGCGAGCTGGGTCTGGGCCGGGGCGCACCGCCCTCCGGTGCCGCGCGCCCTCGTCGAGGCCATGCGCGAGGGGTGGTCCCCTGAGGGACCGACCGCGGGCGTGCACCCGGCCGCGGGCGCCTGCGCCCGGCGTCGCCAGCGCCTGGGCGAGCTGCTGGCGGGCACCACGCTGGTCGTGCCGACCGGCCCGCTCAAGGTGCGCGCCAACGACACCGACTACCGCTTCCGCCCCGGGACCGACTTCTCCTACCTGACGGGCTGCGACGAGCCCGACGCCGTGCTGGTGCTGGCCCCGGGGGCCGGTAGGGCGCACGCCACGCTCTTCGTGCCCGAGCGGCGCGACCAGCGCTCCCACGAGTTCTTCACCGACAGCCGCTACGGCGAGCTGTGGGTGGGTCCGCGCCGCGGGACCCGGGAGGCCGCCGCCCACTACGCCATCGCCACGGCGCCGCTCGAGGAGTTGGCCAAGCACCTCGCCGGCCTCGAGGGCACCGCGATCGCCCTGGTGCGGGGCCTGGATCCGAGCGTCGACGCCCTGGTCGCGCCGAGCGAGGTCGACGCCCGGCTGGTCGCGACGCTCAGCGAGATGCGCCTGGTCAAGGACGCCTTCGAGCGCGAGCAGCTCGAGGCGGCCATCGCGGCCACCGTGTCGGGCTTCGCCGACGTCGTTCGCGCCCTGCCCGAGGCGCTGCGCCACGGCGAGCGCGTCGTCGAGGGCGTCTTCAACCTGCGAGCCCGGGTCGCGGGCCACGACGTGGGCTACGACACCATCGCGGCCGCCGGCGCCCACGCCTCGATCCTGCACTGGACCCGCAACGACGGCGCCGTGCGCCCGGGCGACCTGCTGCTGCTGGACGCGGGCGTCGAGGGCGACCACCTCTACACCGCCGACGTCACGCGCACGCTGCCCGTCAGCGGCACCTTCAGCCCCGCCCAGCGCCGCATCTACGAGATCGTCCTGGCCGCCCAGGAGGCCGGCATCGCCGCCATCCGCCCCGGCGTGCCCTTCGCCGCCGCGCACGACGCGGCGACGGCGGTGCTCGTCGACGGGCTGGTGGACCTGGGGCTGCTGTCGAACGCGGACGAGGCCCTGCGCCGCGACGCGCAGCTCTACCGGCGCTACACCCTCCACGGCACGAGCCACATGCTCGGGCTCGACGTCCACGACTGCGCCAACGCGCGCCAGGACCTCTACCGCGGCGACCTGGCCGAGGGCTACGTGCTGACCGTCGAGCCCGGCCTCTACTTCCAGGCCAACGATCTCACCGTGCCCGAGGAGTACCGGGGCATCGGCGTGCGCATCGAGGACGACATCTGGGTCGGCCCCGATGGTGCGGTGAACCTGTCGGCAGCCCTCCCGCGCGCCGCGCACGACGTCGAGGCGTGGATGCGGGCCCAGTGGGACCAGGGCCCCACGCCGCTGCGACTCGGCGAGTGAGCCGCGCCACGGCGCGCCGGCGCTGACCGGCGACCGCCCGGGCCTCTCGGCGCTCAGGCCCCCAGAGCCTCGTCGGTCGGCAGGCCGAGGAAGACCAGCACCGCGTCCAGGTACGGGACCGAGATCGTCGCGTCGGCGTGCTCGCGCACGACGGCCTTGGCGTTGAAGGCGACGCCCAGGCCCGCCGCGACGATCATGTCGATGTCGTTGGCCCCGTCACCGATGGCCACCGTGCGCTCGAGGGGGATGCCCAGCTCGTCGGCGAAGCGACGCAGGGCCGCGGCCTTGCCGGCGCGGTCGAGGATGTCACCCACGACGCGCCCGCTCAGGCGCCCGTCGACCACCTCGAGGTGGTTGGCCGCGTAGTGGGCGATCCCCAGGTCCGCGAGCAGCGGGCCGAGGACCTCGACGAAGCCGCCCGACACGACGGCCGGCACGTGGCCGAGGCGCTGGAGCGTGCGCACCAGCGTTGCGGCCCCGGGCGTCAGGGAGACCGCGGCGCGGACCTCGTCGAGCACCGACGCCGGGGCGCCCGCCAGCGTCGCCACACGCCGGCGCAGGGACTCGGCGAAGTCGAGGTGGCCCGCCATGGCCGCCGCGGTGATCGCGTGGACCTCGTCGGCGCGCCCGCAGATCTCGGCGAGCCGGTCGATCACCTCGTCGGCCAGCAGCGTGGAGTCCGCGTCCATGACCACCAGCCGCGTCGACCACCGGTCGGCGGCCTCGCGCTGGAGTGCCACATCGAGCCCCTCGGCCGCCGCCAGGGCCCCCACCGCGCGGGCCAGCGCGCCCGCGTCGCGGGTGCTCGCGACGATCTCGTAGCCCGCGACCGGCCGGTGGGCGACCGGCGCGACGCGCTCGAGGCGCGCCCCCGCGCCCACGACGGCGCGCGCCACCTCCGTCACCAGGGCCGGAGCCAGCTCGGGGGCCACGACGGCCACCCGGTAGCGCTCGGTGCGCGCCGCGCGCAGGGGCACCTCGTGGACGAGCACGCTCACCGCGGGCCCCAGCGCCTCGCGCAGTTGGGCCCGCAACGCCTCGGGCGAGGGAGGCGCCCCGGTCACCTCGACGACCGCGACCACCGCGTCGGCGAGGGTCACCTGCGACAGGTCGCGCGCGACCACGTCGGGCGCGTCCAGGCCAGCCAGCGCCGCGAGGACCTCGAGGGACTGACTGGCGGGTCCCAGCGCGCTCACGCGGTAGGTCGGCATCCCCCGAGGATAGAGCCGGCTACGCGGCCCCCCGCAGGCGCGCCACCTCGGCCACGTGCGGATCGTGGCGCGCGTCGAAGGACCACAGCCGCTTCACCGAGGCCGCCACCGCCCCGACCGACGCCGTGGCCACCAGCCCGCCCACGCCCAGCGACGCCCGCAGCGTCCACCACGCCGCCATCCACCCCGAGCGCAGCTGCCCCGTCGTGGGCCCGAGCGCGTAGGAGATGAGCTCGACCCCGGCCAGGCGGCCGCGCACGTCCGGGGGGATCGACTCGTTCCACATCGTCGTGCGGAAGATCCCGCTGAGCCCGTCTGCGCCACCCGCGATGACCAGTCCCACCATGTCCAGGGCGAGCGAGTTGGCGAAGCCGAACAGCGCGATGCCCAGACCCCACACGGCGGCCGCGGCGACGATGGCCCTGCCGTAGCGCCGCACGTGACGCGCCCACCCCGCGCTCAGGGTGGCCAGCATCGACCCCAGGGGAAGCCCCATGTAGAGCAGGGCCAGCGCGTCGCGCTGACGGAACGTCGCGGCCACGAAGGGCAGCATGATCACCGGGTAGGCCCAGGCCATTGCGAGCAGGTCGACGAGATAGGTGCCCAGCAGGTCGGGGCGCGAGCGGGTGTAGCGCAGACCCTCGCGCAGCGACGTCACGACGTCCCCCTCGCCGCCGCCCCGCGGCGGGCGCTGCAGCGAGGCCAGCATCGGCACCGACACGCCGAAGGCGACCACCGTCACCACGTAGGCCGTGGCCGGACCCGCGAGGACCGCGAGCAGCCCGCCCACGGCCGGCGCGACCAGCGTGGCGGTGGTGTCGCGGATGGCCCCCAGCGTCGCGGCGGCGCGCTGCTCGTCGTGGCGCACGATCAGCCGGCGCATCGCCACCAGGCTCGGGGTCTGCAGCGACCCCGCCGACACGACGAGCGCGTCGACGACGTAGAGCACCCAGGCGTGGGGGTGCCACAGCGTGTTGACCAGCAGCGCCACCGACAGCACGCCGAGCACCACCTCGGTCGTCACCACCATGACGCGCCGATCGAGGTGGTCGGCCAGGACGCCTCCGTAGAGACCCAGCACCAGGATGGGGATCACCTCGACCAGGCCGAGGCTGCCCACCGCGAGCGTCGAGTGGGTCAGGAGCCGCAGCTGGTAGGCGGTGACCACGTAGGTCATCTGGTTGCCGATCCCCGAGTAGAAGCGCGCGAAGTAGAGGCGCCGGAACTGCGGCGACGATCGCAGCGGCCCGAGGTCGACGCCGAGCTTCACGGAGCGCCGTCGATCCAGCCCTCGCTCGCCCGGTAGTGGCGCAGCACCCGCGCGGGCACACCGCCCAGGACGACGTGGCTGGGAAAGCGCCCGCGCACGACGGCGCCCGCAGCGACCGTCGTATGCTCGCCCAGCTCAGTGCCCGGCAGGATCACGACGTGGGCCCCCAGCCAGCTGCCCGCGCCGATGCGCACGGCCGCCTCGCGCGGGGTCTGCCACCCGATCGGCTGGTCGGGATCGTCGTAGACGTGGTTCTGGTCGGTGATGTAGACGTAGGGGCCCGTCTGGATCTCGTCCCCGAGCTCGATGCGCCAGTGGCCCACGAGGTGCGAGCCCCGGCCGATCACGCAGCGCCGGCCGATCGTGATCACCGGGCTGGTCAGCATCTCCTGGTCGGGCCCGATGCCCACCGCCAGGGTAACCTCGGGCCCGATGAGCGCCCCGTCGCCGATGGCCACGTAGCGCTCGTTGTAGATGACGCCCTGGGGCGCGAGGAGCGCCGCGCCCGCCCCGAAGGTGTGGAAGCGGCGGGCGTAGCGGTCGTCGGGTCCGACGATCGACACCTCGTCGAGATACCGGCGCATCGCGCGCACCGCCTCGCCGGCGCGTCGCCGCCAGACGAGCCGAGCACGCATGGGGCCACGCTACCGCCGAGCCCGCGGGCCGACGGGGGTCAGTCGAGCGTCAGGGGCGCGTCGATGTCGAGGGGGCCGCCCACGACGTCGGGCGTCTGGATCGTGGCCAGGTGGTCGCGCACGCGCTGGTCGATCTCGGCCATCAGCTGCGGGCTCTCGCGCAGGAACGTCTTCACGTTCTCGCGGCCCTGGCCGAGCTGCTCGCCCTCGTAGGTGAACCAGGCACCGGCCTTGCGCACCAGCCCGAGCTCGACCGCCACGTCGAGGACCGAGCCCTCACGGCTGATGCCCTGCCCGTACATGATGTCGAACTCGGCCTGCTTGAACGGGGCCGCACACTTGTTCTTGACGACCTTGACCCGTGTGCGGTTCCCCACGACCTCGGTCCCGTCCTTGATGGACTCGATCCGCCGGATGTCGAGGCGCACCGACGAGTAGAACTTGAGGGCGCGGCCCCCCGGGGTGACCTCGGGCGACCCGTAGATGACGCCGATCTTCTCGCGCAGCTGGTTGATGAAGACGGCCACGGTGTTCGACTTGGACAGCCCCCCGGTCAGCTTGCGCAGCGCCTGGCTCATCAGGCGAGCCTGGAGGCCGACGTGCGAGTCGCCCATGTCGCCCTCGATCTCGGCACGGGGGGTCAGGGCGGCGACCGAGTCGATGACGATCACGTCCAGCGCCCCGGAGCGGATGAGCATGTCGGCGATCTCGAGCGCCTGCTCGCCCGTGTCGGGCTGGCTGATCAGCAGGTCGTCGACGTTCACGCCGATGGCGCGCGCGTAGACCGGGTCCATCGCGTGCTCCGCGTCGATGTACGCGCACACGCCACCGTTGCGCTGCGCCTCGGCCACGACGTGCATGGCCAGGGTCGACTTGCCCGACGACTCGGGCCCGTAGAGCTCGATGATCCGGCCACGAGGAAGCCCACCGATGCCCAGCGCCAGGTCCAGGGCGAGGGCGCCGGTCGGGATGACCTCGATGTTCATGTGCATGTTCTCGCCCAGGCGCATGATCGAGCCCTTGCCGAACTGCTTCTCGATCTGGCCCAGCGCCGCCTCGAGAGCCTTGCTGCGGTCGTCGGATGCCATGTGGTCTCCTTTGCTCAGTGGGGGCACCCTAGGTGACCCCACTGACACGGATCGGGTGCCAGCCCCACCGTACTACGAACAGGTGTTCGCATCAAGCACCGCTGCGATCCAGCGCCCGGCGCAGCACGTCGAGCGCGCTGATGGCGGCGTAGGCCCGGATGCGCGGACGATCGCCCGCGAGCTGCAGCGTGCGGGCCGTGACGTCGTGCCCGTCGTCGAGGCCCACGACGACCGTGCCCACCGGCTGGCCGTCCTGCTCCTCGGGGCCCGCCACCCCCGTCACCGCGAGGGCCACGTCAGCGCCCAGCAGTCGGCGTACCCCCGAGGCCATCGCGCGCGCCGCCGGCTCGGACACCACCGGCCCCTCGGGGACGTCCAGCACGTCGTGCTTGACGGCCGTGGCGTAGCTGACGACGCCACCGCGGAACCACGCGGACGCGCCCGGCACGTTCACCAGTCGACTCGCGATCAGGCCGCCGGTCAGCGACTCGGCGACCGCGAGCGACAGACCGCGCGCCACGAGCCGGTCCGCGACCACCGTCTCCATGGTCTGGGCGTCGACGCCGAAGACGATGTCGCCGAGGCGCTCGGCGATGGCGGCGCGCACGCGCCCCTCCTCGGCGCCCAGCAGATCGCGCGCGTGGGCCTCGTCGTCGCCCCGCGCCGTGATGCGGACCTTGATGCCCTCGATGCCCGACGCCAGGAAGGCGATCGTGAGACGATCGTCGCCCTCGAGCGCGCTGAAGCGCGTCGCGACGCTGTCGGCCAGCGCCGACTCGCTCGCCCCCCAGGTGCGCAGGACGCGGCTGACGATCGTCGCGCGCCTCCCGGTCGCGCGCTCGCGCGCCAGCAGGTCGGGCAGCACCGCGCGCTCGAACATGTCGGACATCTCGTAGGGGACGCCCGGCAGCAGGTACGCCACCTTGGTGCCGAGGGGGCAGATCAGACCGGGCGCGGTCCCGCGCGCCTGGAGGATCACGGTGGCGCCCCGGGGCACGTCGGCCTGGCGCAGGTTGTTGGGCGGCATCGTACGGCCGCGGGCGCGGAAGAACGCGCCGATGCGCTCGATCTGCGACTCGTCGCGCTCCAGCGGGACGTTCATCACCTCGGCGATGGCCTCGCGCGTGATGTCGTCCTGGGTGGGACCGAGCCCCCCGCACACGATCACGGCGTCGCTGCGCGCCAGCGCGGTGCGCAGGACCAGGACGATGCGGTCGTGGTTGTCGCCCACGTGCTGGTGGTAGTGCGACGAGATGCCGTGGGCAGCCAGCTGCTCGCCCAGCCACTGGGAGTTCGTGTCAGCGATCTGACCCAGCAGCAGCTCGGTCCCCACGGCGACGATCTCAACGCGCACGCAGCAGCCGCCTCCCGTCCACGTAGTAGCGCCACCCGGTGTACCCCGTCAGGACGACGGCCATCCAGATCGTCACCTCGCCGAGCCACACGTGCGGTGCCGCGATGGGCAGGACGCAGAACGCGATGGCCCAGTCCTGGACGAACGTCTTCCACTTGGCGATGCGGGTCGCCGGGATGGAGATCCCGCGGCGCGCCGCGCGCGAGCGGAAGTAGCTCATCCACGCCTCGCGCACCGTGATGAGGATCGACGGGACGAGGAAGGACGTTACCCCGTGCGGGCGCGCGAGCACGATCGCGTACAGGGAGCCCAGAACGAGGATCTTGTCGGCCAGCGGATCGAGGAACGCACCCGAGGTGGTGGTCCCGTGGCGCCGCGCGACGATGCCGTCGAAGTAGTCCGAGGAGGCCGCCAGGAATCCGACCAGCGAGGTCCACCACGAGACGCGGTCGATGACGATGAGGTAGACGAACAGCGGCGCGACCAGGATGCGAAAGCCGGTCATCAGGTTGGCCGGCGTCAGCAGCGCCGTCTCGCCGTAGCGGGGCGACGAGCTCATCGGGCCACCACGTCGACGCCTCGGCTCGCCACGATCTCCGCCTCGAACATGCTCCCCACTTCCCGCCGCCGATCCACCTCCACAATGCCATCGATCTCGGGGCACTCGTGCACGCTGCGCGCGACGCCCGGCGCGTCGACCAGGAGCACCTGGCGCGTGCCGACCAGGTCGTCGCGCCGTCGGGCGGTGATCGCGTCTTGGGTCTCGCTGGCCTCACGCAGGCGCTCCAGGGCCAGCGCCGGGTCCACCTGGTCCGGAGCGATCGCCGCCGGCGTCCCCTCCTCGGGCGAGAACGGGAAGAAGCCGGCCCAGTCGAGCTGGGCGCTCTCTAGGAAGGCGAGGAGCGCGCGGTGGTCGTCCTCGGTCTCGCCCGGGTAGCCCAGGATGAACGAGGAGCGGAACGTCGCGGTGGGCTCGAGGGAGCGAATCCGGTCGATCCGCTCGAGGAACCGGTCGCTGTCGCCCCACCGGCGCATGCGGCGCAGGTGCGCGCGCGCCACGTGCTGGAGCGAGAGGTCGAAGTAGGCGACACCGGTGGCGAGGATCGCCTCGATCAGTCGCGGCGTCAGACTCGAGGGGTACAGGTAGAGCAGGCGCACGCGGTCCGCCTCGCGCGCCAGCTGCTCGACCAGGCCCACCAGCGGCTGATCGGTTGCGTCGTCGAGCGGCTCGGCGGCCTCGCGCCCGTCGCGACGGCGGCGGCGGTCGATGCCCCAGCTGGCTAGGTCCTGGGCCACCAGGACCAGCTCGCGCACGCCGCCCGCAGCCAGGCTGCGGGCCTCCTCGAGGACCGCCTCGGGCGTGCGGGAGCGCTGGTCGCCCCGGAAGCTCGGGATCGCGCAGAACCCGCAGCGCCGGTCGCACCCCTCGGCGATCTTGAGGTACGCCCAGGGCGCCTCGGCCGCGGGGCGGGGGAGGTTGAGCAGGTCGAAGTCGCTGCGGGGCGACCGGCGCACCCGCACGGGCGTCACGGCGGCGAACTCCTGACCGAAGCCGGCCACCACGTCGACCTCGGGCAGCGACGTCGCCAGCTCGTCGGCGTAGCGCTCGGCCAGGCATCCGGTGACCACGAGGCGCGCGCCCTCGCGGCGCCGCTGCGCCAGGTCCAGCACCGTGTCGATGGACTCCTCGCGTGCCGCCTCGATGAACGCGCAGGTGTTGGCGACGACGAGGTCGGCTCCCTCGACAGAGATGGCGCGCTCGTAGCCACGGTGCTCGAGCAGCCCCCCGAGCTTGTCCGAGTCGACCTGGTTCTTGGGGCATCCCAGGGTCTCGATGTAGTAGCGCACGGCGTCCTCCTGACGCGACGACACCGAGCGCCGGGCGCTCGGTGTCGTTGGCGGAGAGGGAGGGATTCGAACCCTCGGGCCCGCGTTAACGGGCCGCATTCTTAGCAGGAATGTGGTTTAAGCCGGACTCACCCACCTCTCCCCAGGGGGGTATCTTACCCAGTGCCCGCACGCGCGACGGCACCAGCTCGGGCCGCCCCCCACCTCCCCTCCGCTCATCGGTAAACTGCCGCCGCCATGGCCTCGCCTTCGTCACCGCTGCGCCGGTGGGCGTTGCGCGCCGTGGCGGCGGTGCTCGCGGCCACTCTCGGGCTGCCGGCGGCCGCGGGCGCCAACCTCGCCGCCGCGTCGCGCGCTCTGAGCGGCTGCCGCAGCGCGATGCGCTCGCTCGAGCGCGTCGCGGGCCGCCTGACCGTGGCCACCGAGCGGCCCACGAACTGGCCCTGGTTCCTCAACAACCAGCCGCGTAGCGGCCAGGGCTACGAGTCGGCCCTGGTGTACGCGCTCGCGTCGACGCTGGGCGTCGCGCGCCGCGACGTGCACTGGATCCAGCAGCCCTACGCCACGGCCACGGCGCCGGGAGCCAAGACCTTCGACTTCGACGTCGACGAGATCGCCGCGCCGGCGGTCGCGTCGTCCGCGGTGACGTACTCGGCGCCGTACTACGACCTGCGCACCGCGCTGGTCGCGCTCACGAGCGACGCCATCGCCACCGACCACGGCGCCGCAGCGCTGCGGGGCTACCGCTACGGCGCGCTGGCGGGCTCGCCCGAGCTGGCCACCCTCGCGAGCACCCTGCACCCAGCGCAGGCGCCGCGCTCCTACCGCTCGATGAGCTCGCTGCTCGCGGCGCTGCACGCGGGCGCGGTGGACGCGATCGCCCTGGACACGGCGGCGGCCCTCGCCCTCGTGCGCACGCAGCCCCAAGTCCGGAACCAAGCACCCGCCCGCGTGGTCGGCCAGCTCCCCGGCGCCAGCGGGCACTACGCGCTGGTCTTCCAGCACGGTAATCCGCTGGCCGGATGCGTCGACCAGGCGCTGGCGCAGCTGCGCCGCTCGGGCGTGCTGGCCCAGCTGGCGCACCGCTGGCTGTCGTCCTTTGCCGACGTGCCCGTCCTGCGTCCTTGATCCGCTCAGGCGGCGAGCTGCTCGAGGACCAGCGAGAACAGCTCGCGGTCCCGGTCCCACGTCAGGTGGGTCGCGACCTCGTCCAGGGTGAGCCAGACGAGGTCGTCGACCTCGGCGTTGGGGGCGAACGCCCCGTCCTCGATCTCCATGAGGTAGTAGGCCACGATCTTGGGTCGACCCTTGCGGTGCGTGTAGTTCGTCGTGCCGATGAAGCGCTCGACCCGGCAGCGCAGGCCCGTCTCCTCCCAGACCTCGCGCAGCGCGGCCTCGGCGAAGCCCTCGCCCGGGTCGAGCTTGCCCTTCGGGAAGGTCCAGTCGCCCCGCGCCTCGCGGTAGATGCAGGCCACCTCGGGCCCCCGCTCCGGGTTGGAGCGCACGATGACGCCGCCGGCCGCGCGGATCAGGTCCTTGGGCGCGTCGTGGGGGACGATGAGCCGCGTGGTCATCGCCCGGCTCCTCGCCCCTCGGGTCGCGCGGTCCGGGCAGCACGTGGCACGTCCGTAGAGTAGTGAAAATGTGGTTGGCGACGGTTACGGACCCGTGGCGGGCGGTGCTGTTCTTCCTGGCCGGGGTGGCCGGTGGGATGGCCAACGGCATCGCCGGGGGCGGGACCTTCATCACGTTCCCCACGATGCTGGCCCTGGGCGTGGCGCCCCTGCCCGCCAACCTGTCCACCACAGTGGCGATCATCCCGAGCTTCCTGGGCAACCTGCGCGGGTTCCGCGCCGAGATCGCCGCACACGCCGCCCTGATCCGTCGCCTGGTGCCCGTGGTGGCCCTCGGGACGGCGGCGGGGACGGCGCTCCTGCTGCTGGGCTCGTCGCGCACGTTCGAGCGCGTGGTGCCCTGGCTCATCGGGGCCGCCACCGTGGTGTTCGCCGCCGCGCCCGTGATCACCCGCCGACTGGCCACCCTCGACCACGACCACCCGGCGCGGTGGTGGCTGCTCGCGGGTGGGATGGCGGTGACGGCCGCCTACGGCGGGTACTTCGGCGCGGGCGTGGGGATCATGATGCTCGCCACGATGGCGGTCGCCCTGCCCCTCGCGCTGCCCGAGATCCAAGGGGTGCGCAGCGTCCTCTCCCTGCTCGTCACCATCGAGGCCGCGATCGTCTTCCTGATCCACGGGCACCTGGTCCTGGGCGCGATCTACCCCATGTTCGCCGGGGCGCTCGTGGGGGGGTGGCTGGGCACGCAGCTGATCTTGCGCCTGCGCGCGACGTACGTGCGCTTGATCATCGTGGCCATCGGCATCGCCACCACGATCCACCTCGCGGCGGCCGCCTGAAGGGATTATCGACTTGTCCACTAGGATTAGTGGATGGCGCACCCCTTCACCTACCCGAACCCCGTCAACGAGGGATCCGCGCGCGTGGTCGCGCTGGGTGTCACGGTCATGGCCCTCTGTGCGGTCGTGCTCGGGCTGCCCGCCCTCCTGATCCCGCTGACGTACGGATTCGTCGCGCGCGTGGCGATGGGGCCGCGTCTCTCCCCGCTGAGCTGGCTGGCCGGGCGGGTCGGCCCCCGGATCACCTCCTGGCGGCACCAGGTGCCGGGCCCGCCCAAGCGGTTCTCCCAGGGGATCGGCGCCGCGCTGACGCTCACCGCGACCATCCTGTGGCTCGTCGTGGGCTGGTCGGTCGCCCGGTGGGTTCTGCTCCCCCTCATCGCGGCCGCGGGGCTCGAGGGACTCGCCGGCTACTGCGTGGGCTGCGCGATCTTCGGATACCTGATGCGCTGGGGCGTGGTGCCCCCGACGGTCTGCGCCGAGTGCGCTGATTTGTCCGCGCGTTGGGCCACCCGGGCCTGACGGCACCGACGGCGACGCGTGGGGCCGGGGGGCGTCCCCGTAGGCTGAGCCGGTGAGTCGAAGCCACGCCCTCGCCGCGGTCGCCCTCGCCCTCAGCGTCGCGCTGCTGCCCGTCACCGCGCACGCGGCCGAACCGCGCCTCGCCGTCGCCCATCCGGCCGCGCTGCCCGCGGGCGCGCGGATCCTCCCCGGGGCGACGCGAACGCCCGTCGCCTTCGACATCGTGCTGGCCCAGCCGCGGGCCGCCGCGCTGCGCCGCTTCCTCGCCGACCTCAGCGATCCGGCCTCCCCGTCGTACCGCCACTTCCTCACGACCGCCCAGTTCGCCGCGCGCTTCGGCGCCCCCGCGCGTGAGGTCGACGCCCTGCGCGGTTACTTCTCCTCCTACGGCGTCCACGTCGGCTCCCTCAGTCGCGGGCGGATCGTCCTGCACCTTTCGGGAGCCACCGCCGCGATCGCCCGGGCGTTCGCGGCGCCGGTCGCCACCGTGCGCCTGGAGGGTCGGCGCGCGTCGCAGTTCACGGCCACGGCCACCTTGCCGGCGGCCATCGCCCACGACGTCGCGGCCGTTGACGGCCTCTCGACCGTCGCGGTGCCCCACGCCGTGGGCCTGGCCCACCCGGTGGCGTCGGCGCGCGCGCACGCCACGGGGGCCACGACCTGCGCAGCCGCGACCGGGGGCTCGGCGCCCGGCAGCACCACCCCCAACACCCTGGGCGGCTACTCGCTCCAGCAGCAGGGTGCGCTCTACGGCCTGGCGTCCGCCTGGAGCCAAGGGATCACCGGCGCGGGCCAGACGATCGCGGTCTACGAGCTCGGCTCGTACAGTCCGAGCAACGTCGCGACGTACCTCGCGTGCTACGGCCTGACGACCTCGGTGCACAACGTGCCGGTCGATGGCGGCGGTCCCAGCTCGTACTCGGACGAGGCGACCCTCGACGTCGAGGAGGCAGCCGGGCTCGCACCCGGCGCGACCGTCGACGTGTACACCGGACCCAACAACGCCAATGGCCCGCTCGACATCTACCAGGCCATCGCCGACGCCAACACCGCGAGCGTCGTGACCACCTCGTGGGGGACCTGCGAGCAGGACCCGTCGGGTGATCCCGCCGCCGAGCAGGCCGTCTTCGAGCAGATGGCCGCCCAGGGCCAGACCGTCGTGGCCGCGGCGGGCGACAACGGCTCCTCGGACTGCGCGGGCATCACGACCAACGCCCCCGCGGTCGACGACCCCGCCTCCCAGCCGTTCGTGACGGGCGTGGGCGGGCTGACCGTGACGAGCATCAGCCCGCTGACCGAGTCGGTGTGGAACGACGGCACCGGAAGCGGGGGCGGCGCCGGTGGCGGCGGCATCTCGACCCTGTGGTCCCGGCCGAGCTGGCAGGTCGCGCCCGGGATCCCCACGACCGCGACCATGCGCCTGGTGCCGGACCTGTCGGTGATGGCCGACCCGAGCACCGGGTTCATCCAGTACTTCACCGGGAGCGGAGCGACCAACTGCGGGCAGAACTGCGGTGCGGGTTGGTCGAGCATCGGCGGCACGTCGATCGGCGCGCCGCTCGTCGCGGCCCTGGTCGCCGTGGGCGCCCAGTCCTGTGGCGTCACGCGCCTGGGCTTCCTCAACCCCACGCTCTACGCCATGGCCAGCACTGGGTTCAACGACGTCACGAGCGGCAACAACGACCTCTTCGGCGTGGGCGTCTACAGCGCCGGCCCCGGCTACGACATGGCCTCGGGCCTAGGCAGCCCGAACCCGGCGACGTTCCTCGCCGGACTGTGTCCGCCCTCGGTCGACCTCGCGGCGAGCACCGTCACCGTCACGCCCAGCGTGGTCGCGACCAGCGCACCGGTGACGGTCGCCGTCGCGCTCCGGCGCCAGGGCGGGTCACCCGAGGCCAACGCCTCGGTCCAGTTCACGGCGCGCGCGAACCAGGGACTGGTGCTCTTCGACGCCGCGCGCTCGAGTGCGATCAGCACCGGCCGCGCCTCCTTCGCGGCGACCACCGACGCGAACGGGAACGTCACGGTCACCGTGCTCGACACGCTGCCCGGGCCCCTCACGATCACCGTGACGTACCAAGCCCAGGTGCTGGCCACCCGGACCGTTCGCGTGGGCCCGCCGCCGCGCTCCGCACCCGCCGCGCTCGTGGCGCCGCGCATCGTGCGCGCGAGCCCCGCCCGCGGCGGAGCCGTGCTCCAGGTGCGCTGGCCCTCCACGACGAGCGCCGCCCGTCTGCAGGTCTCGGTCGACGGGGGACGGTCGTGGGTCACCGTCACGGCCCGCGGCCCGCGTGTCGTCCTCACGGGACTACGCGCGGGGGCGACCTACCGCGTGCGCGTTCGCTACCTGGTCGCGGGACGTGTCAGCCCGAGCTCGGCTCCCGTCGCACTGCGCGTCCCCTAGCACCGGTTCGGGCATCGCGGACCGGTCCTCGTAGACTCGGGACATTCCAGTCCCGCGCGTCGCGCCACGCAACCGCGACCGGCAGCCCGTCATGCTCCGAGTCGCCCTCGGGCTCGCGATGGCGCTCGCCGGTGTGCTCACCGCGATCGCGCCCTCGCGCGCCACGACGCCCGCACCCACGACGAGCGTGAACAGCGAGCCGCTGTATGCGTTCACCGACTCGGGTGTGGGCGCCCTGCCCTGGAACGCGACGGCCCTCGCCAGCCAGATCAACAACTCGACGATGCTCGGCGCACCCCACGCGGTCACGACGAGCACGGGATCGGCGCTGGTCTACCGGACCAGGGCGGACCAGATCGCCGTCTTCACCCAGAGCGCCACCGGGGCCACCGCGTGGCAGGTCCTGACGCCCAACATCGACGCCCCGCCGGCGGCGGGCGACCCGATCCCCTTCACGGATCCGCAGGGCAACGTGGACGTTGCCTACGTCGACGGCCTCGGGCGGCTCATCCTGCTCACGCCCAACGACCCCGTCAGCGCCCTCTGGCTGCACACCCACGGCGATCGCGCTTGGCGCCCCGAGGTCTCGAGCGACCTCACCACCCAGACGGGCATCGCCATCATGGGCCAGCCGAGCGTCCTGGTCAGCGGGTCGAGCCTCCTGATCGTCGCGCGTACCAGTCTGAAGATGGTCGAGCTCTTCTCCCTGACGTGGGATCCCGGCCAGCCGATTCCGTACCTGACGGCGCCCCCGGTGAACCTCACGACGACCACCCACGGCGCGCGCGCCCTCAGCGATCCCGTGATGGTGAGTGCGACGCCCGTCCCCGCCGTGGCCACCGTCGCCATGAACGGCGACCTCGGACTGTTCACGACGAGCGCCTCGACCCCGGGGGCGTGGACCTATCAGGACCTCACCGTGGCGACCGGCGGCGCGCGCCTGGCCGGCTCGCTCGTGGGCGCGACGTCGACGACGACCGCCTACGTGGCCGGCCTGAGCCACAACGGCGACGTCGAGCTCTTCAGCGCGCCTCTGGCCACGATGAACGAGCCCCCCATCGTCGTCCCGACGACCACCACGACCACCACGACGACCACGACGACGACCACGCTGCCCGTATCGACGACGACCGTACCCGGGTCGACCACGACCACCACGACGATCCCCCCGACCACCACGACCACCGTGCCCAATCCGACGCTGAGCGCGCCGTGGTCGATGTACAGCGTCATGGCCGCCACGCCGACGGCGCCGCCCCTGACCGGCGGCCTCTACCTGGGGATCGGCCCCACCCAGATCACGATCGCCGGAGCGGCCGCGAACTGGGGCGACCTGTTCGCCTTGACCGGCTCCAGCGGAGACGGGCCCTTCACCGCGACCGACGTGTCAGTCACGGCAGGGGACCTCGCGCGCACCGTCGCCCCCGGGGTCGCCGGCACGCTCGTGGGCTCGTCGCTCACGCTCTTCGCCGCGGGCATCGCGACCCCGGCGCCCCAGGGCGTGGGGGTCTACGCGATCCCGAGCGCCCAGTGGACCCAGGCCGTCGTCGATGGCTGGCCGATTCTCAGCGAGACGGGGGGCCTGGGCACGACCTCGACGCCCTGGGTCGGCTACGTCCACGCCACGAGCGTCGCCACGGCGCCCGACTACCTCATGGGCCAGAGCATCTACAACGGGCACCGGCGCGTCACCTGGCTCTCGTTCTGGACGGTGAGCGGACCGCTCCAGGGCGAGACCATCGCGCCCGCGACCTACTACGCCCACGGCTTCGCCGCCGGCGCGTGGGTCGCCGGGCAGATCGACCAGTACCAGGCGCTGGGTCTAGGGCTCAAGCCCGACTGGGTGATCCTCGATCCCGAGGGCTACCCCGACGCGCACTCGGGCCTCGACGCGCCCGGGGGCTCGTCCTCGGCGACCGTCGCGCGCTACGCCAGTTACTGGTCGGCGATGATGCAGGGCTGGTCCGACGGCATCGCCTCGGTCGATCCCACGCTCAAGGCCGGCATCTACGCCTCGCAGTACGAGTACTCCACGTACCAGCTCGCCAACGCACCGCTGCCCGCCTTCGTGGCCGTCGCGTTCGAAGGCGGCGGCCCGCTACCGGTCTACGGGACCGACGCCAACAACATCCGCGGCTTCATCGCCTTCAGCGCATCGTGCACGCCGACCTCGACCCTGCAGTCCGAGGAGTCGACTCTGCTCAACCCACCCTGGGGCGGCCAGTTCAACACACTGCAGTTCAACGCGGGCGTCTACTGCCCGCCGGCCCCGCTCTAGGATGCGGCGGTGAGTGACGAGGACACCTCGGCGAGCCTGCGCGAGAGGCTGCGCGCCCTGGCTCAGCCCCTCGTGGACACGGTCGACGCGCGCCTGCGTCACCAGATCGACGAGCGCGTCGATCGGCGCGTCGAGACCCTGCTGGCCGACCGCCTCGCGGTCCTGGAGCGCGCGGTGGCCGATCTGGATCGCGCCGTGCGAGCCCTCGAGGCGCGCCTCGCCGACGAATAGCTAGCCGCGACGCGCTCGGTCGTGGCGCACGGCCCAGCGGACCGTGACCACGGCGAGGACGAGCAGGGCGACGAGAAAGAGCCCGAAGACCACGGCGAACACGTCGACACGCTAGGCACTGTGACAGCGGGCGGCAACAGTGGACGTCATGAGCGCATCGAGCGACCTCCTGACTCCTCCGCGCGAGTCCGCGGCAACCCCGCCCGCCACCTCCGTCGTCGGCGGCCTGCGCGCGGCGCTCACCGACCAGGTCGACGCCCTGGGGGGCGGGCACGAGCGAATCCGGCGCTCCCCACTGATCATCGCCGCGATCGGCCAGCAGAGCGGGGTCGTGGCGATCGACGCGTCGTCGCGCCACCGCCTGCGCGGCGCGCTCGTCGCCAGCCTGACGCCGGTGCTCCTCGCTGGCATGACGCTCACCGACCCCTACGCCCAGGCGCTCTCGGCGTGGCGCACGTCGGGGCCGTCGCCGCAGCTGCGCGCGCGCCTGGGCACGCTCGACGACGACGAGCGTGCGCGCCTGGCCGCGGACGTCGCGGCCCACGCGCGCACCTTGGCTGACGCGCTGGCGACCTTCGAGATCCCGTCCCGAGCGCGCATCGACGTGCGCTGCGCCGTCCCCCTGGTGGGGACGCCCGTGGTGCTCCTGGACCACCTCGACCTGGTATGGACCGGTGCGCAAGGTGTCCATCTGCTCGACGTCACGACGTCGCCGCTGGGCCCGCGCGCCGCGAGCATGCGCGGATTCCACGCGCTGACCCACGCCCTGGCCACGGGCCGCGTCGCGCGCACCAGCACCACGCTCTCGACGGCGACGGGCGAGCACGTCGCCGAGCCGGTCGACGCGGAGCTCCTCGCCCGCGCAACCACCGCGGTGTGCGAGCAGGTCGCCACGGACCTCGCGGGCGCTGGGACATGAGCATCTCTGCGCGCTACCTCGCGCCCGGCGCGCTCGCCGACGTCCTGGGCGCTCTCGAGGCGCCCTCGGCGCTGCCCACCACCCTGGGGGCCGCGCTGGCGCGCCGCCTCGCCGCGGTGCCTACGGTGCGACATCGCACGCTCGAAGCGTGGAGCGTGGAGCAACCGGGACGGACCTCGCGCCCCTTCGCCTGGAGCGCGCTCACCGCCCGGCGGGCGCTCGGGCGCGGGGCCGTCAGCCGGCTCGTGCGTGGCGACCACGCACGTCTCGCTGACGCGCTGGCCGCCGAGTTGGAAGAGCACATCGACCGCGCGCGGACCGGCTACTCCCGCAGCGGATCGCTCAGCGCCTGGCTCGCGCGCCTCGACGCGTCGGGGCACGCCGTCGCGGTCCAGGCGGCTGACGGCTGGGCGCGCTCGCTGCTGGAGCTGACGCGCGGCGTCGCCTCGTGGTCGGTGCCCGTGACGGACGCCTACTACGACGTCCCCCGCGCCCGCACGACCCTCCACGGGCGGCGCGACCTCATCACCGAAGGGGCTCTCGTGCGCGTCCGCCCTGGTCGCCCCGGGCCCCGTGCGGGCGCCGGGCTGCGCGTCGACCTGCTCGTCGCGTCACTGGCCCACCCTCGTCAGGAGATCCCCGCCCGCGTAGTGGGCGTGTGGGCGGAAGCCGGCCTCGCCCTTTGGGTGCCCGGGACCGCCGAGGAGGTGCGCCGAGGGGCGCGCTACGTACTCGGCGCGGCGGCCGCGCCACTCGCCGAAGCCGTCGCCTGAGCAGGGGTCGCGCGGGCCACTAGCGTGGATGGGTCATGCACGCCCGCCACTCGCTCCGCAACGTTGCCATCATCGCCCACGTCGACCACGGAAAGACCACGCTGGTGGACGCCATGCTGCGCCAGACGGGCGCCTTCGGCGAGCGCGACGAGCCCACGGAGCGGGTCCTCGACTCGGGCGACCTCGAGCGCGAGAAGGGCATCACGATCCTGGCCAAGAACACGGCCGTCAACTGGCGGGACCTGACGATCAACATCGTGGACACGCCCGGCCACGCCGACTTCGGCGGTGAGGTCGAGCGGGGGCTGGCCATGGTCGACGGCGTCCTGCTGCTGGTGGATGCGGCCGAGGGACCGCTACCCCAGACGCGATTCGTGCTGCGCAAGACACTCGAGAGGCGCCTGCCGGTCGTCCTCGTGATCAACAAGGTGGACCGGCCCGACGCGCGCGTCTCCGAGGTCGTCCATGAGGTGGAGAACCTGTTCTTGGACCTGGACGCCGATGAGGACCAGATCGCGTTCCCGATCCTCTACGCGAGTTCGCGTCAAGGTTGGGCATCGCGCACGCCCACGATGGGTAGCCCCGACCTGACGGCGCTCTTCGAAGCGATCGAGTCGGCGGTCCCCGCACCGCACTACGACCCCGACCACGGGCTCCAGGCGCTCGTGTGCAACCTGGACGCCTCCCCCTATCTGGGGCGCCTGGCCCTGTGTCGCGTCGTCAACGGGACTCTGGAGCGCGGCCAGCGCGTGGCCTGGTGCCGACTCAACGGCACCATCGAGCACGCGCGGGTCACCGAACTGTTCATCACCGAGGCGCTCGAGCGGATCCCCGCCCAGAGCGCGGGCCCCGGAGACATCGTCGCGGTGGCCGGCTTCGAGGACATCACGATCGGCGAGACCCTCGCCGACCCCGACACACCCGAGGCGCTGGCGCCCCTGACCGTCGACGAGCCGTCCATCTCGATGACCATCGGCATCAACACCTCACCGCTCGCGGGCACCGAGGGCTCGCTGCTGACCGCGCGCATGCTCCGGGACCGGCTGGACCGCGAGCTGGTGGGCAACGTGTCCATCCGCGTCCTGCCCACCGACCGACCCGATGCCTGGGAGGTGCAGGGGCGCGGCGAGCTTCAGCTCGCCGTGCTCATCGAGACCATGCGCCGCGAGGGCTTCGAGCTCACCGTGGGCAAGCCCCAGGTGGTGACGCGGCTCATCGACGGGCACGTCCACGAGCCCGTCGAGCACGTGACCATCGACACCCCCGACGAGTTCGTCGGGGCCATCACCGCGCTGCTGGGCACGCGGCGCGGGACGCTCCTCGACCTCGTCAGCCACGGCACGGGGTGGGCGCGCCTCGAGTGGCGCATCCCGTCGCGCGGCCTCGTCGGCATCCGCACCGAGTTCCTGACCGAGACGCGCGGAGCGGGGATCATGCACGCCGTGTTCGACGGCTACGAGCCCTGGGCCGGCGAGATCCGACCACGGCGCAGCGGGGTGCTCGTCGCGGATCGCCGCGCCGTGACCACCGGGTACGCGCTGGTGGACCTGGAGGCGCGCGGCACGCTCTTCGTGGGTCCGGGCGTCGAGGTCTACGAGGGGATGATCGTCGGGTCCAATCCCCGACCCGACGAGATGAACGTCAACCCGACGCGCGAGAAGAAGCTCACCAACATGCGCGCAGCGGGCAGCGACAACTTCGAGAAGATGGCGCCGCCCACGGTCCTCAGTCTCGAGCAGGCGCTCGAGTTCATCGCCGAGGATGAGGCCGTCGAGGTGACGCCCAAGTCCGTGCGCCTGCGCAAGGTCGTCCTCGACCAGGCCCAGCGAGCCCGCCAGCGCAAGCGCGCCGAGCGCGCCGCGGAGCGCCCGGTAGTGTCGTCGCCGGAGGGATGACAGAGCGGACGAATGTACCGGTCTTGAAAACCGGCGTGGGCTTGCCCACCGTGGGTTCGAATCCCACTCCCTCCGCTCGGGGTGACGACGAGACGGCGCGCCGGCGGGTGGTCACGTCGGTGTGCCCGAGGTCGTCAGGCCCCACAGGGCCACCACCTCCGCGTTCCACTGCTCCCAGGTCATCTGGAGCGTCTCGCCCCACGAGACGACCAGCGGCCCCTGGGGCGTGACGCCGTCGACGACCACCTCGTGGAGTCCCGCGGTCTGTGTGTACTGGGCGAATCCCCAGCCGTCGCGAAATCGCAGCTCGGCCAGCAGCGCCCCGAAGTCGGCGACCGCGTTCTCAACGTCGATCTCATCGGCGTAGTACGCCTGGCGGCTCGTCAGGAACACGCCACCGATGCCGTCGTGTGACCAGTAGGACCACAGCGCGGACTGGCTGAGCCCGCCGGTAGCCGTCCCGCCGGCCTGGGCGAACTCGTAGCCCACGACGGTGGGGTCGGGCGCCGCCCCCAGGACGATCTGCTCCCAGTTCGCGGCGGCGGCGAAGGTGCAGTCACCCAGGTCGTCGGGGGCGACGTTGCCGTAGGTGGGATAGCTCGCCGCGACGGGGCCCGGGTCGCACGGCGTGCTCCCCTCGCACGCCGCGATGGTGCCCCCGTCGGGGACGGGGTCCTGCGCCGGGACGGTCCCGTTCACGTTGGAGGCCGTCAGGAAGACCGTGTACTCGGTATCCGGGGCCAGCCCCGTGATCGCGCACGTCGTGGTCGTCGTGGTGCAGGTGAAGCCCCCCGGCGCCGCGGTCGCGGTGTAGATCACGGGACCGCCCCCGTTCGAGCTCGCCGCGCTCCAGCTCGCGACCAGCTCGTCGGGACCCGACGTCAAGGTGAGGTCGCCGGGCACACTGGGCAGCGACGCCGAGCAGCACGTCGGGGTCGTCGCCATCGTCGTCGTGGTGACCGGCGCCGCCGCGTCCACGACGATGCGGTTCGATCGGGGTGCGAAGGGGCCCGGCCCGTACCGGTTGAGTGCCCGGACGGCGAAGACGTAGGAGGCGCCCGGCGTCAGATCCGGGATGCGGCACCGCGTCGCGCGGCACACGTAGTAGAAGGCGTCGGGGGTCGGCCAGACCTGATACGCCGTGATGGGGGCACGCCCCGGCGACTCCGGGCGCACGTAGGTGACGAGGGCTGACGCGACCCCGGCGATGGCGCGAACGTCGCGCGGCACGAGCGGCCGGTAGGTGGCCGACCCCGCCGTCGCGGGCACCGCGACGGCCGCGACGATCGCCGCGGCCACGGCGCCGCAGCGCAGCGCAGCGCACCGGCGTTTCCGGGGGACTGCCGCCTCCAGGCCTCGTCTGGCGAACCACTCGCGCATCGGCACCCGTCGTACACCCCCGGTGCGACACGCCAGCGCCCCACCGCACTGAGCGTGGCGGCGGGGAGTAGACCGGAGAGGTGGCGGCCGCTCGGGCCTCCCGGCTGGCAAGGAGGTCGACGCGGTGAGCGCCCCCGCGGTCCGCATCGAGGGCCTGTCCAAGCACTACGGTCACGTGGTCGCCCTCGAGGGTCTCGACCTCGACATCGAGCCGGGCCTCGTGCTCGGCTACCTCGGACCCAACGGAGCGGGCAAGACCACCACGATCCGCCTCCTGCTGGGCTTGATCCGCCCCACGGCCGGACGCGCCGCGATCTTCGGACGGGACGCGTGGCACGAGCCGGTCGCGGCCCATCGCCGGGTGGCCTACGTCACCAGCGACGTCGGGCTCTGGCCGGCCCTCACGGGCGGCGAGGTCCTCGACCTGCTCGGGCACTCGCACGGATCCTTCGACGCCGCGTTCCGCGACGAGCTGCTACGCGCCTTCGATCTCGACCCCACGCGGCGCGTGCGGACCTACTCGACGGGGAACCGCCAGAAGGTGCTCCTCGTCGCGGCGCTGATGACGCGCGCGGACCTGCTGGTGCTCGACGAGCCCACGCGGGGACTCGACCCCCTCGTGGACCAGGTGTTCCGCAACTACGTGCGCCAGGCGCGCGACCGAGGCCAGACGGTCCTGCTCTCGTCCCACGAGCTCAGCGAGGTCGAGGCGCTCTGCGACGAGGTGGCGATCGTGCGCGCGGGCCGCCTGGTCGAGCGCCGCACCCTCACCGAGCTACGCCATCTCAGCGCGCTGGCCATCGAGGCCTCCTTCGCGGGACCGGCACCGGACGTGAGCGCCGTTCCCGGCGTGCGGGCCCTGAGCACCGAGGGGTCGACGTTGCGCTGCCAGGTGGACGGGCCCCTCGCGCCCCTGCTGCGCGCGCTCGTCGACGCGGGCGTCACGCGACTGACCAGCCGCGAGCCGTCGCTCGAGGAGCTCTTCCTCGCCCACTACGACGACCCCACGACGCCCGCACCGTGAGGCTCTGGCCGCTTCGGGCACGCCGCTTCCGGGGCCCCGCCCTCGTCGCCTCGCTCAGCGCGCGGCGGGCGGTGCGCTCGGGGGTGATCTGGGGAGCCGCCTTCGGCGTGATGACGGGCGCCTCGGCGCTGAGCTACGACAAGATCTACGCGACGGCCGCGCTGCGCGAGGCGCTGGCGCGGGCCTTCGGCGCCAACGTCATGACGACGGCGATCTTCGGGCCGGCTCCGGCTCTGCAGACGGTCGCTGGGTTCACCTCCTTCAAGGTCTCGCTGACGCTCTCGATCCTGGGGGCGCTGTGGGGCCTCAGCACCACAACCGCCGCGCTGCGCGGCGAGGAGGACACCCACCGCGCCGACCTGCTCCTCGCCGGTCCGCGCGACCGCGTCGCCGCCACCGCCCAGAGCCTCGCGGGGGTCGCGGCGGGTCTGGTGGCGCTCGGCGTCGCGGTGGCGGTCGTGACCCTGGCGATCGACGCGACGGGTCCACCCTCGCTCACGACCGCCCAGGTCGTGGGGCTCGCCGCGGGCGTGGTCGCCTCGGCGGGGGTGTTCGCGGCTTTGGGCACCTGGACGAGCCAGGTCGCCGGCACGCGCCACGACGCGATGGCGCTGGGCGGCGAGATCCTCGCCGCGGCCTACGCCCTGCGCCTAGTGGCCGACGCCGGGATGGGACTGCACGCCCTCGTGTGGGCCACCCCGCTGGGCTGGGTGGAGGAGATCGCGCCCTTGACCTCGCCCCACCCTCTGGCCGCCCTCCCCGTCGTCGTCGCGGCCGGTGCCCTCACGGGACTGAGCCTGCGCGCGGTGGCGCACCGCGATGTGGGCGCCGGCCTGTGGGCACGCGACGACGCGCCCCGCCGCGCGCGCCGTCCCCTGACCGGACCCGGTGCCCTCTCCCGGCGACTCACGCGCGCGACGATCCTGCGCTGGTGGATCGGCGTGGCGATCGGCGGCGGGCTCATCGGCCTGGTCGCGCACACCGCGGGCCAGACCATCGGGGGGTCCTCGGTCCAGGAGATCTTCTCGCGCCTGGGGGCGTCGGCGGCCGGCGAGCGGGCGGTCCTGGGCATCGCGTCGCTGCTGCTGGCGGTCGTGGTGTCGCTCCTCGGCGTGGGGCAGGTGGCCGCCGCGCGGTCCGAGGAGGCGTTCGGCCACCTCGACTGGCTGCTGGCGAGTCCGATCGCCCGCACGCGATGGCTCGTGGAGCGACTGGCCATCGCGGTGGTCGCCGTCGTGGGCGCCAGCGTGCTCGAGGGTCTCGTCACGTGGGTCACCGCGACCAGCCAGGGCGCGCGCGTGGGCCTGCCCACCCTGCTGGAGGCGGGCGCCAACCTGGTCCCACCCGCGCTGACGCTGACGGGCCTCGCGGCGCTCGCCTTCGGCGTCGCGCCGCGCGCGACGGCGTCCGTCGGCTACGGCCTGATCGTGTGGTCCCTGCTGGTCGAGATCGTCGGCGGCATTGGCGCGCTCACCCGCTGGCTGTTCGACACCTCGGTCTTCCACTTCATGGCCGCGGCCCCCGCCGAGTCGCCGCACCTCCTGGCGAGCGCGGTGATGACCGCGATCGGGCTCACGAGCGGCGCCCTCGGCGTCGCCGCCTTCGCGCGCCGCGACGTCCACGGCGCCTGAGCCGCTCGCGCCGGGCGACGACCGCACCGCGCGGGATCGCCGTCGGGCCCGTTCGCCCGGACCTAAGTTGGCAGGCGGTGAACTCCGTGGCCCCCCGGCACCGTCCTCGCCACGCGCCGCCCTCCGCGCTCCACCGGCTCGGAGTGGCGAGCGCGCGCCACCCGGGTCGCGTCATCGCTCTGTGGCTGCTCGTGGTGCTCGCGCTGGGCACGCTGACGCGCGCCCAGCGCCCGACCTACCAGGACCCGACGTCGCTGGGCCAGACGCAGGGATCGATCGGCGCCGCGCTGCTGGCCGCCCACGTGCCCTCGATCCGTGAGGGGAGCGGCGAGGTCGTCTTCTCGACCACGCACGGGACGCTCGCGTCCCAGGCGCCCGCGATCGCCGCCACCCGGCGCAACCTGGCCCGGCTGCCCCATGTCGTGGCCGTCACCGACCCTCTGGCCGCGGCGAGCCACGCGCTCTCCCCCACGGGCACCATCGCCTACGCCACCGTCACGCTCGGCGTGTCACCGCGGGTGCTCCCGCCGGCCTTCGCCCAAGAGCTCGTGCACGCCAGCGCCCCGGCGACGCGCGCCGGACTCCGCGTCGACTTCGGCGGCGGTTTCGACCAGGTCACGCGCCCGCGCACGACGGACTTGCGTGCCGAGATGCTCGGTGTGGGCGTCGCGCTGGTGGTATTGACCGTCTCCTTCGGCAGCCTGCTCGGCGCCCTGATCCCCCTCCTCAGCGCGGTCGTCGGGGTCACCATCGGGCTCGGCCTGCTCGGCCTGGTGGCCCTGGTGATGACCTTCGCCACCGCGTCGCCGACGTTGGCGGCGATGATCGGCCTGGGCGTGGGCATCGACTACGCCGTCTTTCTGACGACGCGGTTCCGCCAGCTGCTGCTCGAGGGCCGCGGCCCCGTCGACGCCGCGGGCGTCGTGACCGCGACCAGCGGGCGCGCCGTCGTGGTGGCCGCCTCGACCGTCGCGGTGGCCATGCTCGGCCTCTACGGCTCGGGGCTCAGCTTCATCGGCTTGCTCGGGCTGTCGGCGGTGTTCGCGATCGTCGTGGCCGCAGCCAGCGCCGTGACCCTCGTCCCGGCCGCGCTGGCCCTGGCGGGGCGCGCGATCGACCGCTGGCGCGTCCACCGCGTCGTGGCGGAGGCCACCGCACCCGACGACGGCTGGCACCGCTACGCCGCGCGCGTCGCGCGCCACCCCTGGCGCGTGCTCGCCCTGGGCGTGGCCGCGCTCGCGGTCATCGCCCTCCCGGCGCTCTCGCTCCAGTTGGGCCACGTCGGCGACGGCGCCGACCCGACGAGCTTCTCGGACCGACGCGCCTACGACCTGCTCGCTCAGGGCTTCGGCCCGGGGGCCAACGGCCCCCTCACGGTCGTGGTCGACCGGGATACGCGCGCGACGCCGCCGACGCTCGCCGCCCGCCTCACGGGGGACCTGTCGCGGGTGGCCGACGTGGCCGCCGTCGTCCCCGCGCGCCCTTCACCCGACGGCCGGCTGCTGGTGGCCACGGTCGTCCCGGCCACCGACCCGTCCTCGAGCGCCACGGCGGCGCTGTTCACCACGCTGGTGGACACCACCCTCCCCCGCGCGCTGGCGGGGACCGGCGAGCGGGGCTACGTGACCGGGCCCACCGCTCTCCAGATCGAGTTCGACACCATCGTCAGTTCGCGCACCCCGGTCATCGTGCTGCTGGTCATCCTGGTCGCGTTCTTGCTGATCGCCTCGGCGTTCCGCAGCCTGGTCCTCGCCCTCGAGGCGGCCGCGCTCAACCTGCTGAGCATCGGCGCCGCCTACGGCGTCCTGGTCGCGGTCTTCCAGTGGGGTTGGGGCCGCGCGCTGCTCGGGCTGCCCGCGCGGGTGCCCATCGAGTCCTACGTGCCGATGATCATGTTCGCCATCGTCTTCGGGCTCTCGATGGACTACGAGGTCTTCCTCCTGTCGCGCATCCACGAGGCGTGGACCCGCACCGGCGACAACCGCGCGGCCGTCGCCGACGGGCTGGCCCGCACTGGGCGGGTCATCGGGGCCGCCGCGCTGATCATGGTCAGCGTCTTCCTGTCCTTCGTCACCACGCCGCTGGTCGTGGTCAAGCAGCTCTCGATCGGGCTGTCGGCGGCCGTCCTGCTCGACGCGACCGTCGTGCGCCTGGTCCTCGTGCCCTCGACGATGTTCCTGCTCGGCGAGAGGAACTGGTGGCTGCCGCGCTGGCTCGACCCGCTCCTGCCGGGGCTGCGCGTCGAGGGCTGATCAGTCCCGCACGCGGGCGCGCAGCCCGGCGATCCACCGGTCGGCCGAGCGTCGCGCCGCGGTCACGGCCGCGCGGCGCGACGTCGCGGCCTCGCCGGTGACCGGGTAGGAGCCCAGGAACTTCACGTGCGCCAGGTGCGCCTGGAGGTCGGCCAGGCAGTCGGCGACCACGTCGTCGGCGACGTGGCCCTCGAACTCGATGACGAAGCAGTAGTCGCCCAGGCCGCGCTTGGTCGGCCGGCTCTCGAGCTTGGTCAGGTTGAGTTCGCGCGCCGCGAAGCGGCCCAGGATCCCGTAGAGAGACCCCGGGCGGTCGGCGCTCTGGAAGCAGACGATGGTCGTGCGGTCGTGCCCGGTGGGCGCGGCGACCTCGTCGCGGCCCACCAGCACGAAGCGGGTGGCGTTGCCGGCGTGGTCCTCGATGTCGCCGGCCACGACCGCCAGGCCGAAGAGCTGGCCGGCCAGGGCCGAGCCGACCGCCGCCCACGGCTCGTGCGAGGACGCCACCAGGCGCGCGGCCTCGCTGGTCGAGGTGGTGGGCACCGTGGCGACCCCCTCCAGGCTCGCGAGGAACCCCCGGCACTGGGCCAACGCGTGGGGGTAGCTGTAGACGGCGCGGATCTCGCCCAGGTCCCGTCCGGGCCGCGCGAGCAGGTGCAGGTGGATCGGGCGCACGACCTCGCGCGTGATGTAGAGGTCGTGGTCGAAGACCAGACCGTCGATGGTGGCCGAGACCGTGCCCTCGATGGCGTTCTCGAGGGGAACGAGAGCGCCGCGAAGGGTGCCCGCCGCGACCTCGGCCAGCAGGTCCGGGATCGTCGCCACGGGCACCGCGGCCGCGTCGAGCTCGCCGACCGCGTCGTGGGAGAAGGATCCCTCGGGACCCAGGTACCCGATCGGCCCGCCGTCCATGCCCCATGGTACGCGAGCCGGGCGCCACCCCCCCGAGGCTCTACGATGGCCAAGGCCCAAGAGGGAGGTCACAGTGGGGCACCCCATGTTCGCGTACGACGAGAAGGCGACCGAGGCGATCTTCGCCTACTGCCGCGAGCGCCTGGCGATGGACCCAGTGCCCCTGGACTACGGCGGCCTCTTCGAGATCCCCGTCGACGAGGTGGCCGGCCTCATCACCCAGGACGGGCGACCTGTCGAGGAGGTGCTCGACTTCTTCGAGCGGGCGCTCGCGCCGGCCGTCGTCTCGATCGACGCGCCGACCTTCCTCGCCTTCATCCCCAACTCGCCGACCAAGAACTCGCTGCTGTTCGACATGGTCGTCGCCTGCTCGGGCCTGAACGGCACCAGCTGGCTCGAGGCCGCGGGCGTCGTCACCGCCGAGAACCAGGCGCTCGACTTCCTGGCCCAGCGCGCGGGGCTCCCCGAGGGATCCGGCGGCGCCTTCGTCTCGGGCGGCTCGATGGGGAACCTGGCCAGCCTGACCGTGGCGCGCGACGTCGGCCGGGCGCGCCACCCCGAGCTCGCGCCCCACGACGTGCGCATCGCCATCTCGGCCGACGCGCACGCCAGCGTCGGCAAGGCGCTCCACGTCATCGGCGTCGAGGCCCTCGAGGTCCCCACGCCCGACCACCGCTTCACCGTCGAGGCCCTGCGTGCGGCTCTGGCCGCCGACCCGAACCCGTCGTCGGTGGTGGCCATCGTCGCGACCGCGGGCACCACCAACGCCGGCATCGTCGACGACCTCGAGGGTCTGGGGCAGTACGCTCGCGCGAACGACCTGTGGTTCCACGTCGACGGCGCCTACGGGGGCGCCGCCATGCTGGCCCCCTCGCACCGCGAGGTCTTCGCCGGGCTGCGCCACGCCGACAGCTTCGTGGTCGACCCGCACAAGTGGCTCTTCGCCCCCCTGGACTGCGCCGCCCTGCTCTACCGCAACCCCACCATCGCGCGCACCGTGCTGGCCCAGCAGGCCGGGTACCTGGACATCCTGCACGTGGCCGACGACGAGGACTACGAGTGGAACCCTTCGGACTTCGCCATCCACCTCTCGCGCCGCGCGCGCGGGCTGCCCTTCTGGTTCTCCCTGGTCACCTACGGCGTGGGCGCCTACGAGTCGGCCATCGAGCGCGGTATCGAGCTGGCGACGCTGACCGAGCGGCTGGTGCGCGAGAGCGACCACCTCGAGATGGTCCGCCCCGCGAGCCTCTCGATCGCCCTGTTCCGCCGGCCCGGCTGGAGCGAGGAGCGCTACAACGCGTGGAGCCTCCAGCTGCTGCGCGACCAGGTGGCCTTCGTGACGCCGACCAAGTGGGAGGGCGAGACCATCGCCCGCTTCGCCTTCTTGCACCCCGACACCGACGAGACGGTCATCCGCGCCGTCTTGGAGTCGATGCGCGACTGATTAGGCACCCGGCGCGTCCGGGCGGGCGAGCAGCGGGCTCGCCGGGGTGCGGCTCGTCCGGCCGGCGCGCGCCCCGCTGGCCCAGGCCACGCCGCTCAGGGCCTCGAGCACCACGCGGTTGCCCAGGTAGGCGGTGATCTCGGCGTGGTCGAAGGGCGGGGACACCTCGACGACGTCGAGGCCCGCGAGCGGCGCCTCCATCGCGAGGCGGCGCACCGCGTCGAGCAGCTGGCGGCTGGTCAGGCCGCCGGGCTCGGGCGTCCCGGTGCCCGGCGCCGAGCCCGGGTCCACGACGTCGACGTCGATCGACAGGAAGACGGCGTCGCACTCGAGGCTCGCGCGCTCCAGGGCCTCGTCGAGCACCGCGTCCAGTCCCCGGGCGACCACCTCGCTCATCTCGAACGAGCGCATCTGCTGGGCGGCCATCCAGGCCAGGGTCTCGGGCTCGGGCCAGTAGCCGCGCAGGCCGATCTGGATGAAGCGGTCGCCCCGGCAGGCCCCGGACTCGATGAGGCGGCGCATCGGCGTCCCGTGCCCGTAGAGCGAGCCCATCTGGGTGTCGGCGGTGTCGGCGTGGGCGTCGAAGTGGATGACCGCGACGCGCCCCCAGCCCACGTGGCGCGCCACGCCCGTCACGTCGGGCAGGGCGATGGTGTGGTCGCCGCCGAGCACGACGGGGAGCACCCCGGCGCTGGCGACGGCGGTCACCCGCTCCTCGAGGCGGGCCAGCGACCGCTCCGTCTCGCCCGAGGGCATCTCGACGTCGCCCAGGTCCACCACGCCCAGCTCGACGAGCGGGTCGACGCCCAGGGCCAGGCTGGGCCGCGACCCGTCGTGGGGCAGGTAGTCCGTGAGGCGGATCGCCTGGGGACCGAAGCGGCAGCCCGAGCGGTGCGACGTCCCCCCGTCGAAGGGGGCCCCGATGATGGCCGCCCTCGCGCCGGTCCACGACGCCGGGTCGTCCGGGTCGGCGGCCGGGACACCCAGGAAGGTCGCGTCCGGACCGTAGAGATTGCCGATGCGCACCGCGCCTCCCTCAGCTGTCGGTGTCCACGGCGGCCCAGGCGGACGCCAGGGTGGACAGGTGGTCCACGACGAGCGAGATGTGCCCCGCATCGACGTGGTGGACCAGGCGGGCGCCGGGGATCCGCGCGGCGATCCAGGCGCCGTGCGCGGGCGGGACCATCCGGTCGTCGCCTCCGGTCCAGACCTCGACGGGCACGCTGGTGTGCGCGAGGTCGAAGCCCCACGGGGCGAGCAGCGCACGGTCGTCGTCGATCCACCCCGCCGCGCCCTCGACCAGGGCTTGGGCCGTCGCCGCGGCCATCAGCTCGGGGACGCGCCCCGACGCCAGGGCGGCGCGATCCGCCTCGCCGATCAGCGTCCCGAGGAGGCCGACCAGCTCGGGACCCGTCGCCGCACGCATCGCGACCGCGGCCGCCTCCAGGACCTCCTCGAAGCGCTCCCCACCCTCGCGGGCCAGCGCGAACTCCTCGACGTTCTCTTCGGCCATGCCAGCCAGCCAGTCGAAGTCGGCGTCGGCCGGCGCCACGCCCGCGAGGCACCAGGCGGCGGCGCACCGCGGGGCATCCAGGGCCGCGCAGGCCAGCGCGTGGGGGCCGCCGCCCGACCAGCCGACGGCGACGTAGCGGTCGCGACCCAGGGCGTCGAGCACGGCGCGAACGTCCTCGACGGCTCCGGCCACGCTGCGGCCGGGCCGGCGGGCCGAGGTCCCGTAGCCGGGGCGCGAGATGGCGACCAGCAGCACCCCGGCCGCGGTCGCCGGCTCGAAGAGCCGCAGGATCGAGGCCGCCGCGGGCGTGCCGTGGTGCACGACGACCGTGGTGCCGGTGCGCGGGCCGAGCAGGCCGACCTGGAGGCGGCGACCGTCGGCGCTGGCGAGCTCGTACTCCTCGTACATCGCATCCCCTCCCCCGGGTCCCGGGGCGATGCTACTTCCGGACCTGGAGGCTGGCCCCCGCGTTGAGGAGCTCGACCCACGTCTGGCCGGGTGTCAGGGCCAGCGTGGACCCGGTGCGCGTCCGGTAGACGATGGCCGCGCGCGGGCTGGCGTGGGTCCAGGTGCCCAGCACCTCGCGCCCCCGCGTGAACAGGGCGACCGGCCCCGAGCCCTGCAGGTTCGCGTAGGAGGTGAAGGTCCCCACGCCGTTCACGTAGGTGACCCACATCACCAGCACGTTGGCCGGCGCGACCCGCACGCCGGTGCCCGTGACGACCGGCTGGCCGAAGAGCGTGCGGTCCCAGCCCTGGTGCACCGGGTCCCAGGTCCACGTGACGGGGTAGATGCTCGGGAAGGGCACGACGACCGAGGCGGCGGGTGCCCCGCCCACCGCGGCCGACGCCCGCCGGTAGGAGAACAGCGGCCGGGGCGGCACGGGGGCGCCGTGGAACGCGAAGAGGGCCGATCCCACGCCGAACAGGTTGTGCGGGGCGACCCGCGTGGGGTCGCGGTACATCGCGCTGCCCGCGGTGGCCTCCTGGACCTGGTCGACGGGGGACGCCGCGATGGCGGCCAGCGCGTAGGGGGCGCCGCCCGAGAACGCGAAGATCCCGCCCAGGGGGTCGACGATCTGGGCGTCGGTGGGCCGCACCGAGCGGATGGGTCCGATCTTGGCCGGCGCGTGGGAGTTGAAGACGGCCGCGAGGCGCGTGATCCCCCCGTTGACGATCTCCTCGTAGACGACGTCGGCCTGGTCGAGGCCCCACTGGGGCAGGGCCTCGGGGGTGTTCTCGATCTTGACCGTCAGGGCCGGGTGGTGCTGGGCCCAGCCCGTGGGGTCGGGCAGCCCCGTGAGCGGCGCGAGGGGCACCGTGGTGGTGGTCGTGGGCGCCACCGTCGTGGTGACCGCGCTGGCGCCCGGGGACGCCGAGCGGTGCTCCAGGGCGACGACCACGCCCCCAACGACAACGACGGCGGCGACGAGCAGCGCGACCAGGACCCCGCGCCGGCGCATCGAGGATGGGCGCGCGGCGTGGCGCGCGCTCATCGCGCCAGCCGTCCGACGATCTCCTTGACGATCATGGTGTGGGGCAGCCCCGTCTCGGGGCTGAGGTGCTCGCTGCCGGGCACCGTCTGCCACCCCGTGGCGCGGTAGAAGGCGAGTGCCGTGTCGCGCCCGTTGGCCCACAGCTCGCGCACGCCGCGACCCCAGAGGATCGCCTCGCCGACGGCCGCGACGCGCGCTCCGTAGCCTCGGCCCTGGACGTCGACCTCGGTGGCCATGTAGCGCAGCTGGTAGCAGGGGCGCTCTGGGTGCACCGGCGACGTCGAGGGGTAGTACGAGGAGGTCACCACCAGGCGCGCCCCGCGCATCCCGGCCACGTGCAGCGCGTCGGCGTCCCCGTCGCGCGGGTCCTCGACGACCTTGGCGGGGTCGTCGCCGCGCAGGACGCGCCGGCGGACCTCGTGGAGTCGTCCGGCCTCGACCACCTCGACGCGGAAGGCCAGGTCCGCGACCTCCTTGCCCAGGGGGCGCACCATCGTCACCAGGCGCTGGCGCGGGTCGCGCTCGAGCGCCGCGGTCTCGCCGGTCTCGACGAAGCCCAGGCGCCGGTAGAAGGTCCGTGCCCGCGCCACCACGTCGATGACGTGGAGCCACAGCGCGGTCGCCCCGTCCTCGCGCGCCCACCGGTTGATCGCGGTCACCAGCTGCTCGGCGACGCCCGCGCCCCGGTAGCGCGCGTTGACGTACATGCCGTAGAGCCAGTGGGTGTCGGGGTACTGGTCGTTGTAGCCGCCCGCCGCCATGCCCACGACGTGCCCGTCGACCTCGGCCAGCACGTAGGGGCGCTCCTCGGCGATCCGCTCCCAGTGCTCCAGGGGCCAGGTCACCGCCTCGGCGTAGGTGGACCCGAAGGCCTCGGGTGAGTCGAGCAGCGCCTCGAGGCGGATCGCGCGCAGGTCCGCGGCGTCCGCGGCGGTGGTGGGGCGTAGGCGAACCTCAGTCATCGGTCATCCAGGATGCCACGCGCCGCTCCTCGGGGGAGCCCGCGGCCAGGTGCGCGCGCACGGAGCGGCGGTCCTCGTCGGGACGGTTCTGGGAGAGCTTGGCCTTCCCGGTGATCGACGTGACCGCGACGCTCACCCCGACGATCGCGCCGATCTGGCGCTCGATGTAGTCCGCGGGGGCGTCCTCGACGCGCCAGGGCTCGCCGGGTGCCTCGAAGCGCGCCGTCTGGCGCCGGATCTGGCCCGCCAGCCAGGCCGGGTCCTCGTGGACGCGCAGGCGCCCGAGCACTTCGACGGCCACGTAGTTCCAGGTGGGCACGACGCGCGGGTCGGCCAGGCGGCTCGGGTAGTAGCGCGGCGAGACGTAGGCGCTCGCCGCGCTCACCACGACCAGGACCTCCTCGTCGGGCGACGCGTCGCGCCACCAGTCGTTGCCACGCGCGACGTGGGTGGCCAGCGCGCCCTCGTGGACGAGGAACGGGACGAACACGCTGCGCAGGCCCGTGGGCGTGGCGCGCACGAAGAAGCCCGCACCGGTCTCGCCCAGGATCCGCCAGGCCTCGTCCTCAGGCAGCGCGAAGTGCGCCGGGGTGTACATCGCACCATCCTCCCATGCTCAGGGCTCGGCGTGGCTGGGCAGGCGCGCCGAGTACATCGAGTATCCGTCGATCCAGCGCACGAGCAGCGTCGCGATCACCGTCGCGACGGTCATCGCGGGCACGATCGAGAACCCGCCGTGGGTGAGCTCGAGGACCAGGACCAGCCCGGCCAGCGGTGCCTGCATCGAGGCGCCGAGCATCGCCGCGGCGCCCACCAGCGCGTAGGCGCCGATGGGCGTCCCGGGCCACAGGTGGGACCAGGCGAAGCCCAGGAAGCCGCCCAAGACCGCTCCGGTCGCCAGGAACGGCGTGAAGACCCCGCCGCCACCGCCCGCGCCGAGGGTCGCCGCCGTGACGAGGGGCTTGAGGGCGAACAGGGCGAGGAAGAGGCCGAGGCTCCCGATCCCGAGGAAGGCCTGGTGCGCCATGTCCTTGCCGTTGCCGAAGAGCTCGGGGTACCAGATGCCCAAGGCGCCCACGCCCAGGAACGTCAGGGGCATCGCCCACAGGATCGTCCCCCCGCCCACGCGGTGGTGCGACACCCATCCGATGAGGCGCACGTAGAGCACGGCGAGCAGGCCCATCGCGACGCCCGCGAGCACCGACCACACCAGCAGGCGGGCGCTGGAGTGGTAGTGGGGCAGGTCGGTGTAGGTCGCGGTGTTGGGCAGGTAGACCCAGGCGGTCATGGTCGCGATCAGCGTGGCCGCGAGCGCCGGCAGCACCACGGTCAGGGCCAGGCTCCCGTAGAGGACTTCGGCCACGAAGAGCGCCCCGCCCAGGGGCACGTTGTAGACCGCGGCCAGCCCGGCGCCGCCGCCACAGGCCACCAGCAGTCGGCGCTGCCCCGCGGTCAGCCCCAGCCAGTCGGCGACCTGGCTTCCCGAGGCCCCGCCCATCAGCTTGGGTGCGGCCTCGCGGCCGATGGAGGCGCCCATCCCGATGACCACCTCCGACAGCGACGAGGTCAGCAGGCTGCGCCGGAACGACAGGTGCCCGTCGCCGCGCCACAGGGCGTCGTCGAGCTCGGCGTGGTCGTTGCGCAGGTAGCGCCGGATGAGGTACCACCCGATGGCGCCCACGATGCCCGCGAGCAGGAGGAACCCCACGCGTCGCGCGTCGGGCGAGGCGGCCACCGCGGCCTGGTAGCTGCCCGAGCGGTAGTGGTAGGCGAGACCCTCGAAGCGCGCGAGGATCCACATCATCAGGTCGCCGAAGAGCCCGGTCATCACAGCGGTCACGACCAGGGCAACCCAGAAGCGCGGCGTCAGCTCCGCGTCGCCCGCGGCACTCGCGTTGGGCTGCTCGGTGGCGCCGCGACCCGAGGCGATGCGCCGTTGGATGAGCGGGTGCGGCCCGCGGGTGCGCTGGGAGGCGGACGGCTCCCCCTTCGCTCCCGACGCCCTGGCCACGTGCTCAGTCTAGGAAGCGGCCACCCGGTGCCTCGGCGCCTCGGCACGAGGTGGCGTGCTCTGGCGCGTCGAGGAAACTGCCGCAGAGCGGGCAGGTCAGGTGCAGCCAGCACACCGGATCCCCACCGACCTCGGCCTCGTCGTCGTAGCGCGCGCGCCGCGCCGCGGCGCCCGGCTCGCGTTCCTCATCCACAGGCCCACCCTACGAGGGACCCGCGCGAACCGCAACGGCGCCCCAGCCCCTCCGGGCGCCTCGGTAGTGTGGACCTTGGTGGCGGCGCCACGACACGAGCGGGGGGTGGCGCCCGCGACCCGAGGTGTGACCGGAAGGAGTCGTCGTGCGCAATCGCATCCCTGTCCTGCTCTTGAGCCTGCTGCTGGTCTTGACCGCCGGCGCCTTCGCGCTGGCCATGGCCGAGGTGCAGCCCAACCACCACGTGACCATCACGTCGTGCGGCAAGGCCGGCCAGTTCGCCCCCCACGACATCATCGTGTCGTGCGCCGACGGCAACTACGGCTTCAGCCACCTTTCGTGGATGGACTGGGGCGCGCCGACCGCCTACGCCCACGGGACGCTCTTCGTCAACACGTGCTCGCCCAACTGCGCCGCCGGCACGTACCGCGAGCGCTCGGTCACCATCGAGCTGACCGACCTGCGCAACAACCAGTACCACGTGCTCAACGGCGTGGGATTCAACGCCGGGGTCGACAACGCGCCAGTCGCGCTGTCCTAGGGACCACGGTCCCCGAGGGACGAAAGTCCCACGAGGGGTCGTCCTCGCGTGCGGTACCGTCGAGGCGGGCCCCTCAACGTCGAGAGCCGGGTGAGACATGTTCCAAGTTCGATTCCACGGCCGCGGGGGCCAGGGGGTGGTCACCGCCGCCGAGCTCCTGGCCGTCGCCGCCTTCCGTGAGGGGCGCCACGCGCAAGCCTTCCCCAGCTTCGGCTCCGAGCGCACGGGGGCCCCGGTCGTCTCCTACTGCCGCATCGACGATCGCGAGATCCGCACGCGTGAGCCCATCAGCGCCCCCGACGCCGTCGTGATCCAAGACGTCACCCTGATCCACCAGGTCGACCTCTTCGGGGGCCTCGCCGCGGCGGGCTACGTCCTGATCAACACCTCGCGCACCTTCGCCGAGCTGGGGCTGGGCGAGCTCGCCGCGCGCTGCCAGCCCGACCACCTGAGCACCTGCCCGGCCACCGAGCTCGCCCTGGAGCACGTGGGTCGGCCGGTCCCCAACGCGGCGCTGCTCGGCGGCCTGGCCGCCCTGACCGACCAGGTGCCCCTGCACGCCATCGGCGACGCCCTGCGCGACCGCTTCGGACCCATCGTGGGCGAGAGGAACCTGGCCGCCGCGGCGGCGGCCTTCGAGCACGTGCGCGCCCAGAGGGAGGTGGTGGCCGGTGCTACAGCAGATTGAGGGATCGCGCGCCATCGCCGAGGCGGTCGCGCGCTGTCGGCCGGAGGTCGTGTGCGCCTACCCGATCTCCCCCCAGACCCACATCATCGAGGCCATCGGCGTCATGGTGAAAGAGGGCGCCCTCGCCCCGTGCGAGTACATCAACGTCGAGTCCGAGTTCGCAGCCATGTCGGTGTCCATCGGCGCCTCGGCGGCCGGCGCGCGCGCCTACACGGCCACCGCGAGCCAGGGCCTGCTGTTCATGATCGAGGCTGTCTACAACGCTGCGGGCCTGGGCCTGCCCATCGTGATGACGCTCGCCAACCGCGCCATCGGGGCGCCGATCAACATCTGGAACGACCACAGCGACGCCATGGCCGTGCGCGACGCCGGGTGGATCCAGCTGTTCGCCGAGACCAACCAGGAGGCGGCCGACCTGCACATCCAGGCCTTCCGCCTGGCCGAGGAGCTCTCGGTGCCCGTGATGGTCTGCATGGACGGCTTCATCCTGACCCACGCCGTCGAGGGCGTCGACCTCCTCGACCAGGACGTCGTGGACGCCTTCTTGCCCCCCTACGAGCCCCGCCAGGTGCTCGACCCCGAGGACCCGGTATCCATCGGGGCGATGGTCGGTCCCGAGGCCTTCGAGGAGGTGCGCTACCTGGCGCACCTGCGCCAGCTCGACGCCCTGGACCGGATCCCCGTCATCGCCGCGGAGTTCGCGGCGGTCTCGGGCCGCGCGAGCGGCGGACTGGTGCGCCCCTACCGGCTCGAGGACGCCGACACGGCGATCATCGCCATGGGCTCGGTGCTGGGCACGATCAAGGACGCGGTCGACCAGCGCCGCGACGCGGGCGAGCGCGTGGGCGTGCTGGGCATCACCTCCTTCCGGCCCTTCCCCCTCGAGGCGGTGCGCGCGGCGCTGGCGGGCGTCGAGCGGGTCATCGTGGTCGAGAAGGCCTTCAGCCTCGGGATGGGCGGAGTGCTCGCCACCGACGTCGCGATGGCCCTGGGCACGAGCTCGCTGCACACGGTGGTCGCCGGGCTCGGCGGACGGCCCATCACGCTGGCCAGCCTCACCGACATGCTGGCGCGCGCCCGCGCGGACGAGCTCGCGACGCTGAGCTTCCTCGACCTCGACGAGGGCGTCATCGCCCGCGAGCGTGCCCGCATGGCCAGCACCCGGCGCTCGGGCCCCTTCGCCGAGAACGTGCTGCGCGACCTCGGCCGTCCCCGGGAGGATCACCCATGAGCGAGACGCGCGTGCACTTCTACCAGGTGGGCAGCTTCGCGGTGGGCAACCGCCTCCTCAGCGCGGACGAGCGCACCGTGCAGTCCGACCGGCGTCGCACCAACTCGATCGACTCGGGCCACCGGGCGTGCCAGGGCTGCGGCGAGGCCCTCGGCGCGCGCTACGCGCTCGACGCGGCGATGCGCGCCACGGCCAACCAGCTCGTCGCGGTCAACGCCACGGGGTGCCTGGAGGTCTTCTCGACCCCGTTCCCCGAGACCTCGTGGCAGATCCCCTGGCTCCACTCCCTCTTCGGCAACGCCCCGGCCGTCGCCACGGGCGTCGCGGCCGCCCTGCGCGTCAAGGGACGCGACCAGGTGCGCGTCGTGGGCCAGGCCGGCGACGGGGGCACCGTCGACATCGGCTTCGGCACCCTGTCGGGGATGTTCGAGCGCAACGACGACGTGCTGTTCATCTGCTACGACAACGAGGGCTACATGAACACCGGGGTGCAGCGCTCGGCCGCGACGCCCCCCGCCGCGCGCACCGCCACCACCGACGCCGTCGGACCCGACCCAGGCAACCCCTTCGGGCAGGGCAAGGACCTGCCGCGCATCGCGATGGCCCACGGGATCCCCTACGTGGCCACGGCCACGGTGGCCGACCTCCACGACCTCGAGCGCAAGGTGGAGCGGGCCATGTCCCTCCACGGCGCGCGCTACCTGCACGTGTTCGTCCCGTGCCCGCTGGGCTGGGGCGCGGCCTCCCACGAGACGATCCACCTGGCCCGCCTGGCCAAGGAGACCGGCATCTTCCCCGTCTACGAAGCCGAGTACGGCGAGGTGACCGGGGTCTCCTCGATCCGCCGCCCCGTGCCCGTCACCGAGTACCTGCGCCTCCAGCGGCGCTACGCCCACCTGTTCGGGCACCCCGGGCGTCCCGACGTCATCGAGCGGCTCCAGGCGATGGCCGACGCCAACATCGCCCGACTGGGCCTACGGGGAACCGAGGAGGACGCCTAGATGGACCGACCCTTTGCCATCACCCTGGACGTGGGCACGAGCCGGGCCAACCACACCGGATCGTGGCGCGTCGAGCGCCCCGTGTACGTCGACCGGCTCCCCCCGTGCAACGACGCCTGCCCCGCCGGGGAGAACATCCAGGGCTGGCTCTACCACGCGGAGTCGGGCGACTACGAGGCCGCCTGGCGGCGCCTGGTCGAGGAGAACCCCCTGCCCGCGGTGATGGGTCGGGTGTGCTTCCACCCCTGCGAGACCGCCTGCAACCGCGTCCAGGTCGACGAGGCCGTCGGCATCAACGCGGTCGAGCGGTTCCTCGGCGACACCGCCCTCGAGAAGGGCTGGTCGCTGCCCGGCCCGGGGCCCGACACCGGGCAGCGCGTGCTCGTGGTGGGCGCGGGACCCGCGGGCCTGTCGGCCGCGTACCATCTGCGCCGTCTGGGCCACGCGGTGCGCCTGGTGGACTCGTCGCCGCGCCTGGGAGGCATGCTGCGCTACGGCATCCCCGCCTACCGGCTGCCGCGCGCGGTGCTCGACGCCGAGATCGCGCGCATCCTGGCCCTCGGGGTCGAGGTCGCCACCAGCCACCCGGTCCAGGACATCGAGGCCGAGCGCGTGGCCAGCGGCGCCGACGCGGTCTTCCTCGCGGTGGGCGCCCAGCTGGGCAAGCGCGTCCACATCCCGGCGGGCGACTCGAACAAGGTCGTCGACGCCGTCTCCTACCTGCACCAGGTGGCCGACGAGGACCCGCCGCTGCTGGGGCGCCGCGTCGTCGTCTACGGCGGTGGCGACACGGCCATGGACGCCGCGCGCACCGCGCGCCGCCTGGGCGCGACCGACGCCGTGATCGTCTACCGGCGCAACCGCGACAAGATGCCCGCCCACCCCGAGGAGGTCGAGCAGGCCCTCGGCGAGGGCGTCACCGTGCGGTGGCTCTCGACGATCGATCGCTTCGAGGGCGGCCGGCTGGTCCTTGAGCGCATGCGCCTCAACCCGCAGGGCCTGCCCGAGCCCACCGGCGAGTACGACGAGCTCGATGCCGACGCGCTGGTCCTGGCCCTGGGCCAGGACACCGACCTCTCCCTGCTCGAGGGCGCCCGCACGGTCACGGTGACCGATGGCGTCGTCGAGGTGGGACACCAGATGATGACCACGCAGGCGGGCATCTTCGCCGGTGGAGACGTCGCGCCCTCGGACCGCACGGCCACGGTCGCCGTGGGCCACGGCAAGCACGCCGCGCGGGGCATCGACGCCTACCTGCGCGCAGAGGCGCCCGACGCGCCCGAACGCCACGCGTTGGCCAGCTTCGACCGACTGAACACGTGGTACTACGCCGACGCGCCGCGCACGCGGCGCCCCGAGCTCGAGCTGGTGCGCCGACAGACCAACTTCGAGGAGGTCGTGCGCGGCCTCACCGAGGACAACGCCCTGTTCGAGGCGCGCCGGTGCCTGTCGTGCGGGAACTGCTTCGAGTGCGACAACTGCTTCGGGGTGTGCCCGGACAATGCGGTGATCAAGCTCGGACCGGGCGAGCGCTACGCCTTCAACTACGACTTCTGCAAGGGCTGCGGGATCTGCGCGACCGAGTGCCCGTGCGGGGCCATCGAGATGGTGCCTGAGCGCATCTGAGCGCGGCCCTTGCCCCAGGCCCCCGCAGTCTTCTAGCCTGCTGCTACAGGCGCCGGGAGGTCAGCATGGACCAGGGTGTGCGCAGCGCGACACAGGTGCTGATCCCCACGTGAGCGAGGACGGCGCGCTCGACCTGGGCCTGTCGGACCTCGAGTTCGAGCCGCGAGTGCTGGTCCGCCCGAAGTACGACGTGACCGGCGAGGTCACCGACTTCACCTACGTCGCCCTCAACGCCGCCGCGGCACGAGCCCTCGGCGTGGCGCCAGACGACGTGATCGGGCGCGACGCGCTGGCGAGCGACGCGCGCATGGGGCGCTCGCGATTCTTCGCGCACCTCCAGCGTGCGGCGCGAGCCGAGGGTCCCATCGCCGTGGACCATGAGCGCGACGTCGACCACCGCACCGGCGAACCCATCACTTACGATCTGCGGGCAGCGCGGCGAGACGAGCTGCTCGAGGCGAGCTGGCGCAACCTCACGGAGACGATGGAGCTCCAAGACTCCTACCGGCTCCTGGCCGAGTACGTCAGCGACGTGGTGTTCCGGGGTGGCATCGACTTCACCCTCACGTGGGTCTCGCCGTCGGTCTACGTGATGCTCGGATGGTCGCCCCTCGACCTCGTGGGGCGCGACGTCACCGAGCTGCTGCACCCTGAGGATGCCGTTCACGTGCAGACGTGGCTGGAGCAGCTTTCGACCAGCCGACGTCTCCAGGTCGAGGTGCGCCTGCGCCACGCCGACGGCCACTTCTCGCATTTCGCAGCACGTCTCGCGCTCGTCGACAACGACGGCTCAAGCGGCGTCGTGGGCATCTTGCGCGACGTCGAGGAAGAGGTCCGCACGCGTCAGAGCCTCGAGCAGTTGAGCGAGCGCTACCGCCTGGTCGCCCAGCACGCCACCGACGTCGTCGTGCGCGCCGGCGTCGACAACCGCATCGCGTGGGTCTTCGACTCGGTCACCGGCCTGCTCGGCTGGAAGCCCGACGAGCTCGAGGGTCACCTCTTCGACGAGCTGGTCCATCCCGATGATGCGCGTCAGATCGAGGCCGTGCGTCGCGTCATCGCTCGCGGCGGACGTGGACACGCCGAGATTCGCCTGCGCCATCGCCAGGGCGATTACCGGTGGATCGCGATCACCGTCCAAGAGATCACCGATGCACCAGGCCAGGCTCCGATCCGCCTGGCGTGGTGGCGCGACATCGAGGCCGAGGTGCGCCAGCGCGCGAACACCGCGGCCGCCGAGTCGCGCTACCGCCTCCTGGCCGAGAACGCGTCGGACATCGTCTGGCAGTTCGATGGCAACGAGGTCATCACGTGGGTCTCACCGTCGGTCGAGACGGTCCTCGGGTGGCGGCCGACGGACCTCGTGGGGCGCCCCGTGGCCGAACTTCACCGAGTCGAGGACCTCGAGTCGCGGGCCCGGGCCCACGCCGCGACTCTGCTCGGCGACGTGGTGCCGCCCTTCGAGGGACGCCTGCGCACCGCGAGCGGGGGCCTGCGCTGGATGCGCGCCCACTACCGTGCGCTGCGCGAGGACGGGCACGTGACCGGCGTCGTCGTGGGTTTACAGGACCTGGAGGCGACGATCCGCTCCCGCCGCGCGGCGGCGGCCCTGGCCGCGGGAAACGCCATCTTGGTGCGCGCGACCAATGAGCGCACCCTGCTCGCCGACCTGTGCCAGAGCCTGGTCGACACGACCGGGTACGTCCTGGCCTGGTACGGGCGGCCCGTCGAGGGTCCTGAGCGCCTGGTGGTGCCCACCGCGAGCAGCACGCGTCTACGTGACTACGTCGAGGGGATCACGGTGACCTGGGACGAGGGACCCAACGGGCGCGGGCCCACGGGCACCGCCGTGCGCACCGGCCAGCCCCAGGTCTTCAACGACTTCGCCGGCGACCCGCGCTTCGTCCGGTGGGCCGAGCGGGCCGCCGCCTTCGGGCTCGCGGCCTCCGTCGCCCTGCCCGTGCGCGTCGCGGGAGCCGTCGACGGGGTCTTCACCGTCTACAGCGACGTCGCGGGAACCTTCGACGACGAGTCGGTCGACCTGCTCGCCAGTCTCGCCGCCCAAGTCGGCATCGGCCTGGAGCGGCTGCGCGAGCGCGACCGGCTCGCGGGCACCCTCCAGGAGGCCCTCCTGCTGCGCACCGCGATCGACCACGCGGCCGAGGCGGTCATCGTGACCGACCGCGCCGCGCGGATCCTCTACGCCAACCGCGCGGCCTCCGACTTCACGGGGTACTCCCCCGCGGAGATCCTGGGGCAGAATCCGCGCCTCTGGAAGAGCGAGCTCCAGGACGAGGACTTCTACCGCACTCTCTGGGCCGAGCTCGCGGCGGGGCGTCCCTGGCGCGGGCACCTGATCAATCGCGCCAAGGGAGGCGAGCTCTACGAGGTCGACGCGGTGATCTCCCCGGTGGTCACCGAGGACGGGGCGCCGCTCGCCTACGTCGGCGTCGAGCGCAACGTGACCGAGGAGCGCCGCCTGGCGACCGACAACGAGCGCCTCGAGCGCGACGCCGCGCAGCTGGCCACACTGATGGGCGAGTCGCGCACCAGCTACGACGTCCCCACCTCGGCGACCGAGCTGTGCGGCCAACTGGTCGATCTCGACTTCGTCGACCTGGTCGCCCTCTACCGGCGGAACGCGGATGGGCGCTTCACGCTGGCCGCCGTGGCCGGCGACGAGCCCATCACCGCGGTGGCGCGCGAGCTGGCACCGATCCTGCCCGCCTCGTGGGTGGACATGATCACCGCGCGCCCCCGCGCGCGCCGCGTCGACCTGACCGACGCGGCAGCGCACGGGAACGATCCGCTGTTCGTCACCCTGGTCGACCACGACTTCGCCCTGGCCGTCCTGGTGCCGATGCGCTGGAACAACCGCACGATCGGCGCGCTGGCGATCGCGGTGCACACCGACTCGGGTCCCGCCGTCGCGCGCACGCGCACGTCGGTCTTCGACGAGCTCGGCTCGTTCGCCGGCTCGCAGTTGGGCCCCCAGATCGATCGCGAGGAGCGCCACGAGATCCTGCGCCACGGGGTCGAGGAGGTCCTGGCCCACCAGCGCTTCCACCCGGTCTTCCAGCCCATCGTCGACCTGCCCAGCGGCGAGGTCCGCGGCTACGAGGCCCTCACGCGCTTCGACGACGGCCGCCCCCCCGACGAGCACTTCGCCGAGGCCGCCGCCGCGCACCTCAGCGCCGAGATCGAGCGTGCCTGCGTCGAGCGCGCCCTCGCCGAGGCGAGCACCCTGCCCGCCAGCACCCTGGTCACCCTCAACCTGTCGCCCCTGACGCTGCTCGCCCCCGCCACCCTGGACCTGCTCGAGGGGGCCGGGCGCGCCATCGGGATCGAGCTGACCGAGCACAGCGCCATCTCGGACTACGGCGCGCTGCGCCTGGCGCTGGACCGGCTGGCCGACGTCCGGCTGCTGGTGGACGACGCGGGTGCCGGCTACGCCTCCCTGCGCCACATCCTCGAGCTGCACCCCGACGTGGTGAAGCTCGACATCAGCCTGGTGCGCGGCATCGACCACGACGAGGCCAAGCAGGCCCTGGTGGCCGGGATGCGGCGCTTCGCCGACCGCACCCGCATGCAGCTGCTGGCCGAGGGCGTCGAGACCGAGGCCGAGTCCGCCGCGTGCCGCGAGCTCGGCGTCGACCTGGCCCAGGGCTACCACTTCGGGCGGCCCCAGGCGATCGCCGCTCTGGCGCCGCGCCACTCCGCGCCCTAGCGGACCGGCGACGCCCGCCTCCTTGCCCCACGACGCCACCGTGCGCCAGGATCGTGCCATGGACGCCATCGACACCGCAATCATCGCGCAGCTGCGCACCGACGGACGCTGCACGATCCAGGACCTGGCCGCGCGGGTCGGGCTGACCCCCGCGCCGTGCCTGCGTCGTGTCCGGCGCCTGGAGGCGACCGGGGTGATCACCGGCTACGGGGCGCGCATCGACCCGGCGGCCCTGGGGCAGGGCTTCGAGGTGCTCATCCACGCCGAGATCGTCGCCAAGGATCTGGCGACCGTCCAGGCCTTCGAGGAGCGCGTCGCGGCCATGGACGAGGTCGTCGAGTTGCGACGGATGTTCGGCCTGCCCGACTACTTCTTGCGCGTGCAGGTCGCCGACGGCCCCGCCTACGAGCGCTGGCTCACCACGCGCCTGCTCGGCGACCCGGCGATCGCGCGCGTCGACTCACGCATCACGATGAAGCTGATCAAGGTCCCGTGAGCGACGTCAGGACGCCACCGCGGCGACTGCGGCCCGCGCGTCGCCCTCGGCGCCCAGGCGCAGGCCCAGGTGCATCGTCTCGAGCATGCGCACCATGCCGTCGCCCACGTGGTGGGCGACCACGGTCTCGACGCCCTGCTCGCGCAAGAACCGGGCCACGCGCGCGTGGTGGCGCGCTGAGGAGCCCTCGTCGTGGAGGTGGTCCCAGCCCACGTCCACCTCGTCCCAGCGCGTGATGGCCCCGTCGTCGACCTCGGCCACCGCGATGCGCTGCGCTCGGCCCCACCGGGGGTCCACCGTTCCGTCCGCCTGGATGGGCACGCACACGATCATGACTGCACGCTAGCGAGCGCGACGGCCTCCTCAGGCGGGGCCGTGCAGCCCCGCGCAGGCGGCGCCCAGCTCGAGGACCACGGTGACCAGGGCCTCGACGTCCTCGTCGCGGGTGCGGAAGTTCGTGAAGCACGGCCGCAGCCAGACGTGACCGTCGATGGTCGCCGGGGAGACGAAGACCCGCCCGTCGGCCTGGAGCCGCGCGCACAGGGCCGCGGTGTGCGCATCGGGATCGGGGCACTGGGGCACCCGAACCCGCAGCGGCACGATCGAGAGCGTCGGGCGGTGGGCCAGGGTCTCGAGGACCTCGTGCTCGGCGCAGCGGTCGTAGAGGAGCTGGGCCTGGTCGCAGTTGCGCGCGACGGCCTCGCGCATCGCCGACGCGCCGTGGGTGGCCAGGGCCAGCCAGAGCTTGAGGGCGCGCAGGGGCCGCGAGTACTCGAGCGTCAGGTCGACGGCGTTGAGCCGCTCCTCGGCGTGGGGGACGTAGGCCTCGTCGTGGGCGAAGGTCGCCGCCAGGTGCCGCCGGTCGCGCACCAGCACGGCGCTGCAAGCCTTGGGCACGAACATCCACTTGTGGCAGTCCACCGTCAGGGAGTCCGCACGCGCCAAGCCCGCGAAGCGCGGCGCGCACTGCGCCACCGTGGCCGCGGGCAGCCCGTAGGCGCCATCGACGTGGAGCCACACGCCGAACTCCTCGGCCAGGTCGGCGAGCGGGTCGATCGGGTCGACCGCGCCGGTCAGCGTCGTGCCCGCGGTGGCGACGATCGCGAGTGGCGTGAAGCCGGCCGCGACGTCCTCGGCGAGGCGCGCGCGCAGGAGGTCGGGGCGCAGGGCGCGCTCCTCGTCGATCCCCACGGCGCGCACGTGGTCGGCGCCCACCCCGAGGGTCTCGGCCGCGCGCACGATCGAGTAGTGCGCCTCGAGCGAGCAGTAGATCGTCGGGCGCGCACCGCCCAGCCCGTGGTGCCGCGATCCGGGGAGCGCCGCTTCGCGCGCGGCCGTGAGCGCGGTGATGTTGCTGATCGTCCCGCCACTGGTGAAGGTGCCCCCGCCGGCGGGGAACCCCAGGAACGCGGCCAGCCAGTCCACGGCCTGGGACTCGAGCTGGGTGGCCGCACCCGCGTCCACCGCCAGGTTGGTGTCGTAGGAGTGGGCCAGCAGGTCGGCCAGCGCCCCCACCTCGAGACCGCTCGAGCCGATGTAGCCGAAGAACCGGGGCCGCGACTGGGCCATGGAGGCGTCGAGCACCTCGCGCGCCCAGTCGATGGTCGTCAGGACGTCGGTGCCGTGCTCGGGCAGTGGCGCCTCGAGCAGCGCGCTCAGCTCGGGCGACACGGGCGTCTCGGTCTCGCGGGCGTGGTCGAACTCGGTCCACGCGTGCAGCACGTGCTCGGAGGCGCGGGCCAAGGCAGCCGCGCGCCGCGGGCCCAGGGACAGCCCCGGAGCGTCAGGTCGGGGATCGCTCACGGCGGGAGACTAGCCGACCCCCGGGGTGGCACCGCCTTCGCGCGTCACCGCCTCGCGCGCTGGTCTTGCGAGGTCCGGTTCCTCGGGGCACCCGCGTCGCTACCCCGCGGCGCGAACAAGGACCGACGCTCCGCTCTCGCAACGTCGGCGATCAGCGGGCGAGCGGACCCCGCCGCCGTTGGGCGTCCGCGCGAGGGTGACACCATCGGACCTCCGGCACCAGGAAGGTCGGCTCCGACTCGGGTGAGCGAGGTCAGGAGCACCGATCCTGCGGGCCGCGGAAAGGGACCCAACACGAGTACGAGGACCACGGCTTGGTGATCAGGTGTCTCATTGGCGGAGGAGAGGACTTGGCCAATCTTCCGGGCGAGCTACTGAGCCATGTCGGCGACAAACAGGGACTCGCAGGTCGGCGAGCACCTGCGCAGTCTCACGCGCTGCGTTAGGCGCGCAGCGCGTGATGGTCTCCCCGTCTTCGAGCGATCACCCGTCCAGTGAGATCCGGTACACGTTGGTCTCGCGCGGCTGGAAGCCCAGCTTGACGTAGAGGGCGTTCGCGGCGACCCGCGCGGGCCGACTGGTCAGCTCCACCTGCCGGTGGCCCTGGGCCGCGGCCCGGTCTACCGCCGCCCGCGTGAGGTCCGCGGCCACGCCACGCTGGCGCGCGGACGCGTCCACGACGACGTCCTCGATCCAGGCCCGCCGACCCGTGGGGATGGCGTACTCCACCAGCGTCAGGGTGCCCACGACGCGGCCGTCGAGCCACGCGACGAAGACCGTGGCGCCCGGGGAGGCGAGCAGTGCCGCGAGATCGGCCGACGTGAGGGGCGGCGCGGTCGTCGACAACTGGGGCAGGAGGCGGTTGAGGCCCTCGAGCAGCGCCGGCGACGGCGCCGTCGCCACCTCGATGGTCACGCTCACGGCTCGCCTCGCCACACCGGCCGGCGCAGGTCGTCGTAGAAGACGTCGCGGGGCTCGCCGGCGATCGCGGCGAAGACCGGATCGGCCCACCGCTCGGCGCCGATGGTCGGCGTGGGCAGCGCGTCGCGGGTGAACCAGCCCACGTCGAGGGTCTCGAGCGGGTGGGGGGCGATCTCCCCGCCCACGGCGCGGCAGTAGAAGACGAGGGAGTAGAGCGGGATGCGCGACACGCCCAGACGCATCCCGTCGAGCACACCGATGAGGCGCACCGGCTCGACCTCGATGCCGGTCTCCTCGCGGACCTCCTTGACCACGACCTCGGGAGCCGAGTAGCCCACGTCGCACCAGCCCGTCGGGTACAGCCACACTCCCGAGTCGGCGCGCTGGATCAGGAGCAGCTCGCCGTGCTCGTTGCCCACCGCGGCGCCCACGGCGACTTTGGGCGTGACGTAGCCGGGCACGCCGCGGCCCTGGTCCACCATCCACTCGGTGACGTAGCCCTCGGCGTCGAGCCGGTCCCCACGGCCCTCTTCGGCCGCGGTCTTGATGTCGGCGGCGATGTGGAGGACCTCCTCGTAGCGCTCGCGCTCGAACTGGCTGTCGGTGAATCCCAGGCCCGTGCGCGCCACACCGGACAGCGCCTCGGCCCAGCGGCGCAGCATCTTCTCGGTGACGTCGCTCATGCGGGCCCGCCCGCGGTGGCCGCGAGCACCTCGTCGATCGAGCCCACCATGCCGGTGTAGAAGGGCCCGAACTCGCCGTAGAGGGTGGACGCCTCGTCGTAGCGCATCGTGTAGACGCACTCCTTGAGGTCGTCGAGGTGGCGCGCGAAGAGGGTCACGCCCCACTCCCAGTCGTCGAGCCCGGTCGAGCCCGTCACCAGCTGGAGAACGCGGCCGCGGAACTCGCGGCCGGTGCGACCGTGGTCGCGCATCAGGCGCTCGCGGTCCTCGTAGCCCAGCGCGTACCAGTTGTGCTGCTCGGCGCGCCGCTTGGACATCGGGTAGAAGCAGAAGGCCGGCAGGCCCTCCGGCGGCAGGCTCGGGAAGAGCCGGTCCTGGCGCATCTTCTCGGGCAGCCCGGCCGCGTACTCGCTGACCTCGGTCACCGACACGTAGCTTTCGACGACCTCGAGGCCGGCACCCTGGATGCGCGACTGGAAGCGGCGCAGGTCCCACAGGTCGGTGCCCAGGACCATCAGGCATACGTCGGCCTTGGCGCCCACGATCGCGGCGCTCACGACCTGGAGCTCGGCCGCGCGCGCCTCGTCGACGGCGGCCGCCACGGCGGGCGCGTCGACGAGCCCGCCGGCGCGACAGAAGAGGTGCACGACGCTGAGGCCGCGCGCAGGGACGACCGGAGAGGGACCGCTCATGGGGCCATGCTACGGCCCGCCCCGGGGCGGTCCGCCGCGTCGGCGGGCCCGGTTCCCCGGGCCCGCCGATCGCGAGGGACTAGAAGTCCTCCATGCCGCCACCGGGCATGGCGGGAGCCTTCTCCTCGGGCTTGTCCACGATGACCGCCTCGGTGGTGAGGAAGAGGGCCGCGATGGAGGCGGCGTTCTGCAGCGCCGAGCGCGTCACCTTGGCCGCGTCGATGACGCCCGCCTTGAGCAGGTCCTCGTACTCGCCCGTGGCGGCGTTGAGCCCCGCGGTGGCCGTGTCGAGGTTGCGCACGCGCTCGACCACAACGCCGCCCTCGAGGCCGGCGTTGACCGCGATCTGGGTCAGCGGCGCCTCCACGGCGCGCGCCACCAGGCGCGCCCCCGTCGACTCGTCACCGACCAGGGTGCCGGCGGTCTCCAGGATGCGGGACTGGCTGCGCAGCAGGGCCACGCCGCCGCCGGGGACGACGCCCTCCTCGATGGCCGCCTTGGTCGTCGAGACGGCGTCCTCGATGCGGTGCTTCTTCTCCTTGAGCTCGACCTCGGTGGCCGCGCCGACCTTGATGACCGCCACGCCGCCCGAGAGCTTGGCCAGGCGCTCCTGAAGCTTCTCGCGGTCGTAGTCCGAGTCGGTGTTCTCGATCTCGGTCTTGATCTGGCTGATGCGGCCCTTGATGTCGTCGTCGGAGCCCGCACCCTCGACCATCGTGGTCTCGTCCTTGGTGACGACCACCTTGCGGGCCGAGCCCAGCAGGTCCAGGGTCGCATTCTCCAGCTTGAGGCCGACCTCCTCGGAGATGACCGTGCCGCCCGTCAGGATCGCGATGTCCTGGAGCATGGCCTTGCGGCGCTCGCCGAAGCCCGGGGCCTTGACGGCGACGGACTTGAAGGTGCCGCGGATCTTGTTGACCACCAGGGTTGCCAGGGCCTCGCCCTCGACGTCCTCGGCGACGATCAGCAGCGGGCGACCCGACTGCATGACCTTCTCGAGGACCGGGAGCACGTCGCGCACCGACGAGATCTTCGAGGAGACCAGCAGGACGTAGGCGTTCTCCAGCACCGCCTCCATGCGCTCGGTGTCGGTCGAGAAGTACGGCGAGATGTAGCCCTTGTCGAAGCGCATGCCCTCGACCAGGTCCATGTCCATCCCGAAGGACTGGCTCTCCTCGACGGTGATCACGCCGTCCTTGCCCACCTTGTCGATGGCGTCGGCGATCAGCTGGCCGATCTCGGCGTCGGCGGCCGAGATCGAGGCCACCTGGGCGATCTGCTCCTTGGCGTCGGCCGGGATGGCCAGGTCCTTCAGCGACGCGACGGCCGCCTCGACCGCCGCCTCGATGCCGCGCTTGAGCGACATGGGGTTCGCGCCGGCGGCCACGTTCTTCAGGCCCTCGCGGACCATCGCCCAGGCCAGCACCGTCGCGGTCGTCGTCCCGTCACCGGCCACGTCGTCGGTCTTCTTGGCGACCTCCTTGACCAGTTCGGCGCCGATGCGCTCGTAGGGGTCCTCGAGCTCGATGTCCTTGGCGATGGACACGCCGTCGTTGGTGATCGTGGGGGCGCCCCACTTCTTGTCCAGCACGACATTGCGCCCCTTGGGCCCCAGCGTCACGCGGACCGCGTCGGCCAGCTTGTTCATGCCGCGCTCGAGGGCGCGACGTGCCTCTTCATCGAAAGCGATCAGTTTCGCCACGGTGACTCCTTGGTTTTGTGCGAGAGAGCACCCCGCTGGGTGCGTTGCGATGTTAGCACTCAGTATACCCGAGTGCTAACGCTCACCCTCCCGCGACCGCCGGAACCAGCGAGACCGTCTGGCCGGCCTGGAGCGCGGTGTCCAGGCCCTCGAGGAAGCGCACGTCCTCGTCGGCCACGAAGACGTTGACGAAGCGGCGCAGCACACCCCGGTCGTCGAGGACCCGCCCGGCGATGCCGGGGAATCGCTCGTCGACGGCGATGATCGCCTCGCGGACCGTCGCCGCTTCGACGGGGACCTCGCTGGCGCCACCCACCAGCGCGCGTAGCTGGCTCGGGAGGCGCACGGTGACGCTCACGACGCCGCCACCAGGAGGTCGGCGGCCAGGGCCGCCTCGGCCGCGGCCAGTGACGGCGCCACCGTCGCGGTGACGCCCGCGCGCCCGGCCACCGCGTCGAGGGTCTTGAGGCCGTGGCCCGAGATCACGGCCACGATCGAGGCCTCCGGGTCGAGCGTGCCGCGCTCGAGGAGCTGGCGCAGCGTCGCGATCGTGACGCCACCCGCGGTCTCGGCGAAGATGCCCTCGGTCTCGGCCAGCTCGGCGATGCCCTCCATGATGGCCGCGTCGGTGACGGCGCCGGCGTCGCCGCCCCCGCGGCGCAGCTCGTCGAGCACGTAGGGCCCGTCGGCCGGGTTGCCGATCGCCAGCGATCGGGCGATCGTGGCGGGTCGCACCGGGGTGACCACCTCGTCGCCGCGGGCGTGGGCGGCGGCGACCGGCGAGCAGCCCTCGGCCTGGGCGGCGAAGAGCCGGGGCGGGGCGCCCTCGACCAGGTCCAGTGCGCGCAGCTCGGCGAAGCCCTTGGCCACCTTGGTGAACTGGCTGCCCGAGGCCACGGGCACCACCACCTGGGCCGGCAGCCGCCACCCGAGCTGCTCGGCGATCTCGAAGGCGATGGTCTTGGACCCCTCCGCGTAGTAGGGGCGCAGGTTGATGTTCACAAAGGCCCAGTCTCCGTGCTCGTCGACCAGCTCGACGCACAGCCGGTTGACGTCGTCGTAGGTGCCCTCGACCGCGAGAACCGTTCCGCCGAAGATCGACGACATCGCCACCTTGGCGCGCTCGAGGTCGTGGGGGATGATCGTCACGCTCGGCCACCCGATCGCGGCCGCGTGGGCGGCGACCGAGGTCGCGAGGTTGCCCGTGGAGGCGCAGGCCGCGGTCGTAAAGCCCAGGCGCCGGGCACTCGACAGGGCCGTGGACACCACCCGGTCCTTGAAGGACCCGGTGGGGTTGCGGGTGTCGTCCTTCAGCCACAGCTCGCGGACCCCGAGGCGCTGGGCCAGCCGCGTCGCCCGGCGCAGCGGCGTCCAGCCCGCTCCCAGGTCGACGGGAGCCTCGCCCGCGTCGGGCAGCAGCGGCGCGTAGCGCCAGATCGAGCGCGGACCCGCCTCGATCGCCTCGCGGGTGACCACGCCGTGCGCGGCCGCGAGGTCGTAGGTGACCTCGAGGGGCCCGAAGCACAGGTCGCACGAGTAGCGGGCGTCGTCGGGGTAGGTTGTGCCGCATTCGCGGCACCGAAGGCCGGTGGCAAAACTCACTGCATTCCTTTCATCGTTCGGGCTTTGGCACCTGGTCGGCATGGCCGACTGGTTGTCGCGACGTCTGCGGGCCCGTCCCTCAGTCGCTCTTGATGACCGGACCATTGTGTCCACGCGGCGCCCGACTGTCAAGTGCGCCCCTAACCTCGGGGCGTGGCTGACTCCCCCTGGACGCTGAGTGGCGACGACTACGAGCCCGCGCGCGTGGCCCGCGCCCTGAGCGCGACCTCGGTCGCTGTGGTGATCCCAGCCCGCGACGAGGCCGCCACCATCGGCCCGGTCCTCGATGCCGTGACCGCCTTCGGCGACCTCGACGAGGTGGTCGTCGTCGACGACCACTCGCGCGACGACACGGCGGCGGTCGCCCGCCACCACGACGCGCGCGTGGTGAGCCTCGACGGCACGCGGGGCAAGGGCGCCGCGATGGCTGCCGGCGCGCGCGCGACGACCAGCGAGCTGGTGGTCTTCCTCGACGCCGACGTCGTGAACACCACGCCGCACTTCGTGGGTCGGCTCTTGCAGCCGCTGCTCGAGGACCCGCGAATCCTCCTGGTCAAGGGCTACTACGAGCGGCCCTTCCACGACATGCCCACCGGCGGCGGCCGCGTGAACGAGCTGGCGGCCCGCCCGATCCTGTCACTGCTGTTCCCGGGCCTCGGCGAGATCCGCCAGCCCCTGGCCGGCGAGACCGCCCTGCGCCGCGACGTGCTCGACGCCCTGACCCTCGAGGACGCCTACGGCGTCGAGATCGCCCTGCTGATCGACGTCGCCCGTCGCTACGGCGTGCACGCACTGGCCCAGGTGGATCTCGGCGTGCGCCGCCACCGCAACCGGCCGCTCGAGGAGTTGCGACCGATGGCCGTCGAGGTGCTGCGCGCCGCGCTGCTGCGCTTCGGCTGCGAGCTGCCCCTGGAGCGCTAGCCCGAGGCCAGCGGCGCGTCCGGGCCCAGGACGACGATCACGTCGTCACCGGCGGCCCCGGGAACGGGAAGCAGCCCACCACGCGCGCGCACCGACGTGAGCGGCACCTTGATCTCGTTGGCGATCTCGCGGGCCGCCCACTGGTAGTTGGCACTGAAGTAGATCACCGTCTTGGACACGCGTGAAGGGGCGTTGACCTGGGAGAGCGTGTCCCACCCGATCGTGAGTAGCTGCTGGGTGTACTCGCGCGCGAGACCCGTCACCGACGTGCCGTTGGCCACCTGGACGCGCACCTGCGACTTGGGCGGCGGGATGGTGGGCGTTGTGTGGTGACCAGCCACGGTGGTGGTCGTGGCCGACCCCGGCGTGGCGGGCGAGGGCGTGCGCAGCATCAGATACGCCGCCGCGATGAACGCGACGAGGATGACGAGCACCACACTCAAGGAGGGCTGGTAGTGCGATCCGGGCTTAGTCGGCTGCTCCGGGGCGGGATCCACGCCGTCAGCCTAGAGGCCCCGACTGCGGCCCGGGGGAAAGTTGGAACACGCCGGTCGACCCTCGCACACTCGTGGACCGGTGACGCGGGATCCCGCTCAGTAGTCTGGTGCGCACCTGGCCGGTGTGGCGCAGTGGTAGCGCAGGCGATTTGTAATCGTCAGGTCGTGGGTTCGAATCCCTCCACCGGCTCTGAGATCCGGCGGCTCGGGTCACCCGCTAACTGAGTCGCTTGAAGACGGCGTCCTCCCGGCTGACCACAACTCGAGCCTCGCGGCGGCTGCCGGAGGTCTGTGACGAGTCGCTGTTGACGTCCCTCCGGATCAGTCGCAGACTGGTCAGCGTCTCTGCGCCCGGACTGGTCCGGCGAGGGGGGGTCGACGTATGAGGAACCGCCCGCTGTCCACACGTCGTTGGCGACCGCTACGAGCAGCGTCGCTCGCACTCGCGCTGACGATCGGGGGTCTCGCCGCACTGGGACTCAGCCCGGCCGCCCCGGCGGGCGCGAGCTCGGTAAGCGTGTCCTGCACGGCAGGCACCCTCGGCACGAGCGGCGTCCTCGACATCGGCGTGTCGGGATCGCCAGCGCCCTCGGTCGGGCTCACGGTCGCCACCGCCGGTGGCGACTACGTCGTCACGCTGGACGACGGGACGACCAGCACCCCCGTCTGCACGGGTCAGAGCCTCCCCGACAGCGGGAGCAGCGGCTTTCCGCAGGTCGAGGTGACAGGTCCGGCGCCCGTCCCAACGACGTTTGAGCCGGGGACGGCCAGTGGCGTCACCTTCACGGGCGAGAGCAGCGCTCCCAACACGCTCGACCTCTCGGGCGAGTCATCGACATCGTTCACGGGGCTGACCGTGGCGATGCCGAGCTCCGCCTCGTGCCCCAACGGGGGCCAGCTGACCGGAACCGGGAACACGGCCATCGACGACTGCTTCAGCAACGTCGGCACCGTGGTCGGCTCCGCGTCGGTGTCGACCACCTTCGAGCCTGACCCGGCCGTAACCGCGACGCCGTCGGCCGTGCCGCTCTTCGTGGGCGGCACCGGGACCGTTGGAAACGTCCTCGACCTCAGCAGCGTCGCCTCGCCCGACGCCTCGGGCCTCACGGTGGGCGGGCCCACCGTGTCGATGGGTGCGGACACCGCGGCCGGCCCGGGGACCGTCACGGCCGAGGTCGGCACCAACACGGTCACCTTCGCGAACTTCTACGGTGTGAACGAGGTCCAGGGGTCGAGCACCCTCGGCACCGACTTTCAGCCGGGGACGGCGAGTCCCGAGGTGACCTTCGTGGGCGCGCCGGGCCCGACCAACACGCTGGACCTCACCTCGGAGTCCTCGGCCAACTTCACGAGACTGACCGTGTCCATGCCGGGGGCGTCATCGACGTGCTCGGGAACCGGGGCGCTCACGGGCACCGGGTTCGCCTCGATCGGCGACTGCTTCTCGAACGTGGGCAACGTTCTGGGGTCGTCCTCGGTTTCCACGACCTTTCAACCGTCGAGCGGAGGAACGGCTCGCTTCGTCGGGCAAAGCGGCAGCGACACCTTGGACCTGTCACACGCCCCGTCGTCGGTCACGCTCAATCTCGGCCTCTCCGGCCCGCAGGTCACTGGTGGTGCGGGCACTCTCACGCTCGTGCCCGGCACGATCTCCACTGTCATTGGCGCACCTAACAACGACACCTTCCTCGGGGGACCGGGAAATCTCACCTTGATCGGAGGCGAGGGCACCGACTGGCTCCAGGCCGGCTCGGGAACCGACGTGCTGATCGCCGGCTCCGGGCCGACGACACTCGTGGGCGGAACTGGCTACGACACGATGACCGGTGGGGCCGGTGCTGACCGGTTCATCCCGGGCACCGGAGGCGGAAAGATCACCGACACCGCCGGCGTCGGCACCCTCGACTACTCGAAGTCCTCCGCTCCCGTCGACGTGAACGCCAGCACGAGCCCCTACACGACGCCCAGCGGGGTCGACGTGCCGCCCGAGACGGCGACCGGAGGCGGTGGCGCGCCCGAGGCACTGGTCGGGATCGCGCAGTTCGTCGGGTCCGCTCAGGGCGGCACCACCTTCCTGGCTCCGGCCACGGCGGGCCTGACCTTCGAGGGCCAGGGCCCAGGCAACACCCTGGATCTGCCCACCGCGCCTCGGGGGATCATGGTGAAGCCCAACGGCGACTCGCCGAGCTCGCCCGGGTCGGTCAGCGGCCTGATCGGGGGCACGGACACCTTCTCGGGGTTTCAGACGTTCGTCGGGTCCGCTCAGGGCGGCACCACCTTCCTGGCTCCGGCCGCGGCGGGCCTGACCTTCGAGGGCCAGGGCCCAGGCAACACCCTGGATCTGCCCACCGCGCCCCGGGGGATCATGGTGAAGCCCAACGGCGACTCGCCGAGCTCGCCCGGGTCGGTCAGCGGCCTGATCGGGGGCACGGACACCTTCTCGGGGTTTCAGACGTTCGTCGGAGGACCGAGGGGAATGACCAGCTTCGTCCCCTCGGCAACAGGAGGTCTGGCGTTCCACGGCGAGGGCCCGTCCAACGTGCTCGACTTGTCGAGCGTCCCTGCCCGGGCGACGCTCGTGGTCAACGGGGACACACTCACCAGCCCCGGAATCATCGGCCATCTGAGCGCGTCGGGCGGCGCCCCGTCGAGCGACCCCTTCTCGGGGATCCAGAGTTTCGTCGGCTACTCGGGGACGGCGTTCACCAGTGCGAACGTGGCGACGGTGATCGCGGGGAGGCCGTTCTCGCTTCGCGTCACGACGACGGGATCACCGACCCCGAAACTCAGCGAGGAGGGCCGGCTCCCCACAGGCGTCAAGTTCCTCGACCTCAGCACCGGCACAGCACGGCTGTACGGCACTCCGACATCGGCCGGCGGCACGCCCGCGGTCGGGACGTTCCGGTTCGTGATCACGGCGTCGTTCGGAATCGGGAAGGGCCGGAAGGTGCTAACCCAGAGGTTCACCCTGACGGTCTCACGCGGCTCGCCGGGCTCGCCGGGCTGAACGACGGTGCCGCCCTCGCCGCGACCCTGAAGGAGCCCACCGATCTGGCTCACGCGGTCCTTGGCGCACCGTCCCGTTGTGGCGACTGAGAGGCACGAACCGAGGCACGGTCCACGCGACACCGTCGGCACGTCCACGAGCCTCCGACCCCGGGATCTCGCCCCGAAGTCAGCCAGACCGGAGCGAGGACGTGGACGAGGACGTGGGGGTGAGGCTGGCTGGCCCGCGCGGGGCGGACACGCGTCGCACGGGGCGCGCGCGTCCCCACCCAACGCGGCCTGGAGTGGGTCGCCGTTTCCCACGAGCCCCCCACGATGGTCCGAGGTTCGTCCGGGATGCCCCAGTACGGTGGGGCGATGAGCGAGGTGACCCAGGCTGTCGACCTGCGTCACAACCGCAACTTCCAGAACTTGTGGGTGGGCCAGTTCCTCTCGGACCTGGGCTCGACGATGGGAGTGCTCGCCTACCCCCTCCTCCTGCTCGACCTCACGCACTCGACCACGATGGCCGGGCTCGTGGCGACCCTCGCGTCGCTGGCGGCCTTCGCCGTGCGCCTCCCGGCTGGCGCGCTCGCCGACCGCGTCGACCGACGCCGCACGATGGCCGTCACCGACCTCGCACGAACGGTCGTCCTCCTCGGCTTGGGCGCCGCCGTCGTCCTCCACTGGGCGCCCTGGCCGCTGGTTCTCGTGGTCGCCATCGTCGACCGCGTGGGCGACACGATCTTCACGCCCACCTCGACCGCCATCTTGCCCACCATCGTCGACCACGCGCAGCTCGAGCGCGCGGTAGCGGCCAACGAGGGCCGCCAGTACGGGGCGAGCCTGATCGGTCCGGCGCTCGGCGGACTGCTCTTCGGGATCGCGCGCTCGATCCCGTTCCTCGCCGACGGCGTGAGCTACGGGATCTCCACCATGACGTCGCTGCGCCTGCGCGGGAACTTCCGATCTCCGAAGGTGGCGGACCGCCCCGGACTCTGGCGCGAGGCCCTCGTGGGGCTGCGCGCGATCTCGCACGATCGCGTCTCGCGGATCATCATCACGCAGGCACCACTCATCAACTTCGCGTTCAACGGCATGATCATCTCCGTGACGCTGGCCCTGCGCCAGCACGGCTACCGCGCGACCGACATCGGCCTCGCCCAAGCGGGCATCATGGCCGGAGGACTGCTGGGAGCGGTGATCGCGCCGCAGTTGACCGGGCGGCTGACGCTCCGCCACCTCATCGTGCTGATGACCACCTCGGCGACCGCTCTCTTCGTCGCCTCCGCGCTCCTGGCCCCCACCGTGTGGATGGCCCTGCCGCTGGGGGGCGCCGCGCTCCTCGCGCCCTCGGCCAACGCCGTCCTGATGGGCGAGTTGCTGCGACGCACGCCCGACGAGCTCCGTGGGCGCGTCACCAACGCCATGATGCAGGCCTCGCAAGCCCTCGCCGTCCTGGCCCCGCTGGTCGCCGGCATCGCCCTGGCTTACCTGGACGCGCGCGTTGCGGTCGGGCTGTTCGCGGCCGCCATGGCCGTGACGGCCGTCGTCGCGGTCCTCAGCCGGGCGGGCCGGGACGTCGCGCGCGCCTGAGGGCGAGCAGGCGTCAACGAGCGACGACCTCGACGACGTCGCTCCGCCCGGTTCCGATGACCTGGGGGATCACGAGGATCCGGACGGCGCCGTCGTGAGCCGCCTCGAGGTCGTGGCGCAAGAGCCGAGAGACGAGCTGGGCGCGCGAGCGCGATAGCGCCAGTGCCGCCGATGACGTCGTGCGCCGGCGCGCGAGCCCGTAGAGGACGACGGTTCGATGGGCACGCGCGACGACGAAGCGCGCGAGCACCTGGACCTGCGCCGCGAGACGCGTCGGCGCGGCAGCCGAGGAGCGCGCGAAGGGGCCGACCGGCGCGAGCATCACGGCGGTCGCGTTGCCTCGCCACTGGGCGAAGAGCGTCAGCGGGCCGGCTGTCGTCACCGCCGCGCCGGCGGGCCAGCGCTGACCCCCACCGCCGAGCCGGGTGCTCCAGCCGGCGAACAGGAACCCGGGGTGGGTACCGGCAGGGAGCGAGGGCAGCGTCACGCTGCCGCCCCGGTACGTCGAGATGGCGGGCAGGGCCACCGTCGCCCCCTTGACCACGAAGGTGACTGCGAAGGTGGGCAGCGCCGTCCACTGCGCGTAGAGCATCAGTGGGGCGCTCAGCACCACCGTCGAGCCCGCGGCGTAGGACTGACCCGAGCCGTCGGGAGACGAGTTCCACCCCGAGAAGTCGAAACCCGGTCGACTAAGCGTCGATCCGGTGGCGACGACGGCTGACGACCCCTGGACGGCGCTTACCGAAGCGATCGTCCCGCGTCCACCATTGTTCGCAAAGGTGACGCTGAGGACCGGCAGCGGCGTCCACTGGGCGAACAGGGTGGTCGAGGAGGTCGGCGTGTAGGTCGCGCCGGCCGCGCCCACGAGCGAGCCGCCCGTGGCGGCGGTGAACCAGCCGTCGAAGCTGTAGCCCGACTCGGAGGCCGAGGGCAGCGTGAGCGGGGCCGAGCCCGTGGTGAACGAAGCAGCCGAAGACGTCGCCGTGCCGCCGTTCGCGTCGTAGCTGACGTTGACAGTGTTGGGCGTCCACTGGGCGAACAGGGTGGTCGAGGAGGTCGGCGTGTAGGTCGCGCCGGCCGCGCCCACGAGCGAGCCGCCCGTGGCGGCGGTGAACCAGCCGTCGAAGCTGTAGCCCGACTCGGAGGCCG
>JAKANY010000042.1 GCA_021823525.1 Actinomycetes bacterium
ACCTCTTCGGGCTCGCGGCTTACGCCCCGAAGCGCTGAGTTAGGTAATACAGCGGGACCGAACCGACCTCCCGATCTACCAGGGAAGACGCTGGTTCACCCCGCGATAGCCAGGAAACTCCCGCTAGGTGACAGCGCGCCCGACCCTCCGCTAGGGTCCGCCCCAGAGGGGAGGTTGCATGAACGTCACGAACCTGCTTGGGGTCAAGGGTCGCGAGGTGGCCACCATCGATCGATCACGCTCGCTGCGCGACGCGGTCGCCCTCCTGCGCGAGCGGGGCATCGGGGCCCTGGTCGTCGCCGGGACCGACCAGCGACCGCTCGGGATGCTGAGCGAGCGCGATGTGGTGCGGGCGATCGCCGTCAGCGGGCCGGGCGTGCTCGAGGACGCGATCGAGACGGTGATGTCGCGCGAGGTCGTCACCTGCACCGAGGCCACGACGGTCGACGAGCTGATGGCGACCATGACCGAGCGCCGCATCCGCCACGTCCCCGTGCTGGCCCAGGGCCGGCTGGTGGGACTGGTGTCCATCGGCGACGTGGTCAAGGCCCGCGTCACCGAGCTCGAGCGCGCGCGCCGCGAGCTGCTCGACTACGTCAACGCGCGCTGAGCGCCTCGTGGGCCGCGCGCAGGCGTAGGTCGGCGCGCGCCAGGGCCTCGACGGCCAGCGTCAGGGCCGCGTGGTCGTCGTCGGTCCGCGCGGCCGCCACGCGCGCCTCGAGGCGCTCCTTGGCCGCCTGGGCGCGCGGGACGTCGATGTCGCTGGTGCGCTCGGCCACCCCGGCGAGGATCGTCGCCCGGGTGTCGCGCGCGCTTCCCGCGGTGACCACCTCGAAGTAGCCGCCGTGGACGGCGAAGGCCACCGGGCCCGCTGCCGTGGCCACGGTGACGACGCTGGGGACCACGTCGCCCACGGTGGTGGCGTGCTCGGGCAGGACGGTGAACTCGCCGTCGGTCGAGCGCAGCATGAGACCCTGCGCCTCCCCGGCGTACAGGACCGCCTCGGGCGTGACCAGCTCGACGACCAGTGACGCCACCGCTACTCCTTGGCCAGCTCGGCGGCCTTGCGCTCCACGTCCGCGGCGCCGCCCACGTTCAAGAAGGCCTGCTCGGGGAAGGCGTCCAGGTCGCCCTTGACCAGGCCCTCGAAGGACTCGATGGTCTCGGCCACCGGCACGTTGATCCCCTCGATCCCGGTGAACACCTTGGAGACGAACATCGGCTGGGAGAGGAAGCGCTGAATCTTGCGCGCGCGCGACACGATGACGCGGTCCTCCTCGGACAGTTCGTCGAGGCCCAGGATGGCGATGATGTCCTGGAGCTCCTTGTTGCGCTGGAGGATCTGCTGGACCTGGCGGGCCACGTGGTAGTGGCGGTCACCCACGATCTCGGGTGCCAGGATGTTGGACGTCGAGGCCAGCGGGTCGACCGCGGGGTAGATGCCCAGGGCCGCGATCTGGCGGCTCAGCTCGGTCGTCGCGTCCAGGTGGGTGAAGGTCGTGAAGGGCGCCGGGTCGGTGTAGTCGTCGGCGGGCACGTACACGGCCTGCAGCGAGGTGATCGAGCGGCCACGCGTCGAGGTGATGCGCTCTTGGAGCTCGCCCATCTCGTCGGCCAGCGTCGGCTGGTAGCCCACGGCGCTGGGCATGCGGCCCAGCAGCGTGGAGACCTCCGAGCCGGCCTGGACGAAGCGGAAGATGTTGTCGACGAACAGCAGCACGTCCTGGTTCTTGACGTCGCGGAAGTACTCGGCCATGGTGAGTGCCGCCAGGGCCACGCGCAGGCGCACTCCCGGCGGCTCGTCCATCTGCCCGTAGACGAGCGCCGTCTTCTCGATGACGCCCGACTCGCGCATCTCGAGCAGCAGGTCGGTGCCCTCACGCGTGCGCTCGCCCACGCCGGCGAACACCGAGACGCCCTCGTGCTGCTCGGCCACGCGGCGGATCATCTCCATGATGAGGACCGTCTTGCCCACGCCGGCGCCGCCGAACAGGCCGATCTTGCCGCCCTGGACGTAGGGCGCGAGCAGGTCGATGACCTTGATGCCGGTCTCGAACATCGTCGCGTGCGGCTCGAGCTGGTCGAAGGCCGGCGGGTTGCGGTGGATCTCCCAGCGGTCGTCGGTCCCGCTGATCTGGTCGGTGTCGAGGGGCTGGCCCAGCACGTTGAACACGTGTCCGAGCACCCCCTCGCCCACGGGCACCGTGATGCCCCGGCCCGTCTGGCGCACCACGGCGCCGCGCACCAGGCCGTCGGTGGGCTTCATGCACACGCAGCGCACCCGCCCCTCGCCGATCTGCTGGGCCACCTCGCCCACGACGGTGATGGTGTGGCCCTCGAGCTCGATGTCCATCTCGACGGCGTGGTTGATCTCGGGCAGCGCGTGCGGCGGGAACTCGACGTCCACCACCGGGCCAGCGATCGCGACGACGCGTCCGGACTCCAGCGTGGTCTTCTCGGCGGCGATGGTCATTCCTGTCTCACTTTCCCGTGCGGAGCGCCTCGGCTCCGCCGACGATTTCCATGATCTCGGTGGTGATCGAGTCCTGGCGGGCTCGGTTCATGATGCGCGTCAGGGTCTGGCCCAGCTCGTCGGCGTTGTCGGTCGCCGCGGCCATCGCCCGCTGTTGACTGGTGTGGAAGGAGGCCGCGCCCTCGAGCAGCGCGCGGAAGATCTCGCTCTCCAGCGCGCGCGGCGTGAGCTCGCGCAGCAGCCGCTCGGGTTCGGGCTCGAACTCGGTGTAGCCGCGCAGCCCGGCGGACGCCTCGCTGGGCGCGGCCGTGGCGTCCACGACCAGGGGCAGCAGCTGGACCGTCGCGACGCTCTGGGAGCCCGCGGAGTGGAAGCGCGTGGACACCAGCAGGACCTGCTGGACGTCGCCCTCGACGAAGGAGGCCGCCACGTGGGCCGCGACGTCGCGCGCGTCCGCGAAGGTCGGCCGGTCGGCGAAGCCCACGAAGCTGCGCTCCACGCTGAGACCGCGGAAGCGGTAGTAGGGGGCGGCCTTCTTGCCCACCACAACCAGGCGGGCCGTCGTGCCCTGGGCGCGCAGGGAGCCCACCAGGTGCTCGCCGGCCCGCAGGACCGACGCGTTGTAGGCGCCCGACAGGCCCCGGTCCCCCGCCACGACCAGCACCAGGGCGCGCTCGACGCGCTCGGGGGTCCCCAGGAGGTGTCGCGCGGCCGTGGAGTCGGCCTGGGCCGCCTCGAGCACGATGCGACGCATGCCGTCGCGGTAGCCGCGGTTGGCGCTGAGGCGCGCCTGGCTGCGCGTGATCTGCGAGGCCGCGATCAGCTCCATGGCCTTGGTGATCTTGCGTGTCGCCTGGACCGTCTTGATCCGGCGCCGCAGCGTCCGCTCCTGTCCGCCCGCCACGTTCTACCCCTGCTCGGCGCTCACGGCGAAGGTGCCCACGAAGCCGCGCATGATGTCGTCGATGGCGTCGGTGTCCGGGAGCGTCCCGGTGGTGCGGATCTGCGTGAGCAGGTCCGCGTGCTTGGCCCGCAGCATCGTCAGCAGCTCGGTCTCGAAGCGGCGCACGTCGCCCACGGGGATCGTGTCGGTCCAGCCGCGCGTGCCGGCGTAGATGACCATGACCTGCTCTTCCACGGGCACCGGGGCGTTCAGGCCCTGCTTGAGCAGCTCGGTCAGGCGGTAGCCGCGGTCGAGCTGGGCCTGGGAGGACTTGTCGAGCTCGGAGCCGAAGGTCGCGAAGGACTCGAGGTCGCGGAACTGGGCCAGGTCGATCTTGAGGGTGCCGGCCACGGCCTTCATGGCCTTGATCTGGGCCGCGCCGCCCACGCGCGACACCGAGTTGCCCACGTTGATGGCCGGGCGCACGCCCGAGTAGAAGAGGTCGGACTCGAGGAAGACCTGGCCGTCGGTGATCGAGATCACGTTGGTCGGGATGTAGGCCGAGATGTCACCGGCCTTGGTCTCGATGATCGGCAGGGCCGTCAGCGACCCGCCCCCGCGCTCGGCCGAGAGCTTGGCGGCGCGCTCGAGCAGGCGGCTGTGCAGGTAGAAGACGTCGCCGGGGTAGGCCTCGCGACCCGGCGGCCGGCGCAGCAGCAGCGAGATCTGGCGGTAGGCCTCGGCCTGCTTGGACAGGTCGTCGTACACGACCAGCCCGTGCTCGCCGTTCTCCATCCAGTGCTGCCCGACGGCGCAGCCCGCGTAGGGCGCGAGGTACTTGAAGGGCGCCGGGTCACCGGCGGAGGCGACCACCACGACCGTGTACTCGAGGGCCCCGCGGTCGCTCAGCGTCTGGACCGTCTGGGCGACCGACGAGTTCTTCTGGCCCACGGCGACGTAGATGCACTTGACGCCCTGGCCCTTCTGGTTGAGGATCGTGTCGATCGCGACGGTCGTCTTGCCCGTCTTGCGGTCGCCGATGATCAGCTCGCGCTGGCCTCGCCCGATGGGGGTCATGGCGTCGATGGCCTTGATGCCCGTCTGGAGCGGCTCGCTGACCGGCTGGCGCCCGATGATGCCCGGCGCCTGGATCTCCATGCGCCGGTACTGCGGGTTCACCAGGGGACCCTTGCCGTCGAGGGGCTCGCCCAGGGCGTTCACCACGCGCCCGAGCAGCGCGTCGCCCACGGGCATCGAGAGGATCCGGTTGGTGGCGCGCACCACCTGCTCCTCCTCGATGGCGTCCACCGACCCGAGCACGACCGCACCGATGGTCTCCTCGTCGAGGTTCATCGCCAGGCCCAGGGTCCCGTCTTGGAACTCGAGCAGCTCGTTGACCTTGGCCGAGGGCAGGCCCGAGACCCGCGCGATGCCGTCACCGACCTCGACGACGCGACCGACCTGCTCGGCGGCCACGGTCGGGTTGAAGTCGGCCACGTGGCGGCGCAGGGCCTCGGTGATCTCCGCGGCAGTGATGGTGAGCTCAGACATCGCGAGTTCCTTCTATCTAGTCGTTGGGCGCGAATGAGGAGTGGAAGTGACCGGCGGCCACCTCGTCGTGCAGGGACTGGAGGCGCCCGCGCATCGTGGCGTCCAGGCGCAGGTCGCCGACCTCGACCAGCAC
>JAKANY010000027.1 GCA_021823525.1 Actinomycetes bacterium
CATCTGTCGGACCACCATGGGCACCCCCTCGGGGTGTCCACGATGACCTGACACATCGATTCAGCCCCGTTCGAGTGTCCACGATGACCTGACACATGCCGTCCACGATGAGGTGGAACCGGACACCTCCAGCCGCACCACATCGCGGGGTGCGCGAATGCCAGCGCGGGCGGCCCAGATCTGCTACACCAAGGGTGGGCCGCGCCGGGGGGGCGCGTGCCCACATCACACAGGGGGGGCACAGATGGCCTTCGACTGGAAGCAGATTCACGGTGTGGACCGCATCGTCGCCGGCGCCGGGCTGATCGCGCTGATCTCGATGTTCCTGCCGTGGTACGGGGCGTCGGCGGGCCCCTACAGCGCGTCGGTGAGCGGATTCAGCTCGGGCTGGGGGTGGCTGGGCGCCCTGGCGATCGTGGGCGCGGGCGCCTACGTCGTGGGCGCCGCCGCCGGCCGGCGGGTGCGCGTGGGCAGCCTCGGGCCGGCGGCGACCGTCGCGGGCCTGTCGGTCGTCGGCACCGTCATCGTGATCCTGCGCTGGCTCACCATGCCCAGCGGCGGGATCGCCGGCTACAGCTACGGCCCGGAGTTCGGCATCTACCTCGCGCTGATCGTGGGCATCGCCCAGGCGATCGTCTCGGTGCGGATGTTCCGGCGCTCGGGCGAGAAGACGCCCTGGGAGTCGCACTCGTAGCTGTCGCGCGCCACCACCTCCCGGTCCCCGGCGACGGTGCCAGGATGGGGAGGACGGGAGGTGGTGGTGAAGACGGATCCAGCGCTGGACCTCCTGGTCGACGAGGTGGTCGCAGCCACCCGGGCGCTGGTGGGTGCGGCGCCGTCCCGACGCCATGAGATCGCCGTGGCCCAGCGCGTGGCGCGCCTGCTGCGTGACGAGCGGGCCCTGGGGGTGGTCTCGTCGCTGACCGACGAGGTGATGCGGGCACGCGACGCCGGGGTGGGCGCGCGCCTGCTGCGCGAGGCGACCGTCCACGCCGGGCGGCCCGGCTTCAGCCTGGGGGACCTGGTCGGGCTGCGGGCCGTCGCCGGCCTGTCGGTCTCGGCCCCCGCGACGGCGCTGCATCTCGTGCGCTGGCGCGTGCGCGCCCTGACCTCGGGGCTGGTCCTGGACGCTGAGCCGTCGCGGCTGGCCCGCCACCTGGCGCGGCGCCGCGCCGCGGGGCTCGGCGTCACGGTCAACGTCGTGGGCGAGGCCGTGCTCGGCGACGCGCAGGCCGACGCCCACCTGGCCCACGTCGTGGCGGTCATGGGGCTGGACGACGTCACGCACGTGGCGGTCAAGGTCTCGTCGATCGTCGCCCAGCTGACCACGATCGACCACGACGGATCGCAACTGCGCGTCGCGTCACGCCTGCGCCGGCTCTTCGAGGCGGCGGCGCACCACGGGGTCTTCGTCACCTTAGACATGGAGGAGTTCCGCGACCTGCGCCTCACGTTGGACGCGTTTCGTGCGGTGCTCGACGAGCCGCGCTTCGAGCGCGTGGACGCGGGCATCGTCCTCCAGGCCTACCTCCCCGAGTCCGCGGCCGCGCTCGAGGAGCTGGTGGCCTGGGCTCAGTCGCGCCACTCCCGCACGGGTGCGACGACCAAGGTGCGACTGGTCAAGGGGGCCAACTTGGCGATGGAGCGCGTCGAGGCCGAGCTCCACGGCTGGGACCCCGCGCCCTACGCCACCAAGGCCGAGGTCGATGCGAACTACCTCGCGCTGGTGGATCGCGCGCTCGACCCCGCCCACGCCGACGCGCTGCGCGTGGGCGTGGCCAGCCACAACCTCTTCGACGTCGCCTTCGCCCTGGAGGTCGCGCGCCGGCGTCGGGTGGACGGGCAGCTGGACATCGAGATGCTCGAGGGGATGGCGCCCGGCGCGGCGGCGGCACTGGCCGCCGCCGGGCACCGGGTGCTGCTCTACGCGCCGGTCGTGGACGACGACGACTTCGCGTCGGCGATCGCCTACCTGGCGCGGCGCTTCGACGAGAACACGGCACCCGACAACTACCTTCGCTCGGCCTTCTCGATCGGCGAGGACCCGCGGACCTTCGAGCGCGAGCGCGAGCGCTTCGCGGCCTCGGTGTCCGCCCGTCACGACCTGGACCACGCGCGCCGCCGCCGCGCGCGTCCCCGCCCGGCGGGTTGGTCCAACGCCTCCGACGGCGACCCGACGGACCCGCGCTACGTGGAGGCGGTGCGCGCCGAGCTGGCGGCCGTGCTGGCCGAAGAGGACCGGGTCCTGGGCGGTGGCGCGGGCCGGGGGCCCTGGGTCGCGGGACGTGACGCGTCGACGGGACGGCACTGGTTCCGCTACCGGGCCGCCACCGTCGCCGAGGTCGACGAGCGCGTCGCCCGCGCCCGCGTGGCGGCCGCCGACTGGGCCGGGCGCGACGTCGCCGAGCGGGCGCGCCTCCTGCGCGCGGCGGCCGACGCCGTGGAGGCGAGCCGGGCCCGCCTCATCGCCCTGATGGCGCGCGAGGGTGGCAAGACCGTCGCCGAGGCCGATCCCGAGGTCTCCGAGGGCGTGGACTACCTGCGCTACTACGCCGCCCACGCCCCCGAGGGCGGCGAGTCGCTCGGGGTGGTGGCCGTGGTGCCGCCGTGGAACTTCCCGGTGGCCATCCCGCTCGGCGGGGTGGCCGCGGCCCTGGCCGCGGGCAGCGCGGCGATCCTCAAGCCGGCTCCGGAGGCCGCCGCCGCCGGCGCGGCCCTGATCGAGATCCTCCAGGGCGCGGGGCTCCCGGTGGACGTCGCGAGCCTGCTGCTGTGCCGCGACGACGATGCCGGCCGCCGGCTGGTCACCCACGAGGACGTCGACGCGGTGATCCTCACCGGGTCCTTCGACACGGCCGCCCTGTTCACGCGCTGGCGACCCGACATCAACCTCCTGGCCGAGACCAGCGGCAAGAACGCCATGATCATCACCGGCTCGGCCGACCTGGACGCGGCCGTGCGCGACCTCGTGCACTCGGCCTTCGGTCACGCCGGGCAGAAGTGCTCGGCGGCGAGCCTGGCCATCATCGACCCGGCGACCTCAGCGAATCCCCGCTTCTGGTCCCAGCTGATCGACGCGGTGTCGTCGCTGCGCGTGGGCTCCGCCTACGACCTGGGAACGACCGTCGGGCCGGTGATCCGCGCGCCCGAGGCGGCCCTCGCGCGGGCCCTGCGGCTCGAGCCCGGCGAGCGCTGGGTCGTCGAGCCGCGTCGCCTCGAAGGCGGCGGCGAGCTCCTCCACCCCGGAGTCAAGGCGGGCGTCACCCCGGGGAGCTGGACGCACCTCAACGAGTGGTTCGGCCCGGTGCTGGGCATCATGGAGGCCCCGGACCTGGCGACCGCGATCTCGTGGCAGAACGCCATCCCCTACGGGCTGACCGGCGGGCTGCACTCGCTGGACGTCGTCGAGTGCGAGCGCTGGCTCGAGCGCGTCGCGGTGGGCAACGCCTACCTCAACCGCGGCACGACGGGGGCGGTCGTGGGGCGCCAGCCCTTCGGCGGGTGGCGCCGGTCGAGCTTCGGCCCCACGGCCAAGGCCGGCGGGCGCAACTACCTCGCGGCACTGCGGCGCTGGCCGGAGGTGAGCGACGTGGACGCGGCGGTGGCCTCCCTGGAGCGCTGGTTCGAGGACGAGGGCGCGCCGGCGCTCGAGATCGGCGGGCTGGCCAGCGAGCGCAACCTCCAGCGCTACCGCCGCCACGCGGGCGTGATCGTCGTGCGCGTCGACCCGGCGATCGACGGGGGGAGCGTGCGCTGGCTGCGGGCGTTGGCCGCCCGCCTCGGGCTGCTCGTCGAGTACAGCGCGGGCGCGACCGTGGGCGAGGCCCCCGGCGCGCGCGTCGAGGCGGTCGACGAGCTCGTGGCGCGCCTGGGCGAGGTGGCGCGCGTGCGCTGGCTCAGCGGCGAGCCCGCGCCGACGGTGGAGGCCGCCGCCGCGGGCGTGACCCTCGACCGGCGGCCGCTGGCCCAGGACGGGGCGATCGAGGGTCCGCGCTGGCTGCTCGAGCAGAGCGTGTGCCTGACCAGCCACCGCTTCGGGACCCTGGGCGCGGGTCCCCAGCCCCGCTGCCCGGGACTGGCCCCCTGAGCCCTTTGGTAGGGTGGCAAGGCCGCTGCGAGGGCTCGCCGCGGCGCCGCGGTCGAGGAGAGGAGTCTTCGTGAAGGTGCTGGTGCTGGGCGGAGACGGATTCTGCGGGTGGCCGACCTCCCTGCACCTGTCGGACCTGGGTCACGAGGTGACCATCGTCGACAACCTCAGCCGCCGGGCCATCGACCTCGAGCTGGAGGTCGAGTCGCTGACGCCCATCCGGCCCCTCGGCGAGCGCCTGCGGGCCTGGCACGAGGTCAGTGGGCGGGAGATCGACTTCGTGCGCCTCGACCTGGCCCGCGAGTACGACCGGCTCGAGGCGCTGCTGCGCGAGCGCCAGCCCGACGCCGTGGTCCACTTCGGCGAGCAGCGCGCCGCCCCCTACTCGATGCGCGACATTGCGGCCAAGCGCTACACCGTGGACAACAACGTGCGCGGCACCCACAACCTGTTGGCCGCCATCGCCCAGACGGGCCAGGACATCGCCCTGGTGCACCTGGGCACGATGGGCGTCTACGGCTACGGGTGGTCGGGATCAGCCCCGATCCCCGAGGGCTACCTGACCGTCAAGGTCCCCACGCCCGAGGGCGACCTCGACCGCGAGATCCTGCACCCGGCCAATCCGGGCTCGGTCTACCACCTGACCAAGACGCTCGACCAGCTGATGTTCGCCTTCTACGCGGCCAACGACCAGGTGCGCGTCACCGACCTGCACCAGGGGATCGTCTGGGGCACCCAGACCGCCCAGACGCTGCGCGACGAGCGGCTGGTCAACCGCTTCGACTACGACGGCGACTACGGCACGGTGCTCAACCGCTTCCTCATGCAGGCGGCCATCGGGCACCCGCTCACGGTGCACGGCACCGGGGGCCAGACGCGCGCCTTCATCCACATCCGCGACACCGTGCGCTGCATCCAGATCGCCCTGGAGAACCCGCCCGAGCGCGGGGAGCGGGTCAAGGTGTTCAACCAGGTCACCGAGACCTACCGCGTGCGCGAGCTGGCCGAGCTGATCTCCTCGATCACCGGCGTGAAGGTCGCCAACCTGCCCAACCCGCGCCGCGAGGCCGCCGAAAACGACCTCAACGTCAGCCGGGACCAGTTCCTGGCTCTCGGGCTGAACCCGACGCTGCTCAGCGAAGGGCTGCTCGAGGAGATCCGCGACGTCGCCGAGCGCTACCGCGACCGGGTCGACACCACCAAGATCATGGCGCGCTCGACCTGGCGCCGGGGGATGGAGACCTCGCCCGACCTCGTGTGAGGCGGTACCTCGCCGGCGCGGGTCCCTGTGTGAGACTCGGGCCATGAGCACCCTCTACGAGTACGTCCGCCACCCGCGCGCTGCCGAGCTGCGCCAGGGGCATCCGGTGCGCACCCACGACGTGCGCCGGCTGCACCACCAGAACCCCCTGGTGCGCCTCAACGCGCGCGTGGGGCTGCGCGTCACCGTCGTGGTGGGCACGATGTGGGCGGCCTACCTGTTCACGGTCCTGGCCCTCCTGGCGCTGCCCTCGGCGATCCACCAGGGCGTCTACTACGTCGTCGTGTGGCTCTCGAGCAGCTTCCTCCAGCTGGTGCTGCTGCCCGTGATCATCGTGGGCCAGAACATCCAGGCCGCGGCGGCCGACAAGCGCTCCGAGGAGACCTACAAGGACGCCGAGGCGGTGCTGCGCGAGTCCGAGGAGATCCAGCACCACCTCGAGGCCCAGGACGCCGCCATCACGCAGATCGTGTCCGACCTCGCCCGCCTGCGCGCGCACCTGGGCGTCGAGGGGGCCGGCGCGGGTGCCAGCTGACCTGCTCGCCGCGGGCCCGTCGGTGGCCAACCTGCACCAGGGGATGGCGCTGCCCGCCGCGCGCGTGCTGGTGGTGATGATCCCGCTGGCGGCCCTGGCGATCTACCTGTGGCTGCGCCGGCGCCCCTGACTCAGCCTTCGCGGCTCACCAGGCGCAGGGTGTTGCGGTCCGTGTGCATCACGACCTCGGGCCAGCGCTGGTGCTCGATGACGGTCGTCTCGTCGTAGGAGAAGGTGTCCTGGCCGATCTCGATCGTCACGTCGAAGCGCGTCGTGTGGGCGACCTCGTGCAGGTACGGGTTCGACAGGATGCCGTAGGTCAGCGACCCGAGCTCGGCCGAGAGCCGGAAGCTCGTGGCGCCGGGCGCGACCACCCCGCCGGCGATCAGCGTCTGGGCCCGCGGGATCATGAAGCAGCGCATCACCTCGCCGCGCGCGGCGTCCCACATCCAGTAGCCGACCTCGGTGTGGAAGGGCAGGTCCTCGTCGCGCCGGTAGATGGCGGTGCGGTAGTCGAGGCCCCACAGGTGCTGGTCCCCGTTGTCGACCGGTCCGAAGGGCTTCAGGGTCAACTGCTCGCGGTAGGGGGTCTCGGCGACCTTGCCCTCCTCGTTGTGGTACGAGACGTCCAGACCGTCGTAGTCCGAGGTCCAGGTGCCGATCAGCCCGGCCAGCGGTCCCCACTCTTCGTACGCCATGACGCCTCCGTGTCTCGCTGGCGCCAGCATAGGGTTCGCGCTGGGCGACGCCACCGCCGCACCTCGCGCGCCCGCCCCCGGGGGCCGGCGCGCGTCCGAGTAAGGTCCCGAGACGAGGAGGCAACCATGGCCGAGCAGGAGGCCGCGGGTCGCGGCGCGACGTTCTCTCCCCTATCCCTCGACGAGGTCGTCGCGGCGGTGGCGGCGCGCGCGGGTGCCTGGAGCCGCACCACGCCGGCCGAGCGTGCCGTCCTGCTCGAGCGCGTGATCGCCGACACCTCGCGGGTGGCCGACGCGTGGCTGGAGGCGGCCTGCGCCGCCAAGGGCTACGACCCGGCGAGCGCCGAGGGCGGCGAGGAGGCCTTCAGCGGGATCGGCACCTTCCTGCGCCTGGCCCAGGCCCTGCGGCGCTCGATGCGCGACCTCGACACGCGGGGCCGGCCCCAGTACGCGGGCCCCGTCGCCCACCGGCCCGGCGAGCGCCTGGCGGTGCGCGTGGCCCCGGCCGGCCCCTTCGATCGCATCCTGTTCACGGGTCTCACGGCCGAGGTGTGGATGGCGCCGGGCCTGGACGAGGCCGAGATCCGCGCGACGCAGGCCGCCGCCTACCGCGATCCGGGCGCTCACGCGGGCGTCGCGGTGGTCCTGGCCGCCGGGAACGTCGCCAGCCTGGGCCCGCGCGACGTGCTGAACAAGCTCTTCGTCGAGGGGCGCGTCGCGATCCTCAAGGCCAACCCCGTCAACGACTACCTGGTCCCGTTCTGGGAGGGGGCCCTGGCGGCGCTGATCGAGGGGGGCTTCGTGCGCATCGTGTCGGGCGGTCCCGACGTCGGTGCCTACCTGACGGACCACGCGGCGGTGCACGAGGTGCACCTCACCGGGTCGGCCGCCACCCACGACGCGATCGTCTTCGGTCCGGGCGAGGAGGGCGTGCGGCGCAAGGCCGCCAACGACCCGCGCCTCGCGACGCCCGTGACCTGCGAGCTGGGCAACGTGTCGCCGGTCATCGTCGTGCCCGGCGCGTGGAGCGCGAGCGAGCTCGCCTACCAGGCGCGCCACGTGGCCACGATGCTGGCCAACAACGCGGGCTTCAACTGCCTGGCCCCGCGGGTGCTCGTCACGCACGCCGCCTGGCCCCAGCGCGAGGCGTTCCTCGACGCCCTCGAGGGGGTCCTGGCCTCCTTGCCCCCGCGCCGCGCCTACTACCCGGGCGCCTTCGCGCGCCGCGACCGGTTCGTGGCGGCCCACCCCGAGGCGCGCGCGCTGGGCGCCCCGGCGGCCGACGACGCCATGGCCTGGACCCTCATCCGCGACGTCGACCCGCGGGCGACCGACGACGTGGCCTTCACGGTGGAGGCCTTCTGCGCGCTGATGGGCGAGACGGCGCTGCCCGGGGACTCGGCCGCCGCGTTCCTCGACGGCGCCGTGGCCTTCTGCAACGACGTCTTGTGGGGGACCCTGTCCGCGACGATCCTCGTGGATCCACGGACCCAGCGCGACCCCGCGTTCGCACCCGCCCTGGAGCGCGCCGTCGCCGGCCTGCGCTACGGGACGGTCGGGGTCAACGCGTGGCACGCGATGGGCTTCGTGCTGGGCACGACCGTGTGGGGCGCCGCCCCGGGGCACCTGGCCACCGACATCCAGTCCGGGCGCGGCTTCGTGGGCAACGCCCTCCTGTTCGCGCACCCCGAGAAGACCGTCGTGCGCGGGCCCTTCGTCACCCGGCCCGATCCCCTGTGGTTCGCGACGAGCCGGCGCTCGGGCCCGGGGCTGCGGCGCCTGGTCGACTTCGAGGCCCAGCCCTCCTGGGGCCGCCTGCCGCGCCTGGCGCTGGCGGCTCTTCGCCCCTAGCCCTCGCGCTGGGCCCTCCGGAGGCGTAGATTGAGCCGGTGACCTGGGTGGACGTGGCGGTCCTGGTCCTCGTCGCGCTGGCGGCGATCCGGGGCTATGTGGGGGGGCTGACGCGACAGGTCGGCCAGGTGATCGGGCTGATCGCCGGGCTCCTGGTGGGTGCGGACGTCGCGTCGGGCCTGGCCGCGCACGTGACGTCGGGACGGTGGCGGGCCTTCGTGGCGCTGGGGATCGTGGTGGTCGCGATGGGACTGGGCGCAGCCCTGGGCTCGTGGCTGGGCGCGCTGGCCCACCGGGGGCTGCAGATGGTGCGGCTCGGACTGATCGATCGGGTAGGCGGCGCGGTGGTGGGCGGTCTCGGGATGCTGGTCGTCCTGTGGCTGGTCGCGGGCCTGCTCGCCCCGGTCGCGTGGGGGAGCGTCGCGTCGGCGATCCAGGGCTCGATCGTCCTGCGCGCCGTCGACCGCGTCGCGCCGCCGGTGCCCGCCGTGGAGGCACGCGTCCAGTCCGTGCTGCGCAGCGGGGACCTGCCCACCATCTTCGCCTCGCTGATCGCCCCGTCCACGCCGTCCCCGCCGGCGCACCTGGGCGCGGCGCGCGCCGACGTCGCCAGCCCGCCCGGCGTGCTCAAGGTGCTCGCGACCCAGGGGTGCCCGATCGGGCACGAGGGCACCGGGTTCGTCGTCTCGGCCCACGACGTCGTCACCGACGCCCACGTCGTGGCTGGAGCCCACGACATCCGCGTGGGCGGCCAGCGCGCGAGCGTCGTCTACTTCGACCCGCGTGCCGACGTGGCGATCCTGCACGTGTCCGGCGCCCTGCCCGCGCCCCTGACGCTCGGCGGTGGCACCCCTGCCGTGGACGCGCGGGCGACCGTGGTGGGCTACCCGCAGGACGCGACGCGGACCCTCAGCCCCGCGGTGCTGCTCGGCCAGGTGCGCGCGCAGGGCCGTGACATCTACAACCAGGCCCTGGTCCAGCGCACCCTGCTGGTGCTGGCCGCGCACATCCAGCCGGGCAGCTCGGGCAGCCCCGTCCTCGAGGGCGGGAGCGTCGTGGGCGTGGTCGTGTCGCGCTCGGTCGCCGAGCCGCTGCTGGGCTACGCCACGCCCGTGGGGCTGGTGCGCCAAGCGCTCGCGAGTCTCACGGGCCAGACGGCGGTCTCGACGCAGTCGTGCGTCTCCTGATCAGCCCGCGGCGCGCACCGCCTCGGCGAGCACGTCTAGCCCGTCGGCGAGCTGCGCGTCGGTGATGACCAGCGGCGGCAGCAGGCGAATGACGTTGCCGTAGGTGCCGCACGCCAGGGCCAGCACGCCGTGCTGGTTGCAGTAGGTGACGATCGCCTTGGCGGCCGCGGCGTTGGGCTCGGTGGTGCCCGGCGTGACCAGCTCGATGGCCATCATGGCCCCGCGGCCGCGCACGTCGCCAACGATCGGGGACTCGGCCGCCAGCGCCGTGAGGCGCTCGGTGAGCACCGCGCCGATGGCGCGGGCCTTGGCCGGCAGGTCGAGCTCGCGCATCGTGCGGATGGTGGCCAGGGCCGCCGCGGCGGCGACCGGGTTGCCGCCGTAGGTGCCGCCCAGACCGCCCTCGTGGACCGCGTTCATCAGCTCGGCGCGCCCGGTCACGGCCGCCAGGGGCAGCCCGCCCGCGAGGCCCTTGGCCGTGGTGACCAGGTCGGGGATCACGCCCTCGTGATTGACGGCGAACCAGTCGCCGGTGCGGCAGAAGCCCGCCTGGATCTCGTCGGCGATGAACACGACGCCGTTGGCCTGGGCCCACGCCGACAGCGCCGGCAGGAAGCCGTCGGCGGGCACCACGAAGCCGCCCTCGCCCTGGATGGGCTCGATCAGGAGAGCCGCCACGTTGTGCGCGCCGACCTGAGACTCGATCTCGGCGATCGCGCGCGCCGCGGCGTCCGGGCCGCTCAGGCCGTCGCGGAACGGGTAGCTCATCGGGACGCGGTAGATCTCGGGGGCGAAGGGACCGAAGTGCTCCTTGTAGGGCATGTTCTTGGCCGTGAGGGCCATGGTGAGGTTCGTGCGCCCGTGGTAGGCGTGGTCGAACACGACGATGGCCTGGCGCCCGGTGGCCAGGCGAGCCACCTTGACCGCGTTCTCCACGGCCTCGGCTCCCGAGTTGAACAGGGCGGTCGTCTTGGCGAAGTCGCCGGGGGTCAGCGCCGCCAGCTCCTCGCAGACCTCGACGTACTCCTCGTAGGGCACGACCATGAAGCAGGTGTGGGTGAAGTCGGCGACCTGCGCGCTCACGGCCTCGATCACGGCTGGTACGGCGTGCCCGATCGAGGTGACCGCGATCCCCGAGCCCAGGTCGAGGAGCTGGTTGCCGTCCACGTCGAGCAGGATGGCGCCCTCGCCGCGCTCGATGTAGACGGGGAACCCCGTGGACAGGCCGGTCGAGACCACTTGGCGGCGGCGCTCGTGGAGGGCGCGCGACTTGGGTCCGGGCAACTCGGTGACGACCTTGCGCTCGGTTCCGATCGATGGCTGGGTTGACGACACCACGACTCCTCTGCTTGGTCCGGTGGTGCCAGCGTACCCCTCAGCCCCCGGGGTGCCCCACGGCACACGGGTGGCCGAGGGCCACCCGTGTGCGGAGCGGAGGAGGTGGGATTTGAACCCACGGTGCCCGTAGACACAGCAGTTTTCGAGACTGCCCGATTCGGCCGCTCTCGCACCCCTCCGTCCGCGAGTCTAGCCCTCGGGGTCGGCGGGTCCTCTCGGCGCGGGTCCCCGACGGGGTCGCGGACTCCCCGGGCCCGGGGACGCGCTTCGCGCGCGCCGCGCGGTCTTGGCTAGCGTCGAGGCGTGGCGGATGACGAGGCGCTCATGGCTCACGCGCTGGCCTGGGCCGACCGGGCCCCGGCCCACGGGGACGTTCCCGTGGGCTGCGTGGTCGTGGTCGACGGCGCGATCGTGGGCGAGGGCGAGAACCGGCGCGAGGTCGATCGCGACCCGACCGCGCACGCCGAGATCGTCGCCCTGCGCGACGCGGCGCGGCGCCTGGGCCGCTGGCGGCTCGACGACGCGACCGTCTACGTGACCCTCGAGCCCTGCGCGATGTGCGCGGGGGCGCTGCTCAGCGCCCGCGTGGGTCGGCTGGTCATCGGGGCGCTCGACGAGAAGGCCGGGGCCGTTGGATCGCGCTACAACCTGCTGAGCGACCCGCGCCTGCTCCACGAGGTGCCCGTTGACTACGGCGTGGGCGAGGACGGCGCGGCCGCCCGCCTGCGCGCCTTCTTCGAGGAGCGCCGGTGAGCGACCGCGCGCACTGGGCCGGCGAGGGGTTCGCCGAGGGCTCGCACTACGACGCGGCGCGACCCTCCTACCCGCTGGCCGCCGTCGAGCGCATCGTGGCGGACCTCGAGCTCGGCGCGCGCAGCCGCGTCATCGACCTGGGGGCGGGCACCGGGATCTTCACGCGGCTGCTCGCGCCCTACGTCGGGGAGGTCCTGGCCGTCGAGCCCTCCGCGTCGATGCGCGAGGCGCTGGCGTCGGCGAGCCCCGAGATCTCGGTGCGCGAGGGCCGCGACGACGCCATCCCCGTCGAGGACGGGTGGGCCGACGCGGTCGTGGTGGCCCAGGCCTTCCACTGGTTCGACGCGCCGCGGGCCCTGGCCGAGATCGCCCGCGTGCTGCGGCCCGGCGGGGGCCTCGGCCTGGTGTGGAACGAACGCGACGAGTCGTGGGTGTGGGTCCGCCGCCTGACCCACGCGATGCGCTGGGACCAGAATCGCCCCTTCGACGGCAGCGCCGACTGGGCGGGGATCGTCGCGCGCGGCCCGTTTCGCCGCGTGGTGCGCCACGACCTGCCCTGGCTGGAGCGGCTGCCCGCCGACGCGCTGGTGGCGCGCGTCGCCACCACGAGCTACGTCACCCTCCTGGGTGACGAGGACCGTGCCGCGCTGCTCGGCGAGGTGGCGGCCACGCTCGCCGAGCTGCCCGATCCCCTGGCCCTGCCCTACCGGAGCATCGTCGTCACGGCTCGTCGGGCGTAGGTTCGCGGCACGGCGCGATCCACGACCACAGCGTGCTCGCGATGGTCTCGGGGTCCACGTCCAACCGCGAGCCGTCGAGCAGGATGCGACCCAGGATGAGGGCGCCCGAGACCTGGATGTAGGCCGTGGGATCGATCGCGGGGTCGATCCACCCGAGCTCCTGGGCTCGCACGAAGATCGCCCGGCGCCGGCGCAGGGACTCGTCGTGCTCCTCGATGTAGCGCTCGCGGGCCAGGGGATCGACGTGGATGTCGATCAGCGTGCGCGCGAGCTGCCACATGCGCTCGGTGGACGCGGGTGAGCTGATCTCGGTGTGGTAGTCGTGGTACGCGGCGACGAAGGCCGCGTGGTCGCCGCGCGCGACGGCGTCGCCGATCGCCGCGACGTGGCCGCTGCGCCCGCGCAGGAGGCGGAAGAAGTTCGCGACCTGGGCCTCGGCGAGCAGGACCTCGCGCGAGCTGAAGTGGTAGTAGATGGTCGGGACGCCCACGCTGGCGCGCCGGGCGATGTCGGTGACGCGGATCTCGTGGCTGTCGCGCTCATCGAGCAGCTCGATGGTGGCCCCCAGGATGTGGGACCGGGTCTCGGAGGCCGAGCGACCCGCGATGCGCGCCACGACCTGCCTCCTTGCCTCGGGCTGCGACGGTCCCCCGTGGACCGCGCCGCGAGATCCGCTCAGTCTGCCACGCGGCGGTGACCCGCCCCCTCACAGCACGCGGGGCTCTAGCGTTCTATGTCCGTGGGCCTGCCTCCCTTCCAGCAGCTGGTGGACGACCACTGGCGCGACGTGGCGCGCCTGGCCGCCTCGATCGCCGGCCCGCGCGAGGGCAACGACGTCGCCCAGGAGGCCTGGGTCCGCGCGCTGGCGGCGTACCCGACGCTGGCGCACGCACGCAACTTGCGCAGCTGGCTGCTGACCATCACGGCACGCACGGCGATCGACGCGCAGCGCGCCACCGGGCGCACCGCGGGGCGCCGGGCCGACGTGGACGCCGCCGCGCCGGTCGCCGCGCCGTCGGCCGAGCTGCCCGACGAGGAGCTCTGGGCCGGCGTCGCGGCGCTGCCCGAGCGCCAGCGGCTCGCGGTGCTGCTGCACTACGTGGGTGGGCTGGCCCACCGTGAGGTCGCGGTGGCGCTGGCCACCACGCCGGCCGCCAGCCGGCGCCTGGTGAGCGACGCGCTGGCCTCGCTGCGCGTCGCCCTCGGCGACGCGTTCTCCCCGGAGGTCCCATGAACCGCTTCGACACCGCCCTGGCCCGACTCGACGCGACGCTGCACCCGCCCGCGCTCCCGGCGAGCGACGTCGCCTACGCGCTCCACGACACGTCGCTGGGCCGCCTGGTCGTGGCGGTGGACGCCGCGGGATCGCTGGTGGCCTGCAGCTACGACCCCGAGGCGCAGGTCGCCGAGCGCCTCGCGCGGACGGTCTCGCCGCGCGTGCTGCGCCAGCCCGCGCGCCTCGACGACGTGCGCCGCCAGATCGACGAGTACGTCGCGGGCACGCGCCGCGGCTTCGACCTGGCGACCAGCGCGGTCTCCGCCACGCCCTTCGCGCGTACGGTGCTCGCGGCGCTCGCGCGGGTCCCCTACGGCGCGACGACCACGTACCACGCACTCGCCACGGCCATCGGCGCCCCGCGCGCCAGTCGCGCCGTGGGCAACGCGCTGGGCGCGAACCCCCTGGTCATCGTGGTGCCGTGCCACCGGGTCCTGCGTGGGGACGGCTCCCTGGGGGGCTACGCGGGCGGCCTGCCGGCCAAGCGCGCGCTCCTCGCGCTCGAAGCGGCACACCTCCCGGGAGACGCGCTCGCCGCGCCGCGCTGATACGCCCACCAGACGCTACGGTGCTCCCTGGCCCCCGAAGAGCGGGCCGGGAGGACGGGACGGCTATGCGTGTCGAGTTGCTCTACTTCGATGACTGCCCCAACTGGCGCGTGACCGACGGGCTCCTGGCGACCCTGAGCGAGGAGCTGGGCTTCGTGGTCGAGCGGCGCGAGGTGCGCAGCCTCGAAGAGGCCCAGGAGCTCGACTTTCGTGGCTCGCCGACGATTCGCATCGACGGCGCCGACCCCTTCGCCGACCCGAGCGGGAGCGTCGGGATGTCGTGCCGGATCTACGCCACGCCCGAGGGCCTGGCCGGCAGCCCGACCCTCGACCAGCTGCGCGCGGCCCTGGTCGGGACGAGGGGCGCCTAGCCCAGCGCACTCCGGGGCATCCCCGATGCGCACGCTGGTGCGGCGCGGCGCCCCGGGGGGTCACCCGCATGGCTCGACGCCAGGGCCAACCCTAGGGTGAGGCCGTGAACCCCGCCGCGGCGCCGACCCTCGAGCTTGTGCGCGTCAGCCGGCACTACGGCGAGGGCGCCCTCCGGGTGCTGGCGCTCGACGATGTGTCGCTGAGCGTCTCGCGGGGCGAGATGGTCGCGGTCATGGGGCCGAGCGGTTCGGGCAAGTCGACCCTCCTGACCATCGCCGGCTCGCTCGAGCGGCCCAGTGCCGGGGAGGTCCGCATCGATGGGGTCGCCCTGGCGGATCGGTCGCGCGCTGAGCTGGCGCGGCTGCGACGCTCGACGATCGGCTTCGTGTTCCAGGACTTCAACCTCCTACCGGGCCTGAGCGCGGCCGAGAACGTGTCGCTGCCTCTCGAGCTCGACGGGCTGGCCGCTCGCCGGGCACGGGCGGAGGCGCGAGAGGCCCTGGCCACGATGGGGCTCGAGACGAAGGCCGACCGCTTCCCCGACGAGCTGTCGGGCGGGGAGCGCCAGCGCGTGGCCATCGCGCGGGCGGTCGTGGGGGAGCGCCACCTGGTGCTCGCCGACGAGCCCTCGGGCGCACTCGACTCGCACAACGCCGAGGCGGTGATGTCCCAGATCCGCGCCGCGTGCCACCGGGGCGTCGCGGCGGTGGTCGTCACTCACGACGAGCACCTCGCGCTCCTGGCGGACCGGGTGGTGCGCCTGCGTGACGGACGCCTCGACGCGCCCGAGCGCGCCGAGGCGCGATGACCGCGCCGCACGCGCGCGCGGGCCGTCGGGCGGTGCGGCACTGGACGTGGCGCCTGTTCCGGCGCGAATGGCGCCAGCAGCTGCTCGTGATGGCCTTGCTCGGCCTGGTGGTCGCCGCGATGGTCGTGATGGCGGCCGCGGCGACCAACGCGGCCCCGCCCTCCACCTCGGGCGTGGGTGACGCCCGCTTCGCGATGCAGCTGCCGACGGGTCCCCGCCTCGCCGCGGAGCTGCGCACGCTCACCAGGAGCGTCGGGCCCGTCGAGGTGGTCGCCCACCGCTCGTGGCGCGTCCCGGGGACGACCCAGGTCCTCGACGTGCGCGCCGAGAGTCCCCGGGGTCGCTACAGCGGACCGCTCCTCGCGCTGCAGGCCGGCCGCTACCCGACGGGACCTCGTCAGGTGGCCCTCAGTCCCGTCGCCGCCCAGGAGCTCGGACTCGGACGGGGCTCGTGGTGGCACGGCCCGGGCGGCGCACGACGGGTCGTGGGTATCGTCGAGAACCCGACGAGCCTCCTCGATGCCTTCGCCCTGGTCGCACCGGGCCAGCTCGCGCACCCCACGGGCCTCACCGTGCTCTTCGACCGCTCCCCGGCGCGCCTTCCCCCCGGGCTGCGGGCCCTGGTGAGCACCGGGAGCCGGGGCGGTGGGACGTCGGCCGCCCTGCTGGTGGACCTCGCCGCGGCCCTCGGCCTCACCCTGATCGGCATGGTGTCGGTCGCCGCGTTCGCGACCGTCGCCCAGCGTCGCCAGCGCGCGCTCGGGCTGCTGGCGTCGGTGGGCGCGCCCGTCGCGCGCGTGCGCCAGGTCGTGCTCACCAACGGGGCGCTGGTCGGGATCGTCGGCGTCGTCGTCGGCGGGCTCACCGGCTTCGGGCTGTGGGCCCTCTACCGGCCGCACCTCGAGTCCACCAGCCACCACCGCATCGCGCTGGGGAACCTGCCCCTGGGGGCCGTCGGGGTCGGCCTCGCCCTGGCCCTGCTCACGCCGATCGTCGCCTCGCTGCGCCCCGCGCGCGAGGTGGCGCGCCAGCCGATCGTGCGCGCCCTGGAGGGGCGGCCGCCTGCGCCGCGGCCGGTCACGCGCTCAGCGGCACCCGGGGTCGTCGCCATGGTCGTCGGGTTCGCACTCCTGGGCTACGCCGCGGGACGCGCGGGCGCGAGCCTGCTCCTGGTGCTCGTGGGCTTCGTCGCCCTGATGACGGGACTGGTCCTGCTCGCCCCGACCCTGATCGCCTCGCTGGGCATCCTCGGTCGCCGCGCGCCCCTGAGCGCGCGCCTGGCCATTCGCGACCTCACGCGCTACCGCGCGCGCAGCGCCTCGACGCTGGCCGCCGTCAGCATCGGGGTGATGACGGCCATGATCGTGATGGTGGCGGCGAGCGCGCGCTACGCCGACCCCCTCGACTACATCGGCCCGAACCTCTCGCACACCGAGGTCGTCGTCGCCTGGGCGCCTCGTAGCGCCCCCCCGAGCGCGCAGCAGGCGGGGGTGATGGTGGCCGCGATGGCGCACGCCGTGTCGGCGACCGTGCTCCCCCTCGAGACGACGTCGGCGACGCTGGTCCACCAGGCGCCCGGGCGGAACTGGTCGGGACCGATCTTCGTGGCGACGCCGGCCCTGCTGCGCACCTTTGGCATCGCTCCCTCCTCGATCGAGCCCTCGACGCTCGTCATCACGATGCGCCCCGGCCTGGCAGGCGTGGCGCACCTGGCCCTGGTCGTCTCGTCGCGGCGGCCGGTCGTCGCACCGACGATCCAGACCCTGAGCGCGCTCCCGTCGGGGACGTCGGCACCCAACACCGACCTCACCGAGCACGCGGTGTCGTCGCTGCACCTGATGCCCACGTCCGCGGGGTGGCTGCTGACGACGGCCGCGCCGCTGACGGCCGCACAGGTCGTCGAGCTGCGCCAGAGCGCTGCGGTCGCTGGTCTGACGGTGGAGACCGCATCGAGCATGCCGACCTCGGCGCAGGTCACCGGGTGGGCGACCGGGGCCGCCCTGGCCCTGGCTCTGGCCCTGGTCCTCGCGGCGCTGGGACTGATGCGCGGCGAGACCGTCGAGGACCGTCGCGTCCTGGCGACTCTCGGCGCGAGCCCGGCGACGCGGCGGGGGGTGGCCGCCGTGGTCGCGGGTCTGCTCGCCCTGCTCGGGGCGGTCCTCGGCTCGCTCGGCGCCTACGTGGCGGTGGCCGCGGTGCTGCGCGCCCAGCCGCTCGGTGGGGGTCTGGTCCGCGAGCTGACCCAGGTGCCCGCGATCAACCTCGTCGTGCTCTTCGTCGGCCTCCCGGCCCTCGCGGGGACCCTGGGGTTCCTGCTCGCGGGAGGCGAGCCGGCGCGCCTGGTCCGGCACCTGGAGTAGACCAGGGCCGCGCCGCCGCGCGACGTGACGGGGTCGCGGTACGGTCGGCGCCGGGTCGGCGAACCGGTCGCCCGCTGGAGGGAGGTGTCCCATGCGACGACTCGTAGGGATCGCGCTGAGCGCGCTGACCACGGTGGCCGGCACGCTGACGCTCGCCGCGCGGGCGTCGGCGGCGCCCGCCACGACGCCGATCGTGGGTGTGTGGGTCGAGCCCGCGGCGGGCCTCGGGTTCCTCGACGCCGCTCTCGTGGGCGCGCGCTCGAGCATCGACATGTCGATGTACGAGCTCAACGACCCGCTCGTCGAGCACGATCTCGTCGCCGCCGCGCAGCGGCACGTCGCCGTGCGGGTGCTGCTCGATTCTGCGTACCACGGCGCGTCGGCGAACGCCGCCGCGGCGGCCGCGCTGCGCGCCGGCCACGTCTACGTGGCCTGGGCGCCATCGGGCCAGATCTTCCACGCCAAGTACGTGGTCGTCGACCACGCGCGGGCCTACATCGGCACCGGGAACCTGACCAGCCAGTGGTACAGCTCGACGCGCGACGTGTGGGTCGAGGACGTCGCGCCCTCCGCCGTCGCGACCATCGAGAGCGTGTTCGGGCGCGACGTCACGGGTCACCCGGGCCGGCCGGCGAGCGTGGGCGGGCTGGTGTGGAGCCCCGGGTCCCAGGCCGCGCTGGTCGGACTCATCGACAGCGCGCGGCGTTCGCTGCTGATCGAGAACGAGGAGATGCGCTCCTACGAGATCGAGGACGCCCTGGCCGCCGCAGCCCGCCGGGGAGTCGCCGTGACCGTCGTGATGACCGCGCAGGCCGAGTGGGACAGCGCGCTGCGCGAGTTGGCCAGCGCCGGCGTGCACGTGCACACGCTCTCGCCGTCGGGCCTGTACATCCACGCCAAGGTGATCTGCGTGGACTGCGCGGGCGCGCGCGGCGTCGCCTTCGTGGGCAGCGAGAACTTCTCGTACGCATCGCTCACCTACAACCGCGAGCTCGGCGTGGTGACGACGAGCCCCCTCGTGGTGCGGGCGGTGGTCGGGGTCGTGACGGCCGACGCGCGTGCGGCGTAGGGGTCCGCGCGCCGCACGCCTGCGGCAGCGGCCCTAGCGGGCGCTGCCCGTCGCGCCGGGGACGATCGGGTTGACCGAGGCGCCGAAGCGCAGGCAGGCCATCATCTGGGCGGCGACGCGCACGGCTTCGCGCCCGCCGGGGATCGTGACCCACAGGACCGCGATCACCGGGCAGCCGATGCCGCCCGTCACCTGGACCATCTCGGAGGCCTCACCTCCGCGGGCACGAAGGGTCACCGTGGGAGGGGGGAGCGCGACCCCGCGGCGGAATCCCATCCACCCGCCGAGGTAGCCGTCGCGCTCATCACGGGCCACCGCGCGCGGCGTCCCTCGCGCCGCCATGGCCACGACGTGCGCGTACCCGTGGAGGGTGCAGGCCCGGGCGCTCACATTGCGAAAGACGATGACCGCGGCGTTGGTCACCGCCGCCGAGGCCGGCGAGACCCCGGGCGTCGCGACCAGCTGGCCGACGCGGCACGGGTGGTCACGACCCGAGACGGTGGTGAGTGCCGCGTCCCGGGGCGCCGCCGCGCCTACCGGCGGCGACGGCGCGGCCACTCCGGCGAGGCCCGCGGCGAAGGCCAGTGACGCGAACACGCGACCTCGTCGTGACCCCGCGACAGCCCGGGCCAGCGATCCTCGCACGACGATCTCCCTCTCCGGCGAACGTCGGGGGAAGCGACTCCTCGACGGTGTGCCCAGTGGCGATCGTAGCCAGCGTCGGCTCGCTCCCCAGCGCGTGGCGTCTCGCCATGGCGCCCAGAGGCGGCGGGGCCCCTGCCATCATGGGCGCATGCCGCCCGAGATCGTCACCGTCTTTCGCAGCCGCCTTCACGTCGGCGTCGAGGAGGAGTACGGCCCCCTCGCGGCACGCACCCTGGAGCTGGCCCGCGCCATGCCGGGCTTCGTCGACGCGAAGACCTTCGAGGCCGCCGACGGCGAGAGGGTCACCGTCGTCACCTTCGCCGATCAGGCCAGCCACGACGCGTGGCGCCAGCACCCGGACCACCGTGAGGCCCAACGCGCCGGGCGCGACCACCTCTACTCGTGGTACCGCATCCAAGTCGCCGAGGTCCAAGCGACGCGGGAGTTCGGGACCCCGCGCTAGCCCCGACATCGCTGCCCGGTGGCGGTGTGCGAAATCCGCCGGGTGCGCCGCCCTTCGCGCATCGCACCAGGCGCTCGCGGCACGGGTGGCGCCACCGGCCGCGACGCCCGCGCGCCCGTCCCTCGCTCACGAGCACGCGCCCGTTCGCTGGACGATGGAGCGCAGATCCCGTTCATCACCGGCGCCACGCCTGGTCGAGATCGGCGCCAGCCCCGGGCCCCGGCGCCGATCTCCCCCGCCACGCTCGCGGCACGGCCGCGGCCGCGGCTCGAGACGACGACCCGTGCGCCCGCCCGGCCTCGGGCCTCGGCCATCGCCCGTTCGAGCCTCGAGGTGCCGCGGGTCACGAGAGCCCGCACCCCTCGAGCGCGGCTCGCTTCCAGCGGCGAGCTCGACGGTCCTCGTGGGAGTGTGGGGCGTCCTAGCGGTTGACCGTGGACATGTCGGCGTAGCGCGCGCCCGCAGCCGCCCCGATCGGGGCGGCTGCGTCGAGGGCCGCGAGGTCCGCGGCGCTCAGGACCACGTCCAGGGCGCCGAGGTTCTCCTCGAGGTAGGCGAGTCGCTTGGTGCCCGGGATCGGCACGACGTCGGGGCCCTGGGCGAGGACCCACGCGAGTGCCAGCTGGCTCGCCGTCACGCCGCGCGTGGCGGCGACCTCCCGCACCCGGTCGACCAGCTCGAGGTTCTTCGCGAAGTTCTCGCCTTGGAATCGAGGGGAGTGGCGACGGAAGTCGGTCGGCTCGAAGTCGTCGACGGTGCGGATGGCACCCGAGAGGAACCCGCGGCCGAGGGGCGAGTAGGGCACGAAGCCGATGCCGAGCGCGCGCACGGTCGCCAGCACGCCATTGTCCTCGACCTCGCGCGTCCACAGCGACCACTCCGTCTGCAGCGCGGTGATCGGGTGGACCGCGTGGGCCCGGCGGATCGTCTCGGGCGACGCCTCGCTGATGCCGAGGCGCCGCACCTTGCCCGCCGCCACGAGCTCGTCGAGGGCGCCCCAGGTCTCCTCGATCGGGACGCTGCTGTCGACGCGGTGCTGGTAGTAGAGGTCGATGTGCTCGATGCCGAGGCGCTGCAGGCTCGCGTCGCAGGCGCGGCGCACGTAGTCGGGCCGGCCGTTGACGCCCACCCGACTGCCGTCCTCCCGCCGCTCGTTGCCGAACTTGGTCGCCAGGACCACCTCGTCGCGGCGGCCGGCGATGGCCTGGCCCACGAGGCGCTCGTTGGTGAAGGGTCCGTACATATCGGCGGTGTCCAGGAAGTCGACCCCGGCGTCGAGGGCGGCGTGGATCACCGCGATCGACCCTCGGTCGTCGCCGGTGCCGTAGAACTCGGACATCCCCATGCAGCCGAGGCCCTGGGCAGAGACCTCGAGAGCGGCGGCTCCAGTTCCGAGAGTGCGACGGGGGACGGGCATGGTGGCCTCCTGGATCGGGATCGTTCTCCACCCTACGGGGGTGCTGCGCCGCGGCGACGACAGAGGTCGCTCCCCGTCTCGGCGCCGCGGACCGGAGCCCCGCTCCTGCCTGGCCGCCCCACCTTCGCCGAGGGCGATGAGAGACGACGTCGCCCGGAATCGACTCTGACGAGCGTCACGTGACGAGGTCGCCTTCGTCGACGCCCACCGGGACTCTAAGACCGGTGGGCGCAGGTGGGGGGTCGAGCCGATCTGCGAGACGCTCCAGGTCGCCCCCGCCACCTACTACGCCGCCAAGACCCGGCCGCCCTCGGCTCGCGAACGGCGCGACCACGAGCTCGGCCCGAAGCTCCTCGACCTGTGGAAGGACAACGACTCCGTCTACGGCAAGCGCAAGCTCTGGCGGGCGGCGCGACGCGAAGACCTCCACGTCGGGCGCGAGCACGAAGCCCAAGGATGGGGCCGAGCCCCTTCACGCCCTGGGCCTGGCGCAGGTCCAGGACATCCACCCGGCCGACCACGGTCCCCGCGACGCCAACGGCGTGCTACTGCTCGGTGGGATACCGCACTGCGAGAGGACTCCCGAGCATCTACGACGGATCACCCGGACCGCACAACTGAGCGTGGGCGAGTTACGCGCCGACGCGAGCGAGGGCGAGCGCCTCGTGCATGCTCGCAAGGTCGCCGAGATCGAGCGCTTCAACGCTTTGATCGCCGAGCGCCAGCAGTATGCCTCGGTGCGCAACCAGGGGGCTCCCGAGGGCGCCAAGGATCAGGCGAAGGCGCAGTACATCTGCGCGGGCCGGGCGGGAAAGCTCCAGTGTGCGCTTTGCCCCTACGCGGCGGACTACCCGGAAGGGTTGCCCGTCATCGCTAATCCGCCGAGCGGTCCCTACGCACCACGGTCCTGCTCGCAGGCGACGACGGTGGTCGCGGGCGCCGCGCTCATCAAGCTCGCCCAGCGCGACTACTGGGGCAGCCCCGAGTGGCAGGCCTCGTACG
>JAKANY010000009.1 GCA_021823525.1 Actinomycetes bacterium
ACCGTGTCGAGGTACGCGGCGGGATTGAGCCACGTGAAGGCCAGCGCGGCGGCGGCGATCCCGGTCGTCGAGGCCGACGTGGCGCCCACCGCCGAGCTCGCTGCGCCGCGACGGGCACGACGAAGCGCCGCCAGTGCGGTGAGCGCGAGGAACGCCGCGCCCACGAGACGCACCGCGTCGATCACGCCCCGGTGGGTTCCCAGGACCGCCGCCCCGCCCAGGACCCCGACCGCAATGAGCGCGACGTCGGAGGCAGCGCAGATCCCCACCGCGATGCCCACCCCCTTTCGCGCGATGCCTTGGCGCACGACGAACAGGTTCTGGGGCCCGATGGCCACGATGAGGGAGAGCTGCAGGGCGAAACCCGAGACGAAGGCCGCCCCTGCGGCACGGGAGAGCACGGCGGGACCCTACCCGTGGCGGCCGCAAGATGCAGATGTCTTTCAGTAATTTCGTGTTGCATTAGTGTTGCTAATGATGGATCTCGACAGGGAGCGCCTGGCGGCGCTCGGGGCGGTCGTCACCGAGGGCTCCTTCGATGCGGCCGCGCGCCAGCTGCACGTGACGCCCTCGGCCATCAGCCAGCGCATTCGCGCACTCGAGTTGGCCGTCGGACGTGTCCTCGTGACCCGTGGTCGGCCGGTGCGCGCCACGCCCTCGGGGGCGATCCTCGTACGCGCGGCGCGCCAGATGGAGGCGATCGCGGCGGACGCGATCCACGCGCTCAGCGTCGATACGCCCGCGGGCGCTGTCACGGTCCCGCTCGCGGTCAACGCCGACAGCCTGGCCACCTGGCTGCTGCCCGCGCTCGCCGGTCTCGCGGACGTCGTCGTCGCACTGCACCGCGAGGACCAGGATCGCACCGCGGACCTCCTGCGCGAGGGACTCGTGTGGGCCGCCGTCACCGCCTCGCCCGACCCGGTCCCGGGGTGCCGGGTCGAGCCGTTGGGCACGATGCGCTACCACGCGTGCGCGGCGCCGGACTTCGCGCGCCGACACTTCCCCGACGGGGTCGAACGCGCGGCCCTCGCGACCGCACCGGTCGTGAACTACGACCGCGACGACCGGCTCCAGGACCGCTTCCTCGAGTTGCGCGTCGGGGTCCCCCCGCTTCCGCCGCGCCACTACGTGCCGAGCTCCGAGGCGTTCGTGACGGCGGTCCGGCTCGGCATGGGCTGGGGGATGGTCCCCGACCTCCAGGCGCGAGACCTGCCGAAGGGCTGCCTGACCGTCCTCGACCCCGAGGGCGCGGTGGACGTCGCCCTCTACTGGGCGCAGCCGCGACGCTCGACACCCACGCTCGAGCGGGTGGCTGCGGCGGTTCGCACTGCGGCACGGCGCGAGCTCGGGTGACCCGCGCCGGCTCGGCGCCCGACCTGCTAACCTGGACGGACTATCTCGTCGCGCGTGCGACGGAGGCCGATTCGTAGACACCTCGAGTTGGTTTCACCACAGAGGAGTCACGATGCCCCCCACCTTCGCCGATCTCGGCGTGCCCGCCCACCTGGTCGCCCGGCTCACCAACCGCGGGATCACCGAGGCCTTCCCCATCCAGGAGGTCGCGATCCCCGACGCCCTGGCCGGCCGCGACGTCGTGGGTCAAGCCTCGACCGGCTCGGGCAAGACCCTGGCGTTCGGGCTCCCCCTCCTGGCGCGGCTGCGACCCGCCTCGCCGCACCGTCCCCGCGCGCTGGTCCTGACGCCCACGCGCGAGCTCGCGGCCCAGATCCAACGCGAGCTCGCGGCGCTGGTCGCCGACGGGCGACGCATCATCAGCATCTTCGGGGGCACTCCCTACAGCCGCACCCGTCGATCCCTGGCCAGTGGCGTCGACGTCGTCGTCGCCTGCCCCGGACGCCTCGAGGACCTGCTCGCCCAGGGGGCCCTCTCCCTGTCCGAGGTGGACACGGTCGTCGTCGACGAGGCCGACCGCATGGCCGACATGGGGTTCCTGCCGGCGGTGACGAGGATCCTGGCGCTCACCCCGGCGGAGCGCACCACCCTGCTGTTCTCGGCGACCATGGGTCCCGAGGTCACCAAGCTGGTGCAGCGCTTCACCCGCGACGCCGCCGTCCACGACGTGGTGGCCGAGAGCGCACCCGACCAGGTCGAGCACGTCTTCTGGCGCACGGCGCGCGAGGCGCGCGTCGACGCCATCGTCGACATCCTCAACGAGCACGGGCGCGCGATCGTCTTCACCCGCACCAAGCACGGCGCCGACCGGCTGGCCAAGCAGCTGGGCTCGCGCGGCGTCGATGCGGCCGCCCTCCACGGCGACCGCAGCCAGGCCCAGCGCGACCGTGCGCTGGCGATGATGGCCCAGGGCAAGGTGCGCGCGCTGGTCGCCACCGACGTCGCGGCGCGAGGGATCCACATCGAGGACCTGCCCGTCGTCGTGCACTTCGATCCCCCCACGACGCCCGAGGACTACATCCACCGCTCGGGCCGCACCGGGCGCGCGGGAGCCAGTGGCACGGTGATCACTCTCGTCGCCGACGACGTGGTCGCGGCCGTGGGCCGCCTGCAGCGGGCCCTGGGCCTGTCGGGTCCCGTCGCACCGCGGACCGAGGCTCCGACCCCGCGTCGCCCCCCGATCGCGCCGACCGCGCCCGAGGTTCCCGCGGCGTCGGTGGCGAGCGCGACGCCCACTCCCCCGCACCGGACCGCACCGGACCGCCCGCGGCGCCGCTCGAACGACGCTCCCGCGCGCGACCGGGCGGGGCGGCGGGCGGGAGAGGCCGTGGTGACCTTCTTCAACGGTGCGCGCGGCTTCGGCTTCGCGTCCGACGACGCGGGTGACGACCTCTTCCTCCACGTCTCGCGGCTGAGCCAGACCGGTGGGCGCACGCTGGCCGCCGGCGAGCGCATCACCTTCGACGAGGTTCGCGGGCCCCGCGGGCGCGAGGCGCACAACATCCGCACCGCCGCAGGGGCACGCCATCGCGCGTCGCGCCGACCCGCGAGCCACCGCGGGGCGACGACGCGCTAGGACGGGTTCGCGGCTCCCGCGAACTGGCTCGCGTAGAGCCGGTGGTAGGCGCCCCCGGCCGCGAGCAAGGTGGCGTGGTCCCCCTGCTCGACGACGCGGCCGTGCTCCATCACCACGATCAGGTGAGCGTCGCGGATGGTCGAGAGGCGGTGGGCGATCACGAAGCTGGTGCGACCCTCGCGCAGCGACGCCATGGCGTGCTGGATCAGCACCTCGGTGCGCGTGTCGACGCTGCTGGTCGCCTCGTCGAGGATGAGCACGTCGGGGTCGGCCAGGAACGCCCGCGCGATGGTGAGCAGCTGGCGCTGGCCGGCCGACACGTTGGCGCTGTCGTCGCCGAGCACCGTGTCGTACCCCTCGGGCATCGTGCGCACGAAGGCGTCCACGTGCGCCGCGCGGGCCGCAGCCACGATCTCCTCCTCGGTCGCCCCGGGCCGGCCGTACGCGATGTTCTCGCGGACGGTCCCCGCGAACAGCCACGGCTCCTGGAGCACCATCGCGAAGTGCCCCCGCACCTCGTCACGCGTGAGGTCCCGGTAGTCGCGCCCGTCCAGGAGGATCTGGCCGCCGTCGATCTCGTAGAAGCGCACCAGCAGGTTGACCAGCGTGGTCTTGCCCGCACCGGTCGGCCCGACGATCGCGACCGTCTCCCCCGGGGCCACCTCCAAGGACAGGTCCTCGATCAGCGGCACCTCGGGGTCGTAGCGAAAGCTGATGGCCCGCAGGGCCAGGGCGCCGTGGCCCGGCTCCGGTGGTGGGGCGGGGGCGTCGGTCGCCTCCTCGGGCGCGTCGAGGAACTCGAAGACGCGCTCGGCCGAGGCCAGGCCCGACTGCAGGGTGTTCATCTGCCCGGCGATCTGGGTGATGGGCATCGTGAACTGGCGCGTGTACTGGATGAAGGCCGTCACGTCACCCAGCGACAGCAGGCCCGAGGCCACGCGGTAGCCGCCGATCACCGCGATCCCCACGTAGTTGAGGTTCGAGACGAACTGCATCGTCGGCTGGATGATGCCCGAGAGGAACTGCGCGCGGAAGCTCGCACGGTAGAGCCGTCCGTTGACCTCGTCGAATCGCGCGGACGTCGCCGCGCGCTGCCCGAAGACCTGGACGATGGAGTGGCCGGTGTGGGTCTCCTCGACGATCCCGTTGAGCTCGCCGGTCTGACGCCACTGGGCGGTGAAGTGGGCCTGGCTCCGCCGCGCGATGAGGATCGTCAGCACGAACGCGACGGGGATCGTCACGACACTGATCGCGGCCAGCAGCGGGGAGATCCACAGCATCATCGCCAGCACGCCCAGGATCGTCAGCGCCGACGTCAGCAGCTGGCTGAGCCCCTGCTGGATCGTCGTGGTCAGGTTGTCGATGTCGTTGGTGACGCGGCTGAGCACGTCGCCGTGGGGGTGCGCGTCGAAGTACGACAGGGGCAGGCGCGCCAGCTTCTCCTCGACGTCGCGGCGCAGCCGGTACATGGAGCGCTGCGCGACGCCCGCCATCAGGTAGCCCTGCGCGTAGGTCAGCCCCGACCCGACCAGGTAGGCCACGGCCGCCAGGGCCAGCGTCGTCCCCAGGCGCGCCAGATTCACCCCGACGCCCGGGGTCAGCGGCATGGTCGAGAGCATCTGGGCGATCTGCCTCTCGCCGTGGTCGCGCAGCAGGGCCACGGCTTGCGAGCGCGTCAGCCCTCGAGGCAGGCGGCGGCTCACGATGCCGTCGAACAGGACGTTGGTGGCCCGGCCCAGGATGTAGGGCCCACTGACGTTGGCGGCGACGGCCGCGACACCCAGCACCAGGGCGGCCAGCATCGGTCGTCCCTCGGGGCGCAGCCGGCCCACCAGGCGGCCCAGCGACCGGCGCACGTCGAGCGCCGATCCCCCCGGCCCGCCGCCGGGTCGCATCCCGCCGCGCCAGGCGCCACCGGGTCCGGGACCCATCGTCACGCGCTCGGCCCCAGCTGGGACAGCGCGATGGCCCGGTACGGCTCGCACGAGGCCATCAGGTCGCCGTGCGAGCCGGCCCCGGCGATGCGGCCCTCGTCCAGGACGATGATCTGGTCGGCCCCCATGATCGTCGAGACCCGCTGCGAGACGACCACGACGCTCGCCGTCCCGGTGTAGCCGGGCAGCGCGGCGCGCAGGCGCGCGTCGGTCTCGGCGTCGAGGGCCGAGAAGCAGTCGTCGAACAGGTAGAGCGCGGGACGCTTCACCAGGGCGCGGGCGATGGCCAGCCTCTGGCGCTGCCCCCCCGAGACGTTGGTTCCCCCTTGGTCGATGGGCGCCTCCAGCCCGCCCATCTCGGCGACGAAGTCCTGGGCTTGGGCGACCGTGAGCGCTCGCCAGAGGTCGTCGTCGCTGGCGCGCTCGTCACCGACGCGCAGGTTGCTCGCCACCGTGCCGCGGAAGAGGTAGGCCGCCTGGGGCACCAGCCCGATGGACGACCACAGCGCCTCGCGGGCCTGTTCGCGCACGTCCAGCCCGTTCACCCGCATCGACCCCGCACTGACGTCCAGGAAGCGAACGATGAGGTTCAGCAGCGTCGACTTGCCCGAGCCGGTGCCGCCGATCACCGCACTCATCTGACCTGGCTCGACGCCGAAGGTCAGCCCCTCGAGGATCGCGCGCTCGCTGCCCGGGTAGGAGAAGCGCACGTCGGCGAGCTCGACCCGACCGTCGACTCGACCGGGTCGGCGCGCGGTGGAGGGATCGGTGATGGAGGGCACGGCAGCGAGCACCTGCCCGATGCGCTCGGCGCTGGCCATGGCGCGCGGCACCATGATGGCGAGCATCGTGGCCATCATCACGGCGATGAGGATCTGGAGGATGTAGGAGAGCACGGCGGTCAGGTTGCCGATGGACACCGCGCCCTCGGCCGTCAGCCGCCCCCCGAACCACATGACCGCCACCGTGGTCAGGTTGAGGATCGCCATCATCGTGGGCATCATCAGCGCGAAGAGCCGGTTGACCGAGAGCGTGGTGGCCGTGAGGTCGCCGTTCGCGTCGTCGAAGCGCCGCAGCTCGTCGCCGCCGCGCACGAAGGCGCGGATCACCCGCACGCCGGTGATCTGCTCGCGCAGCACCTGGGTGATCCGGTCGATCTTCACCTGCATGACCCGAAAGCGCGGCACCACGCGCGACATCATGAGCGCGAGGAAGACGACCATCAGGGGCACCGCCACCGCCAGCACCGGGAGCAGCCGGGCCCCCTCGCGAATGGCGAAGACCATGCCGCCGATCATCATGATCGGGGCGATCACCATCATCGTGAGCGAGACCTGCAGGACCATCTGGATCTGCTGGACGTCGTTGGTGTTGCGCGTGATGAGCGACGGCGTGCCGAAGTCGCCCATGTCGCGCAGGGAGAACGCCTGCACCGACCCGAACACGTCCCGGCGCAGGTCGGCGCCCACGGCCATCGAGACGCGCGACGCCCAGTAGACGCCCACGATGGCGACCGCGCTGATCGCCAGGGTCACCACGAGCATCCCCGCGCCGGTCGCCCAGATGTACCCGAGGTTGCCCTCGACGACCCCCCGGTTGATCAGGTCGGCGTTGAGGTTCGGGAGGTAGAGGTTCCCCAGGCTCTGGCCGACGAGCATCAATACGACGACGACGATCGCACCCGCCCGAGGGCGCAGGTAGGGCCGCAGCAGCCGCCAGAGCATCGAAGCCTCACCCTACTGGGACGCGAGGTCCCCTCTCCGATGGGGCGGACGTCCCACCGGTCGCTGACTGGAGCACTCGCCTCACGCCGAGCCCCGATCTCTGTTCGCCCGGGGGCACCTCACGCCTCGGCCAGGGACAGCAGGCTCTCCTCCTCTTGCGCCGTGTGCAGCGCGATGATCGCGCCCAGCCCGTAGAGCATGCTGCGCAACTCGACCACGTCCCCCGCGTCGGCGTCCTCGCGTTCGAGGTCACGGAGGAGCCCGCCGAGCCGCCCGATCCGGTGGGCGATCTCGACGTGCGCGCGGCTCATCGCGCTGAGCGGGTCGGCCCCGCCGAGGAATCGTCCCATCGCGGGATAGAGCTCGTGCTCCTCGGCCTGCTCGTGCGGGAGGACCGCGGCGACCAGCCGACGATGGACCTGGCCCGCGACCACGAGAGCCGCGGACGGGTCGGTGACGTCCAGAGCGTCGGCGGCGCGCGCCAGCTCCTGGAGCACGACGTGGATGTCCCGATGCTCCTCGCGGAAGCGCTGGCTCAGCTGGGACGCATCGTGCGGGAGCTGCGACGGTCCCCTCCCGTCCCGGTGCGCCCGCAGCGCATTGAGGATGACCGCGGCGTCGATGCCCTCCTGGAGGATGGCCCCGGCGACGGCGGGCAGCCAGCCGATCCCCGCAACGACCATCGCCACCAGGGACAGTCCCGTGCCCGCGGCCACGCTCTCGAAGGCGATGGCGCGCGTCCGCCGAGCCAGTGCGAGCGCCTCGTCGAGCCGGTCCAACCGATCCACCGCCACCACCACGTCGGCCGCCTCGGATGCCGCCGAGGCCCCCCGCGCCCCCATCGCGACGCCCACGTCCGCCAGCGCCAGCGCCGGCGCATCGTTGATCCCGTCACCCACCATGACCGTGGCCGCAGCCTGGCTCTCGCGGCGGACGGCGTCGAGCTTCTCGGCGGGGGTCCGCTCCGCCAGCACCTCGTCCACGCCGATCACCTCGCCGATCCCCTCGGCCACATCGGGTCGATCTCCGGTGACCAGGACCACGCGCGTGATGCCGCGCTGGCGCATCGCCCGGATGGTGCGCGCGGCGTCGGGACGGGGCGGATCGGCTAGGACGAGCAGTCCGACGAGTGCCCCGTCGACGGTCACCGAGACCGTGAGCGCGCCCTCGCGGCGCGCCCGGCGGCGCGCGGCGCGGGCCCACGCCGGCGGCGAGTCCACCGGCGCGAAGGACTCGCTGCCCACCGTCACCCGCTGGTCCCCGACGCGTCCCCGGATGCCCCGACCCGGCGACTCGGCGACGTCGGCGGGCGGCACGAGGGTTGCGCCCCGGTCCAGGGCCGCCCGCACGATCGACGCGGCGACCACGTGCGGGGACACCTGGTCCAGGCTCGCCGCGAGGGCGAGGACCTCGTCGGCGGGCCACTCCGGCGCCGCGACGACCTCGACCATCTCGGGGCGGCCCTGGGTCAGCGTCCCGGTCTTGTCGATGAGCAGGGTGCGCACACCCGCCAGTCGCTCGAGCACCGCGCCACTCTTGACGATGATGCCCCGGCGGGCGGCCCGCGAGAGACCCGCCACGAAGGCGGCGGGCGCCGCCAGGATCATCGGGCACGGCGTGGCGACCACGAGCACCGCGACCGCCCGGGTGGGCCCGGCCGCCCACCACGCGGCGCCCGCGGCACCTGCCGTCACCGCGACGAAGGCGACCGCGAAGCGGTCGGCGAGGCGCACGAAGGGCGCCGGCGTGGCCTCGGCGCCCTCCACCAGGCGAACGATCTGCGCGTACGTGCTCTCGGCGGCGGGCGCCAGCACGAGCACCTCGAAGGGCGCACCGGCGTTGACGACGCCACTGGCGACGCGCTCACCCGAGCCCCGGGTGACCGGCAGCGACTCGCCCGTCAGCGCCGACTCGTCGAGGACTGCGCGCAGGGATGCGACGGAGCCATCGACGGGAACCACCGACCCGGTGGGCACCAGCAACCGGTCCCCGGGTCGTACGGCGTCCAGCGCCACGGACTCGAGGGCCCCGTCGTGGTAGCGCTGGGCGCTGGTGGGCACCCGTCGGACCAGCGACGCCAGGTCGTCGCGGGCCCGCGCGCCGGCCCACTCCTCCAGGGCTCGGCCCGTGGCCAGCATCACGCTGATCACCGACGCGGCCAGGTCCTCGCGCACGCCCACCGCGCCGCCGACGGCGACGAGCGCGATCACGTCCACGCCCACGCGCCCCGCCCGCAAGCTCGCGATGATCGTCGACAGGGACAGGGCCAGGCCCACGGCGGCACTCGCCACCCACGCCCCATCGCCCGCGCGCGTCGCGCCCACCACGTGGAGGACCCCCCCGCCGACCAGGAGCGCCGTGACCGCGACCAGGATCCCCCGGCTCACGCGCGGCACCGCCACCTGGTCACGCGACCTGGGTCCCACGAGCCCACCCTAGGTTCGCGGCGCGGGCGCGCCCGGGGGCGGGCTCAGCGAACGGTCAGGGTGATGGGGACGGCCCGCAGCGCCTGGGACACCGGGCAGTTCTCCTTGGCCGCCGCCGCCGCCGCCGCGAACTCGTCGGCCCCGAGACCCGGAACGTCGCCGGCGACGCTGATGCGGATCTCCGTGATGCCCTGTCCGGGCTGGAAGTCGACCTCGACCGAGGTGTCGAGCGCGCTCGCCGGCGTCCCCCCCTTGGCCAGGGCGCTCGAGAGCGCCATGGAGAAGCACGACGCGTGAGCCGCCGCGATGAGCTCCTCGGGACTGGTGCGGCCCTCGGGCGTCTGGGCACGACTCGCCCACGTCACGTCGAACTCTCCCACGCCGCTGGAGACCAGCGACACGCGACCGTGCCCCTCGAGCAACGTCCCCTCCCAGTGCGCGACCGCATTGCGCGTCGTGGCCATGTGTCCTCCTCGTCTGTCGGTGACGTTCTAGCGCGTCGATGTCCGTCTCGCAGCGGCGCGCCACCCAGCCGCGCGAAACGGCCCCGGTAGGATGGGGGCCACTATGCGCGTGCGAACGTGGCTCTCCGCCGACGCCTCGTCCCTCGAGTGAGGCGCGCGATCCCCCACGCCCGGACTGCGGCTCCCGGCGCGCTGGCGCGCCGGTTGGGCCTCGCGCTGGTCGCGGCGCTGGTCGCGGGACTCGCGGCCACCGCGCCCCCGCCCGCCCGCGCCGGGGCGGCCACCGGCTGGGTGACGGCCTGGACGTCGCCGACGGATCTGGCGATGACCGCCACGTACAACTCGACGATCCGCGACACCGCGACGGTCCCCATCGCCGGGACGCGCGTGGCCCTGACGTTCTCCAACGCGTGGAGCGCGACCCCCACGACCTTCGCGGCGGTCACCGTCGCCCAGGACCTCCGCGGGGCCGACGTCGTGGCGGGCACCTTCCTTCCGGTGACGTTCCACGGGCAGCGGACGGTCACCATCCCGGCCTACGGGCGCGTCACCAGCGACCCGGTGGTCATGACCGTCCACGCCGGTGAGACGCTCGCCGTCTCCCTGGCCGTCGCCGGCTGGGCCACGGTGAGCGTCCACTACTGCTGCGTGGGCAACGTCGACACGTGGGCCACCGCCAACGGCGTGGGCAACGTGACGTCCGAGCCCACCGCGCGCTACTTCAGCACCACCCTGACCGGGCCCTTCATCCGGTTCCTCTCGGGCATCGCCGTCGCGGGCACCCCGGCTCGCGGAACCATCGTCGCCTTCGGCGACTCCATCACCGACGGCTACGGGTACGAGAACCGGGGCTACAGCTGGGTGGACGCGCTCCAGCAGCGCCTGGACCGCCTCCCCGCCTCCCAGCAGCTGGCCGTCGTCAACGAGGGCATCTCGGGCAACACCCTGACGGTCTTCCCGCCGCGCACCACCTTCGCCTTCGACTCGGGCGGCCTCCCGGGGGTCACCCGGTTCGCCACCGACGCGCTGAGCTGGCCCGGCGTGCGCGCCATCCTCGTGCTCCTGGGCACCAACGACATCTGGTTCGGCGCCGGGGGGCTGACCAGCCACCCCATCCCGCCCTACGGCACCGCCCCGGCCATCGAGGCCGGCTACCGCAGCCTGATCGCCGAGGCGCACGCCCGCGGAGTCCCGATCTACGCCCTCACGCTGCTGCCCCGCGCGACGTCGACCAAGAAGGACCACGACATCGCCGAGTACTGGGGGCCCTCCGAGCAGGCCGTCCTGAGCGCGGTAAACGCGTGGCTGCTGTCGGGGCGCTCGGGCTTCTCGGGGGTGATCGACGCGGCGAGCGTGATGGGGAACGTCTACGACGGGAGCTGCCAGCCGACCCAGCCCTACGCCCCGTACTTCAACCCCGATCACCTCCACCCCAACGTCGCGGGGGAGACGGCGCTGGCCAACACCATCCCGACGTCACTTCTCGGCACGGTGGCGGCACCCTTGGCGCCGGCGCTCGCGTCGGCGACTCCGACCCCGGGATGCCGCGCGGCCCAGTCGGCGACGGCCGTCCTGGCCGCGAGCACGCCGACGACGACCACCACGACCACCACCGTCCCCGTGACGACGACCACGATCGCCGTGTCGCTCGCGCGCCGCGCGCGGCCGTACCTGGGCGGGGCGCTGGTGGCACTCCTGGTCATCGCGGCCGCGCTGGCCCTCATCGCCCAGCGTCGCGTCGCTCGCCGGCGCATCGCGCGGCGGCGGATGGCCCGGCCGGACACCTATCCGCGCGTCGCCCCGCCCCGCGACCCGCGGCGGTCACGCTGACTCAGCGAAGGTCGTAGCGGTAGCGCAGGAACACCTCGCCGCTGCGGCTCGCCATCTCGCCCTCGCGGCGCCAGCCCAGGCGATCGTAGAAGTGCTGGGCCGCGAGGTCCGGCGGCGTGACCAGCACCAGCGCGTCGTCGCCGGCCTCCCGTCCCGCCGCGATCGCCGCCTCGACCAGCGCTCGACCCAGACCCTTCCCCTGCGCCGCCGTGTCGACCAGGACGTGGGTGACCTCGCCGACCACGGGGCCCGCGGCCACCGGCGGCCCGGATCGGCGGCGCGCCAGGCGGTAGAGGCCGCCCGCGTAGCGCCGCGCCCGCGTGACCAGCAGGTCACGCGCGAGTGCCCGGTCGCCCGCCATCGCGATCAGGAGGTCGCGCGCCAGACGCCAGCCGTCCTGGCGCACCATCGCGCGCGTGTGCACCCCGGGGCTGGTCGCGCCGAGCAGCGCCCCGCGCACGCGGCCATCCACCTCGGCCACCAGGACGAGCCCCCCGGGGGCCCGGCGCCAGGCGCGGTAGTAGGTCCGCAAGAAGCGCTCCCCGAAGCGGCTGAGGAACTCCATGGGCAGCACCGCCAGGTGCAAGGAGACGGCGGCGGGCACGTCCGCGTCGGTCATCTCTCGCACCGGCATCGCACCCTCCCGTCGCCGGACCACTGTAGGCACGCCCCGTGGCGCCGCGGGGGCCGCTGCTAGTCTCGGCGCAATGGGCCCAGCGCGACACGGCCGGCGCCTCAGTCGTCGCCGGCGCCAGCGCCTGGGCGTCCTGGTCCTGGTGGTCGCCCTGGTCGCCGTCGTGGTCGCGCTCGCCGTGCGGGGTCGCACGCCGTCGTCGACGACCACCACGACGGCGGGCCCCACCTCGACATCGGCCCCGGCCACGTCCACGACCGTGGCGACGTCGGGCCCCTTCGCCGTCGGAGCGGTGACCTTCACCGTCACCGAGCCCGCCTCGATCTCGGGCTCCGTGCGCAGCTTCCCGGTGACCGTGCGCTACCCCGCCCTCGGCCCGGCCGGTGAGGCGCGCAGCGGCCTTCCCCCGCGACCCGGTCCCTACCCGCTGGTCATCTTCTCCCAGGGATTCGACATCTCGCCCGAGGCCTACGCGGGCCTGCTGGACGCCTGGAGCGCAGCCGGGTACGTCGTGGCCGACCCGGCCTACCCGCACACGTCGCCGGGCGCCGCGGGCGGCGTCGTGCGCGCCGACATCGTGCACCACCCCGCGGACCTGAGCTACCTGGTGACGACCCTCCTGGCCCAGGACCACGCCGCGGGTCCCCTCGCTGGCCTCCTGGACACCGCGGCCGTCGGGGTGATCGGGCAGTCCGACGGCGGCGACGTGAGCCTCGCGGTGGCGGCCAACACCTGCTGTCGCGACGCGCGCATCTCGGCGGCCATCCTGCTGTCGGGTGCGGAGCTGTCGTGGTTCCCCGGCACCTACTTCACGGACGGCTCGGCCCCGCTGCTCGTCGTCCAGGGCACCAACGACCAGGTGATGAACCCGGTGACCTGCTCGGTCACCCTCTACGACGCCGCTCCCCGACCTCGCTACTACCTGTCCATGATCGGACAGGACCACCTCAGCGCCTACGTCCCCCCGGGGCCCGCGCGCGACACGGTCGCCGCCGTCACCATCGACTTCCTCAACGCCTACCTGAAGCACGAGCCCGGAGCGCTGGCGGCCATGTCGGCGGCCGGCGACGTCGCGGGCCGGGCCCACCTGACGATCGGCAGCGCCCTCCCCCCGGTCGCCGGGACCTGCCCCGACGCGCCCGCGGGCTAGTGCGGGGGCTTGACCCCGCGCACGACGTTGGCCTCGGCGACCACGTTGGTCGCGGTGACCTCGGTGAAGCCCGCCTCGACGAGCAGCCGGGACCACGCCTCGGGCGTGATGGGGCGCTCGCGCAGGCGCAGCAGGTACCGGCCGGCGTTCTTCGCGATGCGCCACAGGCCCGGGAGACCCTTCTTGGCCATGACGCGGACCTTGCTCGCGATCACCTGACGGTCCTGGGCCGTGGTGCCGCGCCCGAGCATCATGTCGGCGTTGATGAACTGGCCGCCCGGGCGCAGCCAGTCGTAGGCCGCGCGCACGACCCGGCCCTTGTCGGCGTCGAGCAGGTGGTGCAGCGCGTAGTTGCTGATCACCACGTCGACCGACTGGGGGTCCAGGCGCAACTCCTCGATCGGCGAGACCACGCCGCGCACCTGCTCCAGGCCCTCGGTGCGCGCCAGCGACTCCATGCGCTCGACCATCGCCGCGCTCACGTCGACCCCGACGACGGTCGCGCCGCGCCGCGCGAGCTCCAGGGCCAGGCGCCCGCCCCCGCAGCCCAGGTCCACGCACACGAGTCCCGGGCGCAGCGCCACCGCCTCGATGGCGGCCGCCGCGACCTTGGCCATGCCCGCGTCGTTGTGGCGGTCCCACGTGTCGACGCGTCGCGTCCACGCCCGGCGCTGCGTGGCGATGGCCAGGCGGGTCCCCCGACGTGACGAGGGTGGCGGGGACTCGGCGGACGCTGCGGCCATAACCTTCCGTTCTGTGGCCCGGGCCCTCGGCGGGTCGCCCGGTGGGACGCCCTCTGGCGCCAGATCTCCAGCCTACCGGCGCGTCCCGGTGACCGACGGGTCGTGCCCGCACGGCGGGCGCGGGCGGCCCTGGTCCTCGCGACGGTGGCCGCACGAGCGCGTGAGGAGCCCTCGTCACCCACGCGATGCGCGCGCGGGTGCCACCGGCGGCGGTCATCTCCCGATCGACCGGGACCCGCGCGCCGCACCGCGTACCATGGATCAATGCCCACCCCCTCATCGCGGCGTCGCCGGCTGATCCCGTTCTCCCTGATCGGCGTGCTCGCCGTGATCGCCTTGCTCGCAGCGCTCTGGTCGGTGCACCGGACCAGCGGCGCGACGCCGGGTCCCGAGGGCGTCCCCGTCCAGCCCGTCGCCGACCTGGCGCCAGCCGGAGCCGCCACTGGTGCTCCCGTCGAGGGCATCACCTGCCGCCCCATTGGCCGCGAGCAGGTCGGCTACCACGTCCACACGATGGTCACCGTCTACGTCCAGGGCCGCCAGGAGCGCCTGCCCGCGGGCGTCGGCATCACCACGCCGGCGGTCACCACCGGGCATGGCGCCACGACCTTCGTCGACGTCGGCCTCCACGACTGCCTCTACTGGCTGCACACGCACGCCAACGACGGCATCGTCCACGTCGAGGCACCGCACCGCGGGACCTTCACGCTGGGCGAGCTCTTCGCCGTCTGGGGACAGCCCCTGACCGCGACGCGGGTCGGTCCGGCCCGCGGGCCCGTCACCGTCTTCGCGAACGGGCACCGCCACGTCGGGGCCCCCGGCTCGACCGTGCTGCCGCCCGGCGGCGTGGTCCAGATCGACGTGGGCACCCCCGTGGTCGCCTTCCACGCCGTGCGCTTCCACGTCACGGGCCAGTGCGGCGACGGCTCCAACGGGTGCGTCGCGCGACCCGCGGCCTGATCGACGTCCGCCGCACCGCGCCCACGCCAGACTGGTGAGGTGCGCGAGGACGGACACCCCGGGGGCGGCGCGCTCCCGACCGTGCACGAGCGCGCGCGGCTGCCCCGCGCCTTCGCCCTGGGCGCTCCCCTGATCGCCCTCGCGGTCGGCGTGACCACGCTGCTCGCGAGCCTCCACCTGGGCTCGGCGGCGTCCTCGCCCACCGTGCAGCTGGCCGCGCACACGCCTCGCGAGTCGCCCGTGGCGCGCGTGCGCGTCGTCACCCCCCTCGCGCCCCCCGCCTTCGTCGCCGACGCGGCGCAGCTCGTCGCCCCCGGCGCACCGCTGACGGTCCTCGAGACCCTGGCCCGGCTGTTCGACGTCTCGGGGCTCTTCAGCGTCTACAACAGCACGGCCTACGCGGTGGTGGCACCCTCTGGGGCGGTGGTCTCCTACGACACCTCCACGGGGATCGGGCAGTGGTCCTACCGCTCGGCCGGGTCGTCGGGTCCTCCGTTCGCGGCCGTGCGCGCCCTGCTCGCCCACTGGGGCCTGAGCGTGCCCGCACCGCGCGCGACCAGCGCGTCGCTGCCGGTCACGGTCACGGGCGAGCCCACCACCCTGGTGGTCACGGTGCGCACGCGGGGAGGGCGCGTCCTCGCGGCCGCAGGTCCGGCCTTCGTCGTCCCCACCCACCGCCCGGTCCCGCTGGTGGGCCCGTCGGCGGTCGCGCGAGGCCTCGACGCCACAGCCCGCGCCGGCGCGCCCACCGTCGTCGTGCGCAGCGTCCAGCTCACGTGGTCCCCGTACCTGCTCAGCGACGCCACGACGTGGCTCCTGCCCGCCTACCGCTTCACCGGCGGGGGCCCGTCGGGCCCCCAGAGCGTCATCACCCTGGCGGTGTCCGCCGACACCGCACGCATCCCCTGATCAGCGCTGCTCGATCAGGTCGAGGTACTCGTCGCGCCACAGGTCGAAGTGCTCATCGGGCAGCAGCACCGCGTGGGTCGGCTCGAGGCGCTCGACGAAGGCCAGCTCGTGGGACACCGCAACGATCGTCCCGCGCCAGTGGCGCAGGACCTCGCCGAGCGCGATGACGCTCGCGGGGTCGAGGTTGTTGGTGGGCTCGTCGAGGATCAGCACGTTGGCGTGCGACGCGGCGAGCAGCGCGAGCGAGAGCTTGGCCCGCTCCCCACCCGAGAGCGATCCGGGTAGCTGGTGCGCGGCCGTCCCGGGAAGCCCGAACGCCCCGAGCAGGGCTCGCCGCTGCACGTCCGAGGGCATCGTCGTCGACTGGAGGTGCTCGAACACGGTGCGCGTGAAGTCGAGCTGCTCGTGCTCCTGGGCGAAGTAGCCCAGGGCCACATTCGCCCCGAGGCGCACCGTGCCCGCCTGCGCGCGCTGGACGTTCACGAGGCAGCGCAGCAGCGAGGACTTGCCCGCGCCGTTGCGGCCGACGATGACGATCCGGTCGCCGCGCCGCGTGATGAACGACGTGTCGCGCAGCACCACGTGGGTCCCGTAGCGGACAGCGAGGTTCTCGACGGTGACCGGCACGTCCCCGCTGCGCGGGGGCTCGGGCAGACGGAAGGTCACCGTGCGCTCGCGCGTGCGCACGACCGTCCGATCGGCCTCCAACCGCTCCACGCGCCGGTCGAGCACCTTGGCCTTGCGCGCGCGCTTGGCGGTCTGCCCGCGCATGGAGTCCGCGAGCGTGCGCAGCCGGTGGATCTCGGCCGACTCGGCGGTGGCGAGCTTCTGCTCGGCCCGGCGGCTCTCCTCGTCCTGGCGCAGGTAGTCCGAGTACGTTCCCCGGTAGTCGCGCAGCTGGCCGTCGCGCAGCGCCAGCACGCGCCCGATGACCTTGTCCAGCAGTGGCAGGTCGTGGCTGATCACCAGGACGGTGCCGGTGAAGCGCTCGATCTCCTCGAACAGCCACCGCTTGGCCGCGGCGTCGAGGTGGTTGGTGGGCTCGTCGAGGACCAGGGTCTCGGGCGCCTCGTAGAGCACGCGCATCAAGTCGACGCGTCGGCGCTGGCCGCCCGAGAGCGAGCCGAGGTCCTCGAGCAGCGCCGCCTCGGGCAGGCCCAGCCCCGCGGCCAGACGCCCGACCTCGGACTCGGCCTCGTAGCCGCCCCGGGCGCCGAACTCCGCCTCCAGCGAGGTGAATCGCTCGATGGTGGCATCGGTGGGATCCGCGGCCAGGTCGTGGCGCGCTCGCTGGACCTCCGCGTCCAGGGCGTCCAGGCCCCGCGCGCTCAGGACGTGGGACAGCCCCATCGGGTCGACGCCCAGCCCGCCACTGATGGGCTCCTGGGGCAGATGACTGACGCGTCCCTGGGTCGCCACCGATCCACCGACGCGGACATGCGGGGGGATCGCGCCGCGCAAGACCGACAGCAGCGTCGACTTGCCCGCGCCGTTGCGCCCAACGATGCCGACCTTCTCGCCCTCGCCGATGGTGAACGAGCAGGGCGCCACCAGGACGCGCGGACCGATCTCGACCGAGAGCTCCCGCGCGATCAGCACACCGACCACCCGCGTCGGCGGCGCCGAGCCCGAGCGACGGCGATCGCGGCGCGTCGCATCCTCACCGCGGCAGTCGCGTCCCTACTCGCCGCTCGGAACGATCGCGGCCGTCGCGACCGCGTCACCCTCGTCCAGGTTCATCACGCGCACCCCCGTCGCGTCGCGTCCCTGGGAGGAGACCTCGCGAACCGCGGTGCGAATGACGACCCCCGCCGTCGAGGCCAGCATCACCTCGTCGTCGAGCTCGGCCATCAGGGCGGCGGTCACCGTGCCACGCACGGCGGTCAGGCGGATCGAGCGCACGCCCTGGCCCCCGCGGCCCTGCGTGCCGAAGCGATCGGTCTTGACGCGCTTTCCGAAGCCCGAGTCGGTGACGAGGAAGAGGTCTGCTCCCGCGCGCACCACGTCCAGGGAGATCGCACGGTCGTCCTCGCGCAGGCGGATCCCCCGCACGCCCGTCGCGTCGCGGCCCATCTCGCGCACGTCGGTCTCGGCGAAGCGGATCGCCATGCCCCGGCGCGTGACCACCATCAAGTCGTCGTGGCCGCCGGTGGGAACCACCCGCACCACCTCGTCGTCCTCGCGCAGGTGGATGGCGATCCACCCTTCGCGCCGCGACTTGTCGTACTCGCTGAAGGCGGTCTTCTTGACCGTGCCCGCCGCCGTCAGGAACACCAGGTACTGGTTGTCGGGGAAGTCCGGCGTGGCCACGACGGCCTGGATGGCCTCGTTGGGCTGCAGGTTGAGCAGGTTGACGATGGCCGTCCCCTTGGCGGTGCGCTCCTTGCGCGGGATCTCGTAGCCCCGCAGGCGGAACACCCGCCCGCGGTTCGAGAAGAGCAGCACGTACGCGTGCGTGGTGGTGTGGATGATCTGGTCGACGAAGTCCTCGTCGCGCAGCTTGGCCCCCTGAACGCCACGGCCGCCGCGGCCCTGCACCCGGAAGGCGTCGACCGCGACCGACTTGACGTAGCCCGCCCGGGTCATCGTGATGACGATCTCCTCATCGTCGATGAGATCCTCGACGCCCAGCTCGCCCGGGTCGTTGATGATCGCGGTGAGCCGGTCCGTGGCGAAGCGCGTGCGGACCTGCGTGAGCTCGGCAGCGATCACGGCGCGCAGCCGCTCGTCGTCGCCCAGGATCGCCTGCAACTCGGCGATCGTCGCGCGCAGCCGCGCCATCTCGTCGTCCAGCTCGCTGCGCCCCAGTCGCGTGAGGCGTCCCAGCGTCATGTCGAGGATGTGGTTGGCCTGCTCCTCGCTGAAGGAGAAAGGCGGCGCCATGAGCGCCGCGCGCGCGGCCGCGCGGTCGTCGGACTGGCGGATGGCCGCGACCACCTCGTCGAGCATGTCGATGGCGCGCAGAAGCCCCTCGACGATGTGCGCTCGCTCCTCGGCCCGGCGAAGCCGGAACTGCGAGCGCCGCGTCACGACCTCGACCTGGTGCGCGATGTAGTGGGTCAGCATCTGCGCCAGCGTGAGCGTCTTGGGCGCGCCGTCGACTAGTGCCAGTGCGTTGACCGCGAAGGTCGTCTGCAGGCTCGTGTTCTTGTAGAGCTTGTTCAGCACCACGTTGGCGTTGGCGTCGCGCTTGAGGCGAATGACCAGGCGCGTCTGACGCCCGGCCGAGTCGTTCTGCACCCCGGCGACGCCGTCGAGCTCACCGGCCTTGACCAGGTCGTAGATCTTCTCCTCGACCGATTCGACCGACACCTCGTAGGGGAACTCGGTGACGACGATGCGCGTCTCGCCGCGGTGCTCGTCGATCTCGGCGACCGCGCGCACCTTGATCGAGCCACGACCCGTGCGGTAGGCGTCGAGGATGCCCTGGCGACCGAGGATCTGCGCTCCGGTAGGGAAGTCCGGACCCTTGACGAAGCCCAGCAGCGTCTCGAGCGTGGCGTCGGGGTGGCTCAGGAGGTGCAGCGTCGCGTCGATGACCTCGCCCAGGTTGTGGGGTGGGATCTTGGTCGCCATGCCCACCGCGATGCCCTGCGATCCGTTGACCAGCAGGTTCGGGAAGCGGGAGGGCAGCACCGAGGGCTGCTGGGTCGTGTTGTCGTAGTTGGGCTCGAAGTCGACGGTCTCCTCGTCGATGCCGTCGAGCATCTCGAGGGCCAGCGGGGCCAGGCGGCACTCGGTGTAGCGCATCGCCGCGGCCCCCTCGTCGGGCCCGGTCCCCCCGAAGTTCCCGTGCCCGTCGATGAGCGGGTGGCGCATGGAGAAGTCCTGGACCAGCCGCACCAGCGCGTCGTAGATGGCCGAGTCGCCGTGGGGATGGTAGGTGCCCATGACCTCGCCGACCACCTTGGCGCACTTCGTGTAGGGCCGATCGGGCCGCAGGCCCTGGTCGAACATCGAGTAGAGGATCCGGCGGTGCACCGGCTTGAGTCCGTCACGCACGTCGGGCAGAGCCCGTGACACGATGACCGACATCGAGTACTCGAGGAACGATCGCTCCATCTCGAGGTTGATCTCGATGGGCTCGATGTACCCCAGGGGGATGTCGATATCGGTGGGAGTCCTGCCGCCTCCCGCGGTCTTCCTGCGAACCATGATCCTCCGGTCCTGCGTCTAGATGTCGAGGAAACGCACGTCTTTGGCGTTCGTCTGGATGAAGTGCCGTCGCTGGGGGACGTCGTCGCCCATGAGGATCGAGCAGACCTCGTCGGCGAGGGCGGCCTGCTCGACCGTGATCTGCAGCAGCGCGCGTCGCGTGGGGTCCATCGTCGTGTCGCGCAGCTCGTCGTAGTCCATCTCGCCCAGGCCCTTGAGGCGCTGGAACTCACTGCGGTGGTCGGGGTGCTCGCCCAGGAACGCCGTCTTGGCTGCGTCGTCGCGCAGGTAGACCTTGTCCTTGCCTACGAGGGTCGAGTAGAGCGGCGGCTGGGCGACGTAGACGTGGCCGTTCTGGACCAGCTCGGGCATCTGCCGGAAGAAGAACGTCAGCAGCAGCGTGCGGATGTGGCTGCCGTCCACGTCCGCGTCGGCCAGCAGGATGATCTTGTGGTACCGGATCTTCTCCACGTCGAAGTCCGGCTCGACGCCCGCGCCGATGGCGGCGATGAGCGCCTGGATCTCCGCGTTCTTGAGGATCTTGTCCGCGCGGGCCTTCTCGACGTTGAGGATCTTGCCGCGGATCGGCAGGATGGCCTGGGTGCGCGGGTCACGGGCGTCCTTGGCCGAACCTCCGGCCGAGTTGCCCTCGACGATGAACAGCTCGCACTCGCGCGGATGGCGCGACGAGCAGTCGACCAGCTTGCCGGGCAGGCCCGCGCCGTCAAGGGCGTTCTTGCGACGCGTGAGGTCCCGGGCCTGGCGGGCGGCCACGCGGGCCCGAGAGGCCTGCACCGCCTTGGCCACGATCTGGGATCCCTCACGCGGGTTCTCCTCGAGCCAGTCCGCGAGCTTCTCGTTGGTGGCGCGCTCCACGAGGGAGCGGATGCTGACGTTGCCCAGCTTGCCCTTCGTCTGGCCCTCGAACTGCGGGTCCCGGAGCCGCACCACGACGATCGCGGTGAGACCTTCGCGGATGTCCTCGCCCTGGAGGTTCTCGTCCTTGTCCTTGAGGAGGCCACGCTTGCGCGCGTACCGGTTGACGACGTTGGTGAGGGCCTTGCGGAACCCCTCCTCGTGCATGCCACCCTCGATGGTCGCGATGCCGTTGGCGTAGGAGTGGATGCTCTCGTAGTACCCCGTGTTCCACTGGAATGCGACCTCGACCTCCTGGCCCTCCTCGGCCTGGTCGTAGAAGCCGATCTTGCGGAACAGCGACTCCTTCGCGCCGTTGAGGTGGCGCACGTAGTCGACGATGCCGCCGGTGTAGCGGAAGGTCTGCTGGGACTCGCGCCCGGGGCGCTGATCAAGGAAGCGGATCTCCAGTCCCCGGTTCAGGAACGCCATGATCTGCAGCCGCTCGGCGACGGTCTGCGCGCGGAACTCGGTCTCGTCGAAGATCGTGGGGTCGGGGCTGAAGGTGACGGTGGTACCCGTGCGGTCGCCGGGCGCCTCGCCGACCGCGCGCAGGGGCCCCTGGGGCTCGCCCCCGTCGCGGTACTCCTGCACGTAGTGCCGCCCGTTACGATCGATCTCGAGGGTCAGGTGCGCGGACAGCGCGTTGACGACCGAGACCCCGACGCCGTGGAGGCCGCCCGACACCTTGTAGGTCCCCCCGCCGAACTTTCCGCCGGCGTGCAGGATCGTCATGACGATCTCGGCCGCCGAACGTCCCGGATACTGGGGGTGCTCGTCGACCGGGATGCCCCGTCCGTCGTCGATCACCCGGCAGCTGCCGTCGGGCAGGAGGATGACGTCGATGCGGGTGCAGAAGCCCGCCATCGCCTCGTCGACGGCATTGTCGACGACCTCCCAGACCAGGTGGTGCAGACCCGCCGGCCCCGTCGACCCGATGTACATGCCCGGGCGCCGGCGGACGGGCTCGAGACCCTCCAGGACGGTGATGGCGCTGGCATCGTACTTGCTGGTCTCGGCGGCTTTCTTGGGCACGAAGCGGTCCTCTCAGGTCTGGTGTACCAACGGGCTCAGCTCGTCGCGGCCGACGCCACCGTTCGGCCCTCCCAGTCTACCCGGTGGGGTCTGACACCACCCCACCTCTCAGGGCTGGGGGCGCACGCGCGTGACGACGCGCGTGGGCGCGCCCTCCCCCAACTCGGCGTACCACTGCAGGATCGCCGCCGACTGCCGGCGCACCCGCTCGGCGTGCGCGCCCGAGGGGACGCTGACGACCAGGCTGCCCGACTCGATGCCCTGCGGGACGCACGTGTCGGCCAGTTCCGCGTCGGCGTGGTCGCGCCAGATGGCGCGTAGCTGGTCGACCTGCCCCAGGTCCGCGCGGCGAAAGGTACGCGCCAGGTCGCGCAGGAGGTCGCCGAGGGGCCGGGGGCCGTCGCTCACGCCGGGACGCCCCCCCTGCGCACGTCCACCACCGCCGCGGTCGCCAACTGCTTGGGCGGTGCAACGGCCGTCGTCACCAGGGTCTGACCCACGGGCAGGAGCCGCAGCAGCCGCTCGCTGCGCGGCGCGTCGAGCTCGCTGAACACGTCGTCGAGCAGGATGACGGGGGCGATCGCGCGGCGCTCGACCACGACGTGGTGACCCGCCAGGCGCAGCGCCAGGGCGAGCGTCCGCTGCTCGCCCTGGGAGGCCTGGCGTCGCGTGTCGCGGCCGGCGAGCGTGACGCGAACGTCGTCGCGATGGGGCCCGCTGGTCGTGTGGCCACGCGCAACGTCGTCGGCCAGGGTGGAGGCCAGCGCGGCGCGCGGATCGTCGCGCCACGTGGGGTCGTACGCCAGGGCCACGGTCTGGGTGTCAGCGGCGAGCTCGGCGTGGAGGGCGTTGACGTGCGGCTCGAGACGCGCGATCAGCGCCCGGCGCAGCTCCACGACCGCCTGGCCGGACTCGACGAGGTCGTCGGACCAGGTGGCCAGCTCGTCACGATCGCGACGCGTGGGATCGCTCCCTTGCAGCCGACGCAGCACCGCGTTGCGTTGGGTGAGCACGCGCTGGAAGCGCTCCAGGACCGGTGCGGCCGTCGGCGACTCGTCGACGACCAGGTGATCGATCAGGTCGCGACGGTGCTCGGGTCCCTGGCGGATCACGTCGACCCCCTCGGGGGTGAACACCGTCAGCGGCAGCGCCTCGCCGAGCTCGAGCCGGGACTGGGGACGCTGCCCGTTGACGAGCATGCGCTTGCGGCTGCCTCGGGAGGTTCGCTCGATCACCAGATCGATCTGGATCCGCCGCGCCAGGTGGAACACGACGCCGTGGACCTCGGCACGCTCCTGGCCGGTGCGGATGAGGTCGGCGCCCGTCGTGGTGCGAAAGGAGCCGCCCGTCGCGAGCGCGTAGATCGCCTCGAGCACCGAGGTCTTTCCTGTCCCGTTGGGCGAGACCAGGACGGTGACCGCCTCACGGTCCGGGGCGAACTCGAGGACACCGAACGTGCGGAAGTCCCGCAACGTGAGGTGGGTCAGGCCCACGGGCTACTGCACGCGCACCGGCATCAAGAGGTACCGGAATCGCACGTCGTCCACGCCGTGCACCATGGCGGGACGCACGGCGTCGGACATCTCGATGACGACCTCGTCGCCGGGAACCGCATCGACGCCATCGATCAAGAAGTTCGGGTTGAAGGCGATGGTCATCTCCTCACCCTGGTAGTCCACGTCGATGGTGTCCTCGACACCGCCGGTGTCCTGGCTCTGGGTGCGGATCTCGAGCGCGCGGTCCTGGACGGTCAAGCGCACCGAGGAGGTCGCGTCCTTGGCCACCAACCGGGCACGCCGCAGCGAGGTCAACAAGGTGTCCTTGGCGACCGTCAGCTGGTTCGGGTAGCTCGGCGGGATCAGCTGCAGCACCGAGGGGTAGTTCCCGTCGATCAGCCGTGACGCCACGCTCGTGGCCCCGATCGCGAACAGGATCTCCGCGTCGGTCACCGTGACGCCAATCTCGGCGTCGGGGCCGAGCGAGCTCGCGGAACGCTGGAGCTCTTGGAGGGCACGGGCGGGCACCAGCAGGTCGTGATGCGGTCCGAGCGCGTGCACGCCAGGGACGTCGCGCACAGCCAGTCGGTACGAGTCGGTCGCAATGAGGCGCAGCGCATCGTTGTCCGCGGTGAAGAGCACCCCGGTCAACAGGGGGCGCGCGTCGTCCGTCGCCGCCGCCCGAACCACTTGGGTCAGCCCCTGCAACAGGTCCTCGGCCACCACGCTGATCAGCGCTCCCGTGATCGGCGGCAGGTGCGGGTAGTCCCCCACCGCGAACGTGCGAAGCGCGAACCGCGCTCGTCCGAGCGAGACCGTCACGCTCTCGTCGTCGGAGCTCACCGTGACCGCGCCGGGCTCGAGCGAGCGCACGGCGTCGACAATGAGCCGCGCGGGCACCACGGCCGCTCCGTCCTCGAGGCCGATCACCGTCGCGCTGGTGCGCACCGTGATGTCGAGATCCGTCCCGGTGACGGTCAGTCGGTCCCCCTGCAGGCTGAGCAGCAGCCCGGAGGTCGCTCCCACCAACCGGGTGGCGACGACGCGACTGGCGCTGGCCAATGCGTCGACCAGGGTGTCGCGCTCGGATCGGAACTTCATGGCCTGCCTTTCGTCGACTCCTCAGGGTACGTCATGGTCATAGAGAAAGGATGTGGGTAGCAGTAGGGGTGTGGAGATGTGGGTTCTGAGAAACATACCTGGTGGGAAGGGCTGATCGCACGAGGCGTTGTCCACAGTGGTGTGCGCAAGTGTCTCAACCTTGAACGACCAACCTTCGCGTCATGTGGGCGGGCGTCACGTTTTCCACCGGCGAGCGACACGTTCTCGTCACCTTGCCGACACGTCGCTGGTGAGGTCCCCCTGGAGACGCTTGGTGAGCTGGTTGATCTGCCCGAGCAGTTCGCTGTTGAGGGGGAGCTGCTCCTTGATCTTCTCGACGGCACTGATCACCGTCGTGTGATTGCGTCCATCGAAGATCTTGGCGATCATCGGGTACGAGTAGTTGTCCAGGAGCTCACGGATCAGGTACATCGCGATGTGACGGGCGTGCACGAGGGGGCGGAGGCGCTTGGACCCCCGCACCTCGGCGGCGGCCAGACCGAAGTACTCCGAGACCACGGCGATCACCGTCTCGGGGCGCAGGGCGGTCTGGTCGTGGCCCAGGTTCGTCAGGTGGGCCTTGGCCAGCTCGAGGGTGATGGGCTCCTGGCGCAGGTTCGCGAATGCGCGCAGCATCGTGACCGAGCCCTCGAGCTCGCGGATGTTGTCGCGCACACGGTGGGCGATCCATTCGGCGACGTCGGCGGGAAGGATGACCCCTTCGGCCTCAGACTTGGCGTGGAGGATCGCGATGCGTGTCTCGAGATCCGGACGGTCGATCTCGGTGACCAGGCCCTGGAGGAGCCGACTGCGAAAGCGCTCCTGGATGCCGGCGAGGTCCCGGGGCGAGCGATCCGAGGTCAAGACGATCTGCTTGCCCTCGCCGTGCAGGGCGTTGTAGGTGTGGAAGATCTCCTCGTGGAAGGTCTCCCCCCGCGCCTCCATGAATTGGATGTCGTCGATGAGGACGACATCGTTCTCCCGGTAGCGCTCGTGGAGGGCCAGCTGGGTGCGCGTCTGGATCGCCCGGATGAAGTCGTTGAGGAACGTCTCGGTGGACACGTACAGCACGCGGCGGTCCGGGTAGTTCTCGTGCACGTAGTTGCCGATCGCGTGCAGGAGGTGCGTCTTGCCCAGTCCCGAGCTCCCGTAGATCATCAGCGGGTTGTAGGCGCGCCCCGGTGTCTCGGCCACCGACTGGGCGGCGGCGAAGGCGAGACGGTTGGAGGGACCCGGGACGAAGGAGTCGAAGGTCATGCGAGGATCCAGGCGCGTGGGCCGATCGACGCTGGGGGCGTAGGACGCGGCCGGCTCGTCTCGGGAGGCGGCGGCGTCGGGTGGGGCGGTGACGGCATCGGCCACGGTGAGCGACACGCGCACGTCGTGGCCGACGACGGCACGGGCGTGCTCGGTGATGAAGGGCAGGTAGCGCTGCGTGACCCGTTGGAGCTGAATCTGGTTAGGCACACCCAAGACGAGCTCGTCGTCGGTGAAATCCACAAGGTGCAACTTGTTCAGACCAGCCGACCAGACAGCCTCAGATGCCTGGCCTTTCAAGGATGTACTGAGCCTCAGCCAAAGGTCATCGCTGTCGCTCACACCCACCCTCCACAGCTCTGAATTTCGTTATCCACAAGCCGGGCTCGCACACGCGAGGGGCGTCTGGCTGGAGTTACGTTACACCCTGGCGCATCCGCGGGACGAGGGTCGTGTCGTCAGGTAAGATGGCAGTTCTATGCGTGGTCACCCGGGGTGGTGACGCCGACGGGTGCGACGAGAACGAGGTCGAAGTGAAGCGGACATTCCAGCCGAATCAACGCAGGAGGGCGAAGACGCACGGCTTCCGCGCGCGGATGCGCACGCGGGCCGGTCGAGCCGTCTTGAAGGCGCGGCGACTGAAGGGTCGGCACCGGCTCACGGTGTGACCGGTGGTCGAGAGTGTTCGCCGACGCCGTGACTTTCAGCGTCTGGCCGCGTCGACCCATCGGGCTCGCAGTGGACCGGTGCGCGTCGTCTTCAGCCCGGCGCTCGACGACGAGGACGTCGTCGCGGCGGCGTTCGCGGTGTCTCGGCGAGTGGGCTCGGCGGTGGAGCGGAACCGGATCCGGCGGAGGCTGCGAGCGATTCTGCGAGAGCTCGCCGATGCCATCCCCGCTGGGTTATACCTGATCAAGTGCGATATAGGGACGAAAGATCTGACGTATGAAGAACTCCGAACTCACCTACGAGCCGGCATCGGACGCCTCGGAGCGTCCTAGGACGGGTCGCGTGGCGCGCGTGCTGGTCGCCGTGGTGCGGGCGTACCAGCGACTGCACGCGGGCCGTCCCTCCCCGTGTCGCTTCTACCCGTCGTGCTCCTCCTACGCGGTCGAGGCGCTCGAGGTGCACGGAGCGGCTCGGGGCTCGTGGCTCGCGGTGCGTCGCCTCGGCCGGTGCCGGCCCCTCGGGCCACACGGCATCGACCTCGTGCCGGAGCGCGCGGCGCGACGGGGGGCGTGATGGGCTCGATCACGCACTCGATCGGCTCGATCTTCCAGCCGATCTTCCACCTCTTCGGCTGGATCCTCGCCTTCCTCTATGGCGTGATCCCGAACTACGGAATCGCCATCGCGCTGTTGACGATCGTGATCATGGGGGCGCTGACCCCCTTCACAGTCAAGAGCACCAAGTCGATGATGGCCATGCAGAAGCTTCAGCCGGAGATCAAGAAGCTCCAGCAGAAGTACAAGGGCCCCGAGAACCGCCAGGTGCTCAACGAGGAGCTGATGCGCCTGTACCGCGAGGCGGGCGCGAATCCGGTGGGCGGCTGCCTGCCCATTCTGCTGCAAGCTCCTTTTCTATTCATTTTGTATAGTGTCATCCGCGGGCTGACGAACGTCACGCCCAAGGGTGTCGTGGAGCCCCGGTACATCCCCACGACCTCGAAGATGTACCACAACCTGGTCGCGTCCCACGGGCAGATCACGTCCTTCGGCTTCAACCTGGCACTCAAGCCCTTCAGCCACCACTCCTCGGCCATGGCCGCGATCCCCTACTTCGTCATGGTGGCGGTGGCGGTCGGACTGCAGTACTTCCAGATGGCGCAGATGAACAACCGCAACAAGGTCACAGGCCAGCAGCTTCCAAGCCAGCAGCTCGCACTCCAGCGGGCGATGCCGATCTTCTTCGCGTACTTCTACATCATCATCCCGGCCGCCGTCGTCTTGTACATGGTGGTGTCGACGATCATCCGGATCATCACCCAGGACATCATGTTCCGTACCGGGATCTCGAATCCGACACGTCACGGCGTCGAGCGGGCGCTGCCCGGGGCGTCCAAGGAGTCGTCCACGTCCAAGGAGTCGCCGACGTCCGAGGAGACCCCGGCACCCAAGCCGCCCGCCGAGGGGAAACCTTCACCTTCAAGTCCGAAGCCGGCGCCGCAGATGAGATCGCGCTCGAAGCGCAAGAGAAGGGCACGGTAGCCGATGGACTGGGTCGAGGCCACAGGGAAGTCGATCGACGAGGCGACGTCGCGAGCCATCGCTCACCTGGGCGTGGGACTGGACGATGCGGAAGTCGAAGTTCTAGAGGAGCCGCGGACGGGCCTCTTCGGGCGACTGAAGGGCGAGGCCCGCGTGCGGGCCCGCGTGCGTCCGAAGAGCCCACGGCCCAAGAGGACGCGGCGCGACGGCGGTCGCGAGTCACGAGAGCGCAAGAGCGGTCCGAAGTCGGGTCGGGGCGGAAGCAAGGAGCGCACGGGCCAGCGGGCCGACGGCTCCGCAGGCACCCGCGCCGATGGCACACCGGGGACCGGTGAGGGGACGACGACGGCGAAGCCCCGCAAAAGCAAGCGCAAGAGCTCGGGTGCGGGCCCGAAGGCGGATGCATCCGCGGCGGATGTGAGTGAGTCGACGGACGGGCGGGCCCACAGGGCGTCGGCCGAGAAGAAGAAAGAAGGCGACGTGGCGAACGGAATCTCACTGGAGGAGCAGGCCGGTGTGGCCCAGGGCTTCCTGGAGGGCTTGCTCCAATCGATGAACCTGCAGGCGACCGTCACGTGGCACGAGATCGACGCCGAGACGGTGGAGCTGGCAATCGACGCGGATCCGCCGACCGAGCTCGGAATCCTCGTCGGTCCCCGGGGAGCGACGCTGTCGGCGCTGCAGGAATTGACGCGGACCTTCGTGCAGATCAAGAGCACCGGTCGGACCGACCGCATTCTGGTGGACGTCGCCCGGTACCGGGAGCGTCGCGTGGCGGCGCTCGGCCGGTTCGCGCAGCAGGTGGCCGATGAGGTCGTGCGCTCCGGTGAGGAGCGCGCGCTCGAGCCGATGTCGGCCGCAGACCGCAAGGCCGTTCACGATGCCCTGGCCGCGAACACCGCCGTCCAGACGCGATCCGAGGGCGAGGATCCGCGGCGCTTCATCGTCATCTCCCCCGCCTAGTCCCCGCCGGACGATGGCGGACTCCTGGCTTCGGCGAACGCTGGCATCTGCTCAGGAGTGGGGCTTCCTCGGACCGGGGCCGGTCGAGCAGCACCTCAAGCACGCCGAGCTCTTCTGGCGCTCCTGGGAGGAACTCGTCGGTGACCCGCCAGGCGCCCTTCTCGATCTCGGGTCCGGCGGTGGTGTCCCCGGACTGATCCTTCTCGAGCGCTGGCAGCGTCGGACGGTGCTGTTGGACGCGATGCAGCGCCGGGCCGCGTTCCTCGAGCGCGCCCTGAGCGACGAGGAGTCGCCAGCTGGGGGAGTCGTCTGGCTCGGTCGAGCCGAGGAGCTGGCCCGTGAGTCGCGTGCCGAGGAGGCCTTCGACCTGGTCACGGCACGGTCGTTCGGGCCGCCGGCGGTGACGGCGGAGTGCGCCGCCCGCTTCCTGCGCGTGGGCGGTCTGCTGATCGTCTCCGAGCCGCCCGATGGCGGATTGCGCTGGCCTGAGGACGGTGTCGGGAGGCTGGGTCTCCGCCACCGGGATGCCCGTCGAGAGCCTTTCGCGGTGGAGATCCTCGAGAAGGTGGCCCCGACGCCCGCTCCGTACCCTCGTCGCGTAGGCGTGCCAGCGAAGCGCCCCCTGTTCTAGCGTCGCTCTCGGGAGATCAGCGTCGAGTCTTCGCCAGGCAGCGCGAGGTTTCACGTGAAACGTCGCGAGACTCGGTCGCAGCACGTTGGGGCCGCCATCGCGCTTGCGGTAGGGACGAAACGTCCTGGTCGCGGCGGCAGACGGCGAGTCGTCCAGCCCGCACACAGCGGGCCGTCCTTCCTCGTCGTGTGGGTCCTCGCACCCCTCCCCCGCTTCACATCTAGGACGCGTTGGCGTCCCATCCTGTCTCCCCACGGTCCTTCAGGGGCCCCGGGGACGCCAGTGTCGAGTCTCTGGCGAGCAGTGCGGTGTTTCACGTGAAACGTCGTGAGACCCCGTCGAAGCACGTCAGGGCCACCATCGCGCTTGCGCCAGGAGTGAAATGACCTGGTCACGAGCGTGAAGAGCGAGTCGCCCAATGGGGTTACAGCGTGCCGTCCTCCACGACGTGTCGCGGTCCCCGCGCCCCTTCCCTGCGTCGCATCCAGGTCGCGTTGGCGTCCCAACCTGTCTCCCCCACCCCGGGCAGAGCTCCCGGGGCGCCCGGCTCGAGTCTCTGCCGGGCAGTGCGGTATTTCACGAGAAGCGTTGCGAATGGCGGTCAAAGGGCATCGAGACCGCCATCGCGCATGCGGCAGGGACGAAAGGACCCGGTCCCGGCCGTGAAGGGCGAGTCGCCCAACCCGGTCACGGGGCGGTGTCCTCCCACGTCAGGAGCCGGTGCGCCTCGTCGACCAGGAACCTGCAGGCACGACTGCTCACGATGATCCTGGGGGTGGTGCGAGTTCACGGCGTCCACTGGGAAGGTCGGACGTGTTGGAGGCATCGGAAAGTCCCTCGGATCACCGGCGTGGCCTCAGCGCGGGGCCTGAGTGCGTCGCGGCTCCCCCGACCCCCCACATCGGGTCCGCGGCGCGGCGCGATGTACGGGGTGAGGAGGCCCGGTTGCGGCGGAATCCTCCCTGCGAGGGCGGAAGTTGCGGGCCAGAACGTTCAAAGTGTCGCTCCCGACCTGAGCGCGTTGGAGGAGTTCTCCATACCGCAGGGGAGTCCTGCGGGGCGGGCGGGTCCCCTCCGGCCCACGGACCCAAGTACCGGCGCTCGCACCCTCGCAGTCCGGTGGTCGCGGCTCTTCGAGGGGGACCGCCGGCGACGAGTGACCGGGCCATCCCCCGTCACTGCGGCGAGCTCGTTCTGCCTGGGCCGGAGCATCGGACCTCCCGTTCCGAACTTGGCGTAGGACCGGTTGACGGGGTTGCGGAGGGCTGGACGCCACGACGCTCGGACGTCGGACGCCTGCTGGGCCCGCCCGTAGCGAGATCCGCGATGGAGCCGGAGCGGAGGTGTCACGATGTTTCACGTGAAACGCGGTTCGAGGAATGCCAGAGATTTGGTCAGGATTCCAGGCGGCACAAGGAGTTGGCTCGCGGCGGGTGGGGACACCCCGGCGGTGTTTCACGTGAAACACCGATACTTGACGGCTGCGATGACACCGTGTTGAATGGCAAGGTACTGGTGGTCGGCACCATTCTCGGTCGGGAAGAGGCGTATGGCGGATGAGGTGAAGACGACGATCTACGCCGTCGCCAATCAGAAGGGCGGGGTGGGGAAGACCACCACGACGACCGCACTCGGTGCCGCACTCGCCCAGGCTGGCAAGCGGGTCCTGGTCATCGATCTGGACCCCCAGGGGAACGCGACGACGGGCCTCGGCGTGGATGGCCGGAGGTTCGAGAACTCTGTCTACGACGTGCTGCTCAACGGTGTGCCGATCGCCGACGTCGTCGAGCCGACCGGTTTCAACAACCTCTTCGTGGCGCCAGCGACGCTGGACCTGGCGGGCATCGAGCAGGAGCTGACGTCGGTCATCTCGCGGGAGCTCCGGCTCAAGCGCGCGCTCGCGTCGGTGGATGGGGAGTTCGACTACATCTTCATCGACTGCCCGCCCTCGCTCGGACTGATCACGATCAACGCGTTCGCCGCAGCGACCGAGATCATGGTTCCGGTGCAGACGGAGTTCTACGCCCTGGAAGGCCTCACGCAGCTACGCCGCATCGTGGACCTCGTGCAGCAGAACCTCAACCCGAGCCTGAGGATCACCAAGGTGATCCTCACCATGTACGACTCACGGAACACCCTCTCGGGCGACGTGGCCGCCGAGGTTCGGCGGCACTTTCCCGATGAGCTCTGCCAGACCGTGATCCCCCGGACGGTGCGCCTCGCCGAGGCGCCCTCGTTCGGTCAGCCCATCACCTACTTCGACCCCAACTCCAAGGGCGCGAAGGCCTATCGAGCGCTAGCAGAGGAGATCATGAATGGCTAGGAAACCAGGTCTCGGACGGGGACTGGGCGCTCTCATCCCCGAGGGCGCGACGCCGGAACCCCCCGCGCCGCCGCCGCAGACCACGCCACTGCGCCAGCTCCCCGTTGACGCGATCCGCCCGAATCCCTATCAGCCGCGCAAGGACTTCAACGACGAGAGCCTGCACGCGCTGGCAGCCTCGGTGCGCGAGCTGGGCGTGCTGCAGCCACTGATCGTGCGAGCCCTGCCGGAAGAGGAGGGTGAGGCGTACGAGCTGATTGCGGGGGAGCGGCGGCTCCGCGCCGCGGCGCTCGCGGGTCTCGAGACCGTTCCCGCCCTCGTGCAGGATGACGTCAATGACCGGCTCTCGCTAGAGCAGGCCGTCGTGGAGAACCTCCACCGCGTCGACTTGCATCCGCTGGAGGAGGCTGCCGCCTACCAGCAGCTGATCGACGAGTTCGATCTCACCCATGAGCAGGTCGCTCAGCGGGTGGGGAAGAGTCGCGCCAACGTCACCAACACGCTGCGCCTCCTGCAGCTGGGGGAGGCGGCGCAGGCCGCTCTCGCCTCGGGGCAGCTCACGGCGGGCCACGCGCGGTCGCTCCTGGCGATCGCCGACCCCACACAGCAGGCTGCAATGGTCGCGCGGGTCATCCACGAGGAGCTGTCGGTCCGCGCCACCGAGGAGGCCGTGCGCCAGTTCCTGGAGCCCAAGCTGGCCGTGGTGAGCGAGGAGGAGTCCAGCGAGCCCCTGGTGTCGGGGGCGCCGCGGCTGCGCGCCGTCCCTGATGCGAGCGTTGCGGAGCTCGAGCACCTTCTCGAGGACTACCTGAACACGCGCGTCCATGTCGACCTAAAAGGACGAAATGGGAGAATAATTATCGATTTCGCCGACCTGGACGACCTCGAACGGCTGTACATCGCCATCTCCCAGGTGCGCTAAGTCTCAAGTCTCAACCTCACGTTCTCGTTGAGGTTATCCCCAACTTGTGGATGAAGTTGTGGGTTGATGGGGGCCAATCAGGCTGAACGCCGAGTTCGGGCAGGTCGGATGGGAGTTATTGTCCGGTCGTCAGCCGGCGGTGCTGTGGAGAGCGGCCTCGACGGCACCGATCAACGCCTGGGCGAGGGGCGCCAGGTCCGCTGCGTCAGTGCCGTGCTCGACGTGGAGCGTGGTCATGCGCGTCTCACGTAGGACGGGCAGCGCCATGCCGACCACCTCCACGCGCGGCAGGGTGGACTGGCCGGCCAGGCGTGAGGCGACGGCGCTGGCGACGCGCTCCCCGCGACGCGAGTGCGAGCGGTAGGACGCCCAGTAGTTGAGCCGGACGCCGCGCAGCCGATCATCGGCGGCGAACGACAAGGTCAGCGTGGCGTCAGCGCGATTGGCGGCGGCGGCGATCGCGTCGGGATCGTCGGTGGTCAGGCGCACCAGCACGTCGGTGTCGGTCCACGAGGAGGCGACCAGGTCGGCCAGGCGCGAGACCCCGGCGACGACGACGAGTCCCGAGCCCACGCCCTCGAATCCCGCATCCTCGCGCGCGTCGGTCACGAGTCGACGCTCGCCGGCGACGGCGCCCACGCGTCGGAGCTCGACCAGGGTGGCGAGAGTCACCACGCCCGTGGGCTCGAGGGCGCGGTTGCGCTGGAACTCGCCGACGGCCGTGTGCAGCAGCGGTCCGAAGATGCCGTCGATGCGACCCGGGTCGAAGCCGAGCTGGGCGAGCCGGACCTGCAGGTCGGCGACGTCGTCCCCGCGCAGGCGCGGCATCGAGAGGTAGAGCAGCCGGTCGCCCAGGTGCCACCCGGCCTCCACAAGGCGTGCCCAGGTCGTGCGATCGACCTGGCCCGTGATGGGCAGCCCGCGTGAACGCTGAAAGGCCTCGATCAGCCGGCTGGACTCGTCACCGAGTCGGTCCGAGGAGCCCAGGTGTCCGAGGCCGAGCCGTTCGAGACGCTCGTGGAGCTCGCGGACGTGCGGCCCCGAGTCGCCGGCGACCCAGGTCGTTGTCAGGACTTCGCCAGGGCCGTCGTGATCTCGTTGAGGAGCGCCCCTTTGGGCCGAGCTCCGACGATGCGCGCGACGACCTGCCCATTCTTGAACAGCAGCAGCGTGGGGATGCTCATGACCGAGAAGCGCGTGGCGGTCGCCACGTTCTCGTCAACGTCGAGCTTCCCGATGGTGAATCGCTCGACCTGCTCGACGGAGAACTGCTCCAGGATCGGCGCGATCATCTTGCACGGACCGCACCACTCGGCCCAGAAGTCGACCAGGATGGGCTTGTCGGCTGCGCCGACGACCTCGTCGAAGGTCGCGTCCGACAGGATCGTGATGGGACTGGTCATGCGGGCCTCCGGTTCGCTGATCGGGTCGCGGGGACCACCTTAGCGAGTCGCGACTTCGCGTCCGGCGCTGGTCAGCCGTGGCGCTGGGCTTCGAGCCACCGCTCGGCGTCGATGGCGGCCATGCAGCCCGAGCCGGCGGAGGTGACCGCCTGGCGATAGTGGTGGTCCTGGACGTCGCCCGCGGCGAAGAGTCCCTCGACCGAGGTGAACGAGCCCATCGTCGTGCTGACGTAGCCGGTGTCGAGGAGCTCCACCTGGCCCGACACCAGGTCGGAGTTGGGGACGTGCCCGATGGCCACGAACACGCCACTGACGTCCAGCTGGCGCTCGGCGCCCGAGACCGTGTCGCGGACCCGCAGCCCCGACACCCGGTCCTGGCCGAGGACCTCGAGCACCTGGGTGTTCCACGCGAAGCGGATCTTCTCGTTGGCCACCGCGCGCTCCTGCATGATCTTGGAGGCGCGCAGGCTGTCGCGCCGGTGCACGACGGTGACGGAGCTGGCGAACCGGGTGAGGAAGATCGCCTCTTCCAGCGCGGAGTCCCCACCGCCGATCACGGCGATGTCCTGGCCCCGGAAGAAGAAGCCGTCGCAGGTCGCGCAGGTCGACACGCCGTGGCTGAGCAGGCGGCTCTCGCCGGGGACGTCCAGCATGAGCGAGCGGGCCCCCGTCGCGAGGATCACCGCGTCGGCGCTGATGCTCGGCTCCTCGTCGCCACTCAGCCAGGCGCGGAACGGCCGCTGCGACGTGTCCAGGCGCTGCACCTTGTCGATGCGCAGGTCCGCGCCGAAGCGCTCGGCCTGGGCCTGCATGTTGGCCATGAGCTCGGGACCGCCAATCCCGTCGGGAAAGCCCGGGAAGTTCTCGATGTCGGTGGTCAGCATGAGCTGCCCGCCCGGCTGGTCCGAGGTGGACGAGGGCTCGCCCTGGATGACGATGGGGGCCAGTTGGGCGCGGGCGGTGTAGACCGCGGCGGTGAGACCCGCGGGTCCCGAGCCGATGATCAGGACGGCGGTGTGCTCAGTCACGGGCGGCCCGTGGGACGACGGGGCGCCGGCGACGCCAGAGCAGCAGGCCCCCGACGAGCGACAGGACGCCGATCACCGCGTCGGTGATCCACACGCGGCCGGAGAACGCGTACACGTCGAGCAGGCGCACGCCACCGATGAGGAGCGCGACCACCAGGAAGACGGCCACGAGCACCAGGACGAACAGGTAGGCGATCGTGCGGCCCAGTAGCAGGATGGGTCGCAGGACCCGGTCGTGGACCACGTCCAGGACGTGGTCGAGGAGCGCGAAGAGCCGGTCGATGAGATCCGGCCGGTTCTCGGACGTCGGCGGGGGAGTGCTCACGCTACGACAGTAGCGGTGGTACGGGGACTCTCCAGCCAGCACGCCGCGATGATGCCCGGCCCGCCATGGGTTCCCACGACGGGCCCGATGTCGCCGACGACCAGCGGGTGGGCGAGGGGCACGTCGGCGAGCAGTGCCACGAGATCAGAGGCGTCGGGGGCTTGCCCGTGGACCACGGCGAGGCGCGCCAGAGGGGCGTGGGCGCGGGCCACGTCGGCAACGGCCGCCAGCGTGCGTGCCCGCGTGCGCAGCCTCCCCTTCTCGGCGACCAGGCCGTCGCGCAGCTCGAGCAGCGGCTTGATGGCGAGCATCTGGCCCAGGAGCGCGCGGGCGCCACCGATGCGACCGCCCTTGACGAGGTGGTCGAGGGTCGCCAGTGTGCCGCAGATCCCCGCGCGCGGGACCAGTGCGCGCGCGTGGGCCTCCAGCGCGTCGAGGTCGCCGCCGTCACGTGCCATCTCGGCCACTTCGATCACCACGAGGCCCTCCGCCAGCGTCACCGCCCGGGTGTCCACGACGCGCACGTCGATGCGGCCGGCGACGGCCTCGGCGGCTACGAGAGCCGACTGGTAGGTGGCCGAGAGGGCGGCCGACAGCGTGGCCACGATGACGCCGTCGTAGCCGGCCTGCGCGGCGCGCTCGTAGGCCTCTTGGAACGCGCCGGGCGCGGGGGCCGCCGTCTCGGGCAGCGTCGGAGCCTCCGCGCAGCGCGCCCAGAACTCTGCGGGAGAGAGCTCGACCCGATCGACGAACTCCTCCTGGCCGAAGCGGATGGTCAGCGACACGACGTCGACGCCGAGCTCGTCAGCCAGCGCGACGGGCAGGTCCGACGCCGAGTCGGTCATCACGCGGATCCGGGACACGGGACCTCCCAAGGTTGCCTCCGGCACAGACTTACACGTTCTGGGGTCGCCGACCAGTGGCGCGCTGCTCGAGCGCGACGATCACGACGAACGCGATGGCCCCGGCCAGCACTGCGGCGACGAAGCGCACCACGAGCCCGGTGCCGCTTCCCGCGCTGCCCAGCACGTAGGTCACCGCCATGGCGCCGCCGGCGACCAGGGAGGCCAGCGTGCTGCGGCGTACGTGAACCGACCAGATGGCGCGGGCGACGTGGACGCGGCGCCGGGCCAGCACGCCCACCGCGGCGCCGGCGGCGATCGTGTAGGAGACCGAGACGCTGGCCGTGAGCCCGGCCAGCGAGTGGCGTCCCCAGAGGAAGGCGAGCACGATGTTGAGCCCGTTCTGGAGGACGTAGAGGGCGAAGACCACGCGGGCGCGCTGCATCGCCTGCAGCCCCCGGATGCTGAGCATGTAGAGCGTGAACCCCGGCATCCCCGCGGCCAGGACCGCCAGGACGGTGCCCGCGGCCAGCGGTCGCGTGGCGTTGACGTGGTTGAGCAGGATCGCCACCAGCGGCTGGTTGAGCACCAGGAAGGCGACGGTCGTGGGCACGATGATGACCAGGGACTGGCGCAGACCGAAGCGCAGGCGCGCGCCGAGCTGCTCCCAGTCGTGGGCGGTGGCGAGCTCGGCGAGTTGGGGCCCGAGCGAGCTCAGCACGGACACCACGATCACCGCGTAGGGCATGAGGAAGAAGGACCATCCGTAGGTGTAGGCGCTGACCGGGCCGCTGCCCCCGATGCCGAAGGCCAAGGCCAGGATCACGTAGAGGGAGGCCTGGTTGGCCACGACGACCAGGAAGGTCCAGCTGCCCAGACGCGCGATCGCGCGCAGCGCCGGGTCCTGCAGGTCGAGGCGCACGCCGAGGCGCCCCAGGTGGCTGCGTCCCAGTGACGGAACGAGCAGAACGAACTGCACGGCGACGCCAAGCGTGGTGCCCAGCCCGAGCCACAGCAGCGGTCGCGTCCCGGCGAGGTGGCCGATCGAGGGCGTCGGGTCGACGAGGTGGAACCAGATCAAGACGGCGATGGCGACGACGTTGTTGGCCACCGGGACCCAGGCGGGCGCCCCGAATCGCTGGCGGACGTTGAGCAGTGCCGTGGCCAGTCCGATCACGCCGTAGAAGAAGATCTGGGGAACGAACCAGCGCAGCAGGTCGGTGGCCACGGCGCGCTCGGCGGTGACGGCGGCCTGGGCGTGCGACGCGCTGAGCTGGTTGAGCGCGGTGAAGCCGTCGATGATCCAGGGAGCGGCGATCCACGCGACGATCGAGCCCACCGCCAGCACCAGCACCGAGGCGGTCAGGACGCTCGAGATGGATCGCCAGGCGCGACGCTCGCCGTCGACCGCGAGCCGCTCGACGAACACCGGGATGTAGGTGGCGATCAGGATGCCCCCGAGCACCAGGTCGTAGAGCATGTTGGGGATCGTGTTGGCCAGGTTGAAGGCGTCGGCGAGACGGGTGAATCCCAGCACCCAGGCCAGGACCACGACGCGCAGGAGCCCCGTGAGGCGCGAGACGAGTGTCCCGCTGGCCATGGAGACGACCCGCGAGGAGTGGCTCGAGCTCACCGGGCGTGCCGCCCGCGCGAGGAGCGCCGATACGAGCGCAGCCACCACGCCGCGAGCACCAGGATCGACAGGATCGTGAGGAGGTAGCCGACCAGGGAGGCGCCCGCCGCCCGGACCTGGATCGCGGCGTGGGCGACCAGGAGCTGTCCGTTGACCGTCGTGAGGTTGACCTGGAGGGTGAGGCTGCCCCCGCCACGGTTGATCACGGGAACGCGCAGCGCGGTGATGGGCGCCGTGACCGACACCGCGGAGGAGGCGCCCTTTGGGAACGAGAGCTCGGGCGTCAGCAGGTGCACGACGCCGGTGAACTCGTAGGGCGCCGAGCTGTGCACGGTGATGGGCAGGTCGGAGCCCGCGCCGGCCAGCGTGATGGCGCCCGGATCGATCGAGAAGTGGCTGAGCTGGCCCTGGACGAGGGAGGCGACCGCGAGCAGGCGGCTCTGCCGGGCCCCGGCGGGGCCGACGGCCTCCGCGTCGGCCAGGGCCACGCGCAGGGCGATCGACTCGGTCCGCGAGGTGATCGCGCCGGTGAAGCTGTCGACCTCCGATGCCACCGTCGCCACCGTCGCCGCGTTGGTCGCGCTCCAGGGCGCCGACGGCGAGGCGAGCGGGGCCAGGCTGCGGGTGGTGGGTGCGCCGTCCGCCCCGACCAGGGATGAGTCGAAGGCGGGGCCCAGTGCGGTGGGCACGATGAAGGGGTCGTGGGCGAGGCCCGCGGCCAGGTCGTCCACCAGCGTCGCGGGGATTGCCGTGGCCGGCGTCGCGACGACGACCGTGCGGGCCGCGGGGGCGTTGGGCGCCTCGAAGTGCAGGAATGCCAGGGTGGCCAGGGCGATCGCGGCCCGGCGGCCCGGCTCGATCGCGCTGTCGAGCAGGAGGCTCGTCAGCGGCTGGTCCGTCGCGAGTGCGGTCACTCCCGCCACACCGGGGATCCGGAAGGGCTCGCCCCAGGTCAGCGTCGAGGAGGGCGGGCTGGCCAGGGCCGACTCGGGCAGGACCACGTCGGTGACTCCGGCGTGGGCCAGGCCCGTCAGGGTCGTGGGCGTGGTCGCGCCGTCGAGCAGGACCGGCGCGTCGACGTAGCGCCCGCTGGCCGCGGTGTAGAGCTGGGAGCCCAGGTTGACCTGCCGGGTCAGCTCGCTGCTCAGACCGGCCTGCGCGAGCCCGGCCAGGTCGGCGCGCGCCGGGGGCGCGTCGATCGCGCGATGCAGGGGGCTGGTGGCGGCGCGCCCGAGCGCGGTGAGCCAGCGGTGTCCCGCCGCCGACGCGTCGGTGAGTGCCGACGCCAGGGTGTCGTAGTCGGCGCTCAGCGTGAGCGGCAGCTGGCCCTGGTGGGCCAGGGCGCCGAGGAACGCCTCGGCGCGCCGACGGTGAGCCCACGCCGAGGCGTCGAGCGTGCCGATCCACGCGAAGCGCACGGGCTGGACCACGGCCGTCGCCTCGACGGCGAGCAGCGTCCACAGCGTGGTGGTGCCTCCGGCCTGGAGGACCCGCAAGCGCACCGGGTAGACGCCGTCGCACGCCAGTGCGCGACAGGGGAGGCGCACGGCGCCCTGCCCGCACGGCATCCGCGGCGCGCGCGTCCCCTGCTCCAGGACGTCGACCGCGATGGCGACGCCGCGACTCGCGCACCGGGCGTCGAGCGGGGGCGTGGAGGCGACACCCGGACCGGCGACCCCTGCGCCCGAGACGATCGGGGCGATCTGGGAGCGCATCACCAGGTGCGGGTAGAGCGTGACGCGGACCGTCGCGGCGCCGCGACCCGACAGAGCCAAGTCGAAGATGACGCGGCCCGCGCCCGTGCGGACCAGGTTGGCGGTCGGTGTCTGGGAGATCACGGCCACCGGGCGCGCCGAGCCCGCCTGCGCCGGGACGGGGAGGAGGGGCGCCACCAGGGCGGCCAGCAGCCACCACGACCGCCGCCACCGCGGCCCGCCTCCGACCATGCTGTCCAAGGCTACCGCCGTCCCTCGAGCCTGACGAGGAGAACTACCCTTCATGCCCAGTGCCCTCCGCTGCTGACGACACCGCCCACGACCGCCTGTTGGCGCTGGCCGAGCTCGCCCGACCCGTGGCCGAGCGGTTCGCCGGCGAGGGATTCGCGCTCTACGCCGTGGGCGGCGCGGTGCGCGACGCGCTGCTCGGGGCGCCGCCGCGCGACGAGCGCGAGATCGACTTCACCACCGACGCGCGGCCCGACGACATCGCCCGGCTGCTCGGGCCCCTGTGCAGTGCGCTGTGGGAGCAGGGCCGGGACTTCGGGACGATCGGCGGCGTCCTCCGCGACTCGGGGCTCAAGGTCGAGGTGACGACGTACCGCTCCGAGACCTACGTGGCGCACTCGCGCAAGCCGGCCGTCGAGTGGGGCGACTCCCTGGCCGGCGACCTGTCCCGGCGCGACTTCACGATCAACGCCATCGCCCTCGACGTCGTCGCGCTGGTCACCGAGCGCAGCGACACGCGCGTCCTGATCGACGAGCACGGCGGGATCGCCGACCTCTCGGCCAGCCGCCTACGCACGCCCGCCGACGCGGTGGGCCTCTTTCGTGACGATCCGCTGCGGATGTTGCGCGCCGCGCGCTTCGCCTCGCGCTTCGCGCTGAGCATCGACCCGGCCATCGAGGAGGCGGCCGCAGCGGTGGCGCCGTCACTGGCCAAGGTGTCCGTGGAGCGCATCCGCGGCGAGCTCGACCTGCTGCTGGTCACGGACCGGCCCTCGATCGGCCTCGACTTCCTCGTGCGCACCGGGGTCGCCGAGCACGTCGTGCCCGAGCTGCCGGCCCTGCGCCTAGAGCAGGATCCCATCCACCAGCACAAGGACGTCCTGCGCCACACCCTGGCGGTCGTCGACAAGGCGTCCGCCGACCTGACGCTGCGCCTGGCCGCCCTGCTCCACGACATCGGCAAGCCGCGCACCCGCGCGATCTCCGAGGAGGGGGTGACCTTCCGCTTCCACGAGATCGTGGGGGCCAAGATGGCGCGGGCGCGCCTGACCGCGCTGAAGTACCCGCAGTCGACCATCGACGACGTGGCCGAGCTTGTCGAGCTCCACCTACGCTTCCACACCTACAAGCTGGGCTGGACCGATCGGGCCGTGCGCCGCTACGTGCGCGATGCCGGACCGCTGCTCGAGCGGCTCAACGAGCTGACCCGGTGCGACGCGACGACGCGCAACGCGCGCAAGGTCGCGACCTTCGCGCGCCGGATGGACGAGCTCGAGCGCCGGATCGTCGAACTCGAGGCCCAAGAGGACCTCCGGCGCCTCCGGCCGGCCCTCGACGGCAACCAGGTCATGGCGCAGTTGGGCGTTGGCCCGGGACCGGTCGTCGGCCGCGCTCTGGCCTTCTTGATGGAGATCCGCCTGGACGAGGGCGAGATCGACCTGGACGAGGCGCGCCGCCGGCTCGCCACCTGGTGGGGCGATCAGCCCGAGTCAGGCAGCGAGCCGCTCGACCACTAGGGCCAGACGGGGTTGGCGGCGCCGTCGTTGGCGAAGGACTCGACCAGCGTGCGGGCCTCGTCGTCGTGGTACTGGATCGGCGGCGACTTCATGAAGTAGGCCGAGGGGCCGATCACGGGCCCGCCGATGCCACGGTCGCGCGCGATCTTGGCGCAGCGCACGGCGTCGATGATGACGCCCGCGGAGTTGGGCGAGTCCCAGACCTCGAGCTTGAGCTCGACGTTCAGGGGCACGTCCCCGAAGTTGCGGCCCTCCATGCGGATGTAGGCCCACTTGCGGTCCTGCAGCCACGGCACGTGGTCGCTCGGACCGATGTGGACGTCGTCGGGGCCCAGGTGGCTCACCTCGAGCTGCGAGGTGACCGACTGGGTCTTGGACACCTTCTTGGACTCGAGGCGGTCGCGGTCCAGCATGTTCTTGAAGTCCATGTTGCCGCCCACGTTGAGCTGGTACGTGCGGTCCAGGACGAGCCCGCGGTCCTCGAAGAGTCGCGTCAGGATGCGGTGCACGATCGTGGCGCCCACCTGGCTCTTGATGTCGTCGCCGATGATGGGCACGCCCGCGTCGCGGAACTTCGCCGCCCACTCGGGGTCCGAGGCGATGAAGACGGGGATCGCGTTGACGAACGCCACGCCCGCGTCGATGGCGGCCTGGGCGTAGAACCGCTGGGCCTCCTCTGACCCCACCGGCAGGTAGGAGACCAGGACGTCGGCGCCCGTGTCGCGCAGCGTCTGGGCGACGTCCACGGGCTCGGCGGGCGACTCGTCGATGGACTCGCGGTAGTACCGGTTGAGGCCGTCGAGGGTCGGTCCGCGGTGCACGGTCACGCCGACCGAGGCGACCGAGGCGAACTTGACGGTGTTGTTCTGGCCGCCGTCGATGGCCTTGCCGAGGTCACTGCCGACCTTGGAGGCGTCGACGTCGAAGGCCGCCACGAACTCGATGTCGCGAACGTGGTAGTCGCCCAAGACGACGTGCATCAGGCCCGGCACCCGCTCGTCGGGCTTGGCGTCCTGGTAGTAGGTCACCCCCTGGACGAGCGAGCTCGCGCAGTTGCCCACGCCCGCGATCGCTACTCGGATCTTCCCCATGAACTTCCCTTCCTCGTCTCGTCAGCCCGCGTCGCCCGCGTAGCTGTCTTGTTCGTCGTTGATGCGCTCGTGGGCCAGCAGCTCGTCGACCCACGCGATCTCGAACTCGATGGCCCGCGCCCCGTGCTCCATCACGGCGCGGGCGTAGCTGTCCAGGTCGCTGACCTGCGTGCCGGCGCGCAGCTCGGCCAGCCGCTCGAGCAGCGCCCCGCGGCGGCGGTCCAGCAGCGTCACGCGCAGCGCGGGCGTCAGGTACCGCGCCAGAGCCATGCGCAGGGAGAAGTTGCGCCCGTTGTCGACCGTCGAGGGGTCGGCGAGCAGGCGGGCGAACTCCTGGCGGCCGCGCTCGGTGATCCGGTAGACCTTGCGACCCCGCCGGCCGAGGCCCGGGGCGGAGCGGCGCGAGCGCAGCGTGGCGCGCTCGCCCGAGAGCGACCCCGTGGACAAGGCGGTGAGGCGGCCATCGGCGGCGATCACCGTCTCGACGCTGCCGTGGCGCTCGAGGCGCGCCAAGGCGGGGTAGATCGACCCGAAGGACACGTTGCTCGAGAGGCCGAGGCGGTCGCGCAGCTGCACGCGCAACTCGTAGCCGTGGTGGTCCCGCTCCATGAGCAGGCCCAGGATGGCGATGTCCAGCACGCGGTCGATTATATCACGTCGATATATCGACGTCGCCAACGAGTGACAGGACCCGCCCGGCGGCGCAGGATAGTCTCGCGCACATGTATCGCGCGCCTCGCCTGAGCTCGGCCGACGGGGCCGTCGTCGAATTCGGGCTCGTGCGCAACGCGCTCCTGGCCCGCTTGTGGGCTGGCCAGATCGCCCGGGACGAGGTGTGCGACGCGCACCCCGAGCTGCTGCGCGCGGCGCGCCACATCGGGCGGGCGACGGGCGAGCGCTGCCCCGTGTGCCACGAGGTGGACCTGGTCGAGGTCACCTACGTCTTCGGCCCGCGGCTTCCCGCGGGCGGCGCGTGCCCCACGACCCGCGCCGAGCTGGCGCGCCTGGAGCGGCGCGACGAGCCGGTGCAGTGCTACGCCGTCGAGGTGTGCGTGGCGTGCGCCTTCCACCACCTGGCGCGGCGCTGGCCCGCTGGCGGCCGCGCCCGTCGATCGGTTCGGGGGCGAGCCTAGAGTCGGGGCATGAGCCTGTCCGCGCCCGATCTCCGGTCCCGCAAGCGCCGCCGGGGTGCGGCACCCATCGTGATGGTGACCGCCTACGACGAGCCCGGCGCCCGCTACGTCGACGCCGCGGGCGTCGACGCGATCCTGGTGGGCGACTCCCTGGCCAACGTCGTGCTGGGCCACGCCGACACGCTGCACGTGAGCGTCGAGGACATGGCGCACCACGTGCGCGCGGTCGTCGCGGCCTCCCCCGCCGCGCACGTGGTCGCCGACCTGCCCTGGCTCAGCTACCACCTGGGCGTCCACGACGCCGTGCGCAACGCCGCGACCCTGATCCGCGCGGGAGCCCAGTCGGTGAAGCTCGAGGGGGGCCGCGAGCGCGTCGAGGTGATCGACGCCCTGCGCGACGCGGAGATCCCCGTCATGGGCCACCTGGGGCTCACGCCCCAGAGCGTCCTGGCCTTCGGCGGCTTCAAGGTCCAGGCACGCACCCACGACGCGGTGGACCGCCTGCTCGCGGACGCGGCGGCGCTCCAGGAGGCGGGCGTGTACGCGATCGTGATCGAGGGGGTCCCGGGTGTCGTGGGCACGAGGGTGACCGAGTCGCTCGAGATCCCGACGATCGGCATCGGCGCCGGGCCCGACACCGACGGCCAGGTCCTGGTCTTCCACGACCTGCTGGGCCTGTCGGGCCGGTCCCCGGCCAAGTTCGTCCGCCCCTACGCGGACCTGGGCACGGCCATCACCGAGGCGATCACCCGCTATCGCGACGACGTGCGCGAGGGCCGGTTCCCGGGCCCCGCTGAGACCTACGCGACGCCCGCCGAGCTCGTCGAGTAGCGGGCCCCCGGGGTCCGGGGTAGACTTGTCCTCCCGTCGCTGACGGGCAACCCTGCTCCGTAGTTCGCGGAGCCCGGCGAAGCCGGACCAGAGGGAAAGGAACAGGCCATGAGGCCCTACGAGACCATGATCGTGTTCGACGCCACCGTCGACGCCCAGGCGATCCAGACCTCGCTCGACCGCGCGCTCGACACCGTGCGCGCCAACGGCGGATCGGTCGGCAACCTCGACCGTTGGGGGAAGCGCCCGCTGGCGTACGAGATCCGGAAGCGCAAGGAGGGCTACTACGTCGTGGTGGAGTTCGCGGGAACGGCGTCCACGGTGGACGAGCTGCACCGCATCTTGACCCTGAGCGACGAGGTCCTGCGCTTCAAGATCCTTCGACGCAACGAGCGCGCCGGCCGCACCACCGCGGTGTCGGCCTAGTCGAACCGTCACGAGCAAGGAGACAGCATGCCGGACAACTCGATCACCGTCGTCGGGAACATGACCCGGGACCCCGAGCTGAAGTTCCTCAACAGCGGGCAGGCCGCGGTGCGCCTCTCGATCGCCGTGAACCGTCGCTGGCAGAACCGCCAGTCCGGGGAGTGGGAGGAGCGGGTGTCGTACTTCGAGGTGACGGGCTACGGCGCGCTCGCCGAGAACGCCGCCAACTCGCTGAGCAAGGGGACGCGCGTCGTGGTGACCGGTCGCCTGGAGCAGCGCAGCTGGGAGACCGAGAACGGCGAGAAGCGCTCGGTCGTCGAGATCAACGCCGACGAGATCGCCCCGTCGCTGCGCTTCGCCACGGCGGTCGTGACGCGGACCCCCCGCCCGGACGCCCCGGCGCGCGACGTCGAGCGCGCGGCGAGCCCGCGCCCCCACGACCCCACGCCCTACACCTTCGATGAGGAGCCCTTCTAATGCCTCGCATCAACAACCCCAAGCCACCCAAGCGCGCGCCCAAGATCGATCCCCGGCGGGGGATGAAGAAGAAGGCCTGCGCCTTCTGCCAGCACGGCGTCACCTCGGTGGACTACAAGGACCTGGCCCAGCTGCGCAAGTACATCTCGGACCGCGGCAAGATCCGCGGCCGGCGCGTGACCGGCAACTGCCAGCAGCACCAGCGCGACGTCACCGAGGCCATCAAGACGGCGCGCGAGCTGGCGCTGCTGCCCTACACGCAGCGCACGGTGACCGAGCGGCGGGGCGGCCGAGGCCGTGACGACCGCGGTCGCGGGCCGCGCGCCGACCGCGACGCCGCGCCGCGCACCGAGGCCGTCGAGGCGGTCGACGTCGACGAGGCGATGACCGAGGACGCCAGCGAGGCCGCGGCCGTGCTGGCCGGTGAGGTGGAGTGATGAAGGTCCTGCTGCGAGACGAGGTGGCCGGCCTGGGCCGCCGTGGTGACGTGGTCGAGGTGGCTGCCGGGTACGCCCGCAACTACCTGCTGCCCAACGGCCTGGCCCTCGAGGCCACATCGACGATGTCGACGCAGGCGGCGGCCATGCGCCGCTCGCGCGACCTGCGCGACGCGCGCAGCCGCGACGCCGCGCTGACCCAGAAGTCGGTCCTGGAGCAGGCGCGCGTCACGGTGGCGGCCCGCGCGGGAGCCAACGGGCGCCTCTTTGGCTCGGTGACCGAGTCCGACGTCGCGAGCGCCGTGCGCGCCGCGACGGGGATCGCCCTGGAGCGCTCGGCGGTCCACATGGCCGAGCACCTGAAGGTCGTCGGACCGGCCGAGGTGACCCTGTCGCTCTTCGGCGATGTGACCGCGAGCGTGACCCTGGAGGTCGTGCCCGCCAGTTGAGCCCGCGTGGTGTCACACGTGGGCGCGAGCATGGGATCGTGGTCATCCACAGCCAAATGCACACGTTCTTGGGCTTGTTCGGCACAGGTGAGATCGGCGACCGTTGAGGTCTTATGACGCAGGTTGAGTCCGAGCACGGCCGCGCGATGACGTCGGGGGGGCGCGTTCCCCCCAACGCCCTCGAGGCCGAGGAGTCGCTCATCGGGGCGATGCTGCTGTCACCCGACGCCGTGAGCGCGGCGACCGAGGTGGTCGAGGAGGCCGACTTCTACCGGCCGCTCCACGGGCAGATCTTCCGCGCCATCGTGGCGCTGGCGGCCGCCGGCGAGCCGGTGGACTACGTGACCGTCCAGGCCAAGCTCCAGGAGCACGGGGCGGGCGCGATCGAGCTGTCGGTCCTGGCGTCGCTGCAGCTCAACACGCCCTCGGCCTCGAACGCCCAGTACTACGCCGCCCTGGTGCGCGACAAGGCCCAGCAGCGCCGCCTGATCGCGGTGGCCGGCGAGATCGTCGACGAGGCCTACCGGCCCACCGACGACGTGATCGGCCTCATCGACGAGGCCGAGCGCAAGATCAACGCGATCGCCGACGAGCACCAGTCCGACACGGTCTCGCCGCTGCAGCGACTGCTCCTGGCCGAGGCCGACATCCTCGAGACGCGCGGGGAGACCCGGGGCCAGCTCAACGGCCTGGCGACCGGCTACGAGGGCCTGGACCGGGTCCTCCAGGGACTCCAGTCGACGAGCCTGACGATCATCGGCGCCCGCCCGTCGGCGGGGAAGACCGCCTTCGCCTTGGGGATCCTCGTCCACGTCGGCGCCGTCGTGCGCCGGCCGGCCCTGTTCTTCTCCCTCGAGATGAGTCGCCAGGAGCTCGCCGAGCGCATCTTGGCCTCCACCGCGCGGATCGACTCGTCCAAGCTGCGCACGGGGGACCTGAGCGAGGGGGACTGGAATCGCGCCCACGAGGCCTTCGGGTACCTGCAGGCCGCGCGGATCTTCATCGACGACAACCCGGCCCTGACGGTCATGGACGTGCGCGCGCGGGCCCGCCGGTTCCGCCAGCAGCAGGGCGACCTCGGGGTCGTGATCGTCGACTACCTGCAGTTGATGAGCTCGCGGTCGCGCGCCGAGAATCGCCAGGTCGAGGTCTCGGAGATGAGTCGTTCGCTCAAGATCCTGGCGCGCGAGCTGGAGTGCCCGGTCATCGCCCTGTCCCAGCTCTCGCGCAAGCTCGAGGAGCGCGCCGACAAGCGCCCCATCATGTCGGACCTGCGCGAGTCGGGCTCGCTGGAGCAGGACGCTGACGTCGTGCTGTTCCTGTTCCGGCCCGAGCAGTACGCCGACGTGGGCAACGACCTGAAGGCCGACGCCGAGGTCATCGTGGGCAAGAACCGCAACGGCCCGACGCGCACGGTGCACCTCACCTGGCGCGGCGAGTTCGCCCGCTTCGACAACGTCGCCGACGCGCGCAGCTTCTGACGCGCGGCTACTTGGGCGGCATCCGGATGCCGGCGTCCAGGCGGATCGACTCGGCGTTCATGTAGTTGTTGGCCAGCAGCTCGAGGGCCAGGCTGGCGTACTCGCTGGCGTGGCCCAGCCGCCGCGGGAACAGCACGCCCTCGCCCAGGTGGGCCTTGAACTCGTCGGACTGGGGGCCGGTCCCGTAGATGGGGGTGTCGATGAGCCCCGGCAGGATGCAGTTGACCCGCACCCCCACGACCGCGAGGTCGCGTGCCAGGGGCAGCGTCAGGCCGACGATCCCCCCCTTGGACGAGGAGTAGGCCACCTGGCCGATCTGCCCGTCCTCGGCGGCGACCGACGCGGTGTTGACGATGGCGCCGCGCTGCCCGTCGGCGTCGGGGGCGTTGTGGCTCATCTTGGTCGCGCCGAGGCGGCACACGTTGAACGTGCCCACCAGGTTGATCTCGATCACCTTGCGGTAGAGCTCCAGGTCGTGGGCCGAGGCGTACTCGCCGTCCTTGCCGATGGTGCGCGTGGCCCAGCCGATGCCGGCGCAGTTGACCACGCTCCACAGTGGGGCCAGGCTCGCCGCCTGCTCGATCGCGGCGATGACCTGCTCGGTGTCGGTGACGTCGCAGTGCGCGTAGACGCCGTTGACCTGGGCGGCCACCTCGGGTCCGCGCGTGTCGTTGAGGTCGGCGACCACCACGCGCACGCCGCGGGCGGCCAGGGCGTGGACCGTGGCCTCGCCGAGGCCCGACGCCCCGCCGGTGACGATGGCCGAGGTGTCGCGAAGTTCCATGATCGTCTCCTTGTCGAAAGTGTTACCGACTAGTAGTCAAGCACGTCGCGGACCCCCGCACCTTCGGGCGCGCCGGGGCGACCGGTAGCCTGCGCGTGGTGACCTCCCTCTACGACCTGGATCGCGCCCAGCTGGCCGAGGCCCTGGCGGACCAGCCGCGCTACCGCGTCGACCAGGTGTGGCGGGGCCTCTGGGAGGAGCGGCGCCCCCTGGGCGCGATCACCACGGTCCCGCTGGCCCTGCGCGCCCGCCTGGCCGAGCAGTTCCCGAGCGGGTTGAGCGCCCGGGCGGCTGTCGACTCCGACCGTGGGGCCACGCGCAAGTGGGTCTTCGCCCTCCACGACGGCGCCACCATCGAGACGGTCCTCATGCGCTACCACGACCGCGTCACGGTGTGCGTGTCCACCCAGGCGGGCTGCGCCATGGGGTGCTCGTTCTGCGCCACGGGCCAGGCGGGGTTCACCCGGCACCTGCGCGCGGGTGAGATCGTCGAGCAGGTGCTGGTCGCCGCGGCCGCGGCCGCGCCACTCCGGCTGAGCAACGTGGTCTTCATGGGGATGGGCGAGCCCCTCGCCAACTACGACGCCACGGTGGGGGCGCTGCGCCGCCTCCACGACGCGCTCGGGCTGAGCGCGCGGCACCTCACGGTCTCGACGGTGGGTGTCGCGCCAGCGATCGAGCGCCTCGCGCGCGAGGGGCTGGCCCTGACGCTCGCCGTCAGCCTGCACGCGGCCAACGACGCCCTGCGCGACGAGCTCGTCCCCCTGAACCGGCGCTACCCGCTCGACCGGCTGTTCGCGGCGTGCGAGAGCTGGGTCGCGGCCACGGGGCGGCGGCTCAGCCTGGAGTGGGCGCTCATCGCCGGAGTCAACGACACGCCCGCCCGGCTGCGCGAGCTGGCCGACTTCGCGACCGGGCTGCGCGCGCACGTGAACCTCATCCCGCTCAACCCCACCCCGGGCTACCCGGTGCGCGGCTCGGACCCGGCGACCGTGCGCGCCGCGCAGGCCTCGCTGCGCGAGTGGGGCGTCAACGCGACCGTGCGCGACACCCGGGGCCGCTCGATCGCCGCGGCCTGCGGCCAGCTAGCCACCGTCACGCGGGGGCGCCGCCGCCTGGCGGTCCGCGCCGTCGCGCCAGAAGGTCCGGCGCCAGCGCGCGAGCGCCACCGCGCCCACGATGCAGGCGATCCCGCCTGAGACGATCGAGAACTCGGTCGACGTGAGGCTCGCGACCGCGCCGGCCTCCAGGTCGCCCAGGCGCGGCCCGCCGGTGACCACGGCGAGCTGGATGGCCGAGACGCGGCTGCGGAACTCGTCGGTGATGGCGCTCTGCAGCACGGTGTTGCGCAGGACCGTCGAGACCACGTCCATGGCGCCGGCGCCGGCTAGGCACGCCAGGCCCACCGCGGGCACCGGGACGAGCCCGAAGATCGCCATCGCCAGCCCCCAGCCCACCACGACCAGCACCACGAGGCGCCCGCGGCGTCGCACGTGGGCGATCCAGCCGGTGCCCAGCGCCATCGCCAGCGCGCCGACCCCGGGGGCCGCGTAGAGCAGGCCCACGGTCCGGGCGCCGCCGTGGTAGAGGGTCAGCGCGACGGCCGGGAAGAGGGCGCGCGGCAGGCCGAACACCATGGCGTTGAGGTCGATGAGGTAGACGGCCTGCGCGAGGGGCGTGGCGCGGATGTAGCGGAAGCCGTCGGCGACCGCGCGGGTGAGCGCGATACCCGCGTGGGCGCCGCTGGGGGGCAGCGGGCGCATGCGCGCGGTGGCCAGCGCCAGGATCGCGAAGCTCGTCGCATCGATCCCGTAGCAGGCCACCAGGCCCACCGCGGCGATGAGCACGCCGGCCAGGGCGGCGCCGAGGATCGCCGCCACGTTGACGATCACCTGGTTCACCGAGTACGCCGCGACGAGCTCGTCGGGCCCCACGAGGACGGGGATCGTGGCGGTGCGCACCGGCCCGGCGAACCCGCCCGCCCCCGCGGCCAGCGCCGCCAGGGAGAGGAGGCTGGCCAGGTCGCCGCCCGCGGTGTTGAGGGCCAGGGCCGCGCTGAGCAGCGCGAGGACCAGCGAGCTGGCCACGAAGAGGGTGCGCCGGTCGTAGCGGTCGCCGAGGACCCCGCCCCACAGCGACCCCGCCACCAGCGGCGGCAGCTGCAGCAGGCTGGCGGTGCCGACCCAGAGGCTGGAGTGGGTCAGGAGGTAGACCTGGTAGGGGACGGCGACCAGCGTGAGGTTCGAGCCGAGCAGCGAGACGAGCTGACCGCCGATCAGGAGGCGGAAGTCACGGTGCTGGCGCAGCGGGCCGACGTCGACCAGCAGTCGAGGCATCCCCGTATGGTACGAGGAGTAACGTGTCCCTTGGCCTGAACGAAGGAGGGTCAATGGGGGGCGAAGAGCTGGTCCGGCTGCTGACGCCGGAGGGCGAACGCGTGGAGCACGAGGATTACGAGTCGTCGCTGTCGCGCGACGAGATCCTCGGCTTCTACCGCGACATGGTGATCGTGCGGCGCCTGTGCAACGAGGCGACCTCGCTGCAGCGCCAGGGCGAGCTGGCGCTGTGGGCGCCCCTGCAGGGTCAGGAGGCCGCCCAGATCGGGGCTGGTCGCGCTCTCGCGCCCCAGGACTTCGTCTTCCCCAGCTACCGCGAGCACGGGGTGGCCTGGACCCGGGGCGTCCCGCCCGCGGACATGCTGCGGATCTTCCGCGCGACGGTCACCGGCGGGTGGGACCCGAACCGCTACCGCTACTCGCTGCCCACCGTCGTGCTCGGGGACCAGACGCTCCACGCCGTGGGCTACGCCATGGGCGTCCAGCGCGACGGCGCCGACGAGGCGGTCATGGTCTTCTTCGGCGACGGGGCCTCCAGCCAGGGCGACGTGCTGGAGTCCTTCGTCTGGGCGGCGTCGTTCCAGGCGCCGGTCGTGTTCGTGCTGCAGAACAACCAGTGGGCGATCTCCGAGCCCACGTCGCTGCAGACGCGCATCCCCCTCTACCACCGCTCCGCGGGCTTCGGGTTCCCCGGGGTCCGCGTCGACGGCAACGACGTGCTGGCCATGTACGAGGTGACGCGCCGCGCCCTCGAGCGGGCCCGGGCGGGCGAGGGGCCCACGCTCATCGAGGCCTACACCTACCGCATGGGCGCCCACACCACGTCCGACGACCCGACGCGCTACCGCGTCGAGGCCGACGTCGAGGTCTGGCGTCACCGCGACCCGGTCGAGCGGGTCAAGGCACTGCTGGCGCGCTCGCATCGCGTGCGCGCCGCGCGCTTCGCCGAGATCGCCGAGGAGGCCGACGCCCTGGCGCTGGTCCTGCGCGAGGAGGTCCTGGCGATGGACGCGCCGCCGCCCACGGCCATGTTCGACGACGTCTACGCCGAGCCCCACGCCTGGGTAGAGGAGGGCCGCCGCACGCTGAGCGCCTTCCTGGCGGAGGTGGCGTCGTGACGACCATGACCATGGCCAAGGCCCTCAACGAGGGGCTGCGTCGGGCGCTCGAGTCCGACAAGCACGTCTTGATGCTGGGCGAGGACATCGGCAAGCTCGGCGGGGTCTTCCGGATCACCGACGGGCTCCAGAAGGACTTCGGCGAGGACCGGGTGATCGACGCGCCGCTGGCCGAGTCGGCCATCGTGGGGACCTCGATCGGCCTGGCGATGCGCGGCTACCGCACCGTCGTGGAGATCCAGTTCGACGGGTTCGTCTACCCGGCCTTCGACCAGATCGTCTCGCAGGCGGCCAAGCTCCACAAGCGCTCCGAGGGCGCCTACACCATGGGGCTGGTCATTCGCCTGCCCTTCCAGGGCGGGATCGGCGCCATCGAGCACCACTCCGAGAGCCCGGAGGCCTACTTCGTGCACACCGCGGGCCTGCGGGTGGTGGCCTGCTCGACGCCCAACGACGCCTACTGGATGATCCAGCAGGCCGTCGCCCATGACGACCCGGTGATCTTCTGCGAGCCCAAGAGCCGCTACTGGGAACGCGGCGAGGTCGACCTGGACAACCCGCCCGCCGGGCTCTTCGACGCCGTGGTGCGCCGGCCGGGCACGGACCTGACGGTCGTGGCCTACGGCTCGATGGTCAAGACGGCGCTCAGTGCCGCGGAGGTCGCGGCGCAGGAGGGCCGCGAGCTCGAGGTGATCGACCTGCGCGGGCTGTCGCCGATGGACCTGGACACGGTGGCCGCCTCGGTCGAGCGGACCGGCCGGCTGCTGGTGGTCCAGGAGGCGCCGCCGATCGCCTCGGTGGGCTCAGAGGTTGTCGCGGCCATCCAGGAGCGCTGCTTCTACTCGCTGCGCGCCCCCGCGACCCGCGTGAGCGCCTTCCACGTCCCCTACCCCGCATCCAAGATCGAGGACGAGTTCCGGCCCTCCGTCGATCGGGTCCTGTGGGCCATTGACAACTTGATGGAGCACGACTCGTGAGCGTCTTTCGCCTGCCCGACGTCGGCGAGGGCCTCGTCGAGGCCGAGATCGTCGAGTGGAAGGTCGCCCTCGGCGACACCGTGGCACTGAACCAGCCCCTCGTCGACATCGAGACCGCCAAGGCCGTCGTCGAGCTGCCCAGCCCCTACGCGGGCACCGTCACGACGCTCCACGGGGCCGTCGGCGACGTGATCGCCGTGGGCGCGCCCCTGGTGGACTTCGACGGGGGCGACGGGGACGGGGCGCCCGCGACCGCGGCGCCCGTCGCGACCCCCGAGGCCGCGCCCGCCGCCGACGGTCCGGTCGCGCGCACGCCCGTGCTCGTGGGCTACGGGGTCTCCCCCGAGGAGACGCACCGGCCCCGCCACCGGCGCCACGCCCCGGCCGCGCCGCCCGCCCCGGCCGCGCCCGTACCCTTGACCGGGGACCGCGTCCCACGCACCACGCCGCCCGTGCGCCTCTACGCCCGCCAGCACGGCCTGGACCTGCGCGCGGTTGCGGGCACCGGGCGCGACGGGATCATCACCCGGGCCGACGTCGAGCGGGCCCTGCTCGTCGCGGCGCCCGTCGTGGCGGCCCCCGCGCCCGCGGCGGCTCCCGTGGCCCCGACGCGCTTCGCGGGCCAGGAGCTCGCGCCCTGGGACGCCGGACCGGCCGAGGAGCGCATCGCCGTGCGCGGCGTGGCGCGCGCCATGGCCGAGGCCATGACCGCGAGCGCCTTCAGCGCTCCCCACGCGGCCGTGTGGGTGCGCGTTGACGCGACACGGACCATGGAGCTCGTGGCGTCGCTGCGGGCTCGCGCGTCCTTCGCGGACCTGCGCGTCTCGCCGCTGCTGGTGGTGGCCCTGGCGCTGTGTGACGGCGCGCGCCACTTCCCGGGGATCAACTCCTCCTTCGACGCCGCCGCCGGTGAGGTCGTGGTGCGCCGCCAGGTGAACCTGGGGATCGCGGTCGCCTCGCCGCGCGGGCTCATCGTGCCCAACGTCAAGGCGGCCGACCGCCTCGGGCCCCGCGACCTGGCCCGAGCGCTGAACGGCGCGATCGATCGGGCCCGCACGTCGGCGTCGACCCCCGACGAGATGCTCCACACGACCCTGACGGTCACCAACGTCGGCCCCTTCGGCGTGGACGGCGCGGTGCCGATCCTGCCGCCGGGCACCGGGGCGATCGTCGCGGTCGGCCAGGTGGCGCGCCGCCCGTGGGTGGTGGGCGACGCGGTGGTGCCCCGCGAGACGGTCGACCTGTCGATGGCCTTCGACCACCGCCAGATCGACGGCGCGCTGGCCTCGGGCTTCCTGGCGCACGTGGGCCGGTTCCTCGAGGACCCGGCCGGCGCCATCATCGCGCCCTAGGCGCTCAGGGGTCGAGGCGGAAGCCCACGCCACGCACCGTCACGAGGTGGCGCGGCGTGGCCGGATCGCCCTCGAGCTTGGCGCGCAGCCGCTTGACGTGCGTGTCGAGCGTGCGGGTGTCGGACAGCTCGACGCCCCACCACAGGGCGTCCAGGCAGCGCTCGCGCGTGACCACCTGGCCCTGGTGCTCGGCCAGCAGGGCCAGCAGGTCGAACTCCCGGCGGCTGAGGGGGACCGGCGTCCCGGCGCGGGTGACCGACCGCCCCTCCAGGTCGATGGTGATCTCGCCCAGGGCGAGGCGCCGGGCGTCCTCGCTCGGGGGGCGGCGCAGCACCGAGCGGATCCGGGCGACGAGCTCGCGCAGTCGGTAGGGCTTGGTCACGTAGTCCGAGGCGCCCAGCTCCAGACCCACGACGACGTCGACCTCCTCGGAGCGCGCCGAGACCACGATGACCGGGATCTGCGAGGTGGCCCGCAGCTCGCGGCACAGGTCGAGCCCCGAGCCGTCGGGCAGCATCACGTCGAGCAGGATCAGGTCCGGGTCGATCGCGCCCAGGAGCGCGCGCGCCTCGGCCAGCGAGCCGGCCCCGAGGACCCCGAAGCCCTCGACCGCGAGGCCCACGGTCAGGGCCTCGACGTAGCCGGGCTCGTCCTCGACGACCAGGACGACGGGCCGCTCCTCGGTCACGAGGGGCCCCGTCCGCGCAGGGTGGCCCCAGCGAGCGCCGCGGGAGAGCTGTCGACGTCGCATCGGGCCACGTCGGGACGCTAGGGAGCCGACGTGTGCGCGTGGTGTCCGGCGGGCGACGCGGACGTGGCGCGCCGATGAATTGTTCACGTCGTGGCGACGAGGAACCCCTGGTAAGTGGTGGCGCCCGCCAGGTAGCTGCCCACGGCGGTGCATGACGTGACGCTCGGGCACGCTAGGGCGTAGACGCCGCCGTCCACGCCCACGCTCGCCCCTCCGGCGGGCAGGACGACGGACTGGCCCGCGAGCCAGCGCCCGTGCGCCTGGCTGAGCACCAGGGCCTGGTAGCGCCCCGCGGCGTCCAGGTAGGCCGCTCCGGCGCGGCACGATCCGGCGGCGGGGCACGCCAGGGCGACGACCCCGCCGTTGCGCCCGACCTGGCTGGCGCCCCGGGGCAGGGTGAGCCGCGTCGCGCGGGACCAGACGCCGCCGGTCTCGTCCAGGAGGAACCCCTGGTAGCGCCCCGCGGCGTCCACGTACTGGCCACCGGCCGCGCAGGTTGTGGCGCTGGAGCACGCCAGGTCGACGTAGCCGTAGTAGAAGGCCCGCGGGTCGCGCGCCGCGCCCGCGGGCGCCGGGATCGCCACCGCCGGCGACCACCGGCCGCCGCGACTCTCCAGGGCGAGCAGCTGGGTCGTGCCCGCGTGGTCGTAGTAGGTGCCCACGGCGGTGCACGAGCCGTCGGCGCTGCAGGCGAGCGCGCTCAGGGTGACGTGGGCGTAGAGGCTGGCGTCGGGCGGCGGCGTCACGGGCTGGGCGGGCCCCCAGCGGCCCCCGACGTCGCTCAGGACGAGGCCGTGCTGGACGTTGTCGGTGTCCAGGTACGTGCCGATCGCCACGCAGTGGCCCACCGCGCTACAGGCGACCTGCGGGATCCCGAGCACCGACGCGAGGTTGGCGTCGGGTGGGGCGGGCAGGCTCACCGGCGCGCCCCAGACGCCGCCGACCTGGGTGACGGCGAAGCCGACGGTGGCCGCCGGCGTGCCGGCCGCGACGTAGGTGCCCACCGCGACGCAGGCACCCGGCGCGGGGCACGCGACCCCGCGCAGCTGGGCCACCTGGCCGGTCGAGGCCGCGCCGGCGGGCAGGGGGACCGTGCGCGCGGGGGTCCAGCGGCCCCCCGCCTCGGTGAGAGCGAAGGGGAGCGTGATGCCACCGGAGGCCTGGTAGGCACCCACCACCGCGCAGCTGCCCACGGCGGCGCAGGCCAGGGCGTTGGGCGTCAGGCCGGGGCTCGCGGCCGCGCCCGCCGGAGCCGCGATCGTGCGCGGTGCCGCCCAGCGCCCGGCGCTCTCGACCAGCAGGAGGCCGCGCGGGGTCTGGTGGGCGTCGGCGTAGAGACCGGCGGCCACGCACGCGCCCACGGCCGGGCACGCCAGCGTGGGCAGATAGCCCTGGGGGACGCCGGTGGCCCCCGCGGGCAGGGCGGCGCGGGTGGCCCGGGCCCAGGCGGGCACGGCGGCCCCCAGGGGCGACGACCAGGCGAGGAGGGTCGCCACCACCAGCGGGGACCAGCGAGCGGGGCGCACGAGCCTCAGTGTACGGGGGGCGGCGCGCGCCTCCCGACGGCGCGGGTGACCTGAGGGGAGCGGGTGGCGGTGAGTAGAGTCGCGGGGTGCCCTTCGACGAGCCGCCCGCGCCGCCCGCCCGCGGCCGGGCCCGCCACCGGCGCCGCCCGCGCCGCCGGCGCGCGCGCATCGTCCTGATCGTGGTGCTCGCCTTCATCGTGCTGGTCGCCGGGGGGCTGGTCGCCGACTACTTCTACCTCAACTCCCTGGTGCACCGCGTGGCCGTCAGCCACGAGACGCAGCGCTACAACAACACCGAGGACATCCTGCTCGTGGGCTCGACGTCGCGGTGCGCCCTCACGGTCCAGAACAAGGCCTACGGGCTGTGCAGCCAGGGCGTCACGGGCGTCAACAGCGACGTGGTGATGATCGTGCACCTCAACTTCACCACCAAGCAGGTGTCGCTGCTGTCGGTGCCGCGCGACGTGTTCGTCCCCAACGCCCGCACGACGGGCGCCAACAAGATCGACGCGGCCCTCTACCAGGGGCCGTCCCAGCTGGTGTCGGCCCTGTCCAACGACTTCGGGATCCCGGTCAACCACTTCATCGAGCTCAACTTCGACACCTTCGCCAACGTCGTCAACGTGCTGGGCGGGATCAACATGTACTTCCCGATGGAGGTGTTCGACGCCTACTCCGGGCTGAACATCACCCACACGGGCTGCCAGCACCTCGACGGCTACCAGGCGCTCCAGGTGGTGCGGGCCCGCCACCTCCAGATCCGCTTCCCCGGCTACGGCCCGAACCACGCCACCTGGCCCCAGGAGGGCCTGAGCGACCTCGCGCGCATCCGGCGCGACCACGAGTTCCTGCGGGTAGTGGCCGAGACGCTCAAGGCCCACGGCCTGGGCAACCCCCTGACGGACCAGCGCCTGGCCCAGGCGGTCGCGCCGAACCTCGAGGTCGACTCGAACTTCTCCCTGGGCGACATGCTCTCGCTGGCCTCGGGCTTCGCCCACGTCTCGGTGTCCAACGTGCCCCAGGTGACCCTGCCCGTCGTGCTGCTCCAGACCGGGAGCTACCTCTACCAGGGCTACTACTACGGGGACGTCGAGTTCCCCCTCGGGCCCACCGACACCAACGTCGTGACCCACTTCCTCGAGCTGGCGCCCGGGACCAACACCATGGACGGGCGACCCCTGCCGCACCCCGCGCAGGTGAGCGTCGCCGTCGAGGGCGGCACCGGGGTGGCGAGCGCCGGCCCGGTGGTCGCGGCGGGCCTGCGGCGTCTGGGCTTCGTCGCGCACGCGGCTGGCGAGGTGCCGCCGGTGGGGGCGCGCGCCGAGACCGTCGTCTACCACGCCTCGAGCTCGCCCGCCTCGATCGGGCAGGCCGAGGCCGTGGCCGCCCATCTCAGCGGCCCCGTCGTGATGGCGCTGGGCCCCTCGCGTGGGGCCGACGTCACGGTGGTGACCGGGTCGGATGTGGCGGTCAGCGCGAGCGTGCCTGCCCCGCCCGCCACGCACGCCACCACGACCACGCACGCCACCACGACCACGCACGCCACGACGACGTCCACCACCACGGCGGGGGCGCACCCGACGACCACGACCACGGTCGCCGAGCCCGCCCAGCTGCGCCAGGACGGTGCGTTCTCGGCGCCCACGCTGCTCAACCAGCCGCTCCAGCCCTGGGACCCGCGCTCGTGCGGGCCCAACGGCACCGAGGGGCCGTGACGCGCTAGGCCGCGCCCGTGGGATCCGGCGGCGGGGCGGGGGGGTGCCCGATGCCCGAGGCCAGGAGCACGGCGTTGGGGATCTGGAGGAGGCCCTCGTCGGTGCGCACCGTCACGTAGGTCAGGCCGGTGCTGACGACGGTGACGTCGAGCACGCCCAGGACACCCGAGCGGATCCGGATGTGGTCGCCGGCCACGAAGGGTCGCGCGAAGAGCAGGACGGCCGCCGCGAAGACGTTGGACAGGCTCTGCTGGGCGGCGATGCCGATGATGATGCCCGTCACGCCCGCGCCGATGAGCAGGTGGGCGAACGAGACGCCCAGGACCGCGAACACCGCGAGGATCAAGACGACGACGCCGAAGCCGTTCATCACCAGGCGCACAGACGAGGCCGCGCCGAGCGTCCCGCGACGCCCGACGTGCAGGGCCACGGCGCGGGCCAGGTGGCGGATGGCGATCGCGCCGCTGGCGACCAGCACGACGGCGGCCGCGACGATCAGCCAGACCGTCGCGCCGTGGTGGGGACGATGGTCGAGGTGCCGGCCGAAGGCCAGCGACGCGATCGCGACGGCCAGCGCCGCCGCGCCGAGCAGCCACGCGCGGCCCGGGCTCGCCGATCCGGAGGGGCGCGCGGTCATCCCTCCATGGTAGAGAGCGCGTCGCGGATCGTCGCTACTGGGCCGTCCAGCCGCCGTCGATGGACAGCGACGCCCCGGTCACGGTGCGCGCCGCGTCCGAGCACAGGTACAGCGCCAGGGCGCCGATGGCCTCGGGAGTGGTGAAGGCGAGCATGGGCTGCTTCTCGGAGAGCAGGCTCGCCGACTCGGTGGCGACGTCGGTGCCGGCGGCGCGCGCGCGGTCCTCGAGCTGGCGCTCGACCAGCGGCGTGAGCACCCAGCCCGGGCAGATGGCGTTCACCGTGATGCCGTCGTTGGCGGTCTCGAGCGCGGCCACCTTGGTCGCACCCACGACGCCGTGCTTGGCGGCGACGTAGGCGACCTTCTGGGCGCTCGCGACGAGCCCGTGAGCCGAGGCGATGTTGATGATGCGCCCGAAGCCCCGCCGGCGCATGCCCGGAATCGCCGCGCGCATGCCGTGGAAGACCGCCGACAGGTTGAGGGCGATGATGGCATCCCAGCGCTCCGGGGGGAACTCGTCGAGGGGCGCCACGTGCTGGATGCCGGCGTTGTTGACCAGCACGTCCAGGGTCCCGAAGCGCTCCTCGGCGCGACCGACCATCGCCGCGACCTCCTCGGGGCGCGACAGGTCGGCGCCGTCGTAGGCGACCTCGACGCCGTGGGTGGTGGACAGCTCGGTGACCAGCGCCTCGATCTGGTGCGGGTCGCCGAACCCGTTCAGGGTCACGCGCGCGCCCTGCTCGGCCAGCGCGCGGGCCACGCCCAGTCCGATCCCGCTGGTCGATCCCGTGACCAGGGCGGTGCGTCCGTGCAAACTCATGCGTCTCCTCTCGGTGGGGGGGCGGCTGGCCGGCGCGACGCGAGTCGCGCGCGGGCCCGGGCGACCGCCCCGGCGAACCCGCCCGGGACGAACAGGACGAACAGCACGAAGATCGCCCCCAGGAGGAACTGGGGCTGAGAGAGCGGCACGCGCGCCACGGCGGGCAGCGAGGCGAAGCTGGGCTCGGCGGCCACCTTCAGAAGGTACTGCTGGAGGTAGACGTAGGCGAAGGCGCCCGCGACGGGACCCCAGGCGCTGCCGGGGCCCCCGAGGACCACCATCACCAGGATCGACAGCGTCAGGGTGGTCGAGGCGACGGCGCTGGGCACCGCGGTGCCGATGAGCAGGATGTAGACGACGCCGCCACCCGCGGCCACCAGTGACGAGAGCGTGAAGGCGGCCAGCTTGAAGCCGAAGGGGCGCAGCCCGAGCACCTCGACGCGCTGCTCGTTCTCGCGCACGGCGACCAGGACGTGACCGGTGGCCGACGTGGTCACCACGCGCACCACGGCCGCGGCCAGCACCAGGTACACGAGGGCCAGCCAGTAGAGGCTTCGCGTGTTGGAGACCGCCCCCGACAGCAGCGCCGGCAGCCGGGTGGAGCTCAGGGCCAGGCCCGTGTCGCCGCCGGTGAGGTTGTGCGGGTTGTCCTCGACCAGGTAGTAGAAGGCCTGGGCGAAGGCCAGGGTGACCATGGCGAAGGCGATCCCGCCCACGCGCAGGGAGATCGCGCCCAGCACCAGGGCCAGCACCAGCGTGACCGCGACCGTCAGGCCGAGGGCGGAGGCCAGGGGCCATCCCCAGCGTGACAGGGCGATGTCGAAGACGTAGACGCCGGTGCCGAAGAAGGTGACCGGGCCCAGCGACAGCAGGCCGGTGTAGCCGAAGAGCACGTCGTAGCCCAGGGCGACGCCGGCGAAGATGAAGCACAGCGCCAGCACCTCGAGCGTCCCGGTGGCGTTGACGACGTCGACGGTGCCCGGCAGGACCCAGGGCACGTGCAGCCCGATGAGCGGGACGAGCGCGAGCAGCGCGACCAGTGCCGCGCCCAGCGTGATGCCGAGGGCGCGGCCCCTCATATCGTCCCCCCGAAGAGCCCGCGCGGCCGCCACTCGAGCACGACGGCCAGCAGGAGCACCACCGACAGGTTGCCGATCTCGGCCATCCCGGGGTGGCTGCTCAGGTAGTAGTTGGAGAAGTCCTGGACCACGCCCACCAGCAGCGCCGCCACCGCCGAGCCGCGGATCGAGCCCAGCCCCCCGATGACCACCACGATGAAGGCGAAGATGAGCAGCCCGTCGCCCTGGAGCGGACTCACCAGGTCGCCGTTGAACACGACGCTGTTGAGCAGGCCGGCGAGGCCCGCCATCGCCCCGCCCAGGACGAACACGAGCGTGAAGGCCCGCCCGACGTCGACGCCGAGCGCCCGCACCATGTCGCGGTTCTCCACGCCGGCCCGGATGATGATGCCGTAGCGGGTGCGCCGCAGGAACCACTCGAGCCCGACCAGCACGACGATCCCGGCCGCCAGGGCCACGAAGTCGGCGTTGGGCAGGTTGAGGGCTCCCCAGTGGGTCGCCTCGAAGAACCACAGGGGGACCGGCAGGGACAGGGAGTTGCTCCCGAACCCGCCGAGCAGCAGCCCCACGGCGGCCAGGTCCAGCCCGATGGTCACCAGGATCTGGCTGATGGGTCGCCCGTAGAGGGGGCGGATCAAGAGCAGCTCGGTGAGGCCGGCCACCACGGCGCCCGCGATGATCGAGGCGCCCACGCCCAGGGCGAAGATCGTCGGCGCGCCCAGCCCGCTGGCCAGGTGGGTCGTGAGGTCCCAGGCGGCGTAGGCGCCGAGCGTCATGAACAGGCCGTGGGCGAAGTTGAGCACGTCCATCAGGCCGTAGATCAGCGACAGGCCCGAGGCCGCAAGGAAGTAGACGGCGCTCAGGGCCAGGGCGGAGAACGTGAGGTCGGCGAGCACGGTCACGCGCTGACCCCCAGGAGCTGGCGCATCAGGTCCTCGTCGTCCAGGTCGGCGACGGGACCCTGGTGCACGACGGCGCCGTGGTCCAAGACGACGATGTGGCGCGCGAGGCGGCGCACGACGGCCAAGTTCTGCTCGACGAGCAGCATCGTGGTGGTCGCCGAGACCCGGGCGAGCACGTCGGTCAGCTCGCTGACGAGGCGCGGCGCGAGGCCCTTGGACGGCTCGTCGACCACCAGGAGGGGCCAGCGATTCAGCAGCGCGCGGGCGACGGCCACCATCTGCTGCTGACCGCCCGAGAGGGTCCCGGCGCGCTGGCGCGCGCGCTCGCGCAGCTCGGGGAAGAGCTCGTAGACCGCGTCGTAGTCGGGCGCGGCGACCTGCTCGGCGAGGCGCAGGTTCTCGGCCACGGTGAGTGCGCTGAAGACGTCGCGGTCCTCGGGCACGTAGGCGACCCCGAGGCGCGCCACGCGGTGTGCGGGCCAGCGCGAGACGTCCTGGCCCAGGACGCGCACGCTGCCGGTGTGGGGGACCAGGCCCATGAGGGCGCGCAGGGTCGTGGTCTTGCCCACGCCGTTTCGCCCCAGGAGAGCGAGCACCTCGCCCTCGGGCGCGGCGAGCGAGACGCCCTGGAGCACGTGAGAGCCCCCGAGGCTCACGTGGACGTCGGTGAGCTCGACGGCCGCGCTCACAGCGGCTGTCCCAGGTAGGCGCGCTGGACGGTCTCGTTGGCGACGATCTCGTCGGGGGTGCCCAGTGCCAGCAGCTGCCCGGCGTCGAGCACCGCGATCGACTCGGCCAGGCCGACGACCACCGACATGTGGTGCTCGACCATGACCACGGTGTGGCCCTCGCGGTGGAGCCCGGCGATCAGCTCGCTCAGGTGGGCGACGTCGTCGGCGGTGACGCCGGCCATCGGCTCGTCGAGCAGCAGGACACGGGCCTCGCTGGCCAGCAGAACGGCCAGCTCGACCTTGCGCTTGTCGCCGTGGGAGAGCAGCCCGGTGACGCGCGATGCGCGGTCGGCCAGCCCCACGAGGGCCAGGGCCTCGCCGGCGCGGACGCTGTCGGCGTCGTGCGGGCGCGGAGGCCGCCAGAAGCGGCCCGAGCCGCCCCGGTGCGCCTGGGCGGCCAGGCGCACGTTCTCGAAGGCGGTGAGCCCGTTGAAGAGGCTGGAGGTCTGGAAGGTCCGCCCGAGCCCCAGCCGGGCGCGCTCGGCTGGCCGCCGGCGCGTCACCACGTGGCCGTCGAGCTCGACCTCGCCGGCGCTGGGCCGCAGCACGCCGCTGAGCAGGTTGAACAAGGTGGACTTGCCCGCGCCGTTGGGGCCGATGACGCCCAGGAAGTGCCCGGGCGCGATGGTCAGCGTGACGTCCCGGATGATGTCGAGGCCGCCGACGCGGAAGCCCAGGTCCCGCGCGCGCAGTGCGGGGACCTGGGCTTCCAACGTCTCGCTCACGTCGCGATCAGCTGCCGAAGTGCGCGCTGACTGGCGGGGCCGTCTCCGCGGAGCTCAGGGTGTCGAGGAGCACCGGCTGGTAGGTGCCGGTCACCGTCGAGACCAGCTGGACCTGGAACATCGGCTGGAGCATGGCGTGGTCGGAGGCCCGGATCATCTGGGGTCCCTTGGGCGCCAGGAAGTGCCAGCCCTCGAGGCCCTTGATCATCTTCATGACGTTGGTGCCCTGACCGGTCTGGATCGCGTGGACCACCATCTGGGCCCACACGAAGCCGTCAGCGGCGAACAGGTCCGGGTACTGGTGGTAGTCGGCCCGCATGCCCTTGATGAGGTACGCGTTGACCGGGTTGTGCGCGGACTGCCAGTTGTAGAGCGACAGGTAGTAGAACTTCAGCCCGGCCGCTCCGTAGAACTGGTAGGTCGCGATGTTGGCCAGACCCGTGATCACCTTGGAGCTCGCGAAGATCCCCTGCTGGTCGAGAGCCTGCGCCAGCGGCGCCCCGGTGGTCCCGGCCCACGCCAGGAAGACGATGTCCGGGTGCATCGCCGCGACCTGGAGGGCGACGGGCGTGAAGTCCGTGGTGGTCAAGGGGACCAGCAGGGTCTTGACGGTGTCGCCCAGGGACCCGAAGGCGCTGGTGGCGTCGGTCACGTAGGACTGCCCGAAGGCGAAGTCCTGGGCCAGCACCAGCACCGTCTTGCCCGTCCCGAGCTGCTTGACGTAGGACTTGGCCGTCTGCACGTCCTGGTAGGTCTGGCGACCCGAGCGGAACGTGTAGCGGTTGGCCCCGGTCACCTGGTCGGCGGCCGCGGGTCCCGAGATGTAGAGGACCTTGTTCTGCTGGGCCAGCGGCGCCAGCTCGGTCGCGATCGACGAGTCCACCGTGCCGCCGATGATCTTGTAGCCCGAGCCCACGAAGCTCTTGAAGTCGGTGGCCGCGGTGGTCGGGTTGTCGGCGTCGTCGACGATCGACAGGTTGACCTTGTGGCCGTTGACCTTGCCCGTCCCGTGCGTCGCGTACGCCATGCCGACGTGCACGCCCTGGAGCCACTCCTGGGCGTAGGCCGAGAAGATGCCGGTCTCCTCGGTGACGATGCCGACCTTGATCGGCGCCCCCGGCCTGGCCGCTCCTGACGGTGCCCCCAGGGCCAGTCCGAACGCGGCGGTGGCCAGGGCCACGGGGATCGCGCCCCTACGAACCTTCCACATACTTCCTCCCCACGACACGCGGCCGCGAGCCGACCGACGTCGCTGGAAAGTTAACCAGCAACGGACAAAAATGTCAAGTGAATCACCTCTCAGAGTTTGCTACGGTGTGGGGCGGCGAGGGTTGGGAGGTGATGCGATGGGCGTGAAGGTGATCCGGGAGCCGCACGAAGCGGGCTTTCGCGGGGGCGCCCTCGAACGGGTGCGCGAGCACCTCGACGGCTACGTCGCGTCGCGCCGCTTCGCGGGCTGGCTAGTGACGGTGGCGCGCGACGGCGACGTGGTGTGGGTGTCGAGTGGCGGCCACCGGGACCGGGAGCAGGCGCTGCCGGTGACCGAGGACACGATCTGGCGGATCTACTCGATGACCAAGCCCATCACGGTCGTCGCGGCCCTGCAGCTCTACGAGGAGGGGCGCTTCGAGCTTAACGACCCGGTGGGCGCGTGGATCGAGGAGTTCGCCGACGCCCGCGTGTACGTCTCGGGGACGGCGACGGCGCCGGTCACCGAGCCGGTCACCGAGCCGGTGCGCGTCCACCACCTGATGACCCACACCAGTGGGCTGACCTACGGATTCCAGAACCTCACCCCGGTGGACGCGATGTACCGGGCGCTCGGCTACGAGATGACGAACCCGGCGGGCGTCGACCTGACGCGCGCGGTCCACGAGTGGGCCTCGACGCCCCTGCTCTTCCAACCCGGCACGTCGTGGAACTACTCGGTGTCCATCGACGTCCTAGGGCGCCTGATCGAGCTGTGGACCGGCCAGTCGCTCGACGTGGTGGTGCGCCAGCGCGTGCTCGAGCCCCTCGGCATGGTCGACACCGACTGGTACTGCGCGTCCGACAAGCTCGATCGGCTGGCCATGCTCTACGCCGCCCACCACGGCGACTCGGTGCGCCTGGACGAGCTGGCCACCGAGGCGACCCGGTGGCCCTCGCTGCTCGCGGGCGGAGGCGGCCTGGTCTCCACCGCGGCCGACTACCACCGCTTCATGTCGATGCTCCTGGGCGGGGGCCAGCTCGAGGGCGTCCGCGTGCTCTCGCCGCGCACGGTCGCCCTGATGACCCAGAACCACCTGCCCGGCAACGCCGACCTGCGGGGGTTCGCGCGCGACTCCTTCAGCGAGGTGGGCCAGGCGGGCGTGGGCTTCGGGCTCGGTGTGTCGGTCGTGGTCGACCAGATCCGCAACCGCAGCTACGTCCCGGCGGGCACGTTCGCCTGGGGGGGTGCCGCGTCGACGTATTTTTGGGTGGACCCCAGCGAGGGCCTGACCGTCGGCCTGTACACCCAGCTCCTGCCCAGCTGGACCTACCCGGTCCGCCGCCAGGTCCAGCAGCTGGTGTACGCGGCGTTGGAGCGCTGAGGCGCAAAAGGAGAGTGACGTGGACAAAGTGGTTCCCACCGCGAGTGCCGCGGTGGCCGACATCGGCAACGGCGCGTCGATCGCCGTGGGCGGCTTCGGCCTGTGCGGCATCCCGTCGGTGCTCATCGAGGCGCTCTTCGCCCACGGGTCGACCGACCTGGTGACGGTGAGCAACAACTGCGGGGTCGACGACGCGGGACTGGGGATCCTGCTGTCGGCCAAGCGCATCCGCCGCACCACGGGCTCGTACGTGGGCGAGAACAAGGAGTTCGAACGCCAGTTCCTCTCGGGCGAGCTCGAGGTCGAGCTGGTGCCCCAGGGCACGCTGGCCGAGCGGCTGCGGGCCGGCGGGGCGGGGATCCCCGCCTTCTTCACGCCCGCGGGCGTGGGCACCCAGGTGGCCGAGGGCGGGCTGCCCCTGCGCTACGACGGCCACGGCGGCGTGGCCCTCGCCTCGCCCGCCAAGGAGGTGCGCGCCTTCGGCGGCCACGACTACGTCCTGGAGGCCGCCATCACCACCGACTTCGCGCTGGTGCACGCGCGCTACGGCGACCGCCACGGCAACCTCATCTACGAGAAGAGCGCGGCCAACTTCAACCCCCTGTGCGCGGCCGCGGGCCGCGTCACGATCGCCGAGGTCGAGGAGCTCGTCGAGCCCGGCGAGCTCGACCCGCGCGAGGTCCACACGCCGGGCATCTTCGTCCAGCGCGTCGTGCACACTCCCGATGTGGTCAAGCGGATCGAGAAGAGGACGGTGAGGAAGTGACCTGGACCCGTGAGGAGCTCGCGGCCCGCGTGGCGCTCGAGATGCGCGACGGCCAGTACGTCAACCTGGGGATCGGGCTGCCGACGCTGGTGCCCAACTACGTGGCACCGGGTCTGCACGTCGTGCTGCACTCGGAGAACGGGGTGCTGGGCGTGGGCTCGTACCCCACCGACGACGAGGTCGACGCCGACCTGATCAACGCGGGCAAGGAGACGGTCACCGTGGTGCCCGGGGCCTCGTACTTCGACTCGGCCGCGTCCTTCGGCATGATCCGCGGGGGTCACGTCGACCTCGCGGTGCTGGGCGCGATGCAGGTGTCGGCCACGGGCGACCTGGCCAACTGGATGATCCCGGGCAAGATGGTCAAGGGCATGGGTGGCGCGATGGACCTGGTGCACGGGGCCAAGCGCGTCATCGTGATGATGGAGCACGTGGCCCGCGACGGCACGCCCAAGATCGTCAACCACTGCGACCTGCCCCTGACCGGGCGGGCGTGCGTCCACCGGATCGTGAGCGACCAGGCGGTCATCGACGTGACCGACGCCGGACTGGTGGTGCGTGAGCTGGCTCCCGGGGTCACGCCCGAGAGCCTGGCCGCTGCGACCGAGCCGGCCCTCACCTTCGCCCTCGAGGGCTGATCGCGCGCCACGGGACCTGAGTAGTGTCGGGCCATGGACCACGCCTCCCCGCTCGCCCGCGGAGCCCGGGGGACGACGTGAGCACCGAGAGGGTCGCGGCCGAGCTCGCTGACGACGGGGTCGAGCCCGGTCGCGCGCCGCTGCGCAAGGGCCAGCGCACGCGCCGCGCCCTGCTGCTCGCGGCCGAGAACGTCTTTGGCGCCGTGGGCTACCACGACGCCTCGATCGTCAAGATCACCGAGGAGGCGGGCGTCGCCCAGGGGACCTTCTACCTGTACTTCGCCAGCAAGCAGCAGATCTTCGACGAGGTCGTCGCCGACCTCAACCAGCGGGTGCGCCACGCCATGTCCGAGGCCGCCCGCGGCGCGACGACGCGCTTCGAGGCGGAGCGTCTGGGCTTCGCCGGGTTCTTCAAGTTCACCGCCGAGCACCCCGCGCTGTACCGGGTGATCCGCCAGGCCGAGTTCGTCTCGCCCGAGGCGCTGCGCCGGCACTACGAGACGATCATCGATCACTACATCCCGTCGCTGGAGGAGGCGATGGCCAAGGGCGAGGTGGCGGCGGGCGATCCCACTGTGCTCGCCTGGGCGCTCATCGCCGTCGGCGAGGCGGTGGGCATGCGGTGGATCCTGTGGAACGAGGAGAGGCGCATCCCTCCCGAGGTGTCCGCCGAGCTCGATCGGATCATCGGACGGATGCTGGGCATCGAGGGGTCGTAGTGGCGCCGGGCGCCGACGGCTTCGGGGTCCCCGCCACGGTGGGCCAGTGGATCGACGCGCCAGCGCGTCTCGGACCCCATCGTCCCGCGATCGTCGCCGCGGAGCGGACCGTCACCTACGGGGAGCTCGACGCGTGGGCCGACCGGCTGGCCCGGGCCCTCCTCGCGCGCGGGCTGGCCCCGGGCGACCGGGTGGCGACGCTCACCGAGAACTCCGTCGAGCACGTCGTGGTGCTCTTCGCGTGCGCCCGTGCCGGCCTGATCCTGGCGCCGCTGAACTGGCACCTCAGCGACGACGAGCTCAGCACCCAGCTCGCGCTCTTTGCGCCGGCCCTCGTGCTGGTGTCGGCCGCCCGGTGGGACGAGCGGGTGCGCGGCGCGCTGGCGGCAGCCGGCCCCGAGCCGCTCGAGGAGTTCGTGGCTGGTGCCTCGCCCCCGGAGGGCGAGCCGCTGGCCGCCCCCGACGGGGAGGCCGGGCTGCTCCTCATCGCGACCTCGGGCACGACGGGAACGCCCAAGGGCGCGCTGCTGACCCATCGCACCTGCTACTGGACCAACGCCAGCCTGCACGCGGTGATGCCGATCGGCCCCGAAGACGTGGTGCTCTCCCTGCTGCCCCAGTACCACGTAGGGGGATGGAACATCCAGACCCTGCTCGCGTGGTCGCAGGGGGCGACCGTCGTACTCGAGCCCGCCTTCGACCCCGGGACGGTGCTCGAGGTGATCCAGCGCCGGCGCGTGACGGCCATGATGGGCGTCCCCACGATGTACGTGATGCTCGCCGAGCACCCCGACTTCGAGCGCGCCGACCTGTCCTCGCTGCGCGCGGCGCTCGTGGGGGGTGCGGCGATGCCGTGCGCCACGCGCGAGCGCTGGGCGCAGCGCGGGGTCGCGATGGCCCTGGGCTACGGCCTGACCGAGGCGGGGCCCAACACGCTGATCCTGCCCCCGGGGCAGGACGCGGCCCACGCGGGCTCGGTCGGCGAGCCGTACCCCTACGTCGAGGTAGCGCTGCGCGACCCGCTGGACGGCCGGCTAGTCGAGGGCGCGGGCCGCGGCGAGATCGTCGTGCGCGGCCCGAACCTCTTCGCGGGCTACTGGCGCGATCCCGCGGCCACGGCCGCCGCCGTGCACGACGGCTGGCTGCGCACCGGCGACATCGCCGAGCGGGACGCCGACGGCTACTACCGCATCAGCGGCCGGACCAAGGAGATGTTCGTCTCGGGCGGCGAGAACGTGTTCCCCGTCGAGATCGAGCGCGTGCTGAGCGAGCACCCCGCCGTCGCCGACGTGGCGGTGGTGTCGGCGCCCGATGCGCGCTGGGGCGAGGTCGGGGTGGCCTACGTCGTGCCCCACCGCGACGTCACCGTCGAGCCCGAGGCGCTGGTGGCGTTCTGCCGCGAGCACCTGGCCCACTTCAAGGTCCCCCAGCGCATCGTGGTCACCGACGAGCTCCCGCGCACGCCGGTGGGCAAGATCGACAAGCGGTTCCTCGCGCGACGGGCCGAGGAGGGCGGGGGCGCGCCTGGCTAGCGCGCGCAGCCCAGCGCGCGCAGGTACGCGCGCAAGGGCATCCGGTAGAGCCGCACGGCGCCGGGGTTCGAGCGCCACAGGCTGAAGCGCCACCGGCCCGCCACACGATGCCACGTGTCGACCAGCGTCACCTGGTCGATGCGGTAGGTGACGTGCCACCACCCGCGCCCGGCTTGTCGCGCGCCCAGGACCGTCGCCGCCCCCGGGGCGGTCGAGCAGCGGGCGTGGCGCTCGATGTAGGCGGCCCGCGAGATGATGGCCTGGCTGGCCGGGTCGAAGAGATCCCAGACCGCGCCGTCTCGATTCGCCGCGTAGTCGTCGTCGAAGGCCTGGGCGATGCGCACGAGTGCGGCGCTGCCCTGGTCGGGAGGCGTCGCGGGGGTGGACGCACGCAGGAACCAGCCGCCCACGATCAGTGCGGCGAGCAGCGCCACCAGGGCGCCGCGCACGAGCCCGCGGGCCCTAGGCGCGCGCCAGGACTTCGACGCTCGGGACATGGAAGCAGCCGTCCTCGTCGTCGGCCCAGGCGCGGAAGGCCGCGGCGAACTGCGCGAGGTCGTCAGGTGTCGCCAGCCCGTACTCGAGGGTCTGGCGTGCGAACTCGCTGCTCGTGACGCGCTCGGCCCACAGGCCACCCCACCAGCGCCGCTCCTCGGGACGGCAGTAGCTCCAGACCGTGCAGGAGACCTCGAGGTCGACGAAGCCCGCGGCACGCACCCACGCGGGGAGCTCGCGACCCGCGTCGGCGCTCGCCCCGTTGCGCGCCGTCAGCTGGTGGTAGACGGACATCCAGGCCTCGAGGCGCGGGTCCGGCGGGTACCACGTGAAGGCGCCGTAGTCGCTCTCGCGCACCGCGAGGAGGCCACCGGGCGCGAGAACTGCGCGCAGCGCGCGCAGCGCGCGCACCGGCTCGCGCAGGTGCTGGAGGACCTGGTGGACGAAGACGACGTCGAACGTGCCCCGCGCCAGGTCCAGGTCGTAGACGTCGCCGACGGCGAAGTCGACGTTGCGCGCGTCGCGCTCGCGCGCGAGGGCGCGCGCCTGCTCGAGTACCGCGGGCTCGCGGTCGACGCCGAGCACGCGACCCCCGGGCACCCGCTCGGCCAGGTCGACCGTGATCGTGCCCGGACCGCAGCCGAGGTCCAGGATCGTGGCGTCGGGCGCGAGGTGGGCGAGCAGGAACGCCGCGGAGTTCTCCGCGGTGCGCCAGCGGTGGCTGCGCAGCACCGACTCGTGGTGGCCGTGCGAGTAGCGCTCGGGGGTCATGCCCCACTCTGGCAGGTCGCGGCACCCGCGCCGGGCGGTCCCGGGGTGCTCGCTTCCGGCCGGGTCCTGAGGGGACTCTCAGCGCTCCACGCATGCGACCCGCGAGTGTGGGGACCTTGATCAGGCAGGACGTGCGGCCCTGCGGCGAGCCCGATCGGGATCGCCCGGAGGCGGGCCTGTCGGGCATGGTCGGCGTGACGGGGCTGCCCTCGGGCGAGCCCCTGCGCGCGAGATCCCCCATCGCCGACATCCTCGGTGGCTACGTCGGGGCCTTCGCCGTGTGCGCCGCTCTCGTCCGGCGCGGGCGCGAGGGAGTCGGTAGCGTCGTGGACGTGTCGATGCTGGAGGCGGCCAACACGGCCCTGGGCTGGGTGGTCTCCGAGCGGTTCGCGACGGGCGAGCCCGCCCAGCGCCACGGGAACGACAACGCGGCGTCGTCGCCCGCGGGGGCGTTCCGCACCGGGGACGGCATCCTGACCATCGCGGCCAACACCCAGACCCAGTTCGAGTCCCTGTGCTGGGTCGTGGGCCGTGCCGACCTGCTCGACGATCCCCGCTTCGCCACTCGCGAGGAGCGCAAGCGCCACCGCGCCGCGCTCACGACCGAGCTCGAGGCGGCCCTGGCCGCGCGCAGCGCGGCCGCGTGGGAGGAGCAACTGGCCGCGGTGAGCGTGCCGGCCGGACGGGTCGTCAGCGTCGCCGAGGCCCTCGCGCAGCCCCAGATCCGCGAGCGCGGCCTGGTCCACGAGGTGGACCTGGGACTGCCCGAGCGTTCCTCGATCAGGGTGCTGGGCAGCGCCCTGCGCGTCGAGGGCGAGGCCCTGGGCCCCGCCGGATCGCCACCGCGCCGGGGCCAGCACACCGACGAGGTGCTCGGCGAGCTCGGCTACTCCCCCCTGACCCGGAGCGCTCTCAAGGAGGCCGGCGTTGTCTGACCGCGAGCCCACGACCCGCCGCTACCCCGCCGTCGAGATCATCGAGGAGGGCATGCGTGAGGGCATGCAGATCGAGAGCGCGACCATCAGCGTCGAGGACAAGCTGGCGCTGCTCGAGGCCCTGTCGGCGACCGGGCTGGCGACCATCGTCGTCGGCTCCTTCGTCAGCCCGACGTGGACGCCCCAGATGGCCGAGATCGACAGCCTGCTCGCGCGCTTCACCCCGACCCCCGGGGTCACCTACACGGCGCTCGCCCTCAACGCGCGGGGGCGCGAGCGCATGGCGGCCTACCCGTGGATCCAGGATCCCGAGTCGGTGCCGCGCACGATGGTGCACCTGTGCGACGTGTTCGTGCGCCGCAACACCAACCGCAGCCAGGCCCAGGAGATCGCCGCGTGGCCCGACGTGATCGCGCGCGCCGTCGCCGAGGGAGCCCCGGTCGCGGGCGTCGCCATCGCCGCGGCGTGGGGCTCCAACTGGCTCGGGCCCTTCAGCCAGGACCAGCGAACCGACCTGCTGGCCCGCCAGATCGACCTGTGGGGTGAGGCCGGGATCCCCGTCGATCGCGTGTGGATCGGTGACCCCATGGCCTGGAACCGGCCCGACGTGGTGGCCGACCAGCTCGCCGACATCACCGAGCGCTGGCCCCAGATCACGCGCTTCCACCTGCACCTGCACAACGCGCGCGGCACGGCGCTGCTCTCGGCCTACGAGGCGCTGCGCACCCTGCGGCCGACCGACACGCTGGTGCTGGACTCGAGCGTCGGCGGGATGGGCGGCTGCCCCTACGGCGGCCACGGGCGCATGACACGCATGATCGCCACCGAGGACCTGGTCGACCTGCTCACCGAGCTCGGCATCGACACCGGTGTCGACCTGGACCGTCTGATCGAGGCGTCGCTGCTCGCCGAGCGGATCGTCGGCCACCCGCTGTGGAGCCACGTCGCCAAGGCCGGGCCGCGTCCCCGCGGCGCGCGCCTGTTCCCCATGGACCTTCCCTTCATCGAGACCGAGTCCGAGGCCCAGCACTTCCGCCTCGGAGCGATCGCGTACCCCCATCCGCGCTCGCCGTGGCGTGAGCCCATCACTTCACCGGCGCGCGATGCGATCGAGGCCCAGTTGCGCGCCGAGGAGTAGCCGTGCCCAAGACCCGCGAGGAGGAGCGGCCGGCGGGTCCGGAGGTCGTCGGCGAGGACGGGGCGCTCAGCTCGGTCCGCTCCCTGGACCGGCCCTTCCAGATCCTCGAGGTGCTGCGCGAGCGCCGCACCCCGATGCGCCTGACCGAGGTCGCCGGGGCCGCGCGCCTCGACCTGGCGACGACCCAGCGCCTGCTCAACCTGCTGGTCAACTACAGCTACGTCGCGCGCGACGGGCTCGACTACCGGCTCGGCCTGACCTCTCTGCTCAACGCGAACGTCTACTTGCTCACGGACCAGCTCCTGCAGATCGCCGAGCCCTTCCTCTAGGAGCTGACGGCCGTGACCGGACTGCGCTCCTCGCTGACGGTGCGCCGCGGCACCACGGCAGTGCTGCTGCGACGCGTCAACTCCGATCCCCCCTGCGCTACCAACTGCCCATTGGCGAGCAGCTCTCGCTGCTGGTGGGCGGGGCACGGGTGCTGGCCGCGGCCCTCGAGCCCGAGGAACTCGCGCGCAAGGGGTTCGAGGGCGCCTACCTGTCGGGGGCGGCGGTGGTGGCCGACGCCGGGCTGCCCGACATCGGCCTGATGACGCTGAGCGAGGCGGCTTCCCGCGCCCAGCAGGTGACACGCGCGACCGACCCGCCCCTCTTCGTACGCCAGCTCGACGATGCGGTGGCGCGCCGAGACGACCCCGGAGCCCCGTAGGGCACCCCGGGGTCGTCTCGGCGCGACGCGCTACTTGGCCTTCATGAACACGAACGCGATGACCTCACTGGCGGCGTCGCCGCGCTTGGCGTTGGCCACCGAGATCTCGCACCGGTTGAGGTTGGTTCGGGTCGTCCCGCACGCGCCCTTGCCCACCTTGCCGGCCACCACCTTGAAGGCGGTGGGCCGCAGGATGCCGGTCGGCGTGATCACCGCCGGGCGCAGCGTCGCCAGGTCACAGGCCTGGGGACCCTTGGCGCCGCGCAGGCACTCGACCAGGTACACGTGGTCGCGCGGGCTGAAGCCCCGACCCGAGACGTGCACGATCTGGCCGTTGTGGAGGCGCACCGCCGGGACGACGTGCACCAGGCGCTTGGCGGTCGCGACGGCGAAGGCGATGGGCGCCGCACCGGCGTCCCCGCCGCTGATGTTGGCGACCGCCACGATGCAGCCCTTGGCGTTGGCCGCCGTGGTGCCGCAGGTGCCCGACGCGATGGCGCCGGTGGCGACCGTGAAGGTCGTCGTGGGCAGCGACCCGTCACTGTTGACCGTGATCGCCACGGCGTTCGCGATGTCGCAGCTGGACTGGCCGGTGGCCCCCGCCAGGCACTCGACGACGTAGACCGAGTCGCCCGGCGTGAAGCCCGAGCCCGTGACGCTCACCTTCGAGCCGTTCTTGAGCCCGGTCGCGGGCGAGACCGAGACGCTCGGCGTCGTCGTCACCGGGATGGCGAAGGTGATCGGCGCGGCGGCGCGGTCGCCCTCGGAGCTGTTGGCGACCATGATCACGCAGCCGCTGGCGTCGGTCGCCGAGGTGCCGCAGGTGGCTCCGCCGACGGTGCCCGTCACGACGGTGAAGGTCGTCGAGGGTAGCGTGCCGTCGCTGTTGACCGTGATAGGCGTCGCCGTCGAGATGTTGCAGTCCGCGGGGCTCGTCGCGTTCGCCAGGCACTCGACAGCGGTCAGCGAGTCAGCGGGTGTGAAGCCCGATCCGGTGAGGGTGACCTTCTCGCTGTTGGTCAGCCCCGTCGCCGGGGTGACCGTCAGGGTCGGCCCCGAGGCCGCCGCCGGGGACGCGAAGGTGATCGGCGCGTAGGCGAGCGTGGTGCCGGTCAGCGATCCGATGACGAGCAGGCACGTGAGGTCGCTCGTCGTGGTCCCGCAGGTGCCGTTGCCGATCGTCCCGGTCTTGACCGTGAAGCTCGTGGTCGCGATGTTGCCGTTGGCGTCCGTCGGGGCGAGGACCGCGTCGGCCGTGTCACAGCCTGCCTGGGTCGTCGCGGTCGCGATGCACTCGACGATGGCGACCTCAGCACTCGTGGGCAAGCCCGTGCCGGTCACCTGGACGGTCTGGCCGCCGGCGAGCCCCGTCGACGGCGTCACCGTCATCGAGGCCGCCGCGCCCGCGCCGGTCGCACCCACGACGCTCGCGGCCACCAGCGCCGCTACCGCCGCTGGGGCCGCCAGCCACCGCCGCAGTTGTCTCCTCATACACTCCTCCTCATCTCGTCGCCGAGCGCGATCCACGCGCGTCGCGGGAGTCCCGCGAGCGCGCGGCCCGATCGAGTCGGCCCCTAGCTACCGCTGCCCTTACCCTACGCACGCGCGCCCCCGCCGGGGGCTCACGTCGCGAGGGCGGTGGGCGCCTTAGGTCGGTCGCGTGCGCAGCGCCGCGCCGAGGCGTGCGATGGCCTCGTCGAGGATGGCAGGGGTCGTCGCGAAGTTGAGGCGCACGTGGCCCGCCCCGCCGCTGCCGAAGGCCGCGCCGTCGCTGAGCGCGACGCTCGCGTGGGTGAGGAACCACGCAGCGGGTCCGGTCAGCCCGTCGCGCTGTGACGCGGGGACCGTCGGTGGCGTTGTGAGCGCGAGTGCGCGCGCGTCGAGCCACGCCAGGTACGTGGCGGCTTCGGGTCGGTAGGAGACGTCGGGAAGGTGCGTGGCGAGCCGGGCGCTCAGCTGGTCGCGACGCGCGAGCAGCTGAGCGAGGACGGCGTCGAGCCACGCGTCACCATCGCGCAGGGCGGCGCCTTGGGCCACGACCCCGAGATGGCTCGGGCCGACGATCGTGCGCGTCTGGAGGTCGGTCAGGACACTGCGCGCCTCGGGGCCCGCGACCAGCACGGCCGCGGGTGCGCCCGCGAGGTTGAAGGCCTTGGAGGCCGAGAGCACGGCCACCGCGTCGCGGCCGGCCTCGAGGCTCAGCAGCGGGGTGAATGTTCCCTCGAGGACGAGGGGGGCGTGGATCTCGTCGCTGATCACACGTACCCCGTGGGCGCGTGCGAGGTCGGCGACGGCGCTGAGCTCGTCGGCCCGGTGGAGTGTCCCGGTCGGGTTGTGGGGGCTGCACAGGAGGTAGGCCGGGCGCGACGACGCCGCGCGCGCCCGCGCGAAGGCCGCCTCGAGCGCCGCGAGGTCCAGGCGGCCCGCGCCGTCGAGCGGGGCCTCCTCGACCACGCGGCCCATGCGCTGGACCGAGGAGTAGAAGGGCGGGTAGACGGGGCAGTTCACGACGACGCGGTCGCCCGGATCGGTGAGGACCTCGAGGGCCGCGCGCACGCCGGTCATGACGTTGGCGACCGCCAGGGAGCGCCCGGGCTCGAGCGTCGTCCATCCCCAGCGCCGCGCCGCGAAGTCGCTCAGCGCCTCGAGGTAGGGCGCGGGCGCGGCGTAGCCGAGGTCGCCCCGCCGTGCTGCCGTGACCAGGGCACGCTCGACGGGCTCGGCGAGCACGACGTCCATCTCGGCGACCCACAGGGGCAGGACGTCGGCGGGGTAGCGGCGCCACTTCTCGCTGGTGCGCTCGCGCAGCTGGTCGAGGCTCAGGGCGAAGGGGGCGTCGTCGGTCATGGCCACCTCGACCCTAACAAGGTCCGGTGCCTACGACCCTGGGGGGGTCACCGTCGCGACGTTGGCCTGCGCGGGCGCGACGCGCCCGGCGGGCCCCGAGCCCACCAGGGCCAGCATGTTGCCGGTCAGGCGCGCCAGCGCGGTGCCGGCGGCGGGGGTGGCCGCGCACGGGCCGATCGCGCAGATCCAGTTGGTCGTGCCCGTGTCGATGACGCCGGCCTGGGAGGTCGGGTCCGTGTAGTAGGTGAGGTCGGCGTAGGTGTACCCGCCCCAGGCGCCCTGGTTGGTGTAGGTCTCGCTGAGGGGGACCGGCGAGTGGCCCAGCACCTCGAGGTCGGCCGGCGTCGCGAGTCCCGCGACGACGTGGTCGATGTCCGAGTCGTAGACACCCGGGATCGTCGATCCGCGCCCGAGGCCGGTGCCGCGCACCAGCCACGGGGGCGCGGCGAAGAGCACCAGGGGCGCGGCGGGCCGGCCCGGCAGCACGTAGCCGGCGTAGAGCTGTCCGACCAGGCTCGTCGCCGACCAGTCGGTGGGGGGTGCGGCCCAGGTGTTGCCGGTGACCTGCCAGGGGCTGCCGTGGCCGGCCAGCGGGTCGAGGGCGCTGTCGCGGTAGTCGACGATGATCGTGTCGGGACCCATCGGGCCCGTCTCCAGGCGCGCGTGGCGCACCAGGGCGGCGGCCCCGAAGAAGACCACGTTGACCCCGCGGCGCAGGGCGGCCTGGACGCCGAAGAGCTCGGGCGCGGTCCAGGTCTCGTCGTGGCCCAGCGACAGGACGGCGCGGTGGTGGCTGGCCAGACCGGGGTGCTCGCTCAGCGTGATGTCGCTCACGTAGGTCACGTCCAGGCCGTGGCGCTCGGCGTACTGGACGAGCGGGTACTCGTTGGTCAGGAAATCCGACGCCCCCAGGCCCACCGCCTGGGGGCGATCGATCGAGACGGCGTAGGCCCGGTTGCACGGCGGGTAGGTCGACGCGCCTGGCGCGCAGGCACCGGTGCCCTGGTAGAAGTCGTAGCCGCCGTAGGGGTTCCACCCCTGCTCGGTCAGGGTGCGGCTGACGAGCAGGTAGGTCGCGGTGCTCGTCGGGTCCCACACGGTGAGCAGGACGTAGCTCGCCTGGCCGCCGCTGCCCACCAGCTTGAGCAGGTAGTCGCCCGAGGGCCAGTTCGCGCCCACGGTGAAGCGCAGCCCGGCCGACCAGGTGTCGCACACGGTGGTGCGCGTCGCGGCCAGGAGCGCGCACGGCGGCTGCACGCGGCCGCGCACCGTGGCCGAGTGCCACACCAGGCGTCCCCCGGTCCCGCCGTACCAGCCCATGCGGTAGGCCTCGACGTGCCAGGTCGCCGCGTCGGTCGAGACGTAGAGCGTGACGAGCTGGCCCGGCGTCGCGGCGTCGGTGCTGGCGAATCCCTGCAGGAGCCCGGGCGGGGTCCCCGCGATCTTCCAGGCGGTCGTGCCGGGCAGGCGGTTCTGCGCGAGGATCGCGCGTGACACCACGCCGACGGGACTCGTGAAGGTCGCGGCGGACGCCGCGCTCGCGCGCGGGGCGCGTCCGGCCCCCGCTAGGGCACCCGCTGCCAGGGCGGCCGCGAGCAGCGCCCGACCGACGAGCGCGCCGCGGCGCGGCAGCGGTGCGACAGCGGGCACGTCCTCATCCTCCCCGCGACGCGTCGGGGCGGCGCCGCCGAGCCAGTGTGCCACGCCGAGCGGCGCCCACGACCCGCGGGCGCGGGAGCGCCGGCTCTGGCAGAGTCGAGGGGTGCCCCGCGTGCGCGTCAGCGATCTGGTCGAGCCCGCCGAGGCGGTGGCGCCCCGCCTGCTCGGCGCGGTCCTGGTCGTCGCGTCGGGTGACGAGCGCCGGCGCGTACGCCTCGTGGAGGTCGAGGCCTACGGGGGGCGCCGCGACCCGGCCTCGCACGCGTACCGGGGGCCGACGCCGCGCTGCGCGGTGATGTTCGGGCCGCCCGGCCGCCTCTACGTCTATCGCAGCTACGGCGTGCACTGGTGCGCCAACGTCGTGACCGGGCCGCGCGGCGAGGCCAGCGCGGTGCTGCTGCGCGCCGGTGAGGTCCTCGACGACCGGGGCCGGGTCGTGGGCGCCGTGCGCGGTCCGGGCCTGCTCACGCGCTACCTGGGCCTGAGCGGTGACGACAGCGGGGCGCTGGTCGCCGGGCGCGACGCGACGCGCGCCTGGCTGATCGCCGCCGACGGCCCGGTCGCACTCGAGTCGACGGGGCGCGTCGGCCTCACGCGCGAGCGCGAGCGCCCGTGGCGCTTCGTGATCGCCGGCCACGGCGCGGCCGGGCCCGGGCCTCGCGGCGCGCGAGCGCGCGCCTAGACACCCCTCGTTTGGGACTGTCAAGTCCTGAGGTCCAGGCGGTGCTTCCAGGCGATCGACTCGTCGTAGAGTTCGTGGCGCTCGACGCAGATGTGGTAGATGCCGACCCAGCGGTTTCCTAGTTGGCGAAGGGCTTGACGATGGGTCTTCTTTCGCGCTCGCAGCTCGTCGTAATAGTCCCGAGCGCCCGGCGACCGGGTGAGCGAGCAGAAGGCCCACCAGTCCAAGGCGTCAGCGAGGCGGCCGTTCCTGGCGTGACGCGCGAGGACGACCCGGCTCAACCCCGAGGCCCGGGTGATGGGCGCCGTGCCGGCGTAGTTCTTGCGCGACGTAGCATCCGCGTAGCGGGTCGGGTCATCCCCGAACTCGCCGAGCACCCGGGCGCCGAGCACCGTCCCCAGTCCTGGCAGGGAGGAGATGACGTCGGCGTCCGGGTGCTGGCTAAAACGCTCCGCCAGGGCCGCCTCGAGCCGGGCG
>JAKANY010000028.1 GCA_021823525.1 Actinomycetes bacterium
CGCTGGCCGACGCCCTGCCCCCCGGCGCCGCGCCCGTCGTCGTCTCGACCGGCGCGGCGGGCCCCGCGCGGATCGGCTGGGAGGAGGCGACGGTCGCTCCCGCCGAGCCGGTTGCCGTGCTCGTCGAGGATCGGGCCGCCGTCCAGTGCCTCTACACCTCGGGGACGACGTCGCGGCCCAAGGGGGTGCTGGTGAGCCATCTCAGCGTCATGGTGGCCGGACTCACCAATGCCCTGGCCATCGGGCACGCCTGGGGCCCCGAGCCGTCCGTGCTGCTCAACATGCTGCCCCTGTTCCACACGACCGCGCTCAACACGCTGTGCCTGCCGGTGCTGGTGACGGGGGGCACCGTGGTGCTCGTGCCCTTCGACCCGGCGGTCGTGGCCGACGAGATCGCCGAACGCGCCGTCACCCACGTCATGATGCTGCCCATGATGTGGCAGGCCGTCGTCGACGAGCTCGACCGCCGCCCCCGCGACGTGCGCAGCGTGCGCCGGGCCGTCTACGCCATGGCGCCCATGGGCGGCGCGCTGCTCGACGCCGTGGCCGCCCACTTCCCCGGCGCCGACGTCATCTTGGGCTCGGGGCAGACCGAGGTCGTGCCGGCCACCGTCCTGCAGTGGCCGCAGCACCGGGTGAGCGCGCCGACCTCGTGGGGCCCGCCGGTCGCGACGGTGGACACCACCTGCCTGGATCCCGCCGGTCAGCCCACGGCCGGCGACGGGGAGATCGCCTACCGCGGCCCGCACGTGGCCTTGGGCTACTGGAACAACGCCGCGGCCAACGCCGAGGCCTTCGCCGGCGGGTGGTTCCACTCGGGCGACGTCGGGCACCTCGACGAGGACCACGTGGTGTGGTTCACCGACCGCCTGAAGGACATCATCAAGACCGGGGGCGAGAACGTCTCGTCGGTGGACGTCGAGCGCGTCGTCTCGTCGCTGCCCGGCGTGCGCGAGAGCACCATCGTGGGCGTCCCGGACGCCCACTGGGGCGAGATGGTCTGCGCGGTCGTGGTGCCCGACGGGACCGTCCCGGCCACCGACCTGCCCCAGGCGGTCCTGGACGGGGCGCGCGCCCAGCTGGCCGGCTTCCAGGCGCCCAAGCGCGTGGTCGTGCTCGACGCCTTGCCCAAGACCGCGACGGGCAAGACGCGCAAGCACGAGCTGCGCGCCCTGCTCGCGCGTGAGGCCGGCGCCGCGCCGTGACGAGCGGTCCCGCCAGCGCCGCGAGCGCGCGGACGCTGCGCGTCGCGGCGATCCAGCTGGCCTCGGGAACTGACGCCGCGGCCAACGTGGCGCGGGCGCTGGCTCTGGTCGAGGAGGCCGCCCGCGCCGGGGCGCGCTACATCCAGCTGCCCGAGTACACGACGTACCTGGGGCCCCCGGCAGGAGCCGCGGGCGCCGCCGAGACGGTGCCCGGTCCGGCGACCGACCTCTTCGCCGCCGCGGCGCGGCGCCTGGGCGTCGTCGTGCACGTGGGCAGCCTCCTCGAGCGCACGGCGGGCCGGCCGGCCAACACCAGCGTCGTGCTCGGACCCGACGGCCGGGTCGCGGCCACCTACCGCAAGGTCCACCTCTTCGACGTCGACGTGCCCGGCGCGGTGGCCTACCGCGAGTCCGACGCCCTGGTCGCGGGCGACGAGCTGGTGGCCGTCGACCTCGACGGGCTGCGCCTCGGGCTCTCGGTCTGCTTCGACCTGCGCTTCCCCGACCTCTACGGGGCGCTGGCGCGCGCGGGAGCCCAGGTGCTCGCGATCCCGGCCGCCTTCAACGCGGTCACCGGCGCGGCGCACTGGCACGTCCTGACGCGCGCACGAGCCATCGAGAACCACGCCTTCGTCGTGGCGGCCGCCCAGGCCGGGCGTACCCCCGAGGGCGTCGCGACCTTCGGCCACGCGCTCGTCGTCGACCCCTGGGGTGTCATCCTCGCCGAGGCGCAGGGGGACGAGCCCCAGGTGGTGGCGGCCACGCTGGACCTCGACGCCGTGACGGCGCGGCGCGCGCAGATCGACGTCCTCGCGCTGCGCCGGCCCGACGCCTACGCGCGGGGCGTGCGCGTGGCGCGCGGCCCGGAGGGGCCCAGCGAGCAGACCTAGCATGGGCGTGGCCCGGTCCGGCCGGGCACGAGAGAAAGCGGTTCCCATGCCGACCCCCAGCGCGTCCTACTCAATCACCATGCGCGTCATCCTCGATGGCGCGGCCACCATCCCCGCGGTCGCCACCGCCGTCGCTCAGGCCGGTGGCCTGGTCACGGCCCTCGACGTCGTCGAGCCCATCGACGGGCACATGGTCGTCGACGTCACCTGCAACGCCAGCAACGAGGAGCACGCCACGATCCTGGGAGAGGTGGTGAACGCGGTGGAGGGTGCGCGCGTCCACGCCATCAGCGACCGCACGTTCCTGCTGCACCTGGGCGGGACCATCGAGGTGCGCCCCAAGATCGCCCTGAAGACGCGCGACGACCTGTCGATGGCCTACACCCCGGGTGTGGCGCGCATCTCAAGCGCCATCGCCAAGGACAAGTCGCTGGCGCGCAAGCTGACGATCAAGCGCAACACGGTGGCCGTCGTGACCGATGGCTCGGCCGTGCTGGGATTGGGGAACATCGGCCCCGAGGGCGCACTGCCGGTCATGGAGGGCAAGGCGCTGCTCTTCAAGCGCTTCGCCGACATCGACGCGTGGCCCGTGTGCCTCGACACCCAGGACCCCGACGAGATCGTGCGCATCGTCCAGTGCCTGGCCCCCAGCTACGGCGGCATCAACCTCGAGGACATCGCGGCGCCCCGGTGCTTCGAGATCGAGGCGCGCCTGCGCGAGCTGCTCGACATCCCGGTCTTCCACGACGACCAGCACGGCACGGCGGTCGTGGTCTACGCCGCCCTGCGCAACGCGCTGCGCGTCGTGGGCAAGGAGATGAAGGACGTGCGCGTCGTGATGCTGGGCGTGGGCGCGGCGGGCGTGGCGATCTCCAAGCTGCTCATGGCCGAGGGCGTGGGCGACATCATCGGGGTCAACCGCCACGGCATCCTCGACGAGACCGACCCGCGCCTTGACGACGAGCGGCGCTGGCTGGCCGCCCACACCAACCACGAGAAGCGCCGCGGCGACCTCAGCGAGGCCCTGCGCGACGCCAACGTCTTCGTCGGCGTCTCGGGCCCGAACCTGGTGACCGAGGAGCAGCTGACCCTCATGGCCCCCGACGCCATCGTCTTCGCCCTGGCCAACCCGGACCCCGAGATCGACCCCCAGGTCGCCCGGCGCCACGCCGCGATCGTGGCCACCGGGCGCAGCGACGAGCCCAACCAGATCAACAACGTGCTGGCCTTCCCGGGCATCTTCCGTGGGCTGCTCGACGCGGGCGCCACGAAGATCACCGAGGAGGTCGAGATCGCCGCTGGGCGCGCGATCGCCGACGCGGTGAGCAGCGACGACCTCTCGCCCAACTACATCGTGCCCACGGTCTTCAACGCCGCGGTCGTCAAGGCCGTCGCCGAGGCGGTCGGGCGCGTCGCGCGGGCCCAGACCACGTCGTGACGCGTTAGCACTCTCGACCTGAGACTGCTAAAATAGGGGGCGCCGACGAGCGTCGGCCTGCTGAGGCAGTTCACGAGCGAGGAGGTTCTATGGCTCTCATCCGTCAAGACGCGTTCCGGGACATCGATCGGTTCCTCGAGCAGTTCTGGGCCAGTCCGGACACCACCAGGACCCACGCGGTGCCCATGGACGCGTACCGCAAGGACGACTCCTTCCTGATCTTCGTCGACCTTCCGGGGATCGATCCCAAGGACGTGGCGGTCACCGTCGAGAACAGCGTGCTGACGATCCACGCGACGAGGTCCTTCCCCGAGTCCGCCGAGGGCGTCGAGCGACTGATCTCCGAGCGCCCCTACGGGACCTTCACCCGTCAGGTGTTCCTGGGGACCAGCCTGGACTCCGAGAAGATCAAGGCCGACTACGAGGCCGGGGTCCTCACGATCGCGATCCCCATCGCCGAGCACGCCAAGCCACGGCGCATCGACGTGTCCTCGCGCAACGACCGCAACGTCATCACGGCGTGACGCGCGCACCCGGGTCGGAGTCGTCGTTGGCGACCCCGACCCGGGTCCGGCGCTGGCGCCGCGTCTGGAGCCCGAGCACGAGCCAGCCGGCCGCAGCGGCGGCCCAGTAGGTGACGAGCCGGTAGGCGAGGACCGCGGCGACCGCGGACGCGTGAGGCGTCCCGTAGGCGACGAGGATGACCGCGAGGCCCCCCTCGACCAGGCCGAGCCCACCCGGCGCGAGCGGGAGGACGGCCAGGATCTGGGCCAGCCCGTAGGCGAGCAGGACGGCGGACCACGGGATAGGTGCGCGCACCGTCACGAAGGCGGCCACCAGGCACGCCCCGTCGGCGAGCCACGCGGCTCCGACCCAGCTCACCACGGCCGCCGAGCCTCCCCGGCTCAGGCGGACCTCGCGCATGTGTGCGAGAACGCCCTCGACGCGCGCGGCCAGGGCTGAGCCCCTTCGGGCCAGCACCCGCGCGACCGGACGCCCGACGGCCGCGACGACGCGTACCGCGCGACTGCGCTCCAGCAGGACCCCACCCGCCACCAGCACGACCACCAGCAGGACGACCGTCGAGGCGACGGCGGGCGGATGGGCCGCACTGATCAGCGCCACGATCACCCCCAGGGCCAGCACCCCCGAGAGGGCGACCGCCTGGGCCACCATCACCGTGACGATCGCCCAGGCGGCGACGGGCGCGGGGATGCCGTGCCGCCGGTACTGGGCGAAGCGGTACGCACTCGAGACGACGGGCTCGCCGGGCACCGTGAGGGCCAGCGCGTCGTTGGCCAGGGACACGACGAACAGCGTGCGCGTGGGCACGGGCGCCTCGACGGCCAGGGCACGGCGCTGGGCGCGCGCGTAGGCACCCAGCGAGATGGTCTCGGCGACCACCATGGCCACGACCCCCCACCAGTGCGGGTGGGTCAGGTGCGTACGGGCCGCGGCCAATTCCCCGCGCCCGGTGAGCAAGGCGAGCAGCGCCGCGACGCCCACGGCGGCGCCCAGCACCCAGCGCAGGAGGCGCCCGCGCGCCCGCGCGTCCACGACCCCAACCTAGGGCGACGCGACCCGCGACCCTAAGGTGGCCCTAGGCGACAAGGAGCGGCATGGAGTTCCACGGTCGGATCGGTCGGGACTGGCGCGACTCGACGCCCTGGTGGCCCGAGCGCGTGCGCCCGCCGTCCGGCGCGCCCAACGTCGTCCTGGTGGTGCTCGACGACGTGGGGTTCGCCCAGCTGGGCTGTTACGGCTCGGACCTCGCGACGCCGACCTTCGACGAGCTGGCGGCCGTGGGCGTGCGCCTGGCCAACTTCCACACCACGGCCCTGTGCTCGCCCACGCGCGCGTGCCTGCTGACGGGGCGCAACCACCACCGCAACGGGCTGGGACGCGTCGCCGACCTCGCGGTTGGCTTCCCGGGCTACTTCGGCGAGATCCCCGCCGAGAACGGCATGCTGAGCGAGGTGCTGCGCCAGGCGGGCTACGCCACCCTCGCCGTCGGCAAGTGGCACCTCACCCCCGAGACCGAGACGAACGCCGCGGGCGACCGCGCGACGTGGCCCCTGCGCCGGGGCTTCGACCGCTGGTACGGGTTCCACGGAGGCGAGACTCACCAGTTCCGCCCGGCCCTGTTCTGCGACAGCCACCCCGTGCGCCCGCCCGAGGACGAGGACTACCACCTCAGCGAGGACCTGGCCGACCACGCCATCGAGTACCTCGGCGACCTGCGTGCGGTCGACCGGGACCAGCCCTTCTTCCTCTACCTGGCCTTCGGGGCGTGCCACTCCCCCCACCAGCCGCCCCCGCGCTGGCTCGACGCGTACCGCGGACGCTTCGACGGCGGTTGGGACGCGTGGCGCGAGGCGACCTTCGCCCGCCAGCGCGCCGCGGGGCTCATCCCCGACACCGCCGTCTTGTCCGCGCGCCCGCCGTGGGTGCCCGCGTGGGAGGACCTCGACGCGCCCGCGCGGCGCGTCGCGGCTCGGTTGATGGAGGCCTTCGCGGGCTTCCTCAGCCACGCCGACGAGCAGCTGGCCCGGGTGCTGGCCTTCATCGAGGATCTGGGCGAGACCGAGCGAACCCTGGTCGTGGTGGTCTCGGACAACGGCGCCAGCGCCGAGGGCGGGGCCGAGGGGTCGATCAACGACGTGCGCCTGGCGAACCTGGACCCCGCGCCGATCGCCGAGATGGACGCGCGCCTCGAGGAGATCGGCGGTCCCCTCACCCACAACAACTACCCGTGGGGCTGGACGATGGCGGGCAACACGCCGTTCCGGCGCTGGAAGCGCGAGGTCCACGAGGGCGGCGTCGCGGACCCGTGCATCGTGTCCTGGCCCGGGGGGCCGGTTGCGCGCGGCGCCATTCGCACGCAGTTCGCCCACGCCATCGACATCGCCCCCACGATCCTCGCGCTGGCCGGGATCGGCTGGCCCGCGAGCGTCGACGGCCGCGCCCAGAGCCGCGTGGACGGCATCAGCGTCGCCGACCTGCTCGGGCCCGAGGGCGCCGGCGCTCCCGAGCGCCACGACACGCAGTACTTCGAGATGTTCGGCTCGCGCGCCCTCTACCACCGCGGGTGGAAGGCCGTGACCTTCCACCCCGTGGGCCCTCTCTACGACGACCAGTCGGTCACCGCGCCCTTCGACGACGACGTGTGGGAGCTCTATCACGTCGCCGAGGATCCCGGTGAGACCCGGGACCTGGCCGCCGAGGACCCCGAGCGCGTCGCCGACCTGGTCGCGCTGTGGTGGCGCGAGGCCGAGCGCAACCAGGTCCTGCCCCTCGACAACCGCGTGCTGTGGTCTCTCGTGCACCCCGCACCCGATCGGCGCCCCGGTGGCGAGCGATATCGCTACTTCCCCGGTGGCGCCCCCGTGCCCGAGCGCGTCGCGGTCAACGTGCGCCAGCGCCCCCACGCCCTCATCGTCGACGTCGACGTGCCCGAGGGCGGCGCCGACGGGGTGCTGCTGGCGCAGGGGACGGCGCTGGGCGGCTGGTCGCTGCACGTGCTGCACGGCTACGTCCGCTACGTCCACAACCTCTACGGCGCGCGCGTCGAGGGGGTCACCGCCGACCGACCGCTGTCGCCGGGGCGCCACCATGTCGTGCTCGAGGTCGAGGCCGACGCCAGCCTGGGCGGCCTGGCGCGTCTCGCGCTCGACGACCGGAGCGTCGGGTGCGCCCGCATCGAGCGCTTCACTCCGAGCGCCTACAACGGCCTGGGCGTGGGGGTGACCTGCGGCTACGAGTGGGGGCCCGCGGTCGGACCGGGCTACCGCGTGCCCTTCACCTTCGGCGGGACGATCCGCCGCGCCGAGATCGTGGTGCGCGGTCCGGTCGTGCGTGACCCCCTCGCCGAGATCGAGGCCATCCTGTCGCGCGAGTGAGGCGCCTCAGGGAGCGCCGTGACCCCGTGCGGGCTCGACGATGTCCACGATCCCCAGGTCCAGCTCGACGAGACACCGGGCGAGGCCGCGCGCGGAGCGGCTGCGGACGGCGATGGCCACCGCGTCGGGGCGGTAGTGGTCGATCAGGACGGCGACACCGCGCGCGCGCGCGACGCGCAGCTGGGAGACCTCGCCCGCGGGACCCACCATCGAGGCGCGCAGTCGCAGGCGCCACGGACTCGCCGCCAGGTGCGCGACCAGGCGGTCCCGGTCCTCGGGTCGCACCAGGCGGAACCAGACGTGACGTCCCCGGGTGCGGGCGAACCCGGCGAACAGACCCTCGCGGGCTCCCGTGAAGGGGTCGGGGATCGAGACGGCGCGCATCGCACTCCTTTCGACGCTCCAGGGTCTCACGGGGGTGTGACACCGGGGTCGCACCGCTCCCTTTCGTAGTGTGGAGACATGCACGACGCGCCGGCGCTCCCCTCCGTGCGCTCGGCGCTGCTCGGCGTGACGTTGGTCGTCTGGCTCGTCAGCGAGTGGCGGCGCGCGCGGCACCAGCGCGCCGACGCCGCGCGTGCGACCGTCGCCCCCCGGGGTCGACGCGGACGACTCGCCGGCCCCCTCGCCGTCGCGACGCTCATCGCGCTGGCGGCCCGCCGCTGGTTCCCGCGCGCCGACCTGCACGCGACGGCGGTCCTCGCCGGGGCCGGCCTCGGTCTCGCGTGGCTCGGGCTCGCGCTGCGGTGGTGGAGCTTCGCGACCCTCGGGGACTACTTCACCTTCACGGTGATGGCCTCGCCCGACCAGCCCGTCGTCGCGCGCGGTCCCTACCGCCTCGTGCGCCATCCGAGCTACGTCGGCGTCATCGCCATCGTGGTGGGCATCGCGATCGCGCGGGCCAACGTCGTGGGCGTCGCGGTGGCCCTGGTCCTCGCCGTGGGGGGAGCCGTGGCGCGCATCCACGTCGAGGAGCGGCTGCTCGTGGAGATCCTGGGCGCGCGCTACGAGCAGTACGCGCGCGGGCGGGCGCGCCTGGTGCCGGGCCTGTGGTGAGGCGCGCCCCCCGCGGCGCATCGCGCCCCCGGTACGATGGCCCCCAGTGCTCGAGTCTCGCCGCGCGCGGGGCCGGGGCGGCCGACCAGGGCCGAGCGACGCGCCGCCGGGCGACACCGGTCACGACAGGTCGACCCTGACCGAGCGCGCCGAGCCCCCGACGAGATGGTCGACGAACCTGTCGATCATCGTGGTCGCACGCGTCGCCATGAGCGCGGGACGCGCGCTGGCCGGCGTCGTGGTGCCGATCTACCTGGCCGAGCGCGGGTTCAGTGCCTTCGCGCTGGCGGGCTACGTGCTCGCCGTGGCGCTCGTCTCCGCGGTGCTCTCGACCCTGATCGGCACCACGGCTGACGCCCTGGGCCGGCGCGTCTTTCTCATCGTGCTGCCCCTGGTCACCGCCGGGGCCGCGCTGGCCTTCGCCTTCGGGCGCGACCCCGTGCTGCTCGTCGTCGCCGGTGCCCTGGGCAGCTTCGGTCGCGGCGCGGGGGCCGGGGCGGGCGCGATCGGCCCCTACCAGCCCGCCGAGTCCGCCTACGTCACCGACGAGGTCGCGCCCGCGCGCCGCAACGCCGTCTTCGGACGCCTGGCCTCCGCCTCGGCCCTGGGGGCGACCGTCGGGAGCCTGCTGGCGCTGACCGCGCCGCACCACGCCCACGGCACCGTGCCCAGCGACTTTCGCGTCGCCTTCGTCCTCATCGCGGCGGTCTCGGCGCTGGCCGGGCTGGTCGCGCTGGGACTCGGCGAGCGGCCCCGCACGCCCACCCACCACCGCGCGCGCCCGCGCTTCCCGCATCGCTCGCGCTGGCTCCTCTACCGCCTCTGGGTGACCAACACGCTGAACGGCGCGGCCGTGGGCATGTTCGGCCCGTTCGTGACGTACTGGCTCTACCGGCGCTACGACGCGGGACCGGCCACCGTCGGCCTGCTCTACGCGGTGATCAACGTGGTCACGATCGCCTCGACCCTCTCGGCGGCGGGTCTGGCCCGGCGCTGGGGGCTGGTGCGCACGGTGAGCGTCGTGCGCATCGCCCAGTCGGTGCTCCTGGTCCCGATGGTGCTCGCCCCGAGCCTCTGGTGGGCGGGGGCCGTCTACCTCGTGCGCATGGTGATCCAGCGCATCGGCCTGCCCCTGCGCCAGTCCTACGCGCTGGCCCTGGCCGACCCCGACGAGCGCGCATCGGTGGCGGCCCTCTCCAACCTGCCCAGCCAGGTCGCCATGTCGGTGAGCCCCCTGCTCACCGGGTACCTCTTCGACGAGGTATCGCTCTCGCTGCCCTTCGAGATCGCCGCCGCCCTGCAGCTGGCCAACGCGACGACCTTCTGGGCGCTCTTCCGCGATCACCCGCCCGAGGAGGAGCGCGCCGCCCCCGCGGCGGGCTCCCTGGACGCGCCAGGCACCGACGAGGAGGCCCCGTGACGACCACCGAGACCGCGACGCGCCACCCGGACCTCGCGCTGCTCGTCGTGGTCGTGGGCGTGCTGATCGCCGCGGTCGACACCACCATCGTGGTGCTCGCCCTGCCCGAGATCCAGCGCACCTTCCGCATCGGGCTGTCCTCAGTGATTTGGGTCATCATCGGCTACCTGTTCGTGATCACCCTGGTCTCCACCCAAGTCGGGCGCCTCGGCGACCTCTACGGCCGGGCCACGATGTACGAGCTGGGCTTCGCGGTCTTCGTCGTGGGCTCGGCGCTGTGCGCCCTGGCCTGGGACGAGCGGTCCCTCATCGGCTTTCGCCTCCTGCAGGGCGTGGGCGGCGCCCTGATCGCGGCCAACTCGGGCGCCGTGATCGCCGACACCTTCCCCCCGAACCAGCGCGGCCGCGCCTACGGGTTCAACGCCGCGGGCTTCAACACCGGCGCGGTGCTGGGCGTGGTCCTCGGCGGGATCATCGTCAGCTACGTGTCGTGGCGCTGGATCTTCTGGATCAACGTGCCCATCGGGATCGGGGCGCTGGTCACGGCGCGCCGGGTGCTGGTCAACCGCACTGACGGCCCGCGGCGGCGCCTCGACTGGTGGGGGGTCGCCACGATCGGCCTGGGCCTGCTCGGCGTCCTGTGGGCGATGGTGGATCTCGTGACCGAGTCGATGACGCCGCGCGTCGCCGCCACCCTGCTGGCGGGCCTCGTACTGCTGGTCGTGGCGTGGCTCGTCGAGCGCCGCACCACCGACCCGCTGCTCGAGCTGTCGCTCTTTCGGGTACCCACGCTCGCGCCCTCGCTCCTCGCGGCCTTCTTCCAGAGCCTGGCCAACTTCTCGGTCCTCTTCCTCATCCTCATGTACCTCCAGGGCGTGCGCGGTCTCTCGCCCATCCACGCCTCGCTGCTGCTGGTGCCGGGCTACGTGATCGGTGGCGTCGTCGGGCCCTTCGCGGGTCGCCTCACCGACCGCCTGGGCGCGGTGCGTCCCGCGACGGCCGGACTCGCCCTCCAAGCGCTGACGCTGGTCGCCTACGCCCAGTTCCACGCGAGGACCCCGCTGACCCTGGTCGCGACCGCCTACGTGGTCGGGGCGATCGGTGCGGGCCTCTTCTTTCCCGCGAACAACGCCGCGGTGATGAAGGCGGCGCCGTCATCGTCCTTCGGGATCACCTCGGGCCTGCTGCGCACCTTCACCAACGTGGGGATGGTCTTCTCCTTCGCCCTGGCCATCCTGGTGGCGTCAGCGACGATCCCACGCCACGAGGCCTTCGCCATCTTCGTGGGCTCCCACACCCTCACCCATCACGAGATCGCGCCGTTCCTGACGGGGTTGCACGCCGCCTTCTACGCCTCGACCTCCCTGATGGCGCTCGCCGCGATCCTCTCGGCGTCGCGGGCCCGGCGCACCAGGCTCTGACCTCACGACAGGGGTGCCACGTCGAGCGTGGTGCCCGCCGGGTGCTCCACCCGGCCCTCGCGCGTGAGCACCCAGGCGCTGGCGCGCCCCTCGACACGCCAGCGGTCGGGACCGCCCACCAGCGCGGTCTCCTCGTCGACGCCGACCACGACCACCCCGTCGTCGCGCGGCACCAGGGCGCGCAGCATCGCGTCGGGCAGGCGCGCACCGAAGGCGTCGAAGTGCGGGATCACCCGCAGGCGCGCGAGGAGCCCGAGACCGGGCGTCGCCCCGCGCCGGGGATGGCGCAGCGAGGGGACCGTCGCGCACAGGGCCATCGCGCCCGCGCTGCAGCCCGCGAGGGCCGCGCCGGCGCGCCACGCCTCCTCGATCGCCGCCCACACGCGCGTTCCGCGCAGCGTGTCCGCGAGGAACGCCGGGTGTCCCCCGGACAGGTAGACGAGGCCCGCGCCCTCGACCCGCGCGGCGTGCGCCGGGTCGTCGGCGCTCGCGCGGTCGACGACGTCGACGACGACCGGCTCGACGCCGAGGCGCTCGGCCTGCTCGCGGCCGAGCGCGTGCCAGCGGGCGACGACGTCGGGTCCATCGGGGACGGCGGCTGTGGCCAGCTGGACGTAGCGCGCCGGGCGGCCCGCGAGGAGCCCCGCCTCGATGGCGGCCATCGACGGGAGGTACTCACCCGATCCCACGAGGGCCAGGGGTCCCGGGGCGCTCTGGCTCACCGGACCACCCTACGGCGCGGCGATGATACGCACGCGCCAGGTGAGCAGGCGGCTGGGCATCAGGCACTGCGGGTAGCACACGGGTGACGCGCTCGACGTGATCGTCGCGATCCCCGGGGCGGTCGCGACGGCCGTCAGCACTAGGGCGCGCCCGACACGGCGCTGGGTGCGTGCCAGGGGTCCCCGCACGATGGGCGCTCCATAGACGTAGAGCCCCCCTGCGGCCACGAGCACCACCGCGGCGCCCACGCGAGCGAGCGCCGTCAAGCTGCCTGCTGGAGGGAGCACGACCGTCGGCGGCCCGTTCTCCAGACCCAGGCGTAGCGACGCGACGGCCGACGGCGCACCGCTCGTCGTCACGACGAGCCGGTCGCCGCCCCGTGGGGCGAGGCCGCTCGCCGTGTGCTGATCCCAGCGCGCGCTCGCACGCAGGACGGTGCCCGGGGCCAGCGTCCGCTGCGCGAGGAACAGGGGGATCGGCCCTGGGTGCCCATTTACTTCGGTCGAGTCCCAGATCTCGCGACCCGCGGCGTCCATCACGCGAAAGAGCGGCGACGTCGCCGAGGTGATGAGGGTGCAGGTCGTCGACCCGACGTTGGCCACGGCGACGTGGAAGGTGAGGACCGTCCCGGGTGCGGCCGTCGCGAAATTCGACCAGGCGACGGCGGCCAGCGAACTCGCACACCCCGGGTTGGGAGCGGCACTCGCGTCGCTGCCACCGAGGGGCAGCGCGAGCAGCCCGATCGCGAGGGCAGCGGCCCAACGTCTCATCGCCGTGCGGCGAGGATCACCCGCCAGCCGAGGAGGAACAGGCCCAGGAACGCCGCCGCGACAAAGGTGAAGAGCGCGTCGACACCCTGGTGAGAGAGCGCCCGGAGCACGAGGCCGATGACGACGGTCGTGGGCCACACGACGAGCCCGCTCGCCAGCGGGCCCCGCGCCGAGCGCACGGCGATGAGCCAGCCCATCGCCATCCCGGCGAGGAAGGGCCAGGCCGTGCGCCAAGTGCCCGCCACGCTCAGGGCGTGGCCGTGGCGCATCCGGCCGATGACCACGAAGGCCATCACGGCCACCACGTCGGCGGCGAACCAACCGACGCGTGCTGACGTGTTAGAAGCCGTTCGTTCCGTTCGGAGTTCCCATCCCGGTCGGCCCGTTGTAGCCAGTGGAGAGGCTGTCGGAGGCGTTGCACAGGTAGTTACCGCACGACCCGTTCGAGCCATACGTCACCTTGTTCAGCGGGTCGAGCGAGGCGTAGAAGCCCGAAGCAGCCGTGGAGTCGGTTCCCGTCAACTTGAAGTTCCCTGTGTTTCCTGCGAGCGCGAAGATCGAGGCGACGATCGGGGAGGCGACGCTCGTGCCCCCGAAGACCATCCAGCCGGGCTCGCGGAAGGAGTCGTAGACGGCGACGCCCGTTTGGGGGTCGGCCACCGCGGCGACGTCACCGACGGTACGCATGGTGCACGTACCTTGCACCGATGGCTGCCAACTCGGGATCAGTTCGTAGGCCGAGCAGCCCGAGCCGGTGCCGGACCAGACGGTCTGGCTCCAGCCAGAGCTCGTAAGCTTCAGCGTGGTCCCGCCCACGGCCACCACGTAGGGCGAGGCCGCCGGGTACTCGACGCCGTAGCCACTGTCGCCCGCGCTCGCGGTGACCGCGATGCCGCTGTGGGCGTAGTAGGAGTCGTACGAGGCCTCCCCCGAGAACTCCGAGCCGCCGTAGCTATTGGAGATCGCCACGACGCCCGAGGTGCTCGCTGCGGTGTCCACGGCCGTACCCAGATCCACGTAGCTCGCCGAGTTGGCCTCCACGAGCAGGATGTGGCAGTAGGGGCAGATCGCCGAGACCATGTCGAGGTCGAGGGAGATCTCCTCGGACCATCCGGCGTCGTTCCTGGGCAGTGACGACGTTGAGCCACCCTGGCCCTCGATCGTCAAGCAGCCACTAGTCGTGGTGCACGACGGCAGCTGCCAGTAACTGCGATAGAACGCGAGGTCGCTCGCGGCATTGGGGTCGTTGTAGGCATCGACGACCGCGACTGTCGGCGTACCCGACATGCCCGAGATCGCGCTGGCAAGGTTGTACGCCGACTGGAGATCAGTCGGGCCGTAGCCCGACGGAGTCGTCGAACCACCGCCGCCGCCCGGCTTCTTGCCCGGACCCTTCCCGGGGTTCGCGTGCGTGCCCGCCCAGTTGACTCCCGGGTTGAGCAACTGGATCGCGTTGCAACTCGCCTCTCCGGGCACCGGTGGGCACACGCGTGCCGTGTCGCTGCCTGGTCCGGCCGCGCCGGTCGTCCCCACACCAGCCATCGCCATGGACGACACCAGCGCCAATGCGCCCACGATCGCACGACTTCGTCTCATGACTGTCCTCCCTCAGATGCCCGCGGCGCATCCTTTCCCTGCAGTCTCGCACCAGCGACGACCGAAGGCAATGCACGCATCTCGCGCACCATGGTGTTGTCAAGGAAATGCTCAGTCGCCACGACGTCCCTGCCAGGAGTCCACACGCATCACGAGCACGGTGCACTGGTCGGGCATCAGCGCGCGGGCCCGGGACCCGCCGACCGACTTCTCGAACGCGGTGCGTCCGCGACGTCCCCTCACGCTGGGGCTCTCGGCGAGATCGCCAGCGAACTCGCCGCCGGAGGTCGGGTCGCGCGTCGCACCGTGGGCATGACGACCAGCCCTACGCACGTCGTGGATCGAGGGAGGCTGCGCCGCTGCACCGGGTCTCGTGCTAGAAGCCGGCCGTCCCGTTCGGCGTCCCCATCCCGGTCGGCCCGTTGTAGCCGGTGGACAGACTGTCGGCAGCGTTGCACAGGTAGTTACCGCACGACCCGTTCGAGCCAGACGTCACGGGCACCAGCGGGTACGAGCCCCTGGCCCCCTTGGATGCGACGTAGAAAGCTTGCGCGGCAGTTGACGCCCCGCTCGAGGTTGAGAACCCGCTCGTGTTGCCCGCCAGCGCGAAGATCGAGGCGACGATCGGGGAGGCGACGCTCGTGCCCCCAAAGACCATCCAGCCGGGCTCACGGAAGGAGTCGTAGACGGCGACGCCCGTTTTGGGGTCGGCCACCGCGGCGACGTCACCGACGGTACGCATGGTGCACGTACCTCGCACTGAGGGCTGCCAACTCGGGATCGGCTCGTAGGCCGAGCAGCCCGAGCCCGTGCCGGACCAGACGGTCTGGCTCCAACCAGAGTGCGTCTGATTCAGCGTGGTCCCACCAACGGCCACCACGTAGGGAGAGGCCGCCGGGTACTCGACGCCGTAGCCACTGTCACCCGCGCTCGCGGTGACCGCGATGCCGCTGTGGGCGTAGTACGGATCGTAGGAGGTCGCCTCGTTTGAACTCTCCGAGCCACCGTAGCTATTGGAGATCGCCACGACGCCCGAGGTGCTCGCCGCGGTGTCCACGGCCGTTCCCAGATCCGCGTAGCTCGCCGAGTTGGCCTCCGACAGCAGGATACGGCAGTACGGGCAGATCGCCGAGACCATGTCGAGGTCAAGGGAGATCTCCTCGGACCACCCGATGTCGCTTCGGGGCAGCGATGAGCCCCCGTCGCCGTTGATGACGGTCACGCAGCCGGCACCCGTCGAGGTGTTACACGCCGGCAGTCCCATCGCCGAGCGGTACGTCGCGAGATCGCTCGCGGCATTGGGGTCGTTGTAGGCGTCGACGACGGCGACCGTCGGCGGGTTCTTCGCGTGGACGTAGGCGCCAACGGACGACCCCAGGTTGTACGCGGACCAGAGGTCTTGGGGCGTGTAGCCGGTAAACGTCGTTCCGACGCCGGGCCGACCACCCGAGCCCGTGGCGGGCGTCGCGTGGGTTCCCGCCCAGTTCACTCCCGGGTTCAGCAGCTGGATCGCGTTGCAGCTCGCCGCGCCGGACACCGGTTGGCACACGCGTGCCGTGTCGCTACCTGGGCCGGCCGCGCCGGTCGTCCCCACACCAGCCATCACCATGGACGACACCAGCGCCAACGCGCCCACGATCGCGCGACCACGCAGCATGGCGCACCTCCCCTCGGACGCCCCGTCGGTCGCAGTCTCCCACCGTCGAGCCCTTGGGGGCAACGTCGCCTTCGTCAGGCGACCGGTCGTGCGTGATCCCCCGTCAGTCGCCGAGAAGCCCCTGACCCGGGCCCGGGCGCACGGCGAGCACAGCGCACTCGGCGAGCATCAGCGTGCGCTGGGCTTGGGAGCCCAGCAGCAACTTGCCCACCGGTGTGCGCCGACGGATCCCGATCACGATCAGGTCCTCGGCCGCGTCACCGACCGCGCCGACGAGCTCCTCGGCGGGCGTCCGGCCGCGCGCGACGTCGCGAACCTCGAACTCGAGGCCCTCGGCGTCGAGCTGGGTCGAGATCTCGTCGAGGCGCTCGCGGTCGGCCGCGACGTCGCTCGCCACCTCGGCGCTGCCGCCCTCACTGGCGTGCACCACGATCAACCGGGCACCGCGCAGGTGCGCCTCGGCGACGGCGCGCTCGAGAGCCGCTTCGCCCTCGGGCGTCCGGATGAATCCGACGATCACGTTGCCCACGATGCTCTCCCTCGTCACTCCCCTTCGGGAGTGATCGTAGATGCTGGCGGATGGGCCAGCCCGAAGAACTGCTCGGCCACGTCGGCCGTGCTGCGGAACTCGCCGACGGGCCCGCTGAAGCTCACGCGCCCGCCCCCGAGGATGGTCACGGTCGTCGCCAGCTCGAGGACCTGGGCGTTCTGCTCGGCGAGCAGCAGCGTCACGCTCCCGTCGGCGACGACCTGGGCGAGCGTGGTCACCATCTCGCTCACGGCCAGCGGCGAGAGCCCGGCCGAGGGCTCGTCCATCAAGAGCAGCTGGGGCGATCGCATGAGGCCTTTGGCCAGACCGAGCAGCTTGCGCTGACCGCCCGAGAGCGCGCCCGCTGGCTCGCGGCGACGCTCGCGCAGCAGGGGGAACTGCGCGTACGTGCGCTCGAGCTGCCCGCGCATCGTCGAGCGGCTCAGTCCCGTCGCCACCACGCGCAGGTTGTCCTCGACGCTCAGCCCGCCGAAGATCCCCATCTCCGACACGTAGGACACGCCCGCGGCGATCCGCCGCTCCGGGCTCCAGCGCTCGATCGCGTGGCCCTCGTAGGAGATGGATCCGGCCCATAGGGGTCGCAGCCCGATCAGCGCACGCAGCAAGGTGGTCTTCCCGGCCCCGTTCGCGCCGAGCAGGACCGTCGCGCTGCCGCGTGCGACGGTGAGGTCCACATCCCACAGGACGCGCAGCGCGCCGTAGCCGGTGGAGAGGCCCCGAGCCTCCAGGCAGAGCTCGCCGCTCACCGAAGCCCCACCCTCACCGCCGCTCACGCGCGCACCCCCAAGAACACCTCGATCACGTGCGGGTCGGCGACGGCGGCGCGCAGCGACCCCTCGAAGATGGGCGCCCCGGCGTTGAGCACGACGACGTGATCGACGACCTGCTCGAGGAAGCCCATGAGGTGCTCGACCACGACCAGGCTCACTCCCCGGTCGCGCAGGGCCCGCAGCAGCGCGGCCACATGATCGAGCTCGCTCGGGCTCAGTCCCGCGCCCAGCTCGTCCACGAACAGGACGTCGGGGCGCGCGGCGAGCGCCCGCGCCAGGTCGAGCAGCTTCTGCTCGCCACTGGTAAGGGCCGACACGCGGCGCGCGGCGACGTGCGTCAGGCCCACGAAGTCGAGCACGTCAAGATCCGCGGTCGCGCCGGCGCGACGGCCAGCCTTCACGAGGGCGATGTTCTCGGCGACGGTGAGTCCCGCGAGCGGTCGCGGGACTTGGAAGGTGCGATTGACCCCGAGCGCGCACAGGCGGTGCGAGGCCAGGCCCGTCACGTCGCGCCCGCGCAGGCGCACGGTGCCGCGCGTGGGCTTGTAGACGCCCGACAGCACGTTGATCAGGGTGGTCTTGCCCGAGCCGTTGGGCCCGACGAGCCCCACGGCCTGGCCCTCCTCGACCGACATCGAGACCCCCGCCAGGGCGGTGAACTCGCCGAAGGTCTTGGCGACGTCGTGGACCTCGAGCAGCGCGGTCACGACGAGCGTCCCTCGGGTGTGAGATCACCGTGCGCGGAGCGGCGCCGGAGGACCCAGTTCCACCACGCGGGCCGGTCTCCCCGCCCTCCGACCAGCGAGGTCAGCCCGCCCGGGAGGAACAGGACCAGCAGCACGATCAGCAGGCCGTAGATGAGCTCGAAGTACTGGGGATTCGAGATCCCGATGTACTGGTAGAGCGAGTAGAGCACGATCGTGCCCAGCACCGGTCCGATGACCGTGCGCACCCCGCCGAAGAGCGCGAAGACGATCGCGTAGACGCTGATGGTCAGGTCGAAGGGGGTCTCGGCGTAGAACGCCGAGGTCATCATCGCCCACAGCGCTCCCGCGACGCCCGCGAGCGCGGCGCTAAGCAGCCAGGCCAGCGTGCGCGTGCGCACGACGTTGACGCCCGCCATCGCCGCGCTCACCGGGTCCGAGCGGATCGCGCGCAGCGAGAGCCCAAAGTGCGAGTCGCGCACGAGCAGGATGACGATCAGGGTGAGGGCGACGGCCACGACCGAGATCGCGTAGAGGGCCGTGGGGCTGAACAGCAGCGGCAGGGACATGCCCGACTCGCCGAAGGTCCAGGACTCGTTGGCCACGATGAAGTACAGCGCCTGGGAGGCGGCGAGGGTCGCCAGAGCGAAGTAGGCGCCCGAGAGACGCAGCAGCGGGGACAGGATCAGACCCGCGATGATGGAGGTCGCCGCGCCGAGCCCGATCGCGGCGTAGCCGCCGACGTGCCAGTAGGTGATCGCGAGCGAGGACCCGTAGATGCCCGCGCCGAAGAAGCCGACGTAGCCGAAGGGCAGGTAGCCGGTGAACCCGTAGACCACGTTGACGCCCTGGGCGAGCAGGATGTAGATCGCGAGCGTCGTGAGGAACGCCAGGTTGTTGTACAGCGCCGGTCCTGAGGCCAGCACTGCGACGACCAGGGCCAGGGGCACGACGCGCCCCGCCCAGCGCGCGACGCGCGCGCGCGTGGCGCTCGGGTCGCCGTGAAGAATTGGCGGCGTCGCGGGAGCGGTGTCAGGCAACGCGCACCCTCCGTCCGAAGAGCCCGCTCGGGCGTACCAGCACCACGACCAGGAGCAGGGCGTAGGGCACCATGCCGGTCCACGCGGTCGCGTAGGCCTGGGTGAGGCTCGAGGCCAGACCGTAGAGGACGCCGCCCGCAGCCGTGCCGGCCGGGTTGCCCAGCGAGCCGATGATGATGATCGTGAAGGCGGTGATGGTCAGCCCGCCGCCCGTCGTCGGGTTGATCCCACCCAGCATGAAGGTGGCGAGCGGCCCGGCCGCGGCGGCGAAGGCCAGGCCGATCATGAACGCCGAGGTGGCGACGAGCCGGATCCGCACGCCCGAGGCCGTCGCCTCCTCCTCGTTGGCCATGACGGCGCGCGTGGCCAGTCCCAGGCGCGTGCGGTAGAGGTAGAGGTAGAAGAGGGCGAGCGCCGGTACCGCGAGGGCCGCCGAGGCCACTAGCGACGCTGCGTACTGCTGGCCGAAGATGGTCACGGGGTTGCCCAGCTCGGGCAGTGTGACCTGGTTGGTCCCGTACTTCATCGTGGCCAGGGCCTCGAGCACTTGGGACACCCCGAAGAACAGGATCAGTGACGAGGTCTCGGTGTCGGGCGATCGCCGCAGGCGCGGGACCGTGAGGACGTAGAGCAGGAAGCCGGCGACCAGGGCCAGGGGGATCGAGATGGGGATCGCCCACAGCGGGTTCACATGGGCGCTCGTGGTGAGGGAGTACGCCAGGTAGCCCCCCCACACCACGAGATCGCCATGTGCCAGGTTCACCAGGCGCATCACCCCGAACAGCAAGTTGAGGCCGACACCGATGAACCCGTAGAACAGCCCGTACAAGACTCCGGAGATCAGCGCATACTCAAAGAGTCTCATCGGGCTGTGGAGTCTATGCCTTGGGTGCTGGGTACTTCGCCGTTGCGTTCACCATCGCCTTCTGGGCCGGGGTGGCCGGGTAGACGATCTTGTAGGCGAATCCGCTGCCCGCCGGGACCATCTGCGACACCGGCAGGAGCTCACCGACCTGGGCGCCCGCCTTGTTGAGGGCGAAGGTCCCCTCGAGCGTCTGGAGCTTGCCGTTGACCGCCGTCAGACCCGCGCGGATCCCCAACTGACTCATCGACGTCGCGTGCGCGAATGCCGCCTGGATCGCCAGGCCCGCGTTGTAGCCCGCCACGTTGAGGAAGTTGACCGACGACTCCTTGCCCGGCGCGAACTTCGCCAGGAACTGGTTGAGTCCCAGTCCGATGTTGACCTGGTTGATCTTCAGGATCGGCGGAACCGCGTAGGTGTACCCCCAGTCCAGCGCCTTGGCGCCGACATCCTGCTGGAACAACGTGGGCAGCTGCCCGGGGAAGGGTGTCAGCACGAAGTTGAAGTGGGTGTTGGTCGACTTGAGCTGGTTCAGGAACGCGATGTCATTGTTCGGGTACCCGAACTCCAGCACCGCCTGGGGATTGGTCCCCTTGATCGCCTGGACGATCGTGCTGTAGTCGCTCTGGGTCGTGGGAACGCCCTGGAAGTACACGGGCTTGAGGCCCTCCTTGGACAGGAAGCCCTGGATGGCCGCGGCCTGCGCCTGGTCGAAGTCGTTCTGGCAGTAGAGGATCGCGACCCGCTTGATCTTCAGTGAGCTGAGCAGTCCGACCACCGGCTTGGGCCACACCGCCGACACCGGCAGCGAGGTCAGCACTACGTAGGGGTTCGGACCACTGCTGAAGAACGACGTCCCCGAGCCGGTGATGTCGAACAGCAGGTGCTTCTGGTCCTTGGCGATGGTCACCGCCGGCGCCGTCAGCACCGAGCCGAAGTCCGCCACGAAGACGTTGACCTTGTTCTGGGTCAACAGCTGGTTGTAGAGCGTCGTGGCGGTCGCGGGGTCGCTCTGGTCGTTGAAGGAGACCAGCTTGACCTGCTCCTTCTTCTTGAGCGGCGCCACGTACATCCCACCGGCCGCATTGACCTGCTTGACCCAGAACTGGAGCCCGGCGTACTCGGGCATCGACGAGGTGGCGAAGCTCCCCGTGTTGGCGTACAGCGTCCCCACCGTGATGACGCCGCCGCTGGCCCCCGCGGATGCCGCCCCTGGCAGCGCCGCGACGGCCAGACCCGAGGCGACCAGAGCCCCCACGAGCGCCAGACGGCGATACGTCTTGAAAATGACTCTCCTCATTGTCCTCCCATTCTCCCCGATTGACCTTCGGCCGACTCTCAATGTCAACCTCTGGACTGTACATTGTCGTGCCGGGTCGTCCCCGTGCCAGTGGCAACCGGTGGACCCGCAAGATTGAACCTAGTCCTAGGCGTGCCACCGATCCGGTCGGCTCGGCGGCCTCTGGGATCCCACCGCGCGGGCGATTCGCGCGCGACGGAGCGGCAACGACGCTGCACGCCCCAGTCACTCGGAACGCTTGCTCTCTACGTGTCACACAGCGCGGCGTGCCACGACGCTCGGTCGTCAGAACATCGCGGAGTGCCCCCGGCAGTCTGAGGTCCCACAGTTGTTGGGACACCATGTGTCAGCAATTCTGGGACACCGGCTCAAAGGGTGGTGTCCATGGACCTGGCCAAGTACTGCGTGAACGCGGTCCTCGTCGAGGGGCGCTCGC
>JAKANY010000043.1 GCA_021823525.1 Actinomycetes bacterium
CCGATCTCGAGGACCTGCACGCGCTGCTCGCCGACGTCGACCCGGTCGCCGCGGCGCGCATCGAGCCCACCAACGCGCGCCGGGTGCTCCGGGCCCTCGAGGTGACGCTCGGTGCGCGGCGCCCGTTCTCCTCCTTCGGCCCGGGCCTGGGCGTCTACGGGCCGCCTCGCATGGCGCAGATCGGGCTGCGGGTGCCGTGGGCCGAGCTCGACGCGCGCATCGAGAGCCGCTTGCGCGCCTGGATGGACGCTGGTCTGCTCGAGGAGGTGGCGCGCCTGGCGGGGCGTGCGGGCGGGCTGTCGCCGACGGCCCGCCAGGCCGTCGGGTATCGGGAGCTGCTGACCTGCCTCGAGGAGGGTGGCGACGTCGACGCGGCCCTCGAGGCGGCCATCGCCCAGAGCCGGCGGCTGGCCCGCCGGCAGATGCGCTGGTTCGCACGCGACCCGCGCATCGAGTGGTTCGATGACGAGGCCGCCGCGCGTGATCGACTGACCCGCCTGGTGAACGGCGCCGAGGGAACCGTGCGAGACTGGGACGCGTGACGCTGCGATTCCTCCAGAAGTGGCACGGGGCGGGCAACGACTTCCTCGTCGACGTCCTCGACTACGGCACCGCCGCGTGGTGGACGGCCGAGCGGGTGCGTGAGGCGTGCGACCGCCACCGCGGGGTGGGGGCCGATGGCGTCGTGGTGGCCGAGGTGGGCGCCGAGGGCCACGGGGGCCACGAGGTGATCATGTCGCTGTTCAACGCCGATGGGTCGCGCGCCGAGATGTCCGGCAACGGGATCCGGTGCCTGGCGGCGGGGGTGCGGCGCGTCACGCGCGGGCGCTGGACCGAGCTGGACGTCGTGACCGACGCGGGGTTGCGCACCGTGGCCTTCGATCGGGAGGACCCGACGTGGGCGGCGGTCGCCATGGGTGAGGTGGAGATGCTTACGGCTCCCGCGGGAGCGTTCGGCGCCGCGCGGGTGGGCAACCCCCACGTGGTGGCCTGGGACGACGAGGACGCCAGCCTCGCTGATCTCGAGGCGCGAGCGGCAACGCTCGCCAGCGCCTTCGGCGGCGCGAACGTGGAGTTCGTGCGGCTCATCGGCGACGACCGCGTCGCGCTGCGCGTGTTCGAGCGTGGCGTGGGCTGGACGCTGGCCTGCGGTACCGGCAGCTGCGCGGTGGCCGCAGTCCTGCGCGCGCAGGGCCACGTCGGCGACCGCGTCGTGGTGGCCAACCCGGGCGGAGAGCTCGAGGTCACCTTGCAGGGCCGCAGCGCACGCCTGCGCGGACCGGTCGCGTTCGTCGGCAACGTGGAGTGGTCGGCGCGTTGAGCCCCTCGCTGATCGACCGGTCGTTCCGCGAGCGGATCGCCCTCGTCGGCGTCCTCTTTCCCACCACCACGGGCGAGGAGCTCGAGCGCCAGCTCGACGAGCTGGCGCTGCTGGTCGACACCGCCGGCGCCGACGTCGTGGATCGCGTGATCCAACGACGCGATCGGCCGGACCCGGCGACCTTCCTCGGCTCGGGCAAGGTGCGCGAGCTGGCGGAGCGCTGCGTGGTCCACGACGTGGACACCGTCGTCTTCGAGCACGCCCTCACGCCGGGCCAGCAGCGCAACCTCGAGCGCCTGCTCGGGCGCACGGCGATCGACCGCACGGCGGTGATCCTGGACATCTTCGCCCAGAACGCCCGCAGTCCCGAGGGGCGCGCGCAGGTCGAGCTCGCGCAGCTCGAGTACCGCCTGCCGCGCCTTCGCCGCGACAGCGGCTCGCTGTCCCAGCAGGCGGGCCGCATCGGCACGCGGGGGCCCGGCGAGACCCAGCTTGAGGTGGACCGGCGCCGGCTGGTCCAGCGCACCCACCACCTGCGCGCCGAGCTGCGCGAGATCGAGCGGACGCGCAGCCTCCAGCGGCGTGGTCGCGATCGCGGCCGCCTGCGCGAGGTGACCCTGGTCGGCTACACCAACGCCGGCAAGTCCTCGATGCTCAACGCGCTCACGTCGGCCGACGTCGTCATCGAGGACCGGCTCTTCGCGACCCTGGACCCCCGCACGCGCCAGCGCCAGCTGCCCGGGGGCGAGCTGATCCTCATCACCGACACCGTCGGCTTCATCTCCAACCTGCCCCACGAGCTCGTCGAGGCGTTCATGAGCACGCTGCGATCGGTGCAGCTCGCCGACCTCCTCGTGCACGTCGTGGACGCCTCCAGCCCCTACGCCGAGGAGCAGATCCGGGCGGTCCACGAGGTGCTGGCCACCATCGCGGCCGACGAGATCCCCGAGCTGCTGGTCTTCAACAAGGCCGACCTGGCGCCGTCGCGCGCCACCGAGCTCGCCGCCCAGTATCCCGGCAGCGTCGTCGCCGCGGCGCGCACGGGCGAGCACCTCGACGCGGTGGTCCGCGCGATCGCCACGCGGCTGCGCCACCGCGACCGGGTGATCACGGTGCGGGTGCCCCTGGCGCGCGGCGACGTGCTCGCGGCCGCGCACCGCGAGGGCGACGTGCTCACGACCCAGGTCGACGAGGACGCCGTGGTGGTGACGGTGGCCGTGGACCCGGCGGGCGAGGCGCGGCTCGAGCGCTGGCGCGTGCGGTGAGCTTCACCCCGCCGCCCTATCCCTACGAGCGCCTCGACGAGGTCCGCGCCCTGGCGGCCGCCGTCGAGGGCGGCCCCCTCGACTGCTCGGTGGGCACGCCGGGGGATGAGCCGCCCGCGTTCGTCGCCGCCGAGCTGGCCCGCGCTCGCGGCGTGCGCGGGTACCCGAGCTCCGCGGGCGCCCTCGAGCTGCGCCAGGGCATCGTGGAGTGGCTCGAGCGGCGCTTCGCCGTGGCGCTCGGACCCGACCAGGTGGCGCTGTGCGTGGGGACCAAGGAGTTCGTCGCCAGCCTGGCGGGCTACCTCCACCTGCGGCGTCCCGAGCGCGACACCGTGCTCTACCCCGAGGTCAGCTACCCGACGTACGCCATGGGCGCGCAGCTGGCGGGGCTGCGCGCGGTCGCGGTGCCGCGGCGCGAGGGGCTCCTCGACCTGGGGGCCATCGACCCCGCCGATGCGCAAAGGGCCCTGCTGCTGTGGGCCAATGCGCCGGCCAACCCCACCGGCGAGCTCGAGGACCTCGGGGCCGTCGCGCAGTGGGGGCGGGCGCACGACGTGGTCGTCGCGAGCGACGAGTGCTATGCGGACTTCACCTGGCGCGGTGACCCCCGCAGCGTGCTCCAGTCCGGCACGGTGGGAGTCCTGGCCGTCCACTCCATCTCGAAGCGCTCGAACCTGGCGGGAGCCCGGGTCGGCTTCTACGCGGGCGACGAGGACCTGGTCGCGTACCTGCGTCTGGTGCGCCAGCACGCCGGCCTGATGGTCCCCGGGCCGCTGCAGGCCGTCGCGCAATTCGCTTACGCCGACGAGGACCACGTGGTCGCCCAGCGCCAGCGCTACCTCGAGCGCCTCGAGCTGCTCGCCGACGCGCTCGCGCGCAGCGGTGTCGAGGCGCCGGTGCCCGACGGCGGCTTCTACCTGTGGGCCCATCGGGCCGGGTCCGACGGCTGGGCGCTGGCCCGCGAGCTGGCGAGCCGGTCGGGGCTGGTCGTGAGCCCGGGCGAGTTCTACGGGGCTGCGGGAGCCGACCACGTGCGCATCGCGGTCGTGCAGCCGACCGAGCGCATCGCCGCGGCTGCCCAGCGGCTCGCGCGCTAGGCGCCTGGCTACCATGGGGCTGTGAGCAGCCTCGAGGCCCGAATCGATGAGTGGTACGGGCAGATCGACGCGCTGGACCCGCGGGATCTCGAGGCTCGGAGAGACGTCGAGCTCGCTCTGGCCGAGCTCGACGACGGGCGCGCGCGCGTCGCCGAGGTCGACGCCCGCGGCGAGGTCGTGGTGCACGAGTGGCTACGACGCGCGATCCTCCTGGCCTTCCGGCTCCGGGCGCTTGAGCGCACGGAGGTCGGTCCCTTCGAGTACGTCGACCGGCTCGAGCTCAAGACCGACCTGGAGCGGCGCGGCGTGCGCGCCGTCCCGGGGGCCATCGCGCGACGGGGCAGCTACCTGGCGCCGGGCGTCGTCCTCATGCCGAGCTTCGTCAACGTCGGCGCCTGGGTTGGGGCCGGGACGATGGTCGACACGTGGGCGACCGTGGGCAGTTGCGCCCAGATCGGGGCGAACGTCCATCTCGCGGGCGGCGTGGGGATCGGCGGGGTGCTCGAGCCCCCCGGGATCGCGCCGGTCGTCATCGAGGATGACGCCTTCATCGGTAGCCGCTGCGTGGTGGTGGAGGGTGCGCGCGTCGGTCGCGGCGCCGTCCTGGGTGCGGGGACCATCTTGAACCCCTCGATCCCGGTCATCGAGGCGAGCACCGGTGAGGAGGTGGCGCGCGGATACGTCCCCGACTACGCGGTCGCCGTCGCCGCCCAGCGCCGGCGGGAGTTCCCCGGCGGGGAGTTCTCGCTGCCGTGCGTGCTGATCATCCGCCGGCTCAGCGCGGGG
>JAKANY010000010.1 GCA_021823525.1 Actinomycetes bacterium
CGCCTGCTCGCCGCCTACCACCAGTCCGTGGCGACCCTCAACCTGCTGCGCGCCTTCACGACCGGTGGCTTCGCGGCCCTCTCGCGCGTGCACGCCTGGAACCAGGAGTTCGTCGAGAACTCGCCCGAGGGCAAGCGCTACGCGATGGTCGCCGACGAGATCGAGCGAGCGCTGGCGTTCATGCGCGCGTGCGGCATCGACCTGCACGATGACGCAGCCCTCCAGGGCGTCGACTTCTACACCAGCCACGAGGCACTGATCCTGCCCTACGAGCAGGCGCTCACGCGCCAGGACTCCCTCACGGGGCGCTGGTACGACTGCTCGGCGCACCTGCTGTGGATCGGCGATCGCACCCGTCAGCTCGACGGCGCGCACGTCGAGTTCCTGCGAGGCGTGGCCAATCCGGTGGGACTCAAGGTGGGCCCGACCCTCGGGGTCGACGAGCTGCGCCGCCTGGTCGACGTGCTCAACCCGGACAACGTCCCGGGCCGGCTCACCCTCATCAGCCGTCTCGGCGTGGCGCGCATCAGCGACCTCCTGCCCCCGCTGGTCGAGGCCCTGCGCGACGAGGGGCGCCACGTGGTGTGGGCCTGCGATCCGATGCACGGCAACACGTTCCGGGCCGGGGGCGGGCAGAAGACGCGCCACTTCGACGATGTCCTGGCCGAGACGGCGCGCTTCTTCTCGGTCCACGAGTCGCTGGGGACCTGGCCCGGGGGCCTGCACATCGAGCTGACCGGCGACGACGTGACCGAGTGCCTGGGCGGCGGCGCGCGCCTCGGCGAGGACGACCTCGAGGTCAACTACACGACCATCTGCGACCCGCGCCTCAACGCCACCCAGAGCCTGGACCTGGCGTTCCACGTGGCCGAGTTCCTCCAGGGCTACACCACCGGCGCAACGTCGTTGTAGCGCAGGAGGCGGCACCGCGAGCCGTCGACCTCGACCTCGGTCATGGCGCAGTGGGCTGTGCGCAGCCCCAGCCGAGCTCCCGGGGGTGTCGGGATCACCAGGCGCAGGGCGTGCTCGACCACGCCCGCGTGGGTGAAGGCGACGACGCGCTGGCCCTCGTGGCGACGCGCCAGGGACATCAGCACGTCGCGGCAGCGCACGCCGAACTCGAGCCACGACTCGCCCCCGGGCGCCAGGGGGGCGTCGGGCTCGGCGTCCCAGTCCGGACCGCCGAAGCGCGCGACCATCTCCTCCCAGGTCAGCCCGTCGGCCTGGCCCGGCCGCAGCTCCTCGAGACCCGGCTCGACGAGCGGCGTCGGCAGGCCCCCGACGTGCTGGCCGACGAGCCGCGCCGTCTCGAGCGCCCGGGGCAGCGGGGAGACGTAGGCCGCCGCGACGTCCGCGAGCTCGCCGCTGGCGCCGAGGCGTCGCCCCAGGGCGACCGCCTGCGTGCGACCTCGCTCGCTCAGGCCACTGCAGCCTCGTGGCCCGCCGACGATGCCGCGCACGTTGCACACGGCCTCGCCGTGGCGCACGAGGAGGAGTCGCGCGCCCGTGGGCTCGCCCCCGATCGTGCGGAACCGCTCGGGAACGGCCATCAGCCCAGGTCCCCCACGAACGCCTCGAGCTGGCGCAGCGTCCGGCACTCGACCACGCCGTCGCAGTGACGCGCGTACTGCTCGATGATCGAGTCCCCGCTGTTCCAGTAGCTGCGCGGCTCGGGATTGAGCCAGTAGACGTGACGGGCGCGGGCGCGTACGTCCGCGAGGACGTCAGCCCGTGCGAGATGGTAGTTGTTGCGCGCATCGCCCAAGATGAGCACGGTGGTGCGCCGCGTCACCTGGTCGGCGTAGCGGTCGCGGAACACGCTCAGGGCGTGCCCGTAGTCCGAGTGCCCGTCGAAGGCCACCACGTCGGCCTCCGCGTTGATGCGGCGGACGGCCTCGGCCGGGTCGTCGACCCCCTCGAAGTACGAGGTGACCTCATCGAGCCCGTCGACGAACACGAAGCTGCGCACGCGCGAGAACTGCGAGCTGATCGCGTGCACCAGGTGGAGAGTGAAGCGGGCGAAGGACGCGACCGATCCCGAGACGTCCGCCACGACGAAGATCTCCGGCTTGGCGGGACGAGGCGGGCGGAACCGCAGCTCCAGGGGCACCCCGCCGGTCGAGAGGCTCTGGCGCACGGTGGCGCGCAGATCGACGGGCCCGCGCCGCCGCCGCCGGCGCCGGCGTGCGAGCCGCGTGGCCAGCTTGCGGCTCAGGGGCCGCAGCGCCCGCTCCAGGGCGGCCAGCTCGTCGCGGTTGGCGTGCATCACGTCGACGTCCTCGGGCAGGGGGCGGCGCAGCGATCGCGCCAGCGCCTCGGCCCCGCGATCCTCGACGAGATGCTCGCGGATGGCGCGCTCCACCTCGGACTTCAGCCGCTCGATACGGCCGTGGGCGTCGTCGCGCGCCAGCCGCTGCTGGAGCCCGCCGGTCCCCGGCGCCCCGTCGAGCAGGCGCCGCTCGAGCGCCTCGAGCTCGAGGTAGCGCAGAGTGCGGTAGAGGTAGTAGGTCCCCCCGACGGGCCTCCCCGGCTCCATGCCCGCGTAGCGCGCGACCGCGGCCCGGGCACCCGCGCGCAGCTGGACGCCGTTGTCGTCGCGCAAGGCCCGATAGATCAGGTCGCTGAGCTCCTCGGCCGAGAGGCCCTCACCTCCCCCGCCCGCGCCCGCCCCGCCGCCGTCGTCCCCACCGGCGGCCGTTGCGCCCTCGGGCTCGGCGGCAGCCGGGGCTCCCGGGCGCATCGCGAAGTAGACGTCGAAGGCCTGGAGGAACGCGGGCAGGTGGTCCGACCGCTTCACGAGGGTCGCGGCCAGGGAGTCGCGCACCTGGGAGCGATCTCCCAGGTCGACGAGCTCCAGGGCCCGCGCCGCGTCCATGTGCTCGGTGAGCGACACGGGAAGCCCGATCGCGCGCAGTTCGCCGATGAAGCCGGCGAGCAGGTCAAGCACCGGCTGGGGGCCGCTCGCGCAGCGCGGCGGCCGCGCGCTCGATGTCGCTCTGGTACTTGAGGAGGACCGCGAGCGTGTCGACGGTCTCATCGACACCGATCTCGTCGCGTCCCAGCACGACCAGCGTGCGCGCCCAGTCGAGGGTCTCGGACACCGAGGGGGCCTTCTTGAGGTCCAGCCCCCGCAGCGAGCGCACGACCTCGGCGATCTGCTGGGCCAGGGCCGCGCGCACCCCGGGGACGCGCGCCAGGATGATGTCGCGCTCGCGCGCGACGTCGGGGTAGCCCAAGTACAGGTAGAGGCATCGGCGCTTGAGCGCCTCGGACAGCTCCCGGGTGCTGTTGGAGGTGAGGAACACCAGGGGGATCTGGCGAGCGCGCACCGTGCCCAGCTCGGGGATCGAGACCTGGTACTCCGAGAGGATCTCGAGCAGCAGGGCCTCGGTCTCGAGCTCGACGCGGTCGACCTCGTCGATGAGGAGGACCACGGGCTCGTCGGCCGTGATGGCCTCGAGCAGCGGCCGGGTCAGGAGGAACTCCCCGGCGAAGATGTCCTCCTCGAGCCGCTCCCACTCCTCGGCCCCGCCCTGGTCGCTGCGGCCCGCCTGGATGCGCAGCAGCTGCTTGCGGTAGTTCCACTCGTAGAGCGCCTTCGACTCGTCGAGCCCCTCGTAGCACTGGAGCCGCACGAGCCGCGAATCGGTGGCCTCGGCCACCGCGCGCGCCAGCGCCGTCTTCCCGGTCCCGGCGGGTCCCTCGATGAGCACCGGCTTGGCCAGGCGATCCGATAGGAAGGTCGTCGAGGCGATGGCGTCGTCGCTGAGGTAGTCGTGAGCCGCTAGGCGCTCGCGCACGTCCGACGGGGATGAGAAGTGCACCGGCGGTGCCGCGGGCAGCCCGAGTCGGCTGGCCAGCTCCTCGCGGGGGTCGAGCGAGCTCATCGCGTCTGCCCCTCGCCACGAACGACCCACTTCTGACACGTCAGCTCGCGCAGGCCCATCGGTCCGCGCGCGTGCAGCTTCTGGGTGGAGATCCCGACCTCGCCGCCGAGCCCGAGCTCGCCGCCGTCGATGAAGCGGGTGGACGCGTTGACGAGGACCGCCGCGGCGTCCACGCGACGCACCCATTGGGCGGCGTTCTCGGAGTCCTCGGTCACGATGGCCTCGCTGTGGCCGGTGCCGTAGCGGGCGACGTGCTCGATCGCCTCGTCGAGGCCGTCGACGACCCGCACCGCCAGGATCAGGTCCAGGAACTCCGTGGCCCAGTCCTCCTCGGTCGCCCGGCGCGCGTCGGGCAGCCAGCGGGCGGCCTCCTCGTCCACGCGCAGCTCCACCGAGGGCATGGCCGCGGCCAGTGGCCCCAGGACCCGCGCAGCGAGGTCCCGGTGCACCAGGACGGTCTCGACCGCGTTGCACACGCCGGGCCGTGAGGTCTTGGCGTTATCGACGATGCGCACCGCGCGCTCGACGGGCGCCGACGCGTCCAGGTAGATGTGGCAGTTGCCGTCGCCATCGAGCACGTAGGGCACGCGGGCGTGCTCGCGCATGGCCGCGATGAGACTCCGCCCCCCTCGGGGGATCAGGCAGTCGAGGACGTCGTCGAGCTGCATGAACGCCACGGCCGCCTCGTGCGAGGGATCCTCGACCAGGTCCACACCGTCCTCGGGGAGCCCCTCGGCGCGCAGCGCCTCGCGGAAGAGGTCCACCAGGAATCGGTTGGACGCCTGGGCCGACGCCGAGCCGCGCAGGAACGCCGCGTTGCCGCTGCGCACGCACAGGCCCGCCACGTCGCTCGTGACGTTGGGTCGGTTCTCGTAGACCACGCCGATCACGCCCAGGGGCACCCGCACGCGCTCCACGCGCAGCCCGTTGGGGCGCGTCGACGCGTCGGACACCTCGAACAGCGGATCGGGGGCGTCGGCGACGTCGCGCAGCGTCTGGGCCATCGCGTCCACCCGCGCGGGGGTCAGCAGCAGGCGGTCGCGCCCCGGCCCGCCCTCGGCGTAGGCGGCGACCTCCGCGGCGTTGACGGCGAGCAGCTCCGAGGCCCGCGCGTCGAGCATCGCAGCCACTGCTCGCAGGACGCGCTGGCGGGTGTCGTCGGGCGCCTGGGCTAGCTGACGGGCGGCCGCGCGCACCGCCCGCCCCTGGGACGCGAGATCAGCGTGGACCATGGACTCAGCGTAACGGAGGGCTCGCCACCGCCCATGCGGCGAGGAGCGTCGCCCTCAGCCGGCGCGCAGGACCACCAGGTCGTCGCGATGGATGACGAGGTTCTCGTCGTCGCTGTCGAGCCCCGCCGCGTCCACTCTCGTGAGCCCCTTGGCGACCCGCGCGCCCGATATGTCGAGCACGTCGATGGCGTCGCCCTCGCCGAAGGCCCCCGCGTGGGCGACGACACCCACGCGCAGCAGGCTGCGCCCCGCCTCCACCAGCGCGTGCACCGCGCCGTCGTTGATCGTGACCGTGCCCCGACTCGGCGCGGCGAAGGCGATCCACGCCTTGCGGGCCGCGAGCCGGTCGGCCCGGGCGCGGAAGGTCGTGCCGCCCGCCCCGGGGCCGAGGACGCGGCGCACCGGCTCCTCGCGTCGGGCCTGGGCGATCGCCACGGTCACGCCCGACCACGTGGCGATGCGCGCCGCGGCCAGCTTGGAGGCCATGCCGCCGCTGCCCACGCCCGAGCGGCTCCGACCCGCCAGCTCGAGGACCGACGCGTCGATGGCCGCGACCTCGTCGATCAGCGTGGCGTTCGGGTCCAGCCGCGGATCGGCTGACAGCAGCCCCTCGGTGTCGGTCAGCAGCACCAGGTGGGATGCGCCCACCAGGTTGGCCACCAGCGCCGCCAGCCGGTCGTTGTCGCCGAAGCGGATCTCCTCGTCGGCCACCGCGTCGTTCTCGTTGACGATCGCCACGACGCCCAGGCGCGCGAGGGACTCGAGCGTCCCGCGGGCCTGCAGGTACTGGCCCCGGTGGGCGAAGTCCAGGGGCGCCAGCAGCACCTGGCCCACGGGAACGCCCAACGCGCCGAAGGCATCGCGCCACGCGTGCATGAGCAGCGGCTGGCCCACGGCTGAGACCGCCTGGAGCGTCGCCGCATCGGTCGGGCGGCGCCGACCGCCGCCCACCTCGGACCAGCCAGCGGTGATCGCGCCGGAAGTCACCACGATCACCTGCCAGCCCTCCGCCCTCAGGGACGCGACGTCCCGCGCGATCGCCGCCAGGACCCCAGTGTCCACGCCACCCCGGGCATCGGTGACCGACGAGGTCCCGACCTTGACCACCACGCTACGCGTCGTCACCCTTCCCCTCCCGCTGGCGGCGCGCCCGCCGCTCGCGCTGCGTCGCACGGTGATGCCCGTCGGCGTCGAGGCCGGACGCCGCGGCGTCGCGGAACCACGAGAACGAGACGGGGCCCACCTGGACGACGTCGCCGTCGCGGGCCCCCGCGCGCGCCAGGAGCCGGTCGACGCCCAGGGCCCGCAGGCGGTGCACCGACTCGGCCAGCGCGCCCTCGTCGGTGAGGTCGCTCAGCCGCACGGCCCGCTCGGCGAGGCGCCCCTCGACCACCCACGCGAGCCCTTCGCGGCGCACCGTCACGGTGCCCTCGGGTGCCGGGCGGTGCACGACGGGCGCGGGCGCGGCGTCGGCCTCGTCGCGGCGGGCGGCAGCCACCAGCTGGGCGAGCCGCCCGAGCAGCTCGCGCAGGCCCTCGCCCGTGATGGCGGTCACGGTCGTCTCGACGGTGTCGTCATCGCCGCGGGCACGGTCACCCTTGGAGCCCACGACCACGCGCGGGCGCGTCACCAACTCGGGCAGGTAGTCGCCGAGCTCTCCCAGGAGGACCTCGTACTGGGCGCGAGGGTCGAGGGGGGCGTCCTCGGAGCGATCCAGCAGCAGGCACAGCACCTTGGCGTGCTCGACGTGGCGGAGGAACTCGCGACCCAATCCCCGCCCGGCCGCGGCTCCCTCCACCAAGCCCGGGATGTCGGCCATGACGAACTCCGTCACGTCGTCGGGGTGACTGGGACGGCCCCCGACGCGGACGACGCCCAGGTTGGGGACCAGTGTCGTGAAGGGATAGTCGGCGATCTTGGGCCGGGCGGCCGATACCGCCGCGATGAGCGTCGACTTGCCCACGTTGGGGAAGCCCACGATGGCCACATCGGCGCGCAGTTTGAGCTCCAGGTCGTACCAGCGCTCCTCCCCGTGCTCGCCCTGCTCGGCGAACCCCGGCGCGCGTCGCCGGTTGGACAGGAAGCGCGCGTTTCCCCATCCGCCAACGCCGCCCGCGGCGGCGCGCCAGCGGTCACCGGGTGTGGCCAGGTCGGCGGCCACCGAGCCGTCGGGCCCGTGGACCACGGTGCCCACCGGCACCGCCACCTCGAGATCGGCGCCCGAGGCGCCATGCTGTCGCTTGGAGCTGCCGTGCCGGCCATCGCCGGCGCGCCGGAACGGGTGGTCGCGAAAGCCCAGCAGTGACGCCTGGTTGACGTCGGCGACCAGCCACACGTCACCGCCGTCGCCTCCGTCACCGCCGTCGGGTCCCCCGCGCGCGACGTGCGCCTCGCGCCGGAAGCTGACGCACCCCGCCCCGCCGTCGCCCGCCCGGGCGTGCAGCTGGGCGGCGTCGACGAAGCTGGACATCCCCCAATCCTACGGGCTGCCTTCGAGCGCACCCGAGGCGATCAGGAGCTCTGTCGCCTCATCGAAGATCTCCTGGTGCGCCGCGACATCGTCGGTGGAGGTCGCCGGGCACATGAGCGCCATGCTGTGGAACGGGGTGATCAGCACGCCGCGGTTGATGCCGTACAGGTGCAAGAAGTCCTCCAGCACCGGATCAGCGCTCGCGGCCGAGGCGCCACCACTGGTGGGAGCCGGCGACGCGAATCGGTACTCGCAGCGCGCGCCGAGCTGGCTCACCGACCACGCCAGCTCGTGACGCTCGATGGTCGCGCGCACGCCGTGCGCGAAGCGGGTGGCCAGCTCCTCCATCTGGGCGAAGGCGTCCGGCGTGAGGACCTCGCCCAGCACCGCGCGCATCGCCGCCAGGCTGAGGGCGTTGCCGGCGAGGGTGCCGCCCACGCCGCCCACGTCGGCGATGTCGGCACCGGCGGCCACCGCGGCGGCCGTTCGCTCCGCCAGCGGCGCGCTGAGCCCGTACGCCCCGCACGGGATGCCCCCGCCGAGGGACTTGCCGATCGTCACGGCGTCGGGCCGCAGTCCCCAGCGCTGCGTCGCGCCCCCCGGGCCCGCCGAGAACGTGTGCGTCTCGTCGATGACCAGCAGGGTTCCCGTCCGATCACACAGCGCGCGCACGCCCTCGAGGAATCCCGGGTGCGGCAGGACGATCCCGATGTTGGTCAGGGCGGGCTCCGTGAGCACGGCCGCCACGTCGCCGGCGTCCAGCTCGCGCTCGAGGGCCGCCAGGTCGTTGAACTCGACCACGCGGGTCGTCGTGGCGGGGTCGACCGCCGGGCCCGCGTTGCCCTCGCGGGCGACGCCCCGGCCGGTGGCGGGATCCACGACGACGAAGGTCTCGTCGACAGTCCCGTGGTAGCAGTACGAGAACACGAGGATCTTGGGGCGTCCCGTGACCAGGCGCGCGAGCCGCAGCACCCATCGATTGGCGTCTGTCGCCGAGAGGGTGAAGCTCCACTGGGGCACGCCGAAACGGGTGGCGAGCTCGGCGGCAACCCACTCGGCGTCCTCCGTGGGCAGCATGGTCGTGACGCCGCCGTCGGCCAGACGCCGGGTCACGGCCCGCACGAGCGGCTCGGGCGAGTGGCCCGCCATCGCCCCGGTGTCGCCCAGGGCGAAGTCCACGAGCCGGTGGCCGTCGAGGTCTTCGACGTGCGCGCCGTGGGCTTGGGAGAATCCCAGGGGGAAGCCCCCGGCCCACTTGCTCATCCACGTCATGGGCACGCGACCGAAGAGGTGGTCGGCCGCGGCGTGCAGCTGCGCCGACGTCGGGTGTTGGTCCTGGTAGCGCTCGCGTTCTTGCGTCAGGAGCGCCGCGAGTCGCGCTCGGTCCCCCATCTCCCCCATGGCGGCCATCGTAGGGCCCCGACGCCCCGCGGGCGGGCGACCCCGCCCGGCGCTCACGGGTGCATTGAGCGAAAACTTAGGCAAAATCCGCGTATTTCGGTGACCAATCGATAAAGATGGGCGTCGGCGACTGGGAATCCCCAGGCCGACGGATGAGATGGAAAAAGGAGTCGACCGGTGAACAAGGCCGAGTTGGTAGAGGCTGTGGCCGCCGAGAGTGGCGCCACCAAGAGCACGGTGGCAGAGGTCCTCAAGGCCTTCGAGGACGTCGTCGTGCACAACGTCGCCAAGGGAGAGAAGGTCGTGCTGTCGGGCTTCGTGGCGTTCGAGCGCGTGCAGCGCAAGGCGCGCACGGCGCGCAACCCGCAGACCGGCGAGGCGATCCAGGTGAGCGCGTCGCGCGCACCCAAGGTCACGATCGGCTCGACGTTCAAGAAGGCCGTCAAGGGCTAGGAACTCGCATAAGCAGAAGGCCCCCGGCGAACGCCGGGGGCCTTCTGCTTTTCGTGGTCGTGCCGCGCTACGCGCTCACCACGTCGATGCGCTTGCGGCCCCCGCGGAACGCGAAGTGCACGGTGCCGTCCTTGAGCGCGAACAGCGTGTCGTCGCGCCCGATCCCGACATTGGCGCCCGCGTGGAACTGCGTACCGCGCTGGCGCACCAGGATGCTGCCCGCGGTCACCGCAGTGCCGTCGAAGGTCTTCACGCCCAGGCGCTGCGCGTTCGAGTCGCGCCCGTTGCGCGTGGAGCCGCCACCCTTGGTCTTGGACATGTCGCTCTCCTTAGGCCGGGGTCGCGATCGAGGTGATCTCGACGGTGGAGTACTTCTGGCGGTGGCCCCAGTGCTTGCGCTGGTTGGCCTTGGCCTTGTAGGTGAGGCCGTGGATCTTGGGCCCCTTCTCCTCGCCCACGACGGTCGCGGTCACCGATGCGCCGGCGAGGGCCGGACCGGCCAGGACCGTCTCCCCATCCACGATGAGCGTGGGCGCGAAGCTCACCACCTCTCCAATCGCCTCGGTGCGCCGATCGACGCGAACGATCTGGCCCTCGGTCACTCGCTCTTGGGACGTGCCCACTCGAATCACGGCGTACATAGGGTCTCTAGTCTAGCCGATGCGTCTGTGGCCGCGGTCACAGTCCGGGGGCGATCACGAAGCCTCGGCCGTCACACACGGTGCACACGGTCGAGACCGACTCGAGAAGCCCCTCGTTGACGCGCTTGCGCGTCATCTCGACGAGTCCGAGCTCGGAGATGTCGAAGACCTGCGTACGGGTCTTGTCGCGCGACAGCGCCTGGCGCAGCGTGGACGCCACGGCCTCCCGGTTCGCCTTGGCCTCCATGTCGATGAAGTCGATGACGATGATGCCCCCGATGTCGCGCAGGCGCAGCTGGCGTGCCACCTCCTCGGCGGCCTCCAGGTTGTTGCGGAAGACCGTCTCCTCGAGGTTGTTCTTGCCCACGTTCTTGCCCGTGTTGACGTCGATGACCGTCAGGGCCTCGGTCCTCTCGATGATCAGCGAGCCGCCCGAGGGCAGGAACACCTTGCGGTCCAGGGCGCGGTGGAGCTGCTCGTGCACGAAGTAGCGCTCGAAGAGGGGCAGCGTCTCGCGCGACTGGTCGTAGAACTCGATGCGGTCGGCGAGCTCGGGATTCACGGCCGTTACGTACTCGCGCACCTTGGCGTACAGCTCCGCGTCGTCGATCAGGACGCCCCGGTAGTCGTCATTGAGCTCCTCGCGCAGGACGCGCACCGCGAGGTCGAGGTCCCGGTAGACGAGTCGCGGTTGGTTCGAGCGCGCCACCTCGGCCTCGATGGCGTCCCACTTCTCGGCCAGCGAGGCGACGTCCCGCGCGAGGTCATCGGCCGAGACGCCCTCGGCCGCGGTGCGGATGATGACGCCGTGGCGCTCCGGCTTCACGTCGTCGACGATCTTGCGCAGGCGGCGCCGCTCGTTGTCGGGAAGTCGCTTGGAGATGCCCACGGTGGCCGAGTTGGGCACCAGGACGACGAAGCGGCCCGCCAGCGAGACCTCCTGGGTGAGTCGCGCCCCCTTGGCCCCGATGGCGTTCTTGGTCACTTGGCACACGATGGTCTGGCCCGCGCGCAGCATCTCCTCGATCCGGCGCGCGGCGGGCGGGCCCTCCACGTCGTCGTCGAGGGAGACGTCGTTGCGGTAGAGGACCGCGTTCTTGGGGATCCCGATGTCCACGAACGCCAGCTCCATGCCGGGCAGCACGTTCTGGATCCGCCCGACGTAGATGTTGCCGTCGATCTGGTTGGTCTCGTCGGCCGTCTTGGCGACGATGTACTCGACCATGGAGCGGCCCTCGACCGTCGCGATGTGGGTGGCCTGGGGCGTGCCGTGCACGCACATCAGGTAGCGCCCCTGGGCTCGCGAGCGGCGCTCCCCTCCGCGCCGCCGGCGCCGGGACCGCGACGCCGGCGCGTCGGCAGCGGCGGGGGCCGACGCCTCGACCGGTGCTTCGGCCACGACGACGGCGCGCTGGCCCGAACCGCGACCCCCGCGTCCCCGTCCGCCGCGGCGGCGCCGTGAGCCTCCTCCGGAGCCCGCCGGAGACCCGGCGGGCGTGTTCACAGGACTGGGCGCCGGACTCGGCCGGGTGTCACCAATCTTGGGTGCCGGCCGAACGTCCCCAATGCGGGGACCGGTCGGGTGGTCGTTGGCAGTGTTCTCGTCGCTCACGACGGGCGCTCCTTGCGTTCTCGATGAGGTGCGCACCGCGGGGTGCGCGCCAATGGCGTTCCCGGGGGCTCGTCGGAGCTCCCTCGGGACTGGCCGACAGCGTGACCAGGAGTAATGCCGTCCACATCCCCTCGTCGAGGAGTTGCCTCGTCTCGGATGTCACCACATCGTCTCCGCTCGGGCCGACCGGCCCGCTGCCGTGGCCGCGCGCCCTGCGCAGCCTTCCCACGGCTCCAGGCTACACCGAGACTCAGCCGCGAGGAACGCTGGTCGAGGTCGTGGGGGTCGAGGACGTCGTGGTCGAAGCCGCCGGGACCGTGGTCGACGTGCTCGCGCCGGCAGGCGTAGTCGTCGTAGAGGTGCCGCCCGACGAGGGTGTCGTGGTCGAGGTGGTCGCGGTGCCCGGCAGGTGCGACCCCAGCGTCAAGGCCGGGACGGGGTGGGCGAACAGGTAGCTGAACGTCTTGGCCACCACCGGGGCGGCAGCGTTCGCACCGTAGCCGCCCTCCCCGATGACGCAGGCCACGACGTAGCGCGGGTGGCCGACGGGGCCGAAGGCGACGAAGAGCGAGTTCGGCTCGAGGCCCGGGGCGTTGGAGGCAGTCCCCGTCTTGCCGGCCAGGACGTACTGGGAGATCGAGAAGGTCGCGTCGTGCTGGAACGCGTAGTAGCCCGTGCCGCGCGGATTGGCGATCACGCCGATGAGGCCCTGGAGGATGGGGTCGCGCACCGACGCGGGCAGGTCGACGTGTCCCACGACGCGCGGGCGGTAGCGCAAGATGACGCGTCCCGCCGGGTTGCGGATGGCCGCGGCGACCTCGGGGGCGTAGCGCGTCCCGCCGTTGGCGAAGGTGGCGTAGGCGTCCGCCAGCTCGATGGGGGTGATCACGGTGGCGCCCTGGCCGAAGGCCATCTCGATGTTGTCGCCCGTGTACCACGCCACCGTGGGGAACGCCTTGGGCGCCTCGCGGTGGAGGATCTTGCGCACCGCTGGCGAGTCCACCCGTCCCTCGACCTCGTTGGGCAGGTCGATGTTGGTGAACTGGCCCAATCCGTAGCGCTCAGCGACGTTCTGGATCGCCGTCTGCCCGTAGCGGCGCTGGTGGACCCAGAAGAGGTAGCCCAGGTTGTAGAAGTAGTAGTCCGACGACACCGTGAGGGCGAGGGGCAGGTTGACCAGCCCGTTGCCGTAGGTCTCGGCGTCGTGGAAGAGGCAGCCGTGGTACCCCTGGAGGCAGCCGGGGACCTTGTAGATGCCCGTGTCGTTGACCGTCGCGGTGGGTGAGAAGATGCCGGTCTGCATCATGGCGGTCGCCGTGGCGAGCTTGAAGGTGCTCCCCGGGGTGTAGAGGCCCTGGATCGCGTAGTTGTTGAACGCCCCGCTCTTGGCCAGTGCCAGGTACGTCTTCTCGGATAGGCCGTGGGTGAACGAGTTCAGGTTGTACGACGGGAAGCTGGCCATGGCCAGGACGGCCCCCGTGTTGGGATCCATGACCACGGCGGCGCCGTTGGGTGCCTGGGGGTAGTGGTGCGACACGGGGTCGTACGTCCGGCGATCCGTCAGGATCTGGGTGGCCAGGTACCCCTGGAGGGCCTCTTGGAGGGGGAGGTCGAGATTGAGCTCCACGGTGTCGCCCGGGACCGGAGGGGTCACGCGCGCCGTCGCCAGGACGTTGCCGTAGGCGTCGACCTCGACCGTCCGCGTCCCGTCGTGACCTCGCAGGTACTGCTCGTAGAAGGCCTCGATACCGGTCTTGCCGATCTGCGACGTGGTCTGGTAGCCCTGGTTCGGGTGGGCGGCGATCTCGGCCCCGGTGATGGGCCCGACGTAGCCCAGCACGGGCGCCGCGACGCCACCGCCCGCCGGATACGTGCGTGTGGCGACGTTGACGATGCTGATTCCGGGGAACTGGCTGGCGTGCAGCTTGAGGTACTCGACGACGTGCGCTGGCGCGTCGATCATGATGGGAGCGGGCTCGTAGGGGTCGTACTGGGGGTTGTTGAGCGCCGCGTTGATGGCTGAGACGCTCACCCCGGTCAGGGCGGACAAGGACCCCTTGATGGCCGGATCGAGCGCGGCCTCGGCACGTGAGAGCTCGACCTCGGTCGTCACGCGGTTGGCGACGAGGGCTTGGCCCGATCGCGACACGATCAGTCCCCGTGGTGCGGGGATGGGACTCACGCGCAAGGAGTTCGCGTCCACGGTCGCGACCGCGGTGCGAAAGTCGAGGACCTGGAGGGCGAAGAGACGCGCCAGCAGGACGACGAGCAGGACTAGGAAGAACCCGCCGATGATGCGCCAGCGGCGCTCGGGACGAGCCTGCACCTCCTCGGGCGGGGCCACGAGGTCGCGAATGCCGACGGGTCGCCGGGCGTTGATCACGCGTCCGCGGCGCCGGAACGGATTGAGCGACTCCCACGGGCGCCACAGCCGCGAGAAGAGTGAGCCCGTCGGACGCTCGCGCCACGACCTCCTCACGACCGACCCCGCGGTCCCAGCGTCACGCGACGCGCCAGACGCCCGAGGGGTCGCGCGATCACGGCGAAGGCGATCGCGTTGGCGGCCATCGTCGCCAGGACGTCGTCGTGCCACATTCCCGGGTCGCGCGCGACGGTTCCCAGGATGACGAACGCAGCCGGGGCGAACGCTCCCGCGACGCCGGCCAGCGCCGGGGGGACCCACCAGGCGGCCGAGTCCAGGTCACCGACGCCCTCGCGTCCGAGCCGTGCGGCGAACCACGCCAGGGCCAGCGCCACCAGGATCGTCAGGCCGAACGGCGTCGTGCTGTGGGTGTCGAACAGGAGGCCCGACAGCGCCGCCACCCAGAGGGCCAGACCCCGGGCGCCGGTCATCCCCACGACGAAGGGCCAGAGCCACACCAGCATGATCACCGCGCCCCCGGCCCGCAGCGTCGACAGCAGCTGGAGCTGGATGGCCACCACGAGGAGTGTCAGGACCGTCAGCGGGACCACCGCTCGATTCACGTCGAGGGCTCCCAGAGGATCACGTCAACGTAGAAGAGGTGTGCGAGGTCGGCCGCCGGGACGGCCCGAACGCTGTAGGTGCCCGAGCCGGCGCTCCCCGCGACCTCCGAGACGCGCGCGACGGGCAACCCGGGCGGGAACAGGCCGCCGTTGAGCCCATCGGTGGACAGCAGCTCGCCCCGGCTCGGCGGGCGGCTCAGCGCCGCGGCGCTGGCCACGAGGGCATTGCCCATGCCATCACCGCCCAGGACGAACGAGTTGGCTCCGGAACCGTACGTCACGCCCACGACGCTCTGGCCGTCGTTGATCATACGCACCGTCGCGCCGTTGGGCGTGGTCGAGATCACCACGCCCACCAGGCCTCCGTTGGCTACGACGGGCATGCCGACGAGCACGCCCTGGTCCTGGCCGCGCGAGATGTCAAAGGTCGCCGCGAAGTTGGTCGGCGAGAACGTCGTGACCTGTGCGGCCACGGTGGCCAAACGGCCCACGAACGGAACGTGGAGCTCGGTGGTCAACTGCGTCAGCTGACGGTCCAGGGCCCAGGACTCGGCGGCACGCTGCCGGGCGCGACCCAACTCGTAGCGCAGTCGCTGGTTCTGCGCCACGACGTCGCTGTAGTTGATCGCCCCGGCCAGCAGGTGACCGACGGGCAGAGATACCTCGTCGACGGTCCACGCGAAGGGTTCGACGATCAGGTTCGCCACGCGACGGAGACCCGAGATCACGCCCACGGTCAGGTAGAGGACCGTCACGATGACCAGCCCCGTGACCCCCAGGGTCCAGGCGCGCCGCTTGGAACGGTCGCTGGCCACGGGCTAGCGAGCCGGGCTGGACTTCAACACCCGCGAGAAGGTCTCCAACTCCTCCAGGCACATCCCACTCCCCAGCGCCACGCAGTTCAGCGGGTCGTTGGCGATGACGATGGGCATGTTCGTCTCGACCTCGAGACGCTGGGCGATGCCGTTGAGCAGCGCCCCCCCTCCGGTGAGCACGATGCCCTGCTCCATGAGGTCGGCGGCCAGCTCGGGCGGCGTCCGGTCCAAGGTCACCTTGACGGCGTCGACGATCGCTTGGACCGGCTCCTCGATGGCCTGGCGGATCTGCTCGGTGGAGATCACCACGGTCTTGGGCAGGCCGGTCACCAGGTCACGCCCCCGGATCTCGGCGCGCAGCTCGGTCTCGAGCGGATAGGCCGAGCCGAGCTGGATCTTGATCTCCTCGGCGGTGCGCTCGCCGAGCGCGAGCTGGAACTCCTTCTTCACGAAGGCGACGATCGCCTCGTCGAGCTCGTCGCCCCCGACGCGGATCGACTGGCTGGTCACGATGCCGCCCAGCGAGATGACCGCGACCTCGGTGGTCCCCCCACCGATGTCCACGACCATGTTGCCGCTCGGCTCGTGCACCGGCAGGCCCGCGCCGATGGCCGCCGCCATGGGCTCCTCGATGATGTAGGCCTTGCGCGCGCCGGCGAACTCCGCGGCCTCCATAACGGCGCGCTGCTCGACGCCCGTGATGCCCGAGGGCACGCAGATGACCATCCGCGGCTTGGCGAAGCGACGCTGGTGCACGCGGTGGATGAAGTAGCGCAGCATCTTCTCGCAGATCTCGAAGTCGGCGATGACGCCGTCCTTGAGCGGTCGGATCGCCTGGATGTTGCTGGGCGTGCGTCCGATCATCCGCTTGGCCTCGGCGCCCACCGCCAGCGGCTTGCCGTCCTTGACATCGACGGCGACCACCGACGGCTCGTTCAGGATGATCCCGCGACCGCGGACGTAGACCAGCGTGTTGGCGGTGCCCAGGTCGACGGCCATGTCCCGACCCAGGACCGTAAAACGACTATCGACCATGATGACCCTCTATCGACGCGTCCCACGCGGACCCATCCCACCAGGCTAGGGCACGAACGGGTCCGTCGACCACCCGCGCCTCAAGCCAACTCGGGGAAGAAGATGCCGATCTCCCGCTGGGCCGACGCCGCCGAGTCCGATCCGTGCACCAGGTTCTCCCGAGTGATCAGCCCGAAGTCCCCGCGAATCGTCCCGGGAGCGGCCTCGAGGGGATTGGTCACGCCCATGAGCGAGCGCACCACGCCCCATACCTCGGGCACGCCCGAGACGACCAGGATGAGCGAGGGTCCGCGGGTGATGAACTCGACCAGCGGCTCGTAGTAGGGCCGCCCCACGTGCTCGGCGTAGTGGAGCGCGGCGGTCGACGCGTCGATCGTGCGCACTTGGGCCGCCTCCAGGCGCAGGCCCTTGCGCTCCAAGCGCGCCACGATCTCGCCCGCCAGCCCTCGTTCGACGGCGTCGGGCTTGATGATGACCAGGGTGCGATCCACGAGCGATGGATCTTACTGTCGCGCCACGGGCATCAGGTGTCGTGGCGCGATGTCAGGCCCAGCGCCGCTGCTCGGGCCTCGGCAACGACGTACAGGCTTCCGGCGACGACCACCAGGTCCTGGTCGCCGGCGCTGGCGCGCGCGGCCGCCAGCGCGGACGCGGTGCTGGGGTGCGGCGTCGCCGCGCCGCCGTGGCGACGCACCGCCGCGACGACCTCGTCGACGGGCACCGCCCGCGGCGACACCGGAGCGCAGCAGTGGAACGCGTCGAAGCCGTAGCGCACCAATGGCTCGACCATCTCGTCGAGGTCCCGACCGCGCAGCATGCCCAGCACGCAGTGCCGTCGACCCGCCACGACGAACGCGTCCTCGAGGCTCGCGACGAGGTTGGCGATGCCCGCCGGGTTGTGGGCGCCGTCGACCAGGACGGTGGGTTGCAGGGCCACCACCTCCAGGCGCCCGGGCATCCGCGCGGCGCCCAGCGTGCGACGCACGACGTCCTCGCCGAGCGCCCGGGCGAGGAACGCCTCGGCCGCGACGACCGCAGTCGTCGCGTTGGCGCCCTGGTGGATGCCGTGCAGGCTCAGCCCGACGTCCTCGTAGAGCGCGAAGGGTGTGCGCATGGAGATCCGTCGCCCCCCCAGGGCCAGATCGTTGGCCGACACGTCGAAGTCACGGCCCACGAACCACCCGTCCGCGCCGATCCTCTCGATGCGCTCACGGGCGATGGACACGACGATGGCGTTGGTCGTCCCCACGATCGCGCGGCCGCCCGCCCGGAAGATGCCCACCTTGTCGCGAGCGATGTCGCCGACGGTCGGTCCCAGAACCTGCGTGTGGTCGAGGTCCACGTTGGTCAGGACCGCCACGCTCGAGTCGATCACGTTGGTCGCGTCCCACGTTCCGCCAAGCCCCACCTCGATCACCGCGACGTCGACGCCCTCGTCGGAGAAGTGCAGCAGGGCCGCCGCGGTGAGGATCTCGAAACGCGTCAGCACGATCCCGGTGACCGACTCCACGTCGGCCAGCCGCGAGAGAACGACGGTGAGGTCGACGTCGTCGATGGGTGCCGCGTTGATCGCGATGCGCTCGTTCAAGCCGTGGAGGTCCGGGCTGGTGTACAGCCCCACGCGCAGGCCCGTTCGCTGGAGCAGCGCCGCGATGAGCGTGGTCGTGCTCCCCTTGCCGTTGGTCCCCGTGACGTGGATGGTCGGATAGTCGTGGTGCGGGTCGGCCAGGTACGCCAGGGTGTCGGCCACCGGCTGCAGCGTGGGGGGCGTCCGACGCGGGCGTGTCAGGCGCTCGAAGTCCACGTGGGACTCGAGCCACGAGAGCGCCGTGTCGTAGGTTTCGAAGCGCACTCAGCTGGCGCGTCGCGCGCGCGGCGCCTTGCGCAACTCGTACTGGGGCTCCTCCTCGCCGAGGACCGACTGCGCGGTCACCACGCAGCGAACCACGTCGGAACGTCCCGGCACGTCGTACATCGTCTCAAGCAGGACCTGCTCGAGGATCGAGCGCAGGCCCCGAGCGCCCGTCCCACGCTGGAGGGCCTGGTCGGCGATCGCCTCGAGGGACGCGGGCTCGAAGACCAGCTCGACGCCGTCGATGGCCAGGACCTGCTGGAACTGTTTGACCAGGGAGTTGCGCGGCTCGGTCAGGACGTCCATCAGCATCGCGCGGTCGAGTTGGTGCACTGAGCCGATCACGGGGAGCCGGCCGATGAACTCGGGAATCAGTCCGAACTTGACCAGGTCCTCGGGCAGGACGTGACGGAAGATCTCGATGTCCCCTGCGCGCTTGAGCTCGATGGGCGAGTTGAAGCCGATGGACTTCTTGCCCAGTCGGCGCTCGATGATGGCCTCGAGGCCGTCGAACGCGCCACCACACACGAACAGGATGTTCGAGGTGTCGATCGAGATGAACTCCTGGTGCGGGTGCTTGCGCCCGCCCTGTGGCGGCACGTTGGCGACCGTCCCCTCCAGGATCTTGAGCAGCGCCTGCTGGACCCCCTCGCCCGAGACGTCGCGCGTGATTGAGGCGTTGTCGCTCTTGCGGGCGATCTTGTCGATCTCGTCGATGTAGATGATGCCTCGCTCGGCGCGCTTGACGTCGAAGTCGGCCGCCGCGAGCAACTTGAGCAGGATGTTCTCGACGTCCTCACCCACGTAGCCGGCCTCGGTCAGAGCCGTCGCGTCGGCGATGGCGAACGGCACGTTGAGCATCCGCGCCAGCGTCTGGGCCAGAAACGTCTTACCGCAGCCCGTCGGTCCCAGCAGCAGCACATTGGACTTGGCGACCTCGACGTCGCTGTCGTGCAGGGGGCCCGACTGGATCCTCTTGTAGTGGTTGTAGACCGCCACCGCCAGGATCTTCTTGGCCTCGGACTGACCCACGACGAAGTCGTCGAGGAACGAGGAGATCTCGCGAGGCGTGGGGACGTCCTCGATGACGAACTCGGGCCGGTCGCCGAACTCGTCGGCGATGATGTCGTTGCACTGGTCGATGCACTCATCGCAGATGTAGACGCTGGGTCCCGCGATGAGCTTCTTGACCTGCTTTTGACCTTTGGCGCAGAAGCTGCACTTGATGAGGTCGTTGTCCTCGCCAAACTTCGCCACGCCTACCCTCCGAACCGAGCGGACCCGAACCATCCTAAGAGACTGCGACCCCCGGCGCGGGCATCTCCTAGCGCGAGGCGATGACCTCGTCGATCAGGCCGTACTCGACGGCCTCGTCCGCCCCCATGATGAAGTCCCGGTCGGTGTCGCGAAGGATCCGATCGATCTCCTGACCAGTGTCCGACGCGAGCATCTCGTTGAGCATGTCCTTCATGCGCAGGATCTCGCGCGCCTGGATCTCGATGTCCGAGGCCTGTCCGCCCACGCCCCCCCAAGGCTGGTGGAGCAGGACGCGCGCGTGGGGCAGCGCGTAGCGCTTGCCCCGCGCCCCCGCCGCGAGCAGGACGGCCGCGGCCGACGCCGCCTGCCCGAAGCAGAAGGTCGACACGTCGGGCTTGATGTACTTCATCGTGTCGTAGATCGCCAGCAGGCCGGTGATGTCCCCGCCCGGCGAGTTGATGTAGAGGTTGATGTCCTTCTCGGGATCCTCGGATTCCAAGAAGAGCATCTGCGCGCACACCAAGTTCGCCACGGTGTCGTCGATGGGCGTGCCCAGGAAGATGATGCGCTCGCGCAGCAGTCGGCTGTACAGGTCGTAGGCGCGCTCGCCCCGGTTCGAGGACTCGACGACAGTCGGGACGAGGTAGTTCTGAACTCGATGCTCGTGCACGGGGCCCACCCTACGCGTCAGTGGGCTCATCGCCATCGTCCAGGCGCGCCAGGTCGATGATGACACCTTCGGGATCGACGTACGTCACGTGCTCCCGCAGCCACTGGACGGCCTTGTTCTTGGACACCTCGGCCCGGAACGCACCGGTGCGGCCCGACTCGCTCAGGTCACGGCGCAACGCCTCGGCGGGCGTGGCCATGGCCGCGGCCGTCGAGGCCAGCTCCTCGTCGACCTCCTCGTCGGTCGCCGCCAGCCCCTCGGCGCGCACCAGCGCGCGCAGGGCCAGGTCGATGCGCACCGCTCGCGCCGCCTCCTCGCGCAGCGCGGCCAGTAGGCCGTCGGGCGTCTGGTTGGTCGCACGCAGGAAGTCGGCCAGTTCGATCTTCTGGTCGGCGAGCCGGTGACCGAGATCGTGGAGGCGCTCGTTGGTCTCGCGGGTCACCAGGACCTCGGGCACCACCTCCGGGTTGACCAGCTCTCCCAGGCGCACCAAGGCAGCGTCGCGCTCGGCGAGGCGCGTCTCGAGGATCTTGCGCCGGCGTACCTGGAGCAGCAGTCCATCGCGCATCTCCTCGACCGAGGACCACTCGGTGTTGTCCTGGACCCACGCATCGGTGAGGTCCGGCATGATGCGTTCGTTCACCTGTCCCAGGTGCACCTGGTAGGTGCCCACGCCCGACTCGGCCGCACCGGGCAGCGTCAGGTCCTCGCCCGCCCGCAGCCCCAGCAGCAGCTCGTCGGCCCCCGGCGCCAAGGCGTTGGACCCCACGGTGTACATGTAGTCGCTCACGCTCAGCGGCTCGCCCCCGTCGGCTCGCTCGGCGCGCAGGTCCAGGCTCACCACGTCTCCGGTCACGATGGGTCGGTCCACGGCTCCCAGCGTGGCGTCGGTCTCGCGGTAGCGGTCGATCAGGGCATCGATCTCGGCGTCGGTGACGTGGGGCGACGGGAGCGTGACCGACAGCGCGCCGTACCCCTCGAGAGCAGGCTCGGGACGCACCTCGACGTCGACTTCGAAGGTCACCGGCCCGTCGTCCTCACCACGCACCACGGTGACGTCGGGCTCGCTGATGGGGTCGATGCCCGTCTCGTCGACGGCCCGCGCGTAGAAGGCCGGGATCGCCTCGCGAATCGCCTCACTGCGCAGCACCGCCGGGCCCCCGAGGTGGGCCACGAGCACACTCTTGGGCACCTTGCCCTTGCGAAAGCCCTTGACGTTGACCTGCGAGGCCAGCGAGACCGCCGCGCGCTCGATGGCGTCGGCGACCTCGGACTCCTCGAGGTCGACCACGACCTTGACGCGACTGCTCTCCTGGCCCGAAATGGTTGCCTGCATAGGACCGCCCAGCCTACCGGACCGGCCCCGACGCTCAGATCATCACGCAGAGGGCGTCGGCGAAGGCGGCCACCGTCGCCGGCTCGCCGCGCACCTCGGTCGCGGAGGCCGCCAGCCAGGCCTCGCCCGTGATGCGCCCCGCGGCCCGACGCCAGAAGAGGGCCACCGGCGTGGTGATCTCCAGGTCGGCGGGCTGGTCGAGCGCGCCCACGGGCTCGCCGCGGCCCTCGCGCACGCGCACGAGCACCGTTCGCCCGAGCCGGCCCACCAGGTTCATCTGGAAGGTGAAGCCGTCGGCAGCGCCCAGACGCCGACCCACGATGTAGGGCAGCGCCGCCTCGAACCGGTTGACGACGACCTGCTCGCCGATCCCGTGGTCGTCGTCGGGCTCGAGCAGCGCGTCGCGCAGGTCCTGCAGGTGGATCCACGCATCGAGGATGCGCGTCTCCTGGAACCGGTGGTACGGGCGCTCGCCCTCGGGACTCCATCCCACGCGCTCCCACTCCTCGTCGCTGAGCGCGCGCAGGCGCGCGAGCGAGCGCCCAGTCGCTTCGCCGAAGCGCGCGAGCATCTCGCGTCCCGGGACCGATCGCCCCGCCTGGACGTAGGCCTCGTTGAAGCGACCGACGTCGTTGCGGACGTAGTCGGGGAACGATCCTTGGAACGGGGGCACGGGCGCGCCGCCCAGGAACTCCTCGAATCCGGTCAGGTGGCTGAGGATGTCCCGCACGCTCCACCCCGGGCAGGGCGTCGGCCGCTGGTAGTCCTCCTCGGGATGCGGGGCCAGGAGTGACGCGATCGACGACCACGTCTGGTCCAGCCCGTCGATGATCCACTGGTAATCCATCACGTCTCCCCGGTCGCCCCCGCCCGCACCCTGTGCCACGATGGTACGACGGGAAGTAGCGCAGCTTGGTTAGCGCGCCTGGTTTGGGACCAGGAGGTCGCGGGTTCAAATCCCGCCTTCCCGACCGCGCACTGGTGGTGAGCACGGCTGGCCGTCCTCGGTGCTGCGCGCACCGCCTCGGTGTGCGCGTCGAGCCAGGTGCCGACCCGCCCCTCCCCGTCGGCCCGCGGCGTCGCCCCGCGCGCCCCGAACCGCGTCGCGCCCCCGGCAGGAGTCGAACCCGCAACCTGACGGGTAGAAGCCGTCTGCTCTATCCAGTTGAGCTACGGGGGCCCTAGCAGCGTACCGATCGCCGGGCCGCTTCGCGAGGCCACCCCCTGTGCCATACTGGAACGGCTTGGTGGGCGTAGCTCAGTTGGCTAGAGCGCCAGGTTGTGGTCCTGGAGGTCGCGGGTTCGACCCCCGTCGCTCACCCCGTTGCACCCGACCGGTCCTGCCGGGCGCTCGACGCCCGGCAGGACCTCACGGAGGATCCATGGACGACTACCGAGCCATCTACGTCGACGGGTCGTGGCGCGAGGTCGCCTCGGCTGAGCGGCTGACGGTCACCGACTCGTCGACCGGCGAGGCGCTCGCCACCATCCCGGTCGCCACCGACGACGACGTGCGCGCCGCAGTGCGCGCGGCGTCCGACGCGTTCGACCCGTGGGCCGCCACGTCCGTCGAGGAGCGCGCGCGCCTGCTGCGCGCGACCGCCCGCGTGCTCGAGGAGCGCCGCGACGCTCTGGCCACCACCATCGCGCGCGAGGTGGGCATGCCCCGCCGACTGGCCGACACGATCCAAGTGGGTCTGCCGATCACGACGTTCGCCGACGCCGCCTCGCAGGCCACCAGCCTCGCCTGGGTCCTGGAGGTCGGGAACTCCACGGTGCACCGCGAGCCCGTCGGTGTCGTCGCCGCCATCACGCCCTGGAACTACCCGCTGCACCAAGTCGCCAACAAGCTGGCCGCCGCGCTGGCCGCAGGGTGCACGATCATCCTCAAGCCCAGCGAGGTCGCGCCCCTCAGCGCCTTCGCCCTCTTCGACGTCTTCGACCACGTGGGCTTCCCGGCGGGCGTCGTCAACCTCGTAACGGGTCCCGGGCCCACCACGGGCGAGACCCTCGTGCGCGACGCCCGCGTGGGGATGGTCTCCTTCACCGGGTCCACGCGCGCCGGGCGCCGGGTCATTGAGCTCGCGGCCGGGAGCGTCAAGCGCGTCGCGCTCGAGCTGGGTGGCAAGTCCGCCAACATCCTGTTGCGCGGGGCCGACCTGGACCGAGCCATTCCCGATGCCCTGTTCAAGTGCTTCTTGAACTCGGGGCAGACCTGCTCGGCCCTGACGCGTCTGCTCGTACCCGCCGAGCAGCTCGCCGAGGTTGAGGCGCGCGCCCTCGCCGCCGTCCCGCGCTTTGCGCCGGGGCCCGCGCTCGGGGACGGCGTGATCCTGGGTCCCCTCGTGAGCGCCGAGCAACGCGAGCGGGTGCGCGCCTACATCCGTCAGGGCATCGCCGAGGGCGCCCGCCTGCTGTGCGGCGGCCCCGAGTCACCCGCCGGGCTGGAACAGGGATTCTTCGTCGAGCCCACGATCTTCAGTGACGTGCACAACGACATGGTGATCGCGCGCGAGGAGATCTTCGGCCCGGTGCTCGTGATCATCCCCTACGACTCGCTCGACGACGCCGTACGCATCGCCAACGACTCGGACTACGGGCTCGCGGGTGGCGTCTGGGCGGCGACCGACGACGAGGCCTTCGCGGTGGCGCGCCGGCTCCGCACCGGGCAGGTGGAGATCAACGGCGGCGCCTTCAATCCGCTGGCGCCCTTCGGGGGCTACAAGGGCTCGGGCCTGGGTCGCGAGCTGGGTCGCTGGGGCATCGAGGAGTTCCTGGAGACCAAGGCCATTCAGCACCCCGAGGTGGTGGACGATAGACTCGGCTCGCGCCGGTAGCTCAATTGGCAGAGCATTTGACTCTTAATCAACAGGTTCCGGGTTCAAGTCCCGGCCGGCGCACCAGGCTGGAGGCGAAGTGGCCTCGTGCGCGAAACGGGCAGGGGGTTCCGTGACGAACAGCGTGCTGGACGCGATCGGCTCCACGCCCCTGGTCGAGGTGGACGGCATCTTCGTCAAGCTCGAGTACCGCAACCCGTCCGGATCGATCAAGGCACGCCTCGCGCACGCCCTCATCGCGCGCGCCGAGCGGGAGGGTGTCCTTCATCCCGGAGACACCATCGTCGAGGCGTCCAGCGGCAACACGGGCAACGCGATGTCGATGGTGGCCGCGGTCAAGGGCTACCACATGATCGTGGTGATGCCCGACGGGCTCAGCCACGAGCGAACGGCGATCTCCACGGCCTTCGGGGCCGAGATCCGCACGGTGGGCACCTTCCACGTGACCGACGCCCTGGCCGAGGCCGAGCGGCTGGGCCAGCTCCCCGGGTACTTCGCCCCTCACCAGTTCTCCTCGGAGTGGAACGTCGACGAGAACCGCGAGTGGCTCGGACCCGAGATCGTCGCGCAGCTGCCCGACGGACGCCTGCCCGACGCCTTCCTCATGGGCGTGGGCACCGGCGGGACGCTCATCGGCGTCGGCCAGCACTTCCGCGAGGTGAATCCCGGCGTCCAGATCGTCGCGCTCGAACCCTCGGAGTCCACGACGATCCAGTGCGGCGACATCAACCTGCACCGCATCGAGGGCATCTCCGACGGCTTCGTGCCCACGATCTATCAGCGGCACCGCGGGATCGTCGACCGCGTCATCGACGTGCACAGCGACGACGCGATCGCCGAGATGCGCCGCCTCGCCAGTCACTTCGGCATGCTGGTGGGACCGAGCTCGGGCGCCAACCTCGTGGGAGCCCGTCGCCTGCGCGACGAGCTCGAGCCGGACGCGACCGTGGTGACGATCTTCGCCGACGAGGGCGAGAAGTACCTCAGCGAGTACTTCGCGTGAGCCCGCGCCCGGCCGGGGCGCCCGTCACGACGCCCCGGAGCGAGCGCTATCCCTGGGGTCGCAGCACGGGGCGCAGCGCGTCGAGCGTCGCCGGGTTGTCGATGGTCGAGGGCACGGGCATGTCCACGCCGTCGGCGATGGCGCGCATCGACTTTCGCAGCACCTTGCCCGAGCGGGTCTTGGGCAGCGCGTCGACGATGTCGACCTGACGCAAGCTGGCCACGGCCCCCAGCCGGTCGCGGACGAGCTGGACCAGCTCGGCGGCGACCTCGTCGTGATCGCGCGTCACGCCGCTCTTGAGGACCGCCAGGCCCCGCGGGACCTGTCCCTTGAGCGTGTCGGCCACGCCGATCACGGCACACTCGGCGACGTTGGGATGCGAGGCGATGATCTCCTCGATCTCTCCGGTGGACAGGCGGTGGCCTGCCACGTTGATGACGTCGTCCACGCGGCCCATCACGAACAGGTACCCGTCAGGATCGAAGTGCCCGCCGTCGCCAGTCAGGTAGTAGCCCGGCGTGTGGCTGAGGTACGTGTCGATGAACTTCTGGTCGTCACCCCAGACGCCACTCATGCAGCCGGGCGGTAGCGGGAGCTTGAGCAGGATCAGACCCTCGGTGTCGGGAGCCGCCGGCTCGCCCGTCTCGTTCACGATCTGGACGTTGAAGCCCGGGACCGGCACCGTCGGCGAACCCGGCTTGATCGGTAGCGCCTCGAGGCCGACCAGGTTGGCCGCGACGGGCCAACCCGTCTCAGTCTGCCACCAGTGATCGATCACGGGCACCCCCAGGTGCTCACTCGCCCACAGGTACGTCTCGGGATCCAGGCGCTCACCCGCGAGGAACAGGTAGCGGAACCTCGACAGGTCGTAGGCCGCCATGAGCTTGCCGTCGGGGTCGTCACGCTTGATCGCGCGGAATCCCGTCGGCGCCGTGAAGAGCGTCTTGACGCCCCACTCGCTGATCACGCGCCAGAACGCGCCAGCGTCGGGCGTCCCCACGGGCTTGCCCTCGTAGAGCACGGTGGTGGATCCGGCCAGGAGCGGCGCGTAGACGATGTAGGAGTGCCCCACGACCCAGCCCACGTCCGAGGCGGCCCAGAACACCTCGCCGGGAGCCGTGTCGTAGATGTTGGCCATACTCCAGTGCAGCGCCACGGCGTGCCCGCCGTTGTCGCGCACGACGCCCTTGGGGCGTCCCGTCGTCCCCGACGTGTACAGGATGTAGAGCGGATCGGTCGCGGCCACCGGCACGCACGGCGCGGGCGCCGCGGCGGCCACCACCGGCCCCCACTCGTGGTCGCGCCCCGCGACCATCGTGGCGGGCGCCTCGGGGCGCTGGACGATCAAGCACGACGCGGGCTTGTTGGTCGCCTCGTCGATCGCCGCGTCGAGCAGCGGCTTGTACTCGATCACCCGGTTCACCTCGATGCCACAGCTCGCTGACACGACGACCTTGGGAGCCGCGTCGTCGATACGCATGGCCAACTCGTGGGCAGCGAAGCCGCCGAAGACGACCGAGTGGATCGCCCCGATGCGCGCGCAGGCCAGCATCGCCATCAGGGCCTCGGGGATCATGGGCATGTAGATCACGACGCGGTCGCCCCGCCCGACGCCGAGGTCGCGCAGGGCCCCCGCGGTGCGGGCCACCTCGTCGAGCAGCTCGTCGTAGGTGTACGTGCGCTTGGTCTGGGTGACCGGGCTGTCGTAGATCAGCGCCAGCTGGCTGCCCCGACCCGCCTCGACGTGGCGGTCGAGCGCGTTGTAGCAGGTGTTGAGCTCGCCGCCGGGGAACCACCGGTGCATCGGAGCGTTGGAGTCGTCGAGGACGCGATCGGGCTGGCGGTACCAGCTGATCCCGGCTGCGGCTTCGCCCCAGAACTCCTCGGGCTGCTCCACGCTCCTCCGCCACGCGTCTTGATAGGCGCCCATGGTCCCCCCCGTCTTGTGCCGAACTCCTCGTAGGTCAGTCGGTCCGACGGTAGTGCCGCTAGGGTCCAAAGTCCACAGCGCAGGCGTAGTGCGGTCAGCCGGTCATGACGGCGCTGTAGGCCACCGTGTCCGAGGAGGGCGGGGCGCTGACGACGAAACGCTGTCCCCAGTGCGAAAACGTGGTGGTCCCCCCACCCGAGGCGGAGCGCACGTCCTCAGAGAGCGGCAAGATGCGCGAGCCCTTCGAGAGGGTGAGCGTCGTGGTCGACGCCGCCGTCGTCGACGACTTGGCGGTCGTCCAGGTCAGGAGGTACTCACCCCGCCGGTTCCGGCTCATCTTGACGTTCTTGTTGCTGGGCAGCAGGCCGGCCAGCGCCGCCACCGTCAGGTTGGAGGAGAACGTCGTGTACTGGCTGGTTCCCTTGCCCATCTTCAGGTATCGCTTGCCCACCTTGCGCTGCTGGGAGGTCGTGAGGCCGACGAGCTTGGTCAGTCCCACCGCGTTGCCGCGCAGGTACGCCGACGTCGGCGTGACCAGCACCGTCACCGTCGCGGTACCGGCGGTGTAGGCCTCGCGCCCGCTCGTGCGCCCGATGTCGGCCGTGACCGTGCTCGGCGTCGTCCCCGTGACCCGAACGGCGATGTGCACGCGCCCGGCCTTGAGCATGGACGCCTTGGCCCGCGAGAGCACCGTCGCCAGCGAGGGCGAGGACGCGCCAGCGGGAACCGCCATCGTCGCGAGGGGCAGCGTCAGGGCGAGGACGGCGATCGGCCGCCACCAGTGGGTTCGGGGCACCCGACGAGCCTAGTCAGGTACGGTCACTCACAGGCACGACGCCAGGGCAAAGAGCATGAGCTGGAGCGTGTGCACCTGATCGACGATCGGCGACGCCGAGGACGCCAGCGCGTCGTCGTCGGTGATCGCGTTCTCATCGGCCAAGGCGCGCAGGGCCAGCTGCAGGGTGCTCAGCCAGGCCCACGCCTCCGCGTCGGTCAGCTCGTCGTCACCGACCGTCAGTCCCACGAGTTCGGCATTGGTGGCCACGTCACGCTGCCGACCCAGCGTCACCAGGGGATCTTCGACGCCCGCGGGCTCGATCGGACTGGCCAGCAGGGGTCCCCAGCCGGGATCGTCACCGCGCTCGGCGGCGGCGACTCGCTGAGCGACCGCCGCGACGAACGCGCGACCCGCGGCGTTCAGGCGCACCTCGATGCCCCCGCCGCGACGGCGCACGAAGAGGCGCGCCATCAGGTCGCCTGCTCGATCGTGCAGCGCAGCCCCGCCACCTGGAGGCGCACGCAGTACTGTTCCGCCCGCTGGCGCCGGCCCGTCCACACCACGGCGCGACCCTCGTGGTGCACGCGCAGCATCAGCTGGGTGCACCGACCCGTCGAGTAGCCGAAGATCCGCCGCAGGATCACCACGACGACGTCCATTGGCGTCACGGGGTCGTTCCAGACGATCACGTCCCACGTGCGCTCCACGGTGGTCGCCGAGCTCGTCGCGGACTCGCTCTCGGCACCGGCTCCCGTGTCGGCCAGGGCGAGGATGCGCGAGAGCATGTCCCAGTGTCGCAGACGCGCGAGCCGTCGCGGTCGTCCCTACACTGGGCCCGTGCGCGCCCCCCGGCCGCTGTCCCGACTCGCCATCGGCCCTCGAGGTCTGCGGCGCCGCGCCGAGCAGGCCGTGCGACGCGCCATCGGCCTGACGCGCGACCCTCCGGCCCCCTGCACCGATCCCGCCCGGGCGTACCTGCCGGTCGATGGCGTGGCGCGTCTCGTCCACGGCGATCTGCCCGCCATGCTCGTGGGTGGCGTGGCGGCACTCTTCCTCGAGATGCTCCACCCGCACTCGATGGCGGGCGTCGCCCAGCACTCCCGCTACCGTGACGACACGCTCGGGCGCGTGGGCCAGACGGCCCGATTCATTGCCGAGACCACCTACGGCTCGGTCGACACCGCCCAGGCAGCGATCGCCCGCGTGCGCTCGCTGCACGAGCACGTCACCGGCGTGGCCGACGACGGGGTCGCGTACGCCGCCAACGACCCCCACCTGCTCGCGTGGATCCACGCCGCGGGCACCTACGCCTTCCTGACCTCGTACCACCGATTCGGGCCCGACCGGCTCGACCGCGGGCACGCCGACCAGTACGTCGCGGAGATGGCTCAGGTGGCGCGGGACCTGGGAGCGCAGTCCCCACCGCGCAGCGTCGACGAGCTGCACGCCCAGCTCCAGGGATTTCGCGCCGAGCTGCGGCTGAGTGCGGACGCCCGGGCCGCGCGAGACTTCCTGCTCGCGGGGGTCAGCCAGGGCGTCGTGGCCGCCACGAGCTACCGGCTGATCGTGGCGAGCGCCCTCGATCTGCTGCCGGGCTGGGCGCGCGAACTGCTCGACCAGCCCGCGCGGCCCCGCTGGCGCGCGGCCGCCCTTCCGGCCACCCGCCTCCTGGGTGTGGTGCTGCGCCAGGCCGTCGCGCCCGTGCGACCCGGCGCGGCGAGTTAGGACACCAGTCCCAGCCCGCCGTCGACCACGATGACCTGGCCGGTCAGATAGGCGTGTCCGGCCACGTCGACGATCACCTCGGCGATGTCCTCGGGCTGGCCGCTTCGCCGCAGCGGCGCGGTGGTCTGGGCCCGCTCACGTGCGCGCGCCCAGTCCGCGGTCCAAGGCGTGTCCACCAGTCCGGGAGCCACCGCGTTCACCCTCACCTCGGGCCCCACCGTCTTGGCCAGGAGGACGGTGAGGTGGTGCACCGCCGCCTTCGAGGCCGCGTAGGGAATCGACGAGCCCGTCGGCCGCACGCCGGCGATGGAGCCGACGTTGACGATCGCGCCGTGCGCCGTGCGCAGGGCGTCCATGGCCGCGACACACAGGGCCCAGGTCCCGAAGACGTTCACCTCGAAGATCTCACGCCACACCGATGCGTCGGCGGCGGCGAGGTCACGGTGCGCGATCGCGCGCGTCGTTCCGGCGTTGTTCACCAGCACGTCGAGCCGCCCACAGCGCTCGAGCACCTCGGCCACCAGCTGCTCGGCCCCGCCGTCCTCGCCGATCGAGGCGCGCACGTAGTGCGCCCCGGGAGTCGCGGCCGCCAAGCGCGCGCCCTCCTCGGGGCTGCGCGACGAGTTGAAGACCACGACGTCGCCGCGTGCGGCGAAGCGCAGCGCGGTCGCCCGACCGATCCCGCTCGTCGAACCGGTCACCAGGACGACGCGGCCGCTCACGGGCGCCTCCGCACGCGCCAGGAGCCGGCCCAGTGCTGCCCGGGCTCCAACACGACCAGGTCCTTGCCCGAGCGCAGCGCGTCGGGCGGGCACGTCATGGGCTCGACGGCCACGGCGGTGCGACGGCGTCCGTGCCCGAGGTGATCGCCGGTGTACACCTGAAGGTACGGGAAGTTCCGGTCGACGCTGAGGTCGACGGCCTGTCCGCTGCGGTCCACGAGCGTCGTGGTCGCGAGCCCGTAGTCGTCGCGAGCCAGGTCGGTGTAGGTCACGTCGAGCTCGTGCCCATTGACCGACTTGGCACTCGTGAAGTCCAGCTCGCCACCCGCGACCGGCAGGATCTCGCCCGTGGGCAGGTGCCGCTCGTTGACCGGAACGAATCCGCGCGCCGGGATCGCCAGCGTGGCCCCCTCGATGGTGGCGGACGTCACGGCCAGGTAGGGGTGGAATCCCAGCCCGAAGGGCAGGGGGACCTCATCGCGGTTGGTCACGGTGGTCGTCACCGTCAGCCCGAGCGCACCCAGGTGGTAGGCCACGTCGATGCTGGCGGCGAAGGGATACGCGGGCGACGGGTGCAGCAGCAGCGACAGGACGCACCGGTTCTGGTTCACCGACTCCACGCGAAATGGGCGCCAGCGCACCAGGCCGTGCACACCGGCCGCCTCGGAGAGCTCGTCGACCGCAGGTTGGCCGACGCGGTCGGCGAAGCTCCAGGGCTCGACGCCCAGGCGATTGGGCCACGGGAACAGGACCTGTCCGTGCCCCCCCAGAGGTACCTCGTCGCCCGAGAAGCCCTCAATGACCGGAACCCCACCCTGCACGTAGGTGCGCAGCGTCGCGCCCACCTCGGTGACCACGGCGCGCTGGTCGCCGTGGGCGATCGCAATCTGCTCTCCCGAAGGCAGCACGATGGTCTCCTCCTTTGTAGGTTATCCAGAGCCGTTAGGGTCTTGCGTATGCGCGTGCTCCTCACGAACGACGACGGCATCGACGCGCCCGGACTGGCCGTGCTCGCGCGCGCGGTGGCCCGCTGGGTGGCCGACGCCCCGGTGGGTGAGTCCCGCGAGGCACTCGTCGTCGCGCCCCTCGCCAACTACTCGGGCATGGCCGCGGCCGTCGGCGACGTATTCGCCCAGCCCACCGTCCCGTACCGTCGCTGGCGGATCCCGGGAGCCGAGGCCCTGCCCGCCTACGGCCTCGACGCGCCACCGGCGATGTGCGCCCTCATCGGCGCCATCGGAGGTCTCGGGATCGTCCCCGACCTCGTCGTGGCCGGCATCAACCCCGGGGCCAACGTCGGTCGCAGCATCTTGCACTCGGGAACCGTCGGTGCCGTCCTGACCGCGGCGCAGCTCGGCCTGTCGGGCCTCGCGGTCTCGGTCCAGTGGAGCGAGCAGATCCACTACGACACCGCCGCGGCGGTCGCCGTCGAGGTGATCGACGAGCTGTTCCGCGCGCCCTCGCGCACCGTCTTGAACCTCAACGTCCCCAGCCGCACGGCCGCCGAGCTGCGCGGGGTGCGCCGGGGACACGTGTCGCTCGCCGGCGTCATCGTCGAGGCCGGCGTCCGCGCGGGAGGAGTCCCACTCGGTGAGTCCGGCGAGCTGCCCCTGCGACTCGGCCCCGCCTCCCCGCAGCTCGGCGACGTCAGCGACGAGTCCCCCGACGACGACGGCGCCCTCCTGGCGGCGGGATACGCCTCCCTCACCCCCCTGCGGGGCCCGCACGAGGACGACGACCCGGGTCTGGAGACGACGATGGCCCGCGCCCTCGACGTGATCTCGCGGCACCTCCTCGAGCGGCGCTGACGCTCAGTCGCCCTCCGCGGGCGGACGCCGCTCGCCCTTGCGCCGCGCCGTGGCCCGCTTCTCCTCCAGGCGCCGCTCGACGGCGCCGCGCGTCGGGCGCGTCGCGCGTCGGGGAGCGTCCTGGGCCAGCGCCGCGCGCAGGCGTGCCACGAGGCGCTCGCGCGCGGCCTCCCGATTCTGGCCCTGCGAGCGGAAGCGGCTGCTGGCCGCGCGCACCGCGGGTCCGGTGCGCGCGAGCGCCCGCGCCCGCGCGTCCGGCGAGATGCCCTCGACGTCGACCCACGCGACGCTGAGGCTCACCCGGGTGCGACTGCGGTTGGCGTGCTGGCCCCCGGGCCCGCCACTGGTCGTGACCCGCTCGACGATGGCCTCCGCGGGCACCCGAGCGGCCCCGCCCAGGGAGAGCGCCTCGAGGCGCGCGCGACTCGGCCAACCCTCGACCACGCTGCAACCTTAGGGTCCGCGAGCGCACCCGTAAGATGCGTGGGAACGGGAGGTGACTCAGGTGTCGTGGATCGATCCGGCGGTGCGCTGGATCGGATCGGGTGTCCGCGAGAGCGCCGCCATGGTCTGGATCACGTGGTGGCCGCTCGTGCTCGGCTTCACCCTGTCGGGCCTCGTGCAGAGCTTCTTGCCCCGCGACGGCCTCCGAGCCCAGCTGGGAACCACGACCCCGCTCACCGTAGCCAAGGCCTCGCTGCTCGGGGTCATCTCCTCGTCGTGCAGCTACGCGGCGAGCGCGATGAGCCGGGCGCTCTTCGCCCGTGGCTCGTCGCTCACGAACGCCCTGGTGTTCATGGTGGCGTCGACCAACCTCGTGATCGAGCTGGGCATCGTCCTGTACCTGCTGCTGGGCTGGCAGTTCCTCGCGGCCCAGCTCGGCGGGGGCGTCGTGATGATCGCCGCCCTCGGCGTCCTGACCGCGCTCTTCTTCCATCCAGCCGAGCAGGACTCCCTCTACCAGCACGTCCTCGAGAACGCACCCCCGCCGGTGCAGCCAGCGTGCACCACCTGGAAGGAGCGCCTCGCCACGCGGCGCCACTACCGGCTGGCCGCGCGCTACACCATCGGCGATCTGACGATGCTGCGCAAGGAGCTGGCGGCAGGATTCCTGATCGCGGGCTTCCTCAGCGTGCACGTGCCCGCGACGTGGTGGTCCCACATCTTCTGGAGCGGTCACGGCACCGCCACGGCCCTCGAGAACGCCATCCTCGCGCCCCTAGTCGCGGTGATCTCCTTCGTGTGCTCCGTGGGCAATATCCCCCTGGCTGCGGCACTCTGGGCCCATGGCGTCGCCTTCGGCGGCGTGATCGCCTTCATCTTCGCGGACCTGGTCACCCTCCCGCTCCTGCTCATCTATCGACGCTTCTACGGGACGCGCCCGGCGCTGCGGCTGTTCGCGCTCCTCTGGCTGGTCATGTCGGCAGGAGGATTCCTGATCGGCGAGATCTTCCGCGGCCTGAGCCTGATCCCGTCGTCACGGCACTCCGCCGCGCTGAGCGGTCACTTCCCCCTGGGCGCGAACCTCGCGGCCAACGTCGTGGCGACCATCGTGCTGGTCGCCCTCATCGTCACCGCACGCCGCGGAGGCGACCCCGCCGACCTCAGCGCGCGCGACCCGATCTGTGGGATGAACGTCGACGTGAGCGCGCCGGTCGCGATCCGGGTACGCGACGGCGTTACGCACTACTTCTGCTCGCTACGCTGCGCCGAGCGATTCGATCACGGAGAGGAGCCCACACCCATGGCCATGAACGAAGACCCCCACGGCGACGCCGTCGACCCGATCTGTGAGATGCGGGTCAACTCGGCCACCGCGCTCAGTGCCGAGGGCCCCGACGGGACCACGCACTACTTCTGTGGCCCGGGCTGCCGGCGCGCCTACCTCGCGCTGCACGGCTCGCCTTCGTGAGTCAGCGGCGCGAGCAGACCACCGTTCGCGCCTACGGCGTGCTCGTCGAGGGCGATCGCGTCCTCCTGGTGCGCTCGAGCAACCCGGAGCACCAGCCGGCGCTGTGGTGGCTCCCCGGCGGCGGACTCCTCTTCGGCGAGACGCCCGAGGAGGCCCTCGTGCGCGAGTTCGAGGAGGAGACCGGGCTGCTGGTCGACGCCGGCGCGCTGCTGGGCGTCACCAGCGACGTGCGCCGACGGTCCAACGGCGAGCGCCTCCACACGGTGCGGATCCACTACCGGGTCGACCAGCGCGGCGGCGCGCTGCGCCACGAGACCTCGGGAACGACCGATCACGCCCGGTGGTTCGACTCGGTGGAGTTGATCGGAGCCAACCTGGCGCCCTACGCGCGCACTGCACTCTCGCTGGTGTCGGGGAAGTAGCGGCCGGGCATCGCGCGCTTGAGCAGCTTGCCCGCGGGGTTGCGGGGCAGGGGCTCGTCGGTGAAGGCGATCCGGGTGGGGATCTTGAAGGCCGCCAAGTGCTCGGCGAGCTGGGCTCGCAGGTCGTCGGCGCTCACCACCGCACCCGCGCGCAGGCGCACGACGCAGGCCACCTCCTCGCCGAGGCGCAGGTCGGGCAGACCGAAGACGGCCGCCTCGTACACCGCGGGCAGCGCGTAGAGCGCGGCCTCGACCTCGGCCGAGTACACGTTCTCGCCCCCCCGCAGGATCATGTCCTTCGCGCGGTCCTCGATGTAGACGAAGCCCTCGGCGTCCACGTGTCCCACATCGCCGGTGCGCAGCCAGCCGTCCTGCAGCGTCGCCGACGTGTCCTCGGGCCGGTTCCAGTAGCCCCGGATCAGCGTTGGGCTCTGCAGCCAGATCTCGCCGCGCTCGCCCACGGGGACCTCGCGTCCCTCGACGTCGCGGATGGACACGTCGAGCACCGGACCGTGCGCGTGCCCCGTCGACGAGGGATGGCGCAGGTACTCGGCGCCCGCGTTGCCCGGGCCGTACGCGTTGGTCTCGGTCAACCCGTAGCCCAGTGAGGGGAGTCCGCGCTGGAACCGGCTCCCGACGCGCGCCACCAGGGCCGGCGGCGCGGGCGCACCGCCACCGCCCACGAGCGACAGCGAGCTCGTGTCGAAGTCGTCGAATCGGGGGCTCTCCATGAGATCCCACACCTGGGTCGGCACGCCCACGAAGCGCGTCACGCGATGGCGCTCGATGAGCTCGAGGGCTCGCTCGGGCTCCCAGCGGTACATGATGACGAGTTTGAAGTGCCACGCGACGCACGACAGCATCACCGGGATGCAGCCCGTGACGTGGAAGAGGGGCACGACGAGGATGAAGCACGGAGTCGTGCCCGAGCTCGGCTGGGGATCGCGCACCTTCTCGTAGATCGTCGAGTCGGCGCCGAAGGCGATCACCGCCTGGGACACGGCGTCGTGGGTCGAGACCGCCCCCTTGGGCCGGCCGGTCGTCCCCGACGTGTAGAGGATCGTCGCGTCCAGGTCGCCGCGCAACTCCCTCGCCGGCACCGGAGCGCCCGCGACGACGACGTCGCGCCAGTGGACCAGGCCGGCGGGCAGCGTGCCCTCTCCCCCGCGCGCCACGATGACGGGGATGCCCGCGCGCTGGCAGGGCCCCGCGGTGCGCTCGACGCGCTCGGCGTCGACCAGGAGCAGGCGCGGGGCCGAGTCCTCGAGGGCGTAGGCCAGCTCGTCCTCGGTCCACCACGCGTTGAGCGACACCACGACCGCCCCGATCGACAGGATCGCTCCGTAGGCCACGACCCACTCGGGCAGGTTGCGCATGTCGATGCCGACCCGGTCGCCCACGGCGATCCCGTAGCGCTCCACCAGGGCGGCGGCCAGCGCGTCGATCTCGTCCTTCGTCCGATCGAAGGACCACTCCTCGTCCTCGTAGACGATGAAGGTCCCCTGGTCACCGCGCAGCTGATCGAAGTAGGTCTTCATCGTCGCGGGGGCGTTGGCGTAGCGCCGCCCGCCCCGTTCGCTCGTGCGGACCTCGAACATCTGCCCCGGCCCAGTCACGGTCGCCACGGCTTCGTCGTACGTTGGCACGAAACGGCCCCCCTTACTCGTGAGTACATCCTAGGCAGGACCCGCGCCCTGCTAAGAACGCTGCGTGGCGCCCCCCACGCCCCTGCGCATCGCGCTGCACGTTCGGCCCGGCTCGTCGGCGCCGGGTGTCGGCGGAACCTTCGATGACGCCCTGGTTGTTCGGGTGCGCGCCCGGGCCACCGAAGGGCGCGCGACCGCCGAGGCGATCGACCGCCTGGCCCGCGCACTGTCGGTGCCCGCGTCCCGCATCCACCTGGAACGCGGGTCGCGGTCCCGCCACAAGGTCGTGCGGGTCGAGACCGCCGACCCGACCGTGCACGACACGCTGGCCCGCCTGCGCGCGACGCCTCCCGCGCCGACTTCGTGAGAATCTTCACGGCATCGTCATGATGGGGCGGCCTAGTCTGGTCGGCTCGTGAAAATTGCGTCCGAACTCGTACCCTCGAGCTTCCGTCGAAGCCTGAAGGGACCATTGCGCCTGCTGTACGTGGTGACCTTCACCAACGCCATCGGGTCGGGCCTCACGCTGTCCTTCTTCGTGATCTACCTGCACAACGTGCGCCACTTCTCGACGGCCTTCGCCACCTCCCTCCTGGGCGCGGCGGCCCTGGTCAGCCTCCTGGCCGGCCCCCTGTGGGGAACGCTCGTCGACCGGCTCGGACCGGCGCCCGTGGCCCTCTTCGGCCTCAGCGTCGACGCCGCGGCGCTCCTGTGGTGGGCGCACGTGACGACCCACGGATCGGCGATCGCCGCAGCGATGGTCCTCGCGGCCGTGGGCGGCGCCGCCTACGGGCCAACGTCCACGATGCTCGCCCGCCTGTGCCCGGAGGACCTCGCGCACGCCTTCGGCTTCAACTTCATGCTCCTCAACTTGGGCATCGGCTTCGGCGGGCTGATCTCGGCCACCATCGTCGACCTGCGCCACCCCTTCACCTTCACCCTCCTGTACACCGTCAACGCCCTGGTGACGCTCTTCGCGTGCACCCTCCTGGTGCGTCTGTGGCGCTACGGGCGCGCGGTGCCCCACGAGGCGGCCCCTCACGAGCGGGGCGAGGGCTGGCGCGTCGTGGTGCGCGACCGGCGCCTGATGCAGTACGTGCTGGCGGCCATCGTCCTGATCATCGGCGGCTACGGATCCCAGGAGGCCGGCTACAGCCTCTTCGTCGTCAACGACATCCACCTGACCGTCCACGTCATCGGCGTCATCTTCTTCTTCAACACCTCGACGATCGTGCTCGCCCAGCTATGGACGCTCACGCTCATCCGGGGGCGCAGTCGCACACGGGTGATGGCCCTCGTGGGCGTGCTCTGGGCCCTCTTCTGGATCTCGCTCGACGTCGCGCTGCACCTGCCGCCCGTGGCCGCGTTCGTGATCCTCGCGGTGTCCATGGTGGTGTTCGCCTTCGGCGAGACGCTGCTCCAGCCGGTCGGCCCGGCACTCGTCAACGAGATCGCCCCCGAGCACCTGCGCGGTCGCTACAACGCCGCCGCGGGCCTGGCCTGGGGGCTGTCGGGCACGGTGGCGCCGCTCCTGGTCGCCCTGTACTTCGGCCACGGCCTGGGACACTGGTGGCCCCTGTCGACGGGCGCGACGGCCCTGGTGGGCTCGCTCCTCATGCTCAACCTGCGACGGCGCCTGACGCCTTCCGAGGACGGGCGGGTCCCGCCCGCCCTAGAAGACGAGGGTGCGGTCCGCGGCTAGCGCGAGGTCGCCGAGCTCGTCCATCGAGGAGCGGCGCGCGCCCTCGACCAGCTCACGCACGGCGAGTCCGCGCGTGTCGATGCAGGTGCCGCACACGAGGACCTGCCCACCCTTCGCGCCGACGCCGCGCAGCATGCGCGCGGCGTTGTAGTAGCCCTCGGGCGTCGTCTGACCGTCCTTGGCGGCCCACACGGCGTCACCCATGAGGAAGACGGTGAGCTCCACGTCGTCACGGCGCACCAGGTTGAGGGCGAGGCGCAGCGCGTTGTAGGTCCGCTCGGAGCCGTAGGGCGGATCGTTCATCACGAGCAGGACGTTCATGCCTCGGTCCTAGCACGACGCGAACCCGGCCAGCACCTGGGCTCGCGCAGACTCCGAGAGGGGAATCGTGGGATACACGCTGAAGCGGTCCACGAGTCCCGCGAAACGCTGGTGGACGGCCGCGGCGAGCTCGGCGGGGCGCGCCCGCACCGCCAGGGCATCGAGCAGATCGTCGGGCACCAGTGCCCCCATCGCGGCCCACTCCCCCCGACGGGCGAGGAGCGCCAGATCCCCCTGGAGCGCCTCGTGACCGACGCTTTCGAGCACGCCGCGGTAGGCCGGGGTCGAGGCGTAGAAGGCGACCTGGTCGCGCACGACCTGCTCGGCGGCGACCGGGGCGCCCGACTCGTCGGCGACGACGAAGCCCGACAGCGCGATGTCGACGTCCCCCCGGTGGCGACCCGAGCGCTCGAGACCGCGCGCCAGCGCGGGGAGCGTCACGTCGCGCAGGTACGCCGCGGTGGTGAGGGGGTGCACCAGGAGTCCGTCGGCCACCTCGCCGGCCACCTCGGTCATGCGCTCGCCCACCGCCGCCAGGTAGATCTTCGGCGGTCCGTAGGGGTGGGGCGAGGGCGAGAAGAAGGGGGTCATCAGCGTGTGCCGATAGAACTCGCCGCGGAAGTTCAGGCGGGTCCCCTCGTTCCACGCCGACCAGATGGCCCGCAGCGCTAGGACGTACTCGCGCATGCGCGCCGCCGGGCGCGACCAGGGCATCGAGTAGCGCTTCTCAATGTGGGGCTGGATCTGGCTCCCGAGGCCGAGCAGGAGGCGGCCTCCCGACAGGACCTGGACGTCGTTGGCCAGCGTGGCGGTGATCAGCGGGCTGCGCCCGAAGGCGACGACGATGCTGGTCCCCAGCGCGAGCGTGGTCGTGCGCGAGGCGGCCGTGGCCAGCATCGCCAACGGGTCGTGGCCGACCTCGGTGACCCACGCCGCCGCGTAGCCCTCGCGCTCGGCCGCGGCCATCGCCTCGTAGGACCCGGTCGGATCGAAGCCCACGTTCGTGTCGAGCAGCACGGTGGCGATCGTACCGGCCGTGCGGTCCCCCGCGGGGGCGAACGGTCCGCGCACCAGGGGTGACCCCTAGACTTCTCGGACGTGAAGCGCCCCCACGAGCCCGCCGAGCATACGACGTCTTGGGCGCAGCGATGAGTGCCAAGCCCACCGCCCCGAGCCCCCGCACCGCTCGACCACGCACCGCGAAGTCCGGCAGCGCCGACAACGACCGCCTCGTCGGCTTCTACCGTCGGATGCTGCTCATCCGCCGCTTCGAGGAGCGCACCGCCCGCGCCTACACCCAGGCCCACATCGGGGGCTACTGCCACCTCAACCTCGGCGAGGAGGCGGCCATCGTGGGGCTGCTGTCGTCCCTCGAGCCCACCGACTATCTCTTCACCAACTACCGCGAGCACGGCTACGCGATTGACCGAGGCATCGACCCCAATCGGGTGATGGCCGAGCTCTATGGGCGCAGCGACGGGGTCTCCAAAGGTTGGGGCGGCTCGATGCACATGTTCGACACTGCCCACCGACTCCTGGGCGGATACGGCATCGTCGGGGGTCAGGTCCCCGTCGCCACGGGCGCCGCGCTGGCCATCGAGTACCGGGGTGGTCGTGAGATCGTCATGTGCACCATGGGCGACGGAACGACCAACATCGGGGCGTTCCACGAGTCGCTGAACCTGGCCGCACTGGGGCATCTGCCGATCGTCTACGTCGTCATCAACAACCGGCTCGGCATGGGAACCACGGTCGAGATGTCCTCGGCCGAGCCCGAGCTCTTCCGACGCGGCTCCGCTTACCGCATGGCCGCCGCCCGGGTCGACGGCCTTGATCCCGAGGCCGTTGCCGCGGCCGCCGCCATCGCGGCCGCGAGCGCCCGCGATGGCGAGCCCTACCTCCTCGAGGTCGTCAGCGAGCGCCTCCGGGGTCATTCGGTGGTGGACCCAGCCAAGTACCGCAGCGAGGCCGAGGTGGCTGAGCTGCGAGCCCACGACCCGGTCCCGGCCCTGGCCGAGCGCCTCATGCGTGAGGGCGCGCTCACCCCCGAGCAGCTCGAGCAGATCGATCGTGAGGTGCTGGCCATCGTCGAGGAGGCCGCAGCGTTCGCCGACGCCAGCCCGTCGCCCGACGTCGCCACCCTGTTCGACTACACCTACGCATCCCCCGTGGCCAACGCCGAGGGCCGCTTGCCTGGCGACCCCCTGTTTCCGGCGGCGCCCCGACCCGAGGACGGAGACCGCTGATGGCCGTGATGACCTACCGCCAGGCCCTGCACGACACGCTGCGCGACGAGATGCTGCGCGACGAGCGGGTCTTCCTCCTGGGCGAGGAGATCGGCGTCTTCGAGGGCTCGTACAAGATCACGGCGGGTCTGCTCGAGCAGTTCGGTCCCCGGCGCGTGCGTGACACGCCCATCGCCGAGGAAGGCTTCACCGGTGCGGCGATCGGTGCGGCGATGCTGGGACTGCGACCCGTCGTCGAGATCATGACGATCAACTTCTCCCTGCTCGCACTCGACCAGATCGTCAACCACGCCGCCAAGATCTACGGCATGTTCGGCGGGCAGGTCAGCGTGCCGCTGGTCATCCGCACGCCCGGCGGCGGCGGCCAGCAGCTCGGCGCGACACACTCTCAGAATGTGGAGCTCTACTACGCCTTCGTGCCGGGCCTCAAGGTGGTTGCGCCCTCGACACCGGCCGATGCTCGCTCCCTGCTCCAAGCCGCCATCCGTGATGACGACCCGGTGTTGTTCCTCGAGAACCTCGCCCTGTACAACACCAAGGGTGAGGTGCCCGACGACCTCGCCCCCGGCGAGATCGGCCGCGCGCGCATCACCCGGTCGGGCCACGACCTGACCCTGATTGGCTATTCGCGCACGGCCCACGTCGCGGCGCAGGTCGCCGAGCAGCTCGCGAGCTCCGAAGGCCTCAACATCGAGGTCGTCGACCTTCGCAGCCTCCGGCCGCTGGACCGCACCACGCTGATCGAGTCGGTGCGCCGCACCCACGCCGCGGTCGTCCTCGAGGACGACTGGCTCACCTACGGAATCGGCGCCGAGGTCGCGGCCACGATCTCCGATGGCGCCTTCGACGACCTCGACGCCCCCGTGCGTCGGGTGGCGATGGCCGAGGTCCCCCTCCCGTACGCCAAGGGACTCGAGACGGCGGCGCTGCCTTCCGTCGATGACGTCATCACGGCCGTCTACCAGACCCTCGACGCAGTGGGGCGGCGTCACCTGAAGGTGGGACATGATTGAGATCACCATGCCGCGGCTCTCCGACACCATGGAGGAGGGCACCGTCGCCACGTGGCACAAGCACCCGGGCGACCACGTGCGCGCTGGTGACGTTCTGGTCGAGATCGAGACCGACAAGGCCGTCATGGAGTACGAGGCCTACGACTCGGGCGTCCTGTCCGAGATTCTGGTGGCCGAGGGCCAGACGGTGCCCATCGGAGCTCCGATCGCTCTCCTCGACGCGCCGAGCGCGCCCCGAACGACCGGCGCAACGCCCACCCCAGCGCCGTTGCCCGACGCCGCGCCCGGCCCGACGGCTGGTGTCCCGGCCCGGGCCGCCACGAGCCCGGTGGCCTCGCTCGAGCCGAGCGAGGCGGGCGATCGCCTCGTCGCCTCGCCACTCGTGCGGCGATTGGCGCGCGAGCACAACTTGGACCTGCGACAGGTGCACGGAACCGGCCCCGGCGGGCGCATCGTGCGCCACGATCTCACCGAGCTACTCGAGAGTCGCACCCAGATCCACGAGGCCTTCGCCGAGCTGCGCGGTCCCGCAGTGGTGGTAACCGACGAGAAGCGCGGATCCGAGGCGGTGACGATCACCAGCACGCGTCGCGTGATCGCCCGACGGATGAGCGAGAGTGCTCGCACGGTGCCCCACTTCTACGCGACCGCCGTCGCCGACGCGGGGCCGCTCGTGCGCATGCGCGCCGAGCTCAACGAGCAGCTCACCGCCGTGGGCCGACCCAAGGTCAGCGTGAACGACTTGGTGATCCGCGCCAGCGCCCTGGCGCTGCGCCAGCATCCCGAGGTCAACTGCTCGTACGTCGACGACACGGCCACCACGATCCTCGTCCACCGGCGCATCAACATCGGGGTCGCCGTCGCCTCCGAGCACGGCCTCGTCGTGCCGGTCATCACCGACGCGGACCAGCGAAGCCTCTCGGAGATCGGTGTGGAGACCCATCGCCTCCACGCCCTGGCCAACGATCGGCGCCTGACGATCGACGACATGTCCGGCGGCACCTTCACCATCTCGAACCTCGGCATGTTCGGCGTCGAGCAGTTCACCGCGATCATCAACCCGCCCGAGGCCGCGATCCTGGCGGTGGGGGCCACCACCGCCGAGGCGGTCGTCGTCGACGGCGCCGTTCAGCCCGGCTATCGCTTGCGCTACACGCTCTCGAGCGACCACCGGGTCGTCGACGGCGCGCTGGCCGCCCAGTTCCTGCGCACGCTGACGACGCTCCTCGAGAATCCCTGGGCCCTCGCGGCCTGAGCCCGCTCGGCGCGAGTGCTCGCGCCGAGCGGCGCCGACCTCGACGGCCGCCGCTCACTGCTGGCAACGCTACGGCTGCGGTTGCGCGCCGACCTCGACTGGGGTCACGTCGACCAGCCTGCGGGCCACGCAGGCGTCGAACCTCACGGGAAACTCATACGAGAACATGTGCGAGTAGGCCGCCGGCAGGCGGAAATCGAGGAGCTTGGCGTGACAGCTGGCCGGCTCACGCGGAGCCCTGCTCGAGGGCGCGACGCCGTAGCGGTAGCTGAGGCCAAAGGACGCGAGCCCACCGGGTCGCAGGACGACGCGCGCGGGCCGGGGTTGCGCGTACAGCTGGGACGCTCGGTGGGCGACGTCGACTTTGACGTGACCACCATTCGCTGCAGAGAAGATGACCTCATAGGGGTAGCCGCGCAGGGTGCACGCCGTGGCTCCGATGTTGACGACCAGGAACGTGTAGCCGAAGGTGGCCGGGACTTGGCCGGCGAGCCCGCCTCCTTGCTCGATCGCCACCTGCAGGCGCCCTTGGAGGCACTCGGCGGGCTGCCGCCCGACCCGTGGCCCGCTGCTCGCCCTGGCGCTCGGCGCCATCACGGCCAGCGTGGCCGCAGCCAGAGCGACGGCGGCCACGGTCGCCATCGTCGCGGACCGTATCGGAGCGATGCGCACTGGTCACCTCCCGTGGACACACTGTCACGTGTGAACGTGCGCGGAATGTCAACTGGAACTTGCACTTGGTGACATCAGTCCACGGGACTGTCGGTACCCGAGCCTGAAGCCCTTCCCATTCCGACGGGAATCTGCATCAGTCCAACGCAGTGCTCAGTTGCGACCCGCCACTGCTATAACAGCACATAGATCTGATATTCCCGGTCAACTCTTGAAGTTAGCTCACTGTCCACACGCTGCCCTAACGAGAGAAATCTGCCACGGCGGTTGAACTGCGGGACTGAGGTCGAGCGTCAACCAGCGCCAAACGCCTTGTACGCGACTGGCCTCAAACATTATGGGCCACGAACCGCTAACGGTCTTCGTGCAGCTAGTCACGTGATACGCGAGAGTGATACTGAGGGATTTCCGCGCCAGCATCGCTTGTGGCTTCGCCCAATTCGCAGGCTTGAGGAGTCGAAGGCCTTGTCCACTCCGACCAAGGTAATGGACACGGACCGTCTGGTTCGAGTAGTTAACCAGGTTGAAAGTGTAGGTCGCATAGTGGTGAGCCCGCTCGCCCTCAGTGAGCCATCGGAGCGATTCGTATAAGCCGAAATTGCTGGCGTTCGCGGGCACGATCGATGCAGATACTGATGTCGGCGTGATCTCCAGCGAACCCAGTGCACCCACGAGCATCAGCAGTGCAAGATCCCATGTCACTTCGCGCAATTTTGGGCTGTCACCGGACGCAACTTCACATCACGAGCAGCCACTCGTCGTTCCGCAGCTCGCGCACACGAAGCAGGACCCCGCCTGCTGCATCACGTTCCCGCACTGGTAGCACATGGGGGCGTCGCGCATCTCCGATCGCCGCGGCGACGCCGTGATTTCGCGGGCGGGCGACGCCTCCGCCGTCCTCGCCGTCGGCGGTGTCACGTCGAGATCGAACGACGGCGTGACGCCGATCGTGGGCGTCGCCTGCTCGACGACCTCGGGCAGTGTCGGCTGGACCCGCTCGCTCGTGGACAGCACGCCGATCTCCTCGCGCTCCTCACGGCTGAGGTAGTCCAGCGCGAGGCGACGGAAGATGTAGTCAACCAGCGATGTTGCGATCCGCAGATCGGCGTCGTCGGTCATGCCCAGGGGCTCGAACTTCATGTTCACGTACTTGCGCACGTAGGTGGCCAGCGGGACCCCGTGCTGGAGTCCGAGGCTGATCGAGATGGAGAAGGCGTCCATGATGCCCGCGAGGGTCGACCCCTGCTTGGACACCTTGATGAAGACCTCACCGGGCCGGCCATCCTCGTACTCGCCCACCGTGACGTACCCCTCGCAGTCGGCCACCCGGAACGCGAAGGTCGTCGACGTGCGGCGCCGGGGCAGCCGCTCGCGAACCGCACCGACCAGCACGTGGTCACCCTCGCGCTGGGCGGTCGCCAGGGCGGCCTCGAGCTGCTGGATGCGCCCCCGCGCCTCGACCAGCGCCACACTGTCGGATGTGCCGACCTCGGGCGCGCTCACGTCGCCCTTCTTCACCGTCGAGAGCGGCTGGCCCACCTTGCAGTTGTCCCGGTAGATCGCCACGGCCTTGAGCCCCAGCCGCCAGGACTCGAGGTGCAGCTGCTCAACCTCCTCGACGGTCGCGTCCTCAGGCATGTTCACGGTCTTGGAGATGGCGCCCGAGATGAAGGGCTGGACGGCGGCCATCATCCGCACGTGGCCCAGGTAGTGGATGATGTTGTCGCCCATCGAGCACGCGAACACGGGGAGATGCTCGGCGCGCAATCCCGGCGCGCCGACGATCGACTTGTGCTCGTCGAGGTACGCGACGATGGACTGGACATCCGCGTCGCCGTAGCCGAGGGCCCGCAGGGCGCGCGGCACCGTCTGGTTGACGATGGACATCGTCCCACCGCCGACCAGCTTCTTCATCTTCACCAGGCCGAGGTCCGGCTCGATACCCGTGGTGTCGCAGTCCATCAGCAGTCCGATCGTGCCTGTGGGCGCGAGCACCGAGGCCTGCGCGTTGCGCACGCCGTAGCGCTCGCCGAGCTCAACGGCCTCGTCCCAGCTGGCCTGGGCGGCGGCCAGCAGCTCGGCCGGCGCCTCGGTCGCGTCGATGGCTCGTGCGGCGTCGCGGTGCATGCGCAGGACGTCGAGCATGGGCCCCGCGTTCGCGGCGTAGCCCTCGTGGGGTCCCATCCGGCCCGCGATGCGCGCGCTGGTGGCGTAGGCGTGGCCGGTCAGCAGTGACGAGATCGCCGCGGCCCAGGCGCGCCCGCCGTCGGAGTCGTAGGCCAGACCCGACGCCATCAGCAATGCGCCGAGGTTCGCGTAGCCGATGCCGAGCTGACGGAACTTGCGCGAGTTCTCGCCGATGCGCTCGGTCGGGTAGTCGGCGAAGCCCACGAGGATCTCCTGGGCGGTGAAGACGACCGCGACCGCGGCGCGGAAGGCCTCGACGTCGAATCGCCCGTCGGCGCGCAGGAACTTGAGCAGGTTCATGCTGGCGAGGTTGCACGCCGAGTTGTCGATGTGCATGTACTCCGAGCACGGGTTCGACCCGTTGATCCGCCCCGAGTTGGGCGAGGTGTGCCAGCGGTTGATGGTGGTGTCGAACTGCAGTCCCGGATCGGCGCACTCCCAGGCAGCCTGGGCGATGTCGTGCCAGATCTGGCGCGCCCGCAAAGTCTGGATCGTCGAGCCGTCGCTGCGTGCCGTCAGGTCCCAGTCGCGGTCCTCGAGCACGGCCTGCATGAAGTCGTCGGTGACGCGCACGGAGTTGTTGGCGTTCTGGTACTGGATCGACGTGATGTCCTTGCCGTCGAGATCCATGTCGAACCCAGCGTCGCGCAGCACGCGGGCCTTCTGCTCCTCGCGCTCCTTGCACCAGATGAACTCCTCGATGTCGGGGTGGTCGACGTCGAGGATCACCATCTTGGCCGCGCGCCGCGTCTTGCCCCCGGACTTGATCGTGCCCGCCGAGGCGTCCGCCCCGCGCATGAAGGACACGGGGCCGCTCGCCGTTCCCCCGCCCTCGAGGGGCTCGGCGCTGGCGCGGATCCGCGAGAGGTTGACGCCCGCCCCGGACCCGCCCTTGAAGATGATCCCCTCCTCGGTGTACCAGTTGAGGATCGAGCGCATGGAGTCCTCGACCGACAGGATGAAACACGCGCTGCCCTGCTGGGGGACGCCCGGGACGCCGATGTTGAACCACACCGGCGAGTTGAAGGCGGCGCGCTGCGTGACGAGGAGGAACTTCAGCTCGGCGCGGAAGGTCTCGGCCTCCTCCTCGTCGGCGAAGTAGTCGCCCGACAGGCCCCACGCGGTGATCGTGTCGACGATCCGGTCGACGACCTGCTTGAGGCTCGACTCGCGCTCGGGTGCGCCCAGGGTTCCCCGGAAGTACTTCTGGGCCAGGATGTTGGTCGCGTTGAGCGACCAGGTCTCGGGCACCTCGACGTCGAGCTGCTCGAAGGCGACGGTGCCGTCGCGGAAGTTCGTGATGCGCGCGTCCCGGCGCTCCCACACGATCTCGTCGTACGGGTGGCGGTCGTCCGACGTGAAGTACCTCTTCAACCCGATGCCTAGCCGATGTGGCGCGATCGCCATGGTGCTACCTTCCTCCTTCTCCGGCGTCCGCCTGCCGGACGCTCCCCAGAGCCGCCAAAACCACAATATGTTGTGGTGACGAGCGACCCGCACGCAAGATACTGTGTTATTACACCACTGTAATTACACGGCGTCAACTCCATTTTTCTCAACTCGCGCCCCGGGCGCGGATCCCCCGATGGGGCCCCGGTTCCTGGGTAGCCTGACCCCCGTGGACGCGGTCCTGGCACTCGACGCGGGCACGACGGGCGTCCGAGCGGTCGCCTTCGGACCCGACCTGGAGGAGCTGGCCAGCGCGTACCGGCCCTTGCGCCAGTCGTTCCCCCAGCCCGGGGAGGTCGAGCACGACGCCGAGGAGATCGCCGCCGCCGCCCAGGCCACCCTGGGCGAGGTCGCCGCCGTGCTGGCGGCGCGCCGTCACGTGCCCGTCGCGCTCGGACTGACGAACCAGCGCGAGACCACCGTCGCGTTCGACCGTGCTCGCCCCGGGGCCCTGGCTCCGGCACTGGTGTGGCAGGACCGCCGAACGGCCGGCGCGTGCGACGCGCTGCGCGCGGCCGGGCACGAGGACGTTGTGCGCGCCACGACGGGGCTGGTGCTCGACCCCTACTTCTCGGCCAGCAAGATGCGCTGGCTGCTCGACCAGGGCGTCCTGGACCACGCCGAGGCACCGGCGCTGGCCACGGTCGACTCCTGGCTGCTGTGGCGCCTCACCGGGGGGCCCGACGGGGGCGTGTTCGCCACCGAGCCCTCGAACGCCTCGCGCACCGCCCTCATGGACCTGGCCACGCGGGGCTGGTCCCCGTCGATGGCGGCGCTCTTCGGGGTCCCCGTGGACCTGCTCGCGCCGATCGGGCCGTCCGCGCGCGTCGTGGGCGCCCTGGCCGACCCCGGAGGCGGACCCCTCGACGGACTCCCCCTGGCTGCGGTGCTCGGCGACCAGCAGTCCGCCCTGTTCGGTCAGGCGGGCTTCCGCGCCGGTGACGTCAAGGCCACCTACGGAACGGGCGCCTTCGTCGTCGCCAACGCCGGGACCGTGCCGCCCGCGCCGGTCCCGGGACTGCTCGCCACGGTGGCCTGGGACCTGGGGGTGCTCGGCGGCGCCACCTACGCCCTCGAAGGCTCCGCCTTCGTCGCCGGGGCGGCGATCGAGTGGCTCGCCGAGGGCCTGGCGCTGCTCGAGGCGCCGACGGACCTCGAGCGGCTCGCCCGCACGGTCCCCGACGCCGCCGGCGTGCGCTTCGTCCCCGCCCTGGCCGGGCTCGGCTCGCCGTACTGGCGCGCGGACGTGCGCGGAGCCCTCACGGGCCTCGAGGCCACCACGACGCGGGGCCATCTGGCTCGCGCCGTCGTGGACGCGCTCGCCTACCAGGTGCGCGCCATCACCGACGCCTTCGCGGCCGCCGGGCAGCCCGCGACGACGTTGCGCATCGACGGCGGCGTGGCGCGCATGGACCTGCTCGCCCAGCTCCAGGCGACGCTCGGACAGGTTCCCGTGGCGCGGGGACCGGGGACCGAGGCGACCGCTCGGGGCGCGGCGGGCCTCGCCGGACTCGTCACCGGGGTCTGGGGCTCGCTCGACGAGTTGCGCGCGCGCTGGGTGGCCTCCGCCGTCTTCGAGCCCGGAGACCCGACGTCGGTCCAGCCCGGCTACGAGGCGTGGCGCCGCACCGTCGAGCGCCTCCTGGGTGCGGCCGGCTAGCCGCGCAGCTCGGGCAGGGCGCGGCGCAGGCCGCGAATGGCCTGCGCGGTGCGCGCCTCGTTCTCGATGAGCGCGAAGCGGACGAAGCCCTCCCCGCCCTCCCCGAAGCCCACGCCCGGGCTCGTCGCCACGTGCGCCTCCTCGATCAGCTTCGTGGCGAAGGCGAGTGAGCCCAGCGCGCGATACGGCTCGGGGATGCGGGCCCACACGAACATCGAGCCGCGGGGCGCGGCGACCGGCCACCCGATGCGCTCGAGCCCGCCGATCAGGGCGTCTCGACGCGACTGGTACGTGGCGCGCAGCTCGGCCGGGTAGCCGCGCGCCTCGTTCATGGCCACGATGGCCGCGATCTGCACCGGCTGGAAGGTGCCGTAGTCGAGGTAGCTCTTGAGCTTGGTCAGCGCGGCGACCACCTCGGCGTTGCCCACGAGGAAGCCCACGCGCCACCCCGCCATCGAGAACGACTTGGTGAGCGTGTAGAGCTCGACCGCCACGTCCTTGGCCCCGGGCACCTGCAGGATCGAAGGGGGCTGATAGCCGTCGAAGCCGAGGTCCGCGTAGGCGAAGTCGTGCACCACCACCATCTCGTGCTCGCGCGCGAAGTCGACGAGACGGGTCATGAACGCCAAGTCCACGCAGGCGCTCGTCGGGTTGTGCGGGAAGGAGGCCACGACCACGCGCGGCTTGACCGCCGCGGCCTGCCAGGCGTCGCGCATGGCGTCAAAGAAGTCGTCGCCGGGATCGCGATCGCTCGAGGACGGATCGACGATCGGCACCGGTAGCAGCGAGGCGCCCGCGAAGCCCGGGCCCGCGAGGTGGATCGGATAGCTCGGCGTGGGCACCAGGGCACTGTCGCCGGGTCCGAGCAGGACCCACATCACGTGCGTGAAGCCTTCCTTGGCGCCGATGGTCGTGACCACCTCGGTGTCGGGATCGAGCTCGACCCCGAACACGTCGCGGTAGCGTGTCGCCATGGCCAGGCGCAGGTTCGGGATGCCGCGACTGGCGCTGTAGCGGTGGTTGCGCGGATTGTGCGCGGCCTCGGCTAGCTTCTCGACCGCGACGTCGGGGCTGGGCAGGTCCGGATTCCCGAAGCCGAAGTCGACGACGTCGTGACCGGCAGCGCGCGCGGCCGCCTTCAGCGCGTTGGTGTGGGCGAAGACGTAGGGCGGCAGGCCCGAGATGCGTCGGAACTCCATTGGTGAACCTTACCGGGTCAGCGACGCCGACCGATCCAGCGGGCCAGCGCCTCGAGGTCGGCGTTGGCGGGCAGCACCGCCCACGTCGCGCCCGCGCCGGCGAGGGCGTCGAGCAGTGCCTCGACCTCTGGCGCGCTCGCGGGGCCACCGGCCCAGCTCGTCGGCCCCTCCAACGTCGCGCGCGCGACGTCCTCGACCGAGGCCTCCCACAGGTTGAGGGTCGCTCCCAGCGCGCGCGCCGTGGCGTTGGTCGCCGGGGCTCCGGCGCCGACCCACACCTCCATGCAACCGACGAGGCTCGCGGCCACGTCGCGCAGCTGCTCCCGGCGCAGGGCGGCGTCGCCGACCTCGAGCCCGTAGGCCAGGTTCTCGGCGGCCGACAGGCGATCGCCCGTCCCCAGGGCGGCGATCACCCGTCCCGGAGCGATCGCGTCGAGCGTGGCGAACCACTGCACGAGATGATGTGGCGAGCCCAGACCGACGCGGGCGACCAGGGGTCCCACGGTGAGCGCCCGCCGGCGGGCGATCGCCGCCAGGATCGGCCCGGGCGCGAGGGCGGGACGCGTCGGCGAGCCCATGGGCCACAGGTGGTCGTAGGCGAAGACGCCGTCGAGCCCCGCCTGCTCGGCGCGTGCCGCCAGGTCGAGCGCCCGGCGCGCGTCGGGCGTGAACGTGGGCAGGAGGACCCCGACTCTCACCGGCGCCCCGCTCGGCCCCGGCGGGCGCCCGTGGGCGTCGGGGCGCCCGGCCCGTCGAAGGGTTCGAGGCCCGCACCGAGTCCCTCGGCCACGATCGACCAGTCGTAGGTGGTCTGGGCGAGCTCGCGGGCCGCGGCGCCCATCACGGCGCGGCCGGCCGTGTCGGCCAGCAGCTCGTCGAGGACGTCGCGCAGCGCGGCGGTGCGCGACGGGTGGTCGACCACGCGGCCCGTGACCCCGTCGTGGACCGCCTCGTGGCTCCCCCCGGAGCGCCCGGCCACCTGGGCGACGCCACAGGCCCCCGCCTCGACGAAGACGATGCCGAAGCCCTCCTGCTCCAGGCCCGCCCAGCGGCGGCGGCAGTCCATGACGAACAGGTCGCTCGCCGCCAGCCACGGACCCAGCTCCGCGTCGGGGACCCGACCGAGGAACCGCACCGGTGCGCTCTTCGCCCGTGCCAGACGCTCCAGTCGCCCCCGGTCGCGGCCGTCACCGCCGATCGCCACCACCAGGTTCGGCCAGCGCGCCTGGAGCTGGGCGGCGGCGCGAATCAGCACGTCCATCCCCTTGCGCGGGACGAGCCGCGAGTAGGAGGCGACGAGCAGCGCGTCGGCGGGCAGGCCCAGCCTCTCGCGCGTCGCCGCGCGTTCCTCGTCGCCCGCGGGCGCGAAACGCGCGGTGTCCACCCCCGGGGGCGCCACGACGATCGGCGGCGCCAGGTCGCCGGCCACCCGCCGCGCCTCCGCCGCGGGGTAGCCACCCGCCGCGACCGCGACGCTGGCGTGGCGCAGGACGCGTCGAAGCGAGGAGGCGACCAGCGGCACGCGTCCCGGGATGGCCACCTCGGCCCCGTGGAGGACGACGCCGTAGGGCACGGAGAGGTGCGGACCGAGCAGCCCCAGCGGCCAGGCGGGATCCAGCAGGACGAGAGCGGGTCGGTGGCGACGGATCGCCGCCTCGATGACCGCCAGGGCGCGCGGCGTGGGCAGGTACAGGGTCGAGGCGGCGACCCGCTCGATCACGAGGTCGCTCGACGCGTCGAAGTGCGCCGCGCCGGCATCCGATGACGCGGTCACGATGGCGGCGCGACCCGGCTCGAGCCGTCGCCAGAGCTCGTGGAGGTAGACCTGGATTCCACCCGTCTTGGGCGGGAAGTCGTTGGTCACGAGGAGGTGGCGCGCCACCGCCCCACGCTACCGACTTGACGCGCGAGGACCCCTCAGCGGCCGCGGAACTTGAGGCGGGGCAGGAGACCCTGCCCCGTCAGCAGGGTCACGATGTCCGCCTCGCGCGGGCTCATGACCAGCTCCTCGGGCGGCCCGCCGAGCACGAAGTGCACGAGGCAGTCCTGGCACTGCGGCGTCCCTCGACGCACGCACGAGTCGCAGCTGATCGATAGCTCGATGTCGGTGATGTCGCGTGGATCCACGCCGTGAGTCTGCGCCCCCCCTGTGACGTCAGGCGCGCGCGGCGCCGATCTCCTCGAGCACCTGCTCCCAGTCGAGCAGCGCGCCCTCGGCGATGATCACGGGTCCACGGGGCTCGACGAGGAGGTAGTGGGGTGCGAGGTCGACCTCCCAGCGTCGCAGCCACGCGGGCGCTCGCCACACGGCCGTCGCCTGGGGCCAGGGCCCCACGTGCGCGCTGACCACCACGACCGACGCCCCGTCGAGGGCGGGCGCACCGCCCAGGAACGGCCCGCAGCTCTCACATCCCGGTTTGACGACGAGGACCAGCGTGGGAGCGTCGAACGTCAGCTCGCGCGACGTGCCCGTCGGATCCGTGCCCGCCAGCGACGCCGGCCCGGGGCGCGGCGACACCGTCCCGAAGGATCGGGGCCTCACGACTCGTCGTCGAAGGCCTCGACCGCGCGCCCGTGCCCGCACCACCGGCAGGTGACCGAGTCGACGTTCGCGGACAGCACCTCGGGCTCCTCGACCTCCAGTTCGCCTCCCACCGTGAAGTGGTAGAACGACCGAATCGACGTGGTCTCCACCACATCGAACCGTGTCAGGTTTCCGCACGCGTTGCACCGGTATCGAGTCGCCACGTCCCTACCGTACCGGCTCGGCAGAACGGTGCTATCGGCGCGTGGGCGTGGGTGGGACCTCGCGAGCCCGCGGGTCGACCGGCGTGCGAGACCACAGCGCGGCGCGAGCCGCGTGACGCTGGGCCTCGATCACCCGAGCGAGCGCCAACGGGTGGCGCACGAGGCCCAGCACCCAGGGTCCCGTCGCCGTCTCGACGACCACCAGCCCACGGGCGGTCAGCCGGTCGTGCAAGCCTCGCTCGACGTCGACGGCTCCGATGTCGTCCCACGAAAGAGTCGTCTGCGTGCGCCGTCCCAGGCCCGCCTGAACGGTGATACCCCCGGCGTGAACGTGAACCTTGTGCGAGCGCCAGCGCGCCGTGCGCACCACGGCGACCAGCGCGACCGGACCGGCGACGACGAGGTAGAGCCACGGCTGCCACGGCCCCAGGCCCCGGACGACGTCGACCACCTCTCGCGTGGACGCCACCACCGCCATCAGGAGGATCCAGGGGCGCGTGACGCCCGGTGAGACCGGGGTCACCGACACGGTGGCGTCCTCAACCCCCGCACGATCGAACACATCCTCAATGTAGGACACGTCGGTGACACCCACGCGTGACCGCGGGGGCCTCGCTCCCGAGTCGGGCACAGCGCCCGACGTCCCGAGATCGCCGGGCGTCCACGGGCTTCCCAGCGCACCGCGCGTCCCGTCGCCTGCTCTAGACTGAGCGGGCTTTCGCGGGTGTAGCTCAATGGTAGAGTTCCAGCCTTCCAAGCTGGCCATGCGGGTTCGATTCCCGTCGCCCGCTCCCCGCGCGATCGGCGAGCGATCGCGAGTGGTCACGCCACGTGCGACTGTGACGTCCCCGGGCCCTTGCCCGTCGGAGCCGCTCGCAGGCTGCGGCGGCGGTTGGGCCCGACGACCCGGCCCGGGACCCCGACGACGACGCTGCCGGCAGGCACGTCCTTCGTGACGACGGCCTGAGCGCCGATCGCCGAGTCGTCGCCGATCGTGACCGGGCCCAGGATCACCGACCCCGCGCCCAGAACGACGCGATCGCCCACCGTCGGGTGACGCTTGCCACGACTCATCGACACTCCGCCGAGCGTCACGCCGTGGAACATCACGACGTCGTCGCCGACCTCCGCGGTCTCCCCGATGATGACGCCGATGGCGTGATCGATGAAGAGGCGGTGGCCGATCGTGGCGGCCGGGTGGATCTCCACTCCCGTCAGCATGCGCACGATCGAGCTGAGAAGGCGCGCGCTCAGGAGGTGTCCATGGCGCCAGAGGCAACTCGCGATCCGGTGGCCCCAGATGGCGTGGACGCCCGGGTACGTCAGGGCGACTTCCCAGGCGTTTCGCGCGGCCGGGTCGTTGTCGAGCGCGGCGTGCAGGTCGTCGCGCAGCTCGGTGCGCAGCTGGCTCAACATCAGTCGCCCAGCCCCTCGAAGAGCGCCGTCGAGAGATACCGCTCGCCAAAGGAGGGGATGATCACGACGATGGTCTGACCCGCCGACTCCGGCCGAGCCGCGACGTCGAGGGCCGCGCGGACCGCGGCGCCCGAGGAGATGCCCACGAGGAGCCCCTCGCGCGTGGCCATGGCCCGGGATGCCGCGAAGGCATCGGCGTTCTGGACCGTGATCACCTCGTCGACGACCGAGGCGTCGTAGTTGGCGGGGACGAAACCGGCCCCGATGCCCTGGAGCGGGTGCGGCCCCTTCTCGCCACCCGAGAGAACCGGCGACGCGCTCGGCTCGACGGCGATCATCCGGACGGCCGGCTTCTTGGCCTTGAGCCCCCGGCCCACGCCTGTGATCGTGCCACCGGTTCCGACGCCGGCCACCACGACATCGACGGCGCCTTCGGTGTCGTCCCAGATCTCCTGGGCCGTGGTGGCCTCGTGGAAGGCCGGGTTCGCCGGATTCTCGAACTGCTGGGGCATGAAGTAGCCGTGCTCGCGCTGAAGCTCGGCCGCCTTGGCGATGGCTGCGCCCATGCCCCCGGGTCCGGGAGTGAGGACGAGTTCGGCGCCGTAGCCTCGCAGCAGCATCCGCCGCTCCAGGCTCATCGTCTCGGGCATCGTCAGCACGCAGCGGTACCCGCGAGCCGCGGCGATCATCGCGAGCGCGATGCCTGTGTTCCCACTCGTGGGCTCGACGATCGTGTCCCCCGGGTGCAGCAGGCCGGCCGCCTCGGCCGCGTCGACCATGCCCAGCGCCGCGCGGTCCTTGACCGAGCCCGAGGGGTTGTAGTACTCCAGCTTCGCCACGACGGTCACCTGCGCGGGGTCGACCAAGTGGTTGAGCCGAACCAGCGGGGTCCCTCCCACCAGTGCCGTGATGTCCGTCGCGATGCGCATGACTGAGGCCTTTCTCGTCGTCGACTCGGGTGAAGCGCTGAATTATGACTAAATGAGTCTGGATTCCCTGTTGGGAATGTTAGCGGGGGCGACACGGGGGGTGACAGTTTTTTTCCCCACCTGCTCGCGATACCGTGGGGGCACTTGAGCCGAACCAGGGGGGGTCCGACACGATGAGGGTGGCCCGGGGAGCGCGCGCGACAGCACTGGCGGTCGGCCTGCTCGCGGCGTGGCCGGCCGCGGCGCTGGCGGGCGGTGGGCCCGTGGTGACCCTCGCGGCCCAGGTCAACGCGGGCGGTGCCGCCGTGACCACCTCCCTGGCCTGCCCGACGGTGGGCAGCTGCGTCGCGGGAGGCTTCTACACCGACGCCAGCGGGAACCACCAGGCCTTCATCGCCCAGCAGGTCGACGGCAACTGGGGCACGGTCGTGCGCCTAGCCGGCGCCCTCAACTTGGGCGGCAACGCCTCGGCCACCGACATCAGCTGCCCGGGCCTGGGCAGCTGCGTGGCGGTCGGCTTCTACACCGACGTCGCTGACCAGCACCAGGCGTTCCTGGTCGAGGAAACCGATGGCGTGTGGGGATCGACGCAGACCACGGCGGGCGTCCTCAACGCGGGGGGCGACGCCGTCGCGACCACGGTGAGCTGCGCGGCGGCGGGCAGCTGCGTCGTCGGTGGGCGCTACCGCGATGCGGCCGGCACGCAGCGCGCCTTCGCCGCGCTCGAGACGGGCGGCGCGTGGGGCGAGGCCGCGCAGGTCGGTGGCGTGGCCGCTAGCGGGGACAACGCCTCGGTGACCGCGTCGGCGTGTCCGGCGGTCGGCGCGTGCGTCGTGGGTGGGTCCGTCGCCGCCGGCGGCAACACGGTGGCCTTCGTGGACGCCGAGCACAACGACCTGTGGGGCAAGCCCGTGGACCCGGTCCCGACGTCCGTCGCGAGCTCGAGCGCGATCGCCGCGCTGGCCTGCGCCAGCGCCCAGTCGTGCGCCGCCGTGGGCTCGGCGAGCACCGCGAGCGGGCGACGAGCCGTGGCCGTGCTCGAGACGAACGGCACTTGGGGCGCGCCCAGTGTGGTGGCCGGGCCGGGGCGGTCGGCGGGCCCGACGAGCGGCACGGCCGTCGCGTGCCCGGCTCCGTCCACGTGCACGCTGGTGGGCACGGTGTCGTCCTCGACGGGCGCCACCTCGGCGTTCGTGGCCAGCGAGACCGCGGGCACCTGGACTCCGAGCCACACCCTGGCGCCCGTGGCCGGCGTGGCGGGACTCGTCGTCACCGACGAGGCCCCGTGGGCCGTGGCGTGCCCCTCGATCGGCTCGTGCGTGGCGACCGGCCAGCTGACGCTCGCGGTCGGCGGACCTGCCGCCTTCGTCGCGCGCCAGCAGTCCGGGCACTGGGGACGCGCGCTCCTCGTGGCCCAGGGCGACAACGTCGGCCGCGACGCCGCATCCTTCATCCTGGCGTGCGACGGGACGGGTGCCTGCGAGATCGGCGGGCGCTACACCGACGCGTCGCGCCACTTCCAGTCCTTTGTCGCGACCGCCCCCGCCTTCGAGCCGGTGATCGTGGTCACCGGCGTGCACGGAACGGTCCCCGCCAGCGGCGCAGCCAACGTCGTCATCGCCGGCAGCGGCTTCTTTGGAGCAGTGCGCGTTCGCGCGGCGGGTCTCGTGCTGCGCGTCGTGGCCGTCGCGCCCACGCGCCTCGTCCTGCGCGTCGTGCGATCGCACGTGGCGCCCGGTCGCCACCTCCTGACCGTGGTCGACCCCGACGGCAGCAGCGCGGTCACCAGCTTCGTTCAGCGCTGACGCGCGGGCCGGTCGCCGGCGACTACTGGTGGCCCGCGACGGGATGCGGCTGGTAGGGCGACTCGAGTGCGGCGACCTCGTCGTCGTCGAGCCGGAGGGCCAACGCGGCCACCGCATCAGAGAGGTGGTGCGCCTTGGTCGCGCCCACGATGGGACTCGCGACGACAGATTTCGTGAGGAGCCAGGCGAGGGCTACCTGGGCCGGCGGCACGCCACGGCGCTGCGCGACGCTGATCGTGGCCGCCACGATGGCCTGGTCGCTGTCGTGATAGAGGCCCGCACCGAAGGGGTCCTGTCCCGAGCGATGCGTCGACTCGCCCCACGGGCGCGCGAGGCGCCCTCGGGCCAGCGGGCTCCAGGGGATCGACGAGATCCCCTGGTCCGCTAGCAGGGGCAGCATCTCACGCTCCTCCTCGCGGTAGAGGAGGTTGTAGTGGTTCTGCATCGACACGAAGCGCGCCCAGCCGTGCCGGTCGGCCAGGTAGAGCGACTTGGCGAACTGCCAGGCGAACATCGAGGACGCCCCCAGGTAGCGCACCTTGCCCGAGCGCACCAGTCCGTCGAGCGTCTCGAGGGTCTCCTCGATGGGTGTGTGGGGGTCCCAGCGGTGGATCTGGTAGAGGTCGATGTAGTCCGTGCGCAGCCGCCGCAGGCTGGCGTCGACCTCGCGCAAGATGGCCTTGCGCGAGAGCCCTTGACCATTGGGGTCGTCGTGCATGCGCCCGTTCACTTTGGTCGCCAGGACCACCTCGTCGCGCCGCACGAGCTGCCAGAGCACGTCACCCGTGATCTCCTCGCTCGAGCCCGCCGAGTAGACGTTGGCGGTGTCGAAGAAGGTGACGCCCGCCTCGACCGCCTGGCGGTAGAAGGGCTCCGCCTCGTCACGATCGAGCGACCAGGGCTGATTGCCCTGGCCGGGCCGCCCGTAACTCATCAGTCCGAGGCAGATCCGCGACACGCGCAGACCGGTGGGTCCCAGGTTCACGTACTCCATGGGCTCATGGTAGGCGCCGCCCCCCGGCTCCGGTCCCGGCAGCCACGGGCGCAGCGGTGCCGCGCGACCAGCGCGTAGAGCCGCTCGGCGACGCGCAGCACGCCGCGCTGGCCCAGCCCACGAGCGACGACCCGCCATGGTCCGCCGAGCGCGTCCACGGCCAGGACGAGGGCCGCCGCGCCGCCCACGACCGACTCGCCCTCGACCCACCACACGCTCGCATCGAGTTGTGCGTCGCTCAGCCGGTGGGAGTCGCGCCGCCACACGTCCGCCTCGACGGCGGCGACGTCCGCGGGCCAGCGCCGCTGGCCCCAGCGCGCGAGCACGCGGCACCGCGGGCAGGACCCGTCGAAGACGATGGTCGCGCGAGCGCTCACGCCCGGACCCTACCGGTGTGCCGGTGGCGGGAAGGTCGTTGAGGCCCGAGGGCGCCGTCTAGGTTGGCCCCGTGTCCCCGCGACCAGCCCTCGCGCGCCTGCTCGCCCACCGCGAGCCGGCGCTGCTACTGAGCGGACAGACGATCTCGCAGTTCGGTGACGGCGTCGCAACCGTCGCCTTCACCCTGCTCATCTTGGACCGCACCCACTCGATCAGCGCGCTCGCGTGGTTCTCGGCGGCCCGCATGGCCCCACTGGTGGCCTTCCTCCTGTTCGGGGGCGCCACCGTCGACCGTCACTCGCGGCGACTCCTCATGCTCGCGTCCGACAGTGGTCGGGCCCTCCTGACCGGGGGCATCGTGGCGCTCCTGCTCGCCCACGCCCTCACGATGGGCGACCTCCTGGCCTTCGCGGTCGCCTTCGGGACCTTCGACGCGCTGTTCATGCCCTCGTTCACGGCCCTGACCCCCGAGATCGTGCCCGCCGAGCTGCTGCCCGCGATGAACGCCGTTCGCCCCTTCACCTCCCAGGTCATGGGCAACATGATCGGGCCGGCGGTGGGGGGCTTGCTGGCGGCCGTCTCGACGACCGCCGCCATCGCGGTGGACTGCGCGACCTTCGTGATCAGCGCGGGAGCGCTGGCCCTGATGCGACCCACGCCACGCCCCGACCGACCTCAGCCCCAGACCATGCTGCGCGAGATCGCGGCGGGCTGGCGCTACGTGCGGCACACGACGTGGCTGTGGCGCTCGCTCCTGGCGGTCACCATCGGCAACGCCCTGCTCTTCACGCCCATGGGGGTCCTCATCTCCTTCGCGCTGCGCCACCAGATGCACGTGTCCAAGTCGGTCGTGGGTTACTACTTCGCCGTGTCGGGTGCCGCCGGCGCGCTGAGCTCGCTCGCGGCCACGAGCCTGCCCACCCCGCGCCGGCGCGTGCGAGCGATGTGGCTGGCCTGGCTCGCCGCTGGGCTCAGCGGCTTCCTGCTCGCGGGCGCCACCCACCCCTGGGAGCTGTTCGTCGTGCCCGTCATCGCCACGCCCGGGATCCTCATCGGCAACATCATCTGGGAGTCCATGCTCCAGGTCGAGGTGCCCCGCGACCTGCTGGGGCGCGTGTCCTCGGTCGACTGGTTCGTGTCGCTCGGCCTCTCGCCGGTGGGCGTCGCGGTGGCGGGAGCCGTCAGTGCTCGTGTCGGCGTCGCCGCCTACGCGCTCGTGGCGACGGTGGTCACGCTCGTGCCCGGCCTCATGGTGATCGCGTCGCCGCGCGTCCACGCGGTCGACACCCACCCGCGCCCGGCGACCGTCACACCGGAGGCGTAGCGTGGCCGCCGTGCTCCCTCCCCTGCCCGCGGCGCTCTCGCCGTCGCGCCTCCAGGACTTTCACGCGTGCCCGCGCCGGTACCAGTACGCCGCGGTCGAGCGCCGCCCCCAGCCGGCGACCTTCGCCACCGTCAAGGGGCGTGTCGTCCACCACGTCCTCGAGCACCTCGTGCGAGAGGAGCCCGCCGCGCGGACGTCCTCCGCGGCAGCCGCGCTGGTCCCCGCCGCCGAGGACGCGGTCGTCGACGAGGGAGTGCGCGCCGACCTCGGCTTCGACGACGACCTCCGCGCGCGCCTGCGCCGGGAGGTCGACGAGGCCGTCGCGGGCTACCTGGCGATGGAGGACCCGCGCGACGTGCGCGCCGAAGGCGTGGAGCTGCGCCTCAGCGCGGCCGTCGACGGGGCTCCGATCCTGGGCATCCTCGACCGCCTGGACCGCGACGCGGACGGACGCCTGACGATCGTGGACTACAAGACCGGATCGGTGCCCTCGCGCACGTGGGACCGCTACACGTTCGCAAATACCGAGCTGTACGCGGCACTGTGCCAGGCGGCACTCGGGGAGCTGCCCACGACGATCCGGTTGCTCTACGTGAGCCAGCGGGCCGAGGCGACCCGGCCCGTGACCGAGGTGGTCATTCGCGCGCGCGCGGCTGCCGCCAGCCACGCGTGGCACGCCATCGGCGAGTACCACGAGCGCGGCGACTTCCCCGCGCGTCCCTCGGCTTCGACCTGCCGCTTCTGCGCCTATCGCGCCGACTGCCTCGCGCAGGGGATCGCGGTGCCCCCACCGCCGACCGCCCGCGCGACGACTCTCTAGGAGGCCAGCCGCACCACGAGCTGCACGAGGGCCAGCCCACCCAGCAGCAGCGCCGGGGCGGTGGCCCGCCACGCCTCGCCGCGCCGTCGCTGGAGGACGACCGCAGCGCCCATCACGACGAGCAGGACGCCCGACGCGACGTCGTTGACCACCGACAGCGCCTGACCCCCCCGCGCGGCGACACCGACCATGACGCCCGCCGCTCCCGCGAGCTCCACGGCCCCGATCCAGCGAAAGGACGTCCGTGACAGGCCCAGGCGATCGGCCAGATGAACGGTCGACGTCTCGCCGGCGAGCGTCAGCCCCCCGGTGGTCAGGAACACGATGAACAGCGCGATGGTGGCAATGCTGGCAACGGCGGCCACGGGACCCTCCCTGTGCACCGCCCACGCGGCGCGCGCGCACCAGCGTAGCCACGAAGGCCCGGACCAGTGGGCGACCGCCGCGACAGCGCGGGCCGCTAGCGTTTCCTCGGTGAGCGACCCCTCCCCCGCGACGCCGGTGCGCGTCGGCGTCGTCGGCGGCGGGCAGCTGGCGCTCATGATGGGCGAGGCCGCCCGCGAGCTGCCCCTCTCGCTGACCGTGCTGGCCGCCCGTGACGATGACCCGGCAGTGCGCGTGGCCGACGCCGTCCTCGTGGGCAGCGCGCGCGACCCCGAGGCGCTGGCCGATCTCGCCCGGCGCGTCGACGTGGTGACGCTCGACCACGAGCTCGTGGACCTGGACGCGCTGGCCGCGGTGGAGTCCTCGGGCACGCCCGTGCGACCAGGAGCGGCGGCCGTGCGCTTCGCGGCCGATAAGGCGCACCAGCGCCAGGTCCTCGGTCGAAGCGGCCTGCCGCTCCCGCGCTTCGTCGTGGTCGAGGGAACGCGCGACCCAGCCCTCAGCGCCTTCCTCGCAGCCGAGGGCGGACGCGTCGTGGTCAAGGCGGCAACGGGTGGCTACGACGGCCGCGGCGTGTACTTCCCCACCTCGCGCGACGGGGCCCTCGAGGTCGTCGCCGGGCTGACCGGACCGGTCGTCGTCGAGGAACGCCTCGCGCTCCGGGGCGAGGCGGCCCAGCTCGTGGTGCGCGGCGTCGACGGCGCCCACGTCGCGTACCCCCTGGTGTCGACCTTCCAGGCGGAGGGGACCTGCATCGAGGTGGACTTCCCGGCCCTGGGCGTCGGTGCCGCGGAGGCCGCGGAGGCCGCGACCTTGGCCGAGCGCATCGCCGACATCGTGGGCGCGGTCGGCGTCCTGGCCGTCGAGCTGTTCTGGACCGACCGGGGCTGGCTGGTCAACGAGATCGCCCTGCGCCCGCACAACACCGGTCACTGGACGATCGAGGGGGCCCGGACCAGTCAGTTCGCCAACCACCTGCGCGCGGTCGCGGGGCTGCCCCTGGGCCCCACCGACGCCTCGGCACGCCACGTCGTCATGGTCAACGTCCTCGGTGGCGACGAACCCCACGAGCCGCCGGCCTCACGACCGGGCCTGGCGGTGCACGACTACGCCAAGGCCTGGCGGCCCGGGCGCAAGATCGGCCACGTCACGGCCACCGGAGCGCATCAGGCGGCCACGCGCGTGGCAGCATGGGAGGCAGCGCGGGCCTGGGGGTCGCGAGAGGAGGAGCCGTGGCACTCGTCGCCGTCGTGATGGGCAGCGCCTCGGACTACGAGGTCATGTCCCCAGCGGTCGCGGTTCTCGAGCAGTTCGCCGTCGGGACTGAGGTCCGCGTCGTCTCGGCGCACCGGACCCCCGAGGACATGGTCGCCTTCGGGACCACCGCCCGCGAGCGCGGGCTACGCGTCATCATCGCCGGGGCGGGCGGCGCCGCGCACCTGCCCGGCATGCTGGCGGCGACCACCACCCTGCCGGTCATCGGCGTCCCGGTCGCGCTGGCGCGCCTCGACGGGCTTGACTCGCTGCTCTCGATCGTCCAGATGCCCCGCGGCGTGCCGGTCGCCACCGTGGCGGTGAACGGCGCGGCCAATGCCGGGCTCCTGGCCCTGCGCATCCTGGCCCTGGAGGACCCGGACCTGGCGCGCGCGCTCGAGGAGTACCGCCAGGGGCTGGCCGACGAGGCCCGCGCCCAGGACCGGGGCCTCGCCGCGGACTGACAGCCCCCCGGGGCCCGCCACGGGACGGATTCCCCTAAAGTTGCGGATGATCAAGGAGGTCGCATGGGCCTGGGCAAGAGGTTGACGACCATCTTCAAGGCGAAGTCGAACGCCGCACTGGACAAGTTGGAGGACCCCCGACAGACCCTCGACCTGTCCTACGAGCAGCAGCTCGACAACCTCACCAAGGTGCGCCGAGCCGTGGCCGATGTGGCGACCGCGCGCAAGCGCATCGAGCTCCAAGCCGACCAGCTCAAGGCCCACGGCGACAAGCTGGCCGAGCAGGCCAAGGCCGCGCTGGCGCAGAACAACGAGGCGCTGGCGCGCGAAGCGCTCACGCGACGTGAGGCCATCGCCGCCCAGCTGCAGGACCTGGACACGCAGCACGCCTCGATCGTCGAGCAGGAGGACAAGCTCACCGAGACGGCGCAGCGACTCCAGACCGAGGTCGAGGCCTTCCGCACCAAGAAGGAGACGATCAAGGCGACCTACACCGCGGCCGAGGCCTCGGCCCACGTGTCCGAGGCGGTCAGCGGGATCTCCACCTCGATGGGCGACGCGGGCGCCGCCCTCCAGCGCGCCCAGGACAAGGTCGCCGAGATGCAGGCGCGCAGCGGCGCCCTGGACGAGCTGCTGTCCTCGGGCGCCCTGACGGACTTGACGGGCTCCCACGACGACATCCAGGCCCAGCTCGATGCCGCCGGATCCAGCTCGTCGGTCGACGCGCAGCTCGAGGCCCTCAAGGCGCAGATGGCGGCGCCCGACGGCGAGCTGCCCTCGACGACGACGTCGGGAGAGTCCGCGTGAGCGCGCGTCCCATCGAGGCCGATCGCGGCCTCAGCCTGCGCATGTTCGCCACCGGCGCGGCCCTGGTGCTGCTCTACGCGATCATCGTCACCGTCCTGATCCGCCTGGGCGTGTCCACGGTCGTGGTGATCGTGCTGGCCGGCGCGCTCTTGTTCTCGCAGTACTACTTCTCGGACAAGATCGCGATGTTCTCGATGCGCGCCCACGAGGTCACGCCCCAGCAGGAGCCGAAGCTCCACCAGATCGTCGACCGGCTGTGCGCGATGTCCGACATGCCCAAGCCCCGTGTGGGCGTGGCCGAGATCGACCTCCCCAACGCCTTCGCCACGGGACGCGACCCGCGCCACGCGGTCATCTGCGCCACGCGAGGCCTGATGCGACGCCTCGACGACGAGGAGCTCGAGGCCGTCCTGGCCCACGAGCTCAGCCACGTGGCGCACCGCGATGTCGCCGTGATGACCATCGCCTCGGGCGTGGGCATGCTCGCGGGTCTCGTCAGCCGCATCGCGATGTGGGGCGCGATGCTCTCGGGCGGCGGGCGCAGCCGTGACGGCGAGAACCTCGTCCTGCTCGAGATGCTCACCTGGCTGGTGTCGCTGGTGATCTACGTGATCGCCTACCTGCTCACGATGGCCCTCTCGCGCTACCGCGAGCTGGCCGCGGATCGGTCGGGCGCCATCCTGATCGGCAAGCCCAGCGTGCTGGCCAGCGCGCTGATCCACGTCAGCGGCGACCTGGGCCGCATCCCGCGCACCGACCTGCGCCAGGCCGAGGGGATGAACGCGTTCTTCTTCGCGCCGGCCCTGGCCAGCGGAACGGCCGCCGCGATCTTCTCGACGCACCCACCGCTCCAGCGGCGCCTCGACCAGCTCAGCGCCCTCGAGCGCCAGATGAACGGCTAGTGGGCCTGCGCGACGCCCTGTTCGGGCGCACTCGTCCGGTCGCACCCCAGCTCGACCAACTCTTCGCGCTGCCGACCGCCGCGCTGACGCTCCAGACCGAGCTCGACCTGGTCAGTTCGGGCCACGGCGGCGTGTGCTTCAAGTCGGCCAGCGGCGAGAACGCCACCGCGTCGGACGAGGAGATCCACCAGCTCGTCACGGTGGGGGCCGACCCGACGTCGGTCACCATGAGCACCGACTCCTTCGGCTTTCGCTGGCTGGTCATCGACGACCCGGACGTCGGATCGCTGGTCACGCGCGTGCACGGGGCGGCCAGCACCCTGGTGGACCACGGGCTGGGACCGCACCTGCTGTGCGCGGTCTTCGGCTTCGTCGCCGCCCGCCCGCCCGGTGAGGGCGACGTCCGGCTCGTCTACCTCGAGAAGCAGGGAACCTTCTACCCCTTCGCGCCGCGTCCCGGCGAGCAGCGCGACAACGAGCTCGAGCTGCGCGTGCGCTCGTTCCTCGCCGGTGACCTCCCCATCGAACCCGATCTCACGCGCTGGATGGCGCTCTGGGACGCTCCGGTGGCCTGAGCTCAGACCAGCTGGTCGAAGTCGGCGGCGAAGGCCACGTCGAGCTCGGTGATGCCGCCGCGGTCGTGGGTCCACAGCTCGACGCGGACCTCGCGGTCCACCAGCGTCACCACGGCGTGATGGTCCAGGCGCTCGGCCACCGCCACCTGGGCGACGACCAGGTCCGCGGCCGCGCGGTGGCTCGGCGCGCGCACCACGCGCACGAGGTGGTCGTGCTCCAGGTGCCACTCGGGGTGGTCCCGGCACCAGGCCGCGACGGCCGACGCCTCCAGCAGGGACGGGCGCCTCACGGGTGCGTCATGGCCTCGGGCACCACCGCGGCGTCGAACTGCTCGGCTGACAGGAACCCGAGCGACAGCGCCGCCTCGCGCAACGTCGTCCTCTCCTTGTGCGCCTTCTTGGCCACCTGGGCCGCCTTGTCGTAGCCGATGATGGGGTTGAGGGCCGTGACGAGCATCAGCGAGTTGCGCAGGTGGTGGTCGATCTGCTCGTAGTCGGGCTCGAGGCCCTCGACGCAGAACTCCCGGAACCGGTCGCACGCGTCGGCGAGCAGGTCGATCGAGTTGCAGAAGTTGTGGATGATCACCGGCTTGGCCACGTTGAGTTCGAGGTTGCCCCGCGAGTCGGCCATGGCGACGGCGGTGTCGTTGGCGTAGACCTGGATCCCCACCATGATCATCGCCTCGGACTGGGTGGGGTTGACCTTGCCGGGCATGATCGAACTCCCCGGCTCGTTCTCGGGCAGGCGGAGCTCGCCCAGGCCCGAACGCGGACCCGAGCCGAGCCAGCGCAGGTCGTCGGCCACCTTGATCAGGCTCGCCGCCAGCGTCTTGAGGGCGCCGTGGGCGAAGACCAGGGCGTCGTGGGCGGCCAGCGCCGCGAACTTGTTGGGTGCCGTGACGAACGGCAGGCCCGTCAGCTCGGCGATGGCGGCGGCCACGCGCTCGCCGAACTCCGGGTGCGTGTTGAGCCCCGTCCCCACCGCCGTGCCTCCGGCGGCCAGCTCGTAGAGCCCGGGCAGCGCGGCCTCGAGGCGGCCCAGGTCGGCGTCGAGCTGGGCCACGTAGCCCGAGAACTCCTGGCCCAGGGTGAGCGGCACCGCGTCCATGAGGTGCGTGCGTCCGATCTTGGTGACGCCCTGGTAGGCGCCGGCCTTCTCGTCGAGGGCGTCGCGCAGGCGGCGCACGGCGGGCGCCAGGCGCCCCACGATCTCGGTGACCGCCGCGATGTGCATCGCGGTGGGGAACGTGTCGTTGGACGACTGGGACATGTTCACGTGGTCGTTGGGGTGGACGGGGTCCTTGGATCCCCGCTGGCCCCCGGCGAGCTCGATGGCGCGGTTGGCGATGACCTCGTTCACGTTCATGTTGGTCTGGGTGCCCGACCCGGTCTGCCAGATGCGCAGCGGGAACTCCCCGGCCAGGGTTCCGTCGATGACCTCGTCGGCCGCGCTCTCGATCAGCCCGGCGCGCTCGGCGTCGAGCTTGCCCAGGTCGCGGTTGACCTGGGCGGATGCCTTCTTGAGGATGCCGAAGGCGCGGATGACCGCGGGGGGCATGGTCTCGTGGCTGATGGCGAAGTGGTGGAGGCTCCGGGCCGTCTGGGCGCCCCAGTAGTGCTCGGCGGGCACTTCGACCGTGCCCATCGTGTCGGATTCGAGTCGGACGTCCGTCATGGTGCTCTCCTTGCTGGGGGGGTGGTGGCGCGAGGGGCGCGCCGGTACAGATCCTGGCCCGCGCGGTGGATCGCACGGGCCGCCTCGACGTCGGCGGCCCGCGGACCGTCACCGTCGCCGGGCACCTCGAGCAGCAGGGGCAGATCGCGCACCGACGGGTGGCCGATCAGGGCGGCCAGCCCCTCGGGGGTGATCTCGCCCTCGCCGAGGTTGGCGTGGCGATCGCGGTTGGACCCCCAAGGGGTCTTGGAGTCGTTGAGGTGGAGGCACGCCAGGCGCTCGCGCCCGAAGCGGCGCTCGACCTCGCGCAGCAGCGCCCGGGCCCGGCTCACCGTCGAGTAGTCGACCCCGCTCGCGAAGAGGTGCTGGGTGTCCAGGCACAGCCCGACGCGCTCGTCGCGACCCGTCGCCTCAAGGACCGCCTCGAGCTCCTCGAGGCTGCGCCCCACCGTCCCGCCCGCCCCCGCGGCGTTCTCCATCAGGACGGGGCACTCGCCCGCCGCTGTGCCGGCGTCGTCGAGCGCGGCGACCAGCGCCCCGGCCACCTGCGCCACGGCGCCCTCGAAGCCCGCTCCCTTGTGGCTGCCCAGGTGCAGCACGACGCCCGCGGCGCCCATGCCGCGCCCCACCCGCAGATTGTGGGCCAGCGCCTCGCGCGAGCGCGCGAACAACTCCTCGTCGTCGGAGGCCAGGTTGATCAGGTAGGTGGCGTGGCAGAAGGTGTGCGTGATCGTGGGGTGGTCGCGCTGGGCCTCGCGGAACGCCTCGAGCACCTCGGGCGCGTACTGGGTCGGCTTCCAGGCGCGCGGGCTCTGGACGAAGACCTGGATCGAGGTCGCCCCGAGGTCCGCGCCGGCCTGCAGCGACGGGATGAGCGTCCCGCCTCCCCGGACGTGCGCCCCGATGTTCATCGCTCCCAACCTACTGCGGGCGCTCGGGTGCTCGGTCGGCCTCACGCCGGCCCGAACACCGCGCCGGCCTCGTCGCGAGCGCGCAGCCGGCGGTCCCCCACGCGCAGCTCGCCGTCGACGTAGGCCCACACGGTGATGGGCCGGGGCGGGGCGGGGCGGTTGTAGGCGCCGCGCAGCGTCGCCACGGGTGTGACCAGGTTCACCTCGTCGTCGGTGAGCATCGCGGCCACGACGCGGGCCTGGTCCGCGGCGCGCGGACCCTCCACGACCGCGTCGCGGACGTCCACGACCCAGCTCAGCGCGGCCAGGTCGCGCGCGGCCAGGGACGCCGGGTAGTCCGGCCCCACCCGCAGCCACGGACCGACGCCGTCGACGCCGCGCGCCGCGACCGCCAGCGCGGCCACGCCGTCGGGCACGTCGAGCAGGTCGCCCGGGGCCAGCGCCACGTCGGCCGCTCCCGCCAGCGCCACGGTCACGCGGACCAGAGTCACGACCCTAGAGCTCGTCCTTGGGCAGGCGCTCGATGTTCACGTCGCGGAAGGTCAGGACCCTCACCGAGGGGACGAAGCGCGCCGCGCGGTACATGTCCCAGACCCACGCGTCGCTCAGCGTCAGCTCGACCATCGGGGGCGACGTGTCCTTGACGTCGACGGCGACGTCGTTGGCCAGATAGAAGCGCCGGTCGGTCTCGACGGCGTAGTGGAACATCCCCACCACCGCCTTGTACTCCTGGACCAGCGACAGCTCGAGGCTCGCCTCGTAGTCGTCGAGCTCTTCCTCGCCCATGGCGCGCTACGCGCGCTCGACGACGCGGCGCTCCTTGATCCGAGCCGCCCGTCCCCGCAGCGAGCGCAGGTAGTAGAGCTTGGCGCGCCGCACGTCGCCGTAGGACTCGACCTCGATCTTGGCGATCGTCGGCGTGTGGACCGGGAAGGTCCGCTCCACGCCCACGCCGAAACTCACCTTGCGCACGGTGAAGGTCTCGTGGAGCCCGGCGCCCTGGCGGCGCAGGACCACGCCCTGGAACACCTGGACGCGCTCGCGCGTCCCCTCCACCACCCGGACGTGCACCTTGAGGGTGTCGCCGGGGCGGAACGCCGGGACGTCGGTGCGCAGCGAGTCACGGTCGATCAGTTCGGTCGGGATCATGGCAGCCTCCGGGTCTCGGGTCAATAGAGTCTACTCGCCGGCCGGCGGGTCATCCAACCCGTGGGCGGCGAGCAGGTCGCGCTCGGCGGCGCTGAGTCCCCCCCGTGCGGCCAGGAGGTCCGGGCGCCGGTCCCGGGTACGCGCCAGCGCTGCCGCGTGCCGCCAGGCGGCGATCGCCCCGTGATCGCCCGAGAGCAGAACGGCGGGCACCTCGCGGCCCCGCCAGACCGCCGGGCGCGTGTACTGGGGGTACTCCAGGAGCCCCGCGGCGAAGCTCTCCTCGTCCAGCGACGCCTCGTTGCCCAGAACCCCGGGCAGCAGGCGCACGACGGCCTCGATGACGCACAGGGCGGCCGCCTCCCCCCCGGCCAGGACGAAGTCGCCGACGGTGACCTCCTCGTCGGCCACCAGGTCGAGCGCGCGCTGGTCGATCCCCTCGTAGCGCCCGCACAGCAGCGTCAGACCGGGCCCCGCGGCCAGGCGCCGTGCATCGGCCTGGGTGAAGGGTCGTCCCGCGGGCGTCAGGGCCAGGACCGGCCGGGCGAGGTCGGTGACGTGCTCGACCAGGGCGCCGAGCGGCTCGGCGCGCATCACCATGCCCGCCCCGCCGCCGTAGGGCGCGTCGTCGACGGTGCGGTGCGGGTCCGACGTCATGGTGCGCGGGTCGAGGGTGCGCAGCTGCCAGTGGCCCTCGGCCGCGGCGCGACCCAGGATCGAGGTGCGCGCGTAGTCCGATACGGCCTCGGGAAAGATCGTGATGACGTCCAGGGCGAAGGTCACGGGAAGATCCCCTCGGGAACGTCGACGTCGACGCGCTCGTGGGCCACGACGCGCGTCACGAAGTGCAGGGGCACCAGCGTCCCGTCGTCCAGGACGAGCAGATCGCTGGCCGGGTTCGCCTCGACCCCCGTGACGGTCCCGTGGCACCGCCCGTCCCGGTCGTAGACGGCGGCGCCGAAGAGGTCGTCGATCCAGATCCCGTCGTCGTCGTGCGACTCGGGTGCCGGCGCCGACAGGACCGCGCCGCGCCAGGGCTCGGCGTCCTCGCGACGCTCCAGCCCCTCGAAGGACACGAGGAAGACCCGGCCGTGCGGATGGGCCGCGCGCACCACCAGCTCGCCGCGCGCGGTGTGCAGTCGCGCACCCGGCGCTAGCCGCTCGCGGCGCTCGGTCCACAGGTCGACCACCACCTCGCCGCGCAGTCCGTGGGTCCGGACGATGCGCCCCACTTCGAGCAGGCGCCCCTCGGGCACGTCAGTCGACGATGTCGACCGAGGTCGTCACGCCCTCGCGAGCTCCCGCCGCGGCGACCATCGCTCGGATCGCCTGCGCGGTCCGCCCGCGCCGTCCGATGATGCGCCCCATGTCCTCGGCGCCCACGGTCAGCGCGAGCACGACCTTGTCGTGGCGGCGCGACACGTCGATGCGCACTGCGTCGGGCTCGTCGGCCAGGGCCGAGGCGAGGTAGCGCAGGACGTCGGTCGACAGCGGGGCGAGGGGACCCGCGACTTCGTTGACGTCGCCCTCGACGTAGTCGGGCGTCAGGTCGTCGCTCACGACGGGTCGACCTCGACGGCGGTCGCAGTCTCGAGCACCGGCTCGGCCGGGGTGACCGGCGTCGCCCCCGCACGGAAGGCCGCCATGGCACCGCTGCGCTCGAGCAGTCGAGCCACGCGCTCGGTGGGCTGGGCGCCGTTGCGCAGCCAGCGCACGGCGCGGTCGTTGTCGATGGTGACCACGGTCTCGGGCTCGGCGGTCGACAGGCCCCGGGGCTGGTAGGTGCCGACGATCTCCAAGAAGGCGCCCGAGCGCGAGCGACGGCTGTCGATGGCCACCACGCGGTAGGTCGGCTGCTTCTTCTTGCCCATCCGCACCAAACGGAGTTTCACTGCCACGACGTCTGTCCTTCCCGACCCACGGCCACGCGGCGGGGTACTCGAGCGGCCCAGTCTATCGCTGCTTG